>NZ_JAYRMO010000001.1:0-240188 GCF_041912635.1 Inhella sp.
TGCGCCCAACAACCACTGCGGCGTTCGCCGCGGTTTCCTCCCTCGGGGCTTATGCAACACCTGCCCGCCGGCATCGGTGGCCTGCGACTGCCTGCGCGCTTGGGCAGGTGTCGCACAAGCCTTAGCTATAGCTGTCGGACAGCGCCAATGCCTGAACGACAGAGCTCAGCCGTTCGGAGACACTCGGCGCCAACCACATCGCGCTGTGTATTCCTTCGATGTGCGCGGACAACCGAACTAAACCCAATATGAGTAGCGCCACCTTCTTTGTTCTGGATCTCAAGGACTGGCTTGTCGTGATCGCAACGTTGCTGAGTCCTGTCATTGCTGTTCAGGTCTCGGAGTTCCTGGGGCGCAGGCGGCAGGTACGGGACGAAGAACTCCGGATCTTTCGAACCTTGATGGCGACGCGCGCGTCAACGCTGGACATCGCTCATGTTCAAGCTCTCAACACGATCGATGTGGTCTTCAGCGGAAAGTCGGCAAAGCAAGAGGCCGTGCGTCGGCAGTGGAAGCAATACCTTGATCACCTGAATGACAAGAACTACCCCCGTGAGCACTGGGAGACTCGACGCAAGGAGCTCCTAGTCGAACTCTTGGACACGATGGGGCAGCACCTTGGCTTCAATTTCGACAAGACCCACCTGAAGAACCAGTCTTACTACCCACAAGGCTACGGAGATCTTGAGATCGAGCAAGCGGCTCTGCGTCGCGCCACCTTTGAAGTGGTTTCTGGAAAGCGCCCCCTTCCGATGTGGGTATCTAACCTGCCGCCTCAACAAGGTGAACCAAGCCTGCCTCCAGAGCCCCCGAGCAAAGATCCCGAGTGAGTCCACTTCATTTGCTTGAAAGCACCGTCACGGTGACCTCTGTGGTTCGCGCAGGCTGGAAGACTGCACTGCATCGAAGCTGCCACTCGGTAGGCCGACTTCCAATGGCGGCTCACAGCCTTGAGCAGTCATTGGCGACATCTCCATGCGCATGCGTTTCCGACCGGGTGCGTGAGGTGACGCCGCGCCCGAACATCACTTGTGTTGCGCGCACGGGATCGCATTGAGGGCGACTCGGTTGGCGCAGGTGATGGCAAACGCGCGCAGAGAGACTCTCACCCCGAACACCTCTGGGTCGGCCAACCAGCCCATCCCCACCGACGGCCGCCGCCGTCAGTCCCTCATGACCAACACCCAATACACAACCTTGCCGACCTGGCCCCACGCCTATCCGGCCAGCGGCGCCAGCGCCACGCTGAAGCTCTTCAACGAGGACTTCGTCGTCACCGAACTGCCGCTGCAGCTGCCCTCCGGTGCGGGCGAACATGTTTGGGTGGATGTGGAGAAGAACGGCGCCAACACCGTCTTCGTGGCCCAGCAACTGGCCGCGGCGGCGGGCGTGAATGAATGGGATGTGGGCTATGCCGGCCTCAAGGACCGCTACGCCATTACCCGGCAGTGGTTCAGCCTCTATCTGCCGAGCCGCAAAGAGGGTGGCGAGACGCCCGACCTGACGCAGTTGCAGCACCCCGAATTCAAGGTCCTGAGCCAGAGCCGCCACGTGAAGAAGCTGCGCCCCGGCGATCTGCTGGGCAACCGCTTCCGCATCGTGCTGCGCGAGCTGAGCGGCGATCGTGATGCGGTGGAGGCCAATCTGAAGGCCGTGGCCTCACAGGGGGTGCCCAATTACTTCGGCGCGCAGCGCTTCGGGCACGACGGCGGCAATGTCGAGCAGGGCCGGGCCATGCTGGCGCGCGAGATCCGGGTGCGCAATCCGAAGAAGAAGGGCATCTACCTGTCGGCGGTGCGCTCATTCGTCTTCAACGAGGTGCTGGCGCTGCGCATCCGGCAGGGGCTCTGGGGCAAGACCCTGCCCGGTGACGTGCTGGACGAAGCCGGCCGGCCCACCGGGCCGCTCTGGGGCCGGGGCCGCGTGAGCACCACCGATGAAGCGCAGGCGCTGGAAAACGGCGTGGCCGCGCAGCACGCTCTGCTGTGCGACGGCATGGAACACGCCGGCCTGGACCAGGAGCGCCGCGCCCTGGTGGCAAGCCCGGCGGACATGAGCTGGGAATGGCCGCAGGCCGATCAGCTGGTGCTGACGTTTTCCTTGCCTGCCGGCGCTTACGCCACGACCGTGTTGAGCGAGATCCTCGACACCACGGAGCCGGATCGGCAGACCGAGGACGAGCCGGCGGCCGTCGCATAAGGGTGGCCCATTTGCAGGCGCGGAGGTCGGTTCAGTAGCAGTTCAATTGGCTGCTGGCTGCTGGCTGCCGCCCCTATGCGCTGCCGAGAAGCGCAGCTTGGCTGGGCAGCGTGCGCAGCACGCGCTCCCAACAAACTCGGCCCGACTGTCTGAGCGGAGTGAGCGAAGCGAACGCAGCGAGTTTCGGGCCGGCTCAGCCAAGCGAGCATCGCAGGGGACCCCTTGGTGCAGCCAAGGGGCTGCGCATCAGGGCCGTGTTCTTTGCCTACTTTCTTGCACGAGCAAGAAAGTAGGTCGCCTGCCGGGGCGATATCCCGGCGGGGTCTCACGAACGCCCTTAGAGATTCAGCGCGGCCGCTCCCGCACCGGCACGCTCACGCTGCACACATCCACCACCCCATGGCTGTGCACAAACCAACCCTCACGCCAGCGCCGCGCCTGCAGCAGCGCGGTCCAGCTGGCTGAATCGGTTCGCAGCACCTGCAGCGCCGGCCGCTCGGCCTCGGGCAGGTCGGCGGCCAGCCGGACCCGCGTGATCGGCGTGCGCTGCTCGGGCTTCTCGTAAAAGCCCAGCGCCCCGCTGCCACGCGGCAGGGACGAGAGCAGTTCGATGCCCTGCAGCACCCGCCCCACCAGGGGCACATTCAGATCGAGCCCACGGGCCGGGGCGATCATGGCGTAGAGCTCGGCGCCGTTGCTGGAGTCGACCGCCATATCGCGCCCCGCGCCCACCATGCCGTAACAGTGCGAGAGCCAGGCCTGGTTGCGCTTGGGGTCGGCGGCCACCGGAAAGCCATCGATGAAGCCCTGCACCGGCGCCCAGGCGTCGCGCTCGGGCAGGGCTTGCAGCGGCAGGCCTTTGAAGGGGATGGCGAATTCGATGCCGGGCTTGGGCAGGCCGGGCGGCAGGGGCTTGGCGGCGGTGGGGTTCTTCTCGGCCTCGGGGTCGCCCCATTGCGCCACGTAGTTGTCCTGCACGCGCAGCACGGCCAGGCCGTCCCAGTAGCCGGCGCGGGCCAGGGCGCGGATGTTGGCCACGTGGCGGGGCGCAAAGCGCGGCGCCAGTTCGATCAGCACGCGGCCCTGCGGCAGCTCCATCACCAGCAGGTCTTCGGGCTTGGGCTCGCGCCAGTCGGCGGCCGGGGCGGCGGCGATGACTTCGGCGCTGCTGCGCCAGGGCTTGGGCGGCGGGGCGGCCAGGGCGGCGGCGCTGCAGGCCAGCAGCAGAGGCAAGGCGAAGAGGCGGGGCATCGGCGGCTTCCGGTGGTGCAGGGCGGCGCAGCATAGGCGCGGCCAGCAATGAAGCCGATACAAGCAGGCCCTAGGCTGCGCGGCCGTGCTCCGCTTGCCTCCGAAGTTCCCATGCGCCCTTCGTCTGCCCTGTTTGCCCTTGTTCTTGCCCTGGCCGCTTGCGCGCAGGGCCCGCAGCGGGCCCAGCCCGATGCGGCACGCGTCGAGGCCTTTCGGGCCCAGGGCTGGGCCGGCGCCAGCCACACCGCCGAGCCCGAGCGCCTGCTGAGCTGGGGCCTGCACGAGGCGGCCTTGCCTTACCGCCTGGCCCTGCCGGCAGCGCCGGGGCCGCGGCCGCTGATCGTCTACCTGCCCGGCCTGGGCGAGGGCCCCGAGGCCGGGCAGCGCTGGCGCGAGGCATGGGTGCGGGCGGGTTACGCGGTGCTGTCCGTGCAGGCCCTGGCCGAGGATGCCGAGGCCTGGCGTTCGCCGCTGGCGCGCCAGGGCGAGTTCGCGGCCCTGGCCGCCCACCACCAGGGCTTGCGTGGCGCACGGCTGAAGCGGCTGCGCGCCTTTCTGGCGGCCCTGCCCACGGCCTTGCCGGCCGAATTGGCCGGGCGCTTGGATCTGCAGCATGCCGGCCTGGCGGGCTACGACCTGGGGGCCGACGCCGCCCTGCACTTGAGCGCGGCGCCGGCCGACGGTCTGCACTGGCAGGCCCTGCTGCTGATCAGCCCGCCGGCCGAGGGGCCACTGCCGGCACCGGGCCTGCCGCTGCTGGGCATCAGCGGGCCGGGTGACGGCGACGCGCTGCGCGGTTTGGACGACGGCCGCCGCGCCGGGCGCGAGGCCCTGTTCCATGCGGCGCCGCTGCTCTGGCTGCGCCAGCTCAGCCATCTGCAGTTCAGCGGCAGCGCGGAGGCGGAACGCGCGCAATCCGAGGGCCGCTCACACGGCGGTGGCGAGCATGGGGCCGCTTCTGGCGGGCGCGGGCGCCGCGGTGGTGGCGGTGGGGGAGGTGGCGGCATGCCCGCCAAGACGGGCCGCGCGGGCGGCGACGGGCGGGACGGTCGCGACGGACCCCTGGCCCCTGTGCCGCCCGGCCTGAACGCGCAGCAGCTGACCCTGCTGAGCCAGGAGCGCCTGGCGCTGCAGGCCGTCAGCACCGCCTTCTGGGACGCCAGCCTGCGCGGCGATGCGGCCGCGCGGCGCTGGCTGCGCGAGCAGGCGCCGGCCTGGCTGGCGCCGGTGGGCCAGCTGCGCGGCGCGGCGCTTCAGGACTCCGCTTCCACCAGCCGGTAGCCCACGCCGGGCTCGGTCAACAGGCGCTGCGGCCGGGCTGGCTCGGCCTCCAGCTTGGCGCGCAGCTGGCCCATGTAGAGGCGCAGGTACTGCGTCTGCTCGGTGCACTCGGGGCCCCACACATCGGCCAGCAACTGGCGGTGCGTGACGACCTGGCCGGCGCTGCGCACCAGGCGCGCCAGCAGCTTGAACTCGGTGGGGGTGAGGTGGCAGTCGGCGCCGTGCAGGCGCACGCGGTGGGCGACGAGATCCACTTCGAGGCCGCTGTGCTGGTATCGCGTTTGTGCCGGCTGCACCGCATGGCCGCGGTGGCGTAGCGCCACGCGGATGCGCGCCAGCAGCTCGCCGATGGCGAAGGGCTTGACGAGGTAGTCGTCGGCGCCGGCGTCCAGCAGTTCGATCTTGCCGCTCTCCTGCCCGCGGGCGGAGATCACCAGCAGCGGCAGCTTGCCGCGCCAGGCCTTCAGGAGTTCGCTGCCCTCGCCGTCGGGCAGGCCCAGGTCCAGCAGGGCCAGGGCGAAGGGTTCGTGCAGGCGCTCGGCCGTCTGCCACAGGGCCAGCGCGTCGGCGCAGCTGGCGGCGGCCAGCACCTGGTAGCCCTCCACGCGCAAGGCCTCGGCCAGCAGGGCGCGCAGGGCGGCGTCGTCTTCCACCAGCAGCAGCTTCTTCATGGCGCGGCTTGTTCCGGTACGGGCAACTCCAGCTCGAAGCTGCTGCCGCCATGGCCGCGGGCGCGGTAGCGCAGCTCGCCGCCATGGGCGCGGGCGATGGCGCGGCACAGGGCCAGGCCCACGCCGGTGCCGCGGCCCTGTGCTTGTTCGCCGCGCTGGTAGGGCTCGAAGATGCGTTCGCGCTGGCCCAGGGGCACGCCGGCGCCACGGTCGCGCACGGCCAGCTGCAGGCGGTTGCCGCGCTGGCGCGCGTGCAGCTCCACCGTGCCGCCGCCGCCATGGCGCAAGGCGTTGTCGAGCAGGTTGTCGAGCAGCTGCACCAGCAGCACGGCGTCGCAGCGCAGCAGCGGCAGGTCGGGCGCCAGGTGCAGCTTGATGCGGCGCTGCGGGTCGCGTTCGCGCAGGCGCTGCAGCACGCTGCCCACCAGCTCCTCCACCGATTCCCAGTCCACGCTCAGTGCCAGACCGGGCTGGCCCAGGCGGGCGAGCTGCAGGGCGTTGTCGGTCAGGCGGGCCAGTTGCTCGGCCTCGGCCACGATGCGCTCGGCCAGGCGCTGGCGCTGCGGGGCGTCCAGGCGCTCGGCCTGGTCGCGCAGGCTGGTGGCGGCGCCCAGGATGGTGGCCAGCGGCGTGCGGTGGTCGTGCGCAATCGCCGCCAGCAGGGTGTTGCGCAGGCGCTGGCCGGCAGCCTCTTCATGCGCGGCCTGTGCCTGGGCCAGGGCCTGGGCGCGTTCCAGCGCCAGGCCGAGCTGGTCGCACAGGGCCTGGGCCTGCAGGCGGTCGGCCTCATCGAACTGCACTGGGCGTTCGCCCAGGGGCAGATGGGCGGCGCCATGGCAGCCCTGACGGCCGCGCAGGGGCAGGTACCAGGCGTCCTCGTCTTCGTGGTGGCCGCAGCCGGGGCCGAAGGCCTGGGCCTGCGTCTGGCACAGCGCCAGGCCGGCGGCGGCGCCGGGGCTGGCCTGGCCCAGCAGCTCGCCATCGCCCAGGCGCAGGCTCACCGGGCCCTGCGCCAGGGCTTGCAGATGGGGCAGCAAGGCGGCCGGGCCGGCGCCGTCGCGCAGGCTTTCCGCAAAGGCGCGCAGCTCTTCGCTGCGGCGCGCATGGGCTTGCGCCTCGCCGGCCAGGCGGCGCTGGCGCGCCATCAGGCCGGCCACCAGGGCGCTGGCGCCCAGCAGGGTGGCCAGCAGCAGCAGGTCTTGCGGGCGCTGCACGCGCAGGCTGCCCTGCGGCGGCACGAAGCGCCAGTTGAAGGCGGCCACGGCCAGCACCGCCGCCGGCAGGGCCAGGCGCGGCGGCCACCACAGCCCGGCCAGCAGCGCGCCCAGCACCATCAGCAGGGCCAGATGGGCCAGCTCCAGCTGCGGCGCCAGCACCAGCAGCAGGGTCCAGCACAGGACCCAGGTGGCGGCACCGGCCAGCAGGGGGCGCAGAGAGGGGAAGCGCATGGCGGCACCCTAGCAGGCCGGGCATCAGGATGGCATCAGGGTTGCATGTTGGGATATTGGATCCAATGCATGCGGGCGCGGGCATACTCGCGCCATGAAGCCCATCCCCGCGCTTGACCTTGAAGCCGCCCTGCGCTGGCAGCCCCCCGCAGGCTGGACCTGCATCGAGGCCCTGGACGCCCACACCGCCGGCGAGCCCTTGCGCATCATCCTGGCCGGCTGGCCGGACTTGGGGCCGGGCACGGTGCTGGCACGCCGCCGCCGCGCCCAGGCCGAACTGGAGCCGCTGCGCCGCGCGCTGATGTGGGAGCCGCGCGGCCACGCCGACATGTACGGCTGCGTGCTGCTGCCGCCGGAGCGGCCCGATTCCCATTTCGCCGTGCTCTTCACCCACAACGAGGGCTACAGCAGCATGTGCGGCCACGGCATCGTGGCGGTGGTGACGGCGGCCTTCCAGATCGGCCTGCTGCCGCGCGCGCTAACCACGGTGCGCATCGACAGCCCGGCCGGCTTGATCGAGGCCGAGCCGGTGTGGAGTGCCGACGGCGGCCGCGTGCAGGCGGTGCGCTTTCGCGGCGTGCCTTCCTGGGTGCTGTGCCTGGACGAAGCGGTGGACGTGCCCGGTCTGGGCCGGGTGCGCTACGACATCGCCTACGGCGGCGCCTTCTACGCCTATGTGGAGGCGGCGCCGCTGGGCCTGCGATTGCGCCCCGAACACGCGGGCGAGCTGATCGAGGCCGGCCGGCGCATCAAGCAGGCGGTGGCGGCGGCGCGGCCTATTGCGCACCCCGAGCATGAAGACCTGGGCTTTCTGTACGGCACGATCTTCACCGGAGCGGCCGAGGCGGCCGATGCGCACAGCCGGCAGGTCTGCCTCTTTGCCGACGGTGAGCTGGACCGCAGCCCCACCGGCACCGGCGTGTGCGGCCGCGCCGCGTTGCTGCACGCGCGGGGCGAGCTGGCGCCGGGGCGGGCGGTGGTCATTGAATCCATCCTCGGCACCCGCTTCAGCGTGCAGGCCGGCGCCGAAATGCCGCACCATGGCCGACCTGCGCTGCGGCCGCTGGTGGAAGGCTCGGCCTTCCTGACCGGCCGGCACCGCTTCTTCATCGACCCCGCCGACCCCCTGGGCGCCGGCTTTCTGCTGCGCTGATGCACTTCATCGACCGCTACGCCCTGGAGCAGGCCCTGAGCCTGGACGACGCCCTGGCCAGCCAACGCGAGGCCTTTGCGGCCGACGCGCGCGGCGAGTACGAGCAGCCGCCGCGCAGCCGCTTTGATTGGCCGAGCTTGGGCCAGCGCACCCTGGTGATGCCGGCGCTGCGCCGCGGCCAGCCCTGGCTGACGCTGAAGATCGTGCAGGTCAGCGATGCCGGCGCCGTCACCGGCCAGCTCTGGGTGCTGGACACGCGCAGCCAGCAGCCGCTGGCGCTGATGGACGCCGAGCCCATCACCCTGCTGCGCACCGCCGCGGCCTCGGTGCTCTCGGCCCAGCTCTGGGGCCCGCCGGATGCGCAGACCCTGGCCGTGCTGGGCGCCGGTGCGCAGGCCCTGGCCCATGTGCGGGCGCTGGCCGCCGCCGGCTTGGTGGCGCGGGCGCGCATCTGGGCCCGCCGAGCCGAGCAGGCCGAGGCGGCGGCCACGCAGTTGCGTGCCGAACTGGACCTGGAGGTGCAGGCCGCCCCCAGCCCGGCGGCGGCGCTGGCGGGTGCCGGGCTGGTGTGCACCTGCACGCCCGCACTGGCCCCGCTGTTCGAAGCCGGCGCGCTCGCGCCGGAAGTGCATGTGATGGCCATCGGCGCCTTCCGGCCCGAGATGTGCGAGCTGCCGCCCGCGCTGTTCGTGCAGGCCGGCGTGCTGGTGGACCGCCTGGCTACCGCCCGCAGCGAGGCCGGCGATCTGCTGCAGGCCCAGGCGCGCGGCCTGCTGGATTTCGACATCCAGGTGCATGAGCTGGCCACGCTGCTGCAGCAGGGGCCGCCCGAGCGGCCGGCGCGCACGGTGTTCAAGTCCGTGGGCCTGGCGTTGCAGGACCACGCGCTGGCCTGCCTGGCGCTCAGCCGCCTGGGGCTGCTGCCTTGACGAGGCCTTGCACAAAGGCCCGCGCCAGCGGCCGGAACTCCACGTAGCGCGGCACATGGCAGTCCCCCGGTACCAGTTCCAACCGGGCCGGGCCGCGGAAGGCCTTGTGCAGCGCGCGGGCGTGCGCCACGGGAGTGACGGGGTCCTGCTCGCAATGCAGCAGCAGCACCGGCACGGCCACCTTCGCGGCGGCGCGGTCGGCGCGGTGCGGGTCGCGCATCAGCCAGTCCACCGGCAGCCAGGGGTAGAGGTCGCGGGCGATGGCCAGCGCCGAGTCGAAGCCCGAATCGAGCAGCAGGCCGGCCACCGGCTGCTCGGCGGCCAGCATCACGGCCTGGGCGCTGCCGAGCGATTCACCGAACAGCACGATGCGCGTGGGCGCGATGCCGCGGCGCTTGAGCTCGGCGTAGCCGGCGCGCGCGTCCTCGCGCCAGCCGGCCTCGCTGGGTTCGCCGCTGCTGCCGCCGTAGCCGCGCCAGCTCAGGGCCAGCACGCCGAAGCCGTCTTCATGCAGCGCGGCCAGGCGGGGGCTGCGCGCGTCCAGATTGGCGCCATTGCCGTGCAGGTAGAGCAGCACGGCGGCCTGCTCGTTCGGCGGCGCCAACCACCAGGCCTGCAGGCGCTCGCCGTCGGCGGTTTGCAGGCGCAGGGTCTCGGCGGCTGCCGGGGCCTCGCGCAGGGGGTTGGCGTCGGGGTGGAAGAGCAGGCGGCGCTGACCCGTCCACACGCCCATGCACAGCACCAGGTAGACCAGGGCCGCGGCGGCCAGCAGCACGGCCAGGCTGCGCAGCAGGGTTTTCATCCCAGTGCCGGCCAGCCCTGGGTTTGGCGGTGCTCGTTGTCCACCGCTGCGGGGTCGATGGCGCCGTGGAAGAACAGCAGGCAGGGGGCGTCGGCAAACAGATCGCCATGCAGGCTGCCGGCCGGGGCGAACTGGAAGCCGCCCTCGGGCAGCAGCAGGTCGTCCAGGAACAGCTCGCCCTCGACCATCAGGCATTCCTCGTCCAGGCCATGCGGATGGCCAGGCACGCGGCCGCCAGCGGCAAAGCGCGCCAGCAGCGAGACCGCTGCGCCTTCGCCATGCAGCGGGCAGATCTCCACCCCGGGGCGCAGCGGCTGCCAAGCTTGCGGCGTGTGCAGCTGGGGCACGGCAGGCGCGTGGAAGGGGCCGGCGGCGCCGTGCTCGCGCCAGTACAGGCGCAGCGGGCCCGCGCTGCCCGCGCGCAGGGGCGTGCCGGGGGGCAGCAGGGCGTGGCCGCAGGCGTGCAGGGCCTGGCCGTCCTCCAGATCCAGGCTGCCGGCCAGCACCAGCAGTTCCAGCGCGCCGCTGCCGCGGCCATTCAGGCGGGCACCGGGGGCCAGTTCCAGCAACCAGCTGCCGCCATGCAGGGGGTGGGCCTGCACGCCTTCGGCCCAGGCCTCGGCTTGGCCCTGATGCAGCGGGCGGCGGCGGGTGAGCATGGGGGCATTGGCGGCGCGCTGGCCGCGCACGCGTTCCAGCAGGCGCGCACCCAGGGCGGGGGGCACGGGGCTGCTTTCGCGCAGCGCGGCACCCAGGGCACCCGCGGGCCCGGGTTCGGCGGCGCGGGCATGCGGCAAGGGCAGGGCCTGGCCGAGCGCGTCGAGAACGTCAGGGGTGTGGGCGGGCTTCATGGTGCGTCCCCCAGCAGGGGCTTGAGCGCGCCGAGGGCGCGCCGGATATGGGACTTGACGGTGCCGAGCGGCAGCCCGGTCTGGGCGGCGATTTCGTCGTGCGTAAGTCCCCTGAAAAAGGCCAGCGCGAGCAGCTGGCGCGGCAGCGCGGCGAGCTGCTGCAGCGCGGCGTGCAGGGCGGCGTGGTGGCGGCTGGCTTCGAGCAGGCTGCCGGCGTCCTGCTCGGCGTCCTCGGGCGGCTCGAAGCCGTCTTCCTGCAGCGCGTCGAGCGAAACGGTTTCCTCGCGCTCCTGGCGGCGGGCGCGGTAGGCGTCGAGCGCGCGGCTGCGCGCCAGCGTCAGCACCCAGGCCTCGGCGCAGCCGCGCGCCGGGTCGAAGCGGGCGGCCTGGCGCCAGACCTGCCAAAAGCAGTCTTCCACCGCTTCTTCGGCGGCGGCGCTGTCGCGCAGGATGCGCAGGGCCAGCGCATGCACGCGGCCGGCCAGGGCCTCGTAGAGCTGGGCGAAGGCGGCCTCGGCGGCGGCGTCCTGCTCGGCCACGGCCAGCAGCAGGGTCTGCAGGCGCAGAGAGGCGGCGTCGCGCACGGGCGCGGCGGCGTCGGTGTGCTGCGAAGGCAGGGGCTGCAGGGCGGCGAACTCGTCCATTGAAAAGGCGCCCAGGAGCGCGGGCCAGAAGGGCTGCGCTGCGCGGTGGAGGCCGGTGAGCATGGCGGACTCGCGATTCTGTCAGCGCCCCAGCATCTCGCGATGCAGGGGAGCGAGCTTGGCGAGCATGCGGTTCTGGTCCGCAAAGGCGATGCCGCGCGCCTGCATGGCGGCCTGCAGCACCTCCACCAGGGCGTTGAAGTCGGCCTTCTGCAGCTCCATGCCTTCGTGGGCGCTGGCCATGTCGGGGCCCTCGTACTTGCAGGGGCCGCCGGCCAGCTCGCACAGCTGCTCAGTGAGCT
This sequence comes from Inhella sp., assembly GCF_041912635.1. Classification (GTDB taxonomy): domain Bacteria; phylum Pseudomonadota; class Gammaproteobacteria; order Burkholderiales; family Burkholderiaceae_C; genus Inhella. Next base: position 11,532 of record NZ_JAYRMO010000001.1, read on the forward strand.
GGCTGGCCAGGTGCTGCGGGTCGGTCATCTTGAAACGGCGGCCGATGCGCTCGTGCTGGGGCAGGCGGGCCACGAAGTCGTCCATGACGGCGCGGATGCCGGGCTTCTCGCCCCAGGCGCGGTAAAGACTGTCATCGGCTTGGGCGGTGGTGCTGAGGGCGAGTAGCAGGGAGATCAGGAGCAGGCGCATGGCGGTCAGAAACTGAGCTGGACAGACAGGTAGGCGCCGCGCTGGCGGCGCGGCTGCAGGGCCGGGGCGATGTGGCCCAGATCCACCGCGGCGGCAGTGAAGCTGAGGTGCTTGTTGGGCGCGAAGGCGAGAAAGGCGTCAAACCAGTCGTCCTCGGCCAGCGCGCCGGTGCCCAGCACGCTCCGGTTCAGCGCATTCGGCTTGGCGCGTGCCTCCACGCCCAACGCCAGCTGCGGCGCCAGCAGCAGCGCTACGGAAAGTTCCGGCTGCAGGCGCCAGCGGCGGTCTTGTGCGCCTCCAAAACCCAGCAGGCCGTTCTGATTGGCCCGGGTGGCGCGCAGCGTCAGGTTGGTGAGCAGGCTGTGCTGCAGCCAGAGCTTGGTGGCGGCGGCGTAGAGCTCGGTGTCGCTGCGGCGCGCGCCCAGCGCTCCGAACAGCGCGGGGGCAAAGGCGCCCACATGGCTGCGCCGGTGCAGGGCGCCCAGGGCGATCTGGGGCATCCAGCGGTCGGCGTCCAGCACGGCGTCGCCGGCGACGCGCCACTTGGCGCCCAGGATGTCCTGCTCCAGCTGCAGCCCGCCCAGGCCCAGCGGGGCGAGGTTCTGGCGCGTGTCGAAGCGCTGGCGTGCGAGCGAAAGCTCCAGGCGTTCGTCCCAGGCGACGGCCGCGCCGGCCACGCGCAGGCCGTAGTCGCTGGTGCGGGCGGCGGTAAGAAAGGCGGTGCCGCCCCATTCGCCCGGGCCGGCGTAGCTGCCGGTCAGGGCCCAGGGCGTGAGGCCGCCGCCGGCAGCGCCATCGATGCTGGACACGCCGCCGGTGAGCAGCAGCTTGCTGCCGGCCGCCTGGGCGGGCAAGCCAAAAGCGGCCAGGCACAGGCCGGCCAGCAGAGGAAAGGGGTGCAGGTTCATGGTGAGCAGGAGGTGTTGCCAGCTGTTACGCAGGGCCTGCCCATTTGGATGCAGGCAATTCAGCTTTTGCCGCGAAATTCGCGCAGGGCTTCCAGATCCAGCACACGCACGCCGCCGTATTCCACGCGGATGGCGTTGGCCTCCTGCAGGTGCTGCAGCGCCAGGTTGACGCGCTGGCGCGAGAGCCCCACCAAGTAGGCCAGCTCCTGCTGGGTGATGCGCAGCAGGCTGCCCACGCCGGGGTAGAGCTGGGGGTGGAAGAGGGCGGCCAGATTGCGCGCCACGCGCAGGTCGGGGTCGGTGCTGCGGTCGGTCTCGCGCGCGGCGATGAACTGGCCCAGGCGTTCGTTCAGCTGGTCCAGCACATAGCGGTTGAAGGCGATGGAGCGGCCCAGCAGGGCCTCGAACTGCTCAAGGGGCAGGCCCGCCACCACCGAGCGGCGCAGGGCCTGGATGTTGTAGCGGTAGGCCTCGCGCTTGAGCAGGGTGCCCTCGCCGAACCAGCCCCCCGGCGGCAGGCCGGCAAAGGTGATGGGCGGCATGCCGGTGGCCTCGTCGTTGCTCATCTTCAACAGGCCGTCCAGCACCCCGAACCAATAGGTGGCGGCCTTGCCCACGCGGCACAGGCGCTCGCCCGGTTCGGCCACCGCCACGTGCAGCTGGGGCGCGATCTCGGCCTGCTCCTCGGGCTTCAGCAGCGGCCACCAGGGAATGGCCGCCAGCTCATCCGGCAGGGGAGGGCGGGCTCGCTGACGCAGGGTGGGGGGGGCGGCGTCCATCCGGCTCATTGAACGCTGCGACACGCTCCGTTGCATTGGGGCGTTCCCGCCCCATTTCCTGGTGGAGAGCCGTGGGGGTAAGTCCTGCCCCGATCAAACCCGCGCTTTGTCGCCAATGCGACACCTGAACGTCAAAGCGGACTCCCAGAATCGCGCACCGCTTTGGAGCTGGCCTTGGGCGCTGATTCCACTTTCCCGCATCTGCTGCTGGCGCATGCCGCCGCGCGCCCGCATGCGCCGGCCTTGCGTGAAAAGCAGCTGGGCATTTGGCAGACCCTGAGCTGGGCCGCGCTGCGCGACCTGGTGGGCGCCCTGGCCCTGGGTCTGGAAGCGGCCGGCCTGCAGCCGGGCCAGCACCTGCTGGTGGTGGGCGAGAACCGCCCGCGCCTGTACGCCGCCATGCTGGCCGCCCAAGTGCTGGGCGCCGTGCCGGTGCCGCTGTACCAGGATGCCGTGGCGGCCGAATACCGCTTCCCCGTCGAGCTGACCGAGGTGCGCCACGCGGTGGTGGAAGACCAGGAGCAGCTGGACAAGCTGCTGGAGCTGCGTGGCGAGTTGGGGAACGGCTTGTTGGCACAGATCTGGGTGGACGACCCGCGGGGTCTGCGCCATTACCGCGACGAAGGCTTCGAGCTGCTGGACGCCCTGCTGGCGTGCGGTCAGGCGCTGTTCGAGGCCAACCCCCTGTGCCTGAGCGGCCTGGTGAACGAGCGCCGGCCCGAGGAAACGGCCGCGCTGTTCTTCACCAGCGGCACCACCGGGGTCCCGAAGGGCGTGGTGCACACCCACGCCAGCCTGCTGGACCGCGCCCGCGCCGGCCAGGCTTTCGACCGCCTGACCGAGCGCGAGGAGGTGCTGGCCTACCTGCCGCCGGCCTGGATCGGCCAGAACATCTTTTCCTTCGCGCAGTGGCTGCAATGCGGCTATGTGGTGAACTGCCCGGAGTCGCCCGCCACGGTGGCGATCGACCTGAAGGAGATCGGCCCAAGCTACTACTTCGCCCCGCCACGCGTGTTCGAGGGCCTGCTCACCAGCGTCAGCATCCGCATGGAAGACGCCAGCGCCCCGAAGCGCTGGCTGTACGCGCGCTGCATGGCATGGGCGCGCGCCATCGGCCCGCGCCGCATGGCGGGTGAGCCGCTGGGCCTGGGCGAGCGCCTGCGCTACGACCTGGGCGAGCTGCTGGTCTACGGGCCCTTGCGCAACGCCCTGGGCCTGAGCCGGGTGCGCGTGGCCTACACGGCCGGCGAGGCCATCGGCCCCGATCTGTTCAGCTTCTTCCGCGCCATCGGTGTGAACCTCAAGCAGCTCTACGGCTCGACCGAGACGGCGGTGTTCGTCTGCCTGCAGCCTGACCACGAGGTGCAGCCCGATACCGTGGGCGTGCCCATCGACGGTGTGGAGATCCAGGTGGCCGAGGGCGGCGAGGTCTGGGTGCGTTCACGCGGGCTGCTGCAGGGCTATTACCGCAATCCCGAGGCCACGGCCGAGGTGCTGACGGCCGAGGGTTGGTATCGCACCGGCGACGCCGGCTTCATCGGCGCCGACGGCCATCTGAAGATCATCGACCGCGCCAAGGATGTCGGCCGCTTGGCCAGCGGTGCGATGTTTGCGCCCAAGTACATCGAGAACAAGCTGAAGTTCTTCCCGCAGATCAAGGAGGCGGTGGCCTTTGGCGACGGGCGCGAGCAGGTCTGCGTGCTGCTGAACATCGACTTCGAGGCCGTGGGCAACTGGGCCGAACGCCGTGGTCTGCCTTATGCCGGCTATGTGGACCTGGCCGGCAAGCCCGAGGTGCTGGAGCTGATGCGCGGCTGCGTGGAGCAGGTGAACGCCGACCTGGCACGCGACGAGCGCCTGGCCGGCTGCCAGGTGGCGCGCTTTCTGGTGCTGCACAAGGAACTGGACGCCGACGACGGGGAGCTGACGCGCACGCGCAAGGTGCGGCGGGGGTTCATTGGCGAGAAGTACGCCGTGCTGGTGGATGCGCTGTATGGGGGTTTGAGTGAGCAGTTTGTGCGGACGCAGGTGCGATTTGAGGATGGGCGGGAGGGCGAGGTTGCCGCCACTTTGAAGATCGTGGATGTGAAGCGGTTCCCGGTTGTGGGGGCGGCGGCATGAAGCTTGGGTTGTTTGTGAGAGCCCGCAGGGGCTTCACCCCTGCACCCGACCTTCTTTCTTTGCTTCGCCAAAGAAAGAAGGCAAAGAAAGGCGACCCCGATGCCTGCGCCGTCCGCCTGCGGCGGCCGGTTCCCTGCGGTGCTCGAAACCCAGGGCGCGGCCCGAAACTCGCTGCGTTCGCTTCGCTCACTCCGCTCAGACAGTCGGGCCGAGTCAGTTCACGAAGCGCGCTGTCGCGCGCCGCCCTGGGCTTCTGTGCTCCTCGGCTTGGCATAGGGGGAACTCCAAACAGCCAACAGCCGAACAGCCCGGACTTCAACCAACGCGCCGTTTCCTGGCTGTTCGGGCTGCTGCCCCTATGTGCTGCCGAGAAGCGCAGCTTGGCTGGGCAGCGTGCGCAGCACGCGTTCCCATCTGACTCGGCCCAACTGTCTGAACGGAGTGAGCGAAGCGAACGCAGTGAGTTTTGGGCCGGCCCAGCCAAGCGAGCATCGCAGGGGACCCCTTGGCGAAGCCAAGGGGCTGCGCATCGGGGCTTGACCTTTTGGTTCCTTTTGGGTCAAGCCAAAAGGAACTCGCCTGCCGGGGCGAGACCCGGCGGGCTCTCACTCAGGACCACCAGCCCATGAGCGAGCAAACAGTCATCCTCGACGTCCAAAACATCTCCCTCTCCTTCGGCGGCGTCAAGGCCCTCACGAACATCAGCTTCGACGTCCGCCAGGGCGAGGTGCGCGGGATCATTGGTCCGAACGGTGCGGGCAAGAGCTCGATGCTGAATTGCATCAACGGCGTCTACCGCCCGCAGCAGGGCGAGATCACGCTGGCCGGTCGACACTTCCATGCGATGAACCCGCGCCAGGTGGCCGAGATGGGCATCGCCCGCACCTTCCAGAACCTGGCCCTGTTCAAGGGCATGAGCGTGCTGGACAACATCATGACCGGCCGCAACCTGCGCATGAAAACCGGCCTGCTGGCCCAGGCCTTCCACTGGGGCCCCGCGCGGCGCGAGGAGATCGCCCAGCGCGAGAAGGTCGAGCAGATCATCGACTTCCTCGAAATCCAGGCCTGGCGCAAGACCCCGGTGGGCCGGCTGCCCTACGGCCTGCAAAAGCGCGTGGACCTGGGGCGTGCGCTGGCCATGGAGCCGCAACTGCTGCTGCTGGACGAACCTATGGCCGGCATGAACCTGGAGGAGAAGCAGGACATGTGCCGCTTCATCCTGGATGTGAACGACGAGTTCGGCACCACCATCGTGCTGATTGAGCACGACATGGGGGTGGTGATGGACCTCTGCGACCGTGTGGTGGTGCTGGACTACGGCAAGAAGATCGGCGACGGCACGCCGGCCGATGTACGCAGCAACCCGGACGTGATTGCGGCTTACCTTGGAGCCGCCCACTGATGGCGTTTTTTCTAGAAGCCCTCTTTGGCGGCCTGATGGCCGGCATGCTCTACGCGCTCATCGCGCTGGGCTTTGTGCTGATCTTCAAGGCCAGCGGCGTGTTCAATTTCGCGCAGGGCGCGATGGTGCTGTTCGCCGCGCTGGCTATGGCACGCCTGTCCGAGTGGATCCCGGGCTGGACCGGGCTCACCGGCAAGCTGGCCGTCAATCTGCTCGCCTTTGCCGGCGCCTTTGCGCTGATGATCGGCGTGGCCTGGGCGATCGAGCGCTTCGTGCTGGCCAAGCTGGTCAACCAGGAGCCCATCGCGCTCTTGATGGCGACCCTGGGCATCGCCTATTTCCTCGATGGCTTCGGCCAGACCCTGTTCGGCTCCGACATCTACAAGATCGATGTCGGCATGCCCAAGGATCCGATCTTCCTGCTCGAAACGGTGTTCGAGGGCGGTGTGCTGATCAGCCAGGAAGACCTGATTGCCGCCGGCATTGCGGCTGCGCTGGTCATCGCCCTGGCCCTGTTCTTCCAGGTCACCGCCACCGGCCGCGCGCTGCGCGCCGTGGCCGACGACCACCAGGCCGCGCAGTCCATCGGCATTCCGCTGGAGCGCATCTGGGTCATCGTCTGGAGCGTGGCCGGTTTCGTCGCCCTGGTGGCGGGCATCGTCTGGGGCAGCAAGCTGGGCGTGCAGTTCTCGCTCTCGCTGGTGGCGCTCAAGGCCTTGCCGGTGGTGATCCTGGGCGGGCTGACTTCGGTGCCGGGCGCCATCGTCGGTGGGCTCTTGATCGGCGTGGGCGAGAAGCTGTCCGAGATCTATCTTGGGCCGTACTTGGGCGGCGGCATCGAGATCTGGTTTGCCTATGTGCTGGCGCTGCTGTTCCTGCTGGTGCGGCCGCAAGGCCTCTTCGGCGAAAAGATCATCGATCGGGTCTGAGCATGTTCTACCGAGAGAACGGCCAGTTCAAAACCTCCTACGCGGCGGATCAGCAGATCCTGCCGATCCGCCAGGACCGCTGGTTCCTGGCTCTGCTTCTGGGCTTCGCGCTCATCGGCGTGCCGCTGTTGGCCGATGAATACCTGCTGCGCGCCATCCTGATCCCTTTCCTGATCCTGAGCCTGGCCGCCCTGGGCCTGAACGTGCTGGTGGGCTATTGCGGGCAGATCAGCCTGGGCTCGGGCGCCTTCATGGCGGTGGGGGCCTACGCGGCCTACAACTTCTTCGCGCGTGTGCCCGAGTTGCCGCTGCTGGCCTCGCTGCTGCTGGGCGGCCTGTGCGCCACCGCCGTGGGCCTGCTGTTCGGCCTGCCCAGCCTGCGCATCAAGGGCCTTTACTTGGCCGTGGCCACGCTGGCGGCGCAGTTCTTTGCGGACTGGGCCTTTCTCCGCATCAAGTGGTTCACGCTGGATTCGGCCTCGGGTTCGGTCAGCGTCGGCGCGCTCACTGTGTTCGGCCTGCCGCTGCAGTCGCCGCAGCAGCGCTACCTCTTCTGCCTGCTGCTGGTGATCCTGTTCGCACTGGCGCTGAAGAACCTGGTGCGCGGCCACATCGGCCGCAGTTGGATGGCGATGCGCGACATGGACGTCGCCGCGGCCGTCATCGGCATCCGCCCCATGCACGCCAAGCTCTCGGCCTTTGCGGTCAGCAGCTTCGTCGTCGGCGTGGCCGGCGCGCTCTGGGGCTTCGTGCACCTGGGCGCCTGGGAGCCGGCGGCCTTCAGCATCGACCGCTCGTTCCAACTGCTCTTCATGGTCATCATCGGCGGCCTGGGTTCCATCCTGGGCGCCTTCCTGGGCGCGGCCTTCATCGTGGTGCTGCCGATCGCGCTGAATCAGCTGCTGCCTTGGGCTGGCCAACTCGCCGGACGCAGCGTGGATACCGCACTGATCAGCCATGTGGAGAGCATGGTGTTCGGCGCCCTGATCGTGTTCTTCCTGATCAAGGAGCCCCATGGCCTGGCGCGGCTTTGGGCGACTGCAAAAGAGAAATTGCGCCTCTGGCCTTTCCCGCACTAGGAGACCCGTGATGAAGCTCAAGACCCTCGCCTTGCTGGCCCTCGCGGCCGGCCTGTCCACCCAGGCCCTGGCCCAGGCCAAGGAACAGTTCTTCCCGGTGCTGGTCTACCGCACCGGTGCCTATGGCCCCAACGGCGGGCCCTGGGCGAATGGCTATCTGGACTACCTGAAGCTGACCAACGCCAACGGCGGCATGAACGGCGTCAAGATCAGCTACGAGGAATGCGAGTTTGGCTACGCCACCGACCGCGGCGTCGAGTGCTATGAGCGCCTCAAGGGCAAGGGTGCCACGGTGTTCCAACCCTTGAGCACCGGCGTGACCTTCGCGCTGACCGAGAAGGCCCCGGCCGACAAGATCCCGCTCATCACCGCCGGCTATGGCCGCAGCGAAAGCCAGGACGGCGGCGTGTTCACCTGGAACTTCCCACTCATCGGCAGCTACTGGATGGCGGCGGATGTGCTGGTGCAGCACATTGCCAAGCAGGCCGGCGGTTACGACAAGCTCAAGGGCAAGAAGTTCACCCTGGTGTTCCACGACAGCCCCTATGGCAAGGAGCCCATCCCCATGCTGACCGAGCGCAGCAAGATGCATGGCTTTGACCTGAACCTGATCCCGGTGGCGCACCCCGGCGTGGAGCAGAAGAGCGCCTGGCTGCAGATCCGCCAGAACCGGCCCGATTACGTGCTGCTCTGGGGCTGGGGCGTGATGAATACCGCCGCGTTGAAGGAAGCCCAGGCCACCGGCTTCCCGCGCGACAAGATGTATGGCGTGTGGTGGGCCGGCGCCGAGCCCGATGTGAAGGACGTGGGCGAGGGCGCCAAGGGCTACCACGCGCTGACCATGCAGCACGGCGTGCACCCGGATGCCAAGGTGGTGCAGGACATCCTGGCCAAGGTGCATGCCAAGGGCCAGGGCACGGGGCCGAAGGACGAAGTGGGCCAGGTGCTCTACATGCGCGGGCTCATCTCCGCCATGTTGGCGGTGGAAGGCGTGAAGCGCGCGCAGGAGCGCTTTGGCAAGGGCAAGGTGATGACGGGCGAACAGACCCGTTGGGGCCTGGAGAACCTGGCGCTGGACCAGAAAAAGCTCGACGCCCTGGGCTTTGCCGGTGTGATGCGGCCGGTCTCCACCAGCTGCCAGGACCACATGGGCTCGGCCTGGGCGCGCGTGCACACCTGGGATGGCAAGAAGTGGGTGTTCTCGTCGGACTGGCTGCAGGCGGACGAGGCGATCTTGAAGCCGATGGTGAAGCAGGCCGCCGACAAGTACGCGGCGGAGAAGAAGCTCACTCGTCGGACTCCGGCTGAGTGTCAGAGCTGATTTAGTGGGTGTTGCTGTGTTTGCGTTGCAGCCCGCAGGGGTCTTCAACCCCAGCACCCCGACCCGCATTTCTTTGTCTTGCCAAAGAAACGCGGGGCAAAGAAAGGCGCCAACCCACACAGTCGCCCTAGGGGCGAACTGTGATGGCGGTGCTTGGGCTCACACTGACACGAGCCCCCATCTGACTCCGACGGTCAGGACAACGAAGGCGCCCGGAGTACCGGTCGTCCCGGGCACCCAGGACCATGGCCTCCAAGCTCCGAAGAACAGACCCCCATCCAGCTTCAGCCCAAGCCAAAACACCCGGTGGGGGTCTGTTCATCGCAGAAAGCCCGCAATGGTTTGCAGTGGTCTAGTCGGCCGGTACTCCGGCCAGCTTAGCGGGCAGGTTTTCGCAGTCCCAGGAGGGGTGTGGGAGCCATGTGAGCCAGCCGTGCAATCGCGGCCGGCCCGAGGCCGGCTGCGTGCATTGGCGCCTTTCTTTGCCCCGCGTTTCTTTGGCAAGACAAAGAAATGCGGGTCGGGGCGTGGGGGTGAGGCCCCCACGGGCTCTCACGCAGGCAGATAGAGCCATGACAGCCATGACAGCCGCAAGCATCCTCCTCGACGTCAACGGCATCGAAGTCATCTACAACCACGTCATCCTGGTCCTCAAGGGCGTGTCCCTGCAGGTTCCGGAAGGCCGCATCGTGGCCCTGCTGGGCGGCAACGGCGCCGGCAAGACGACCACCCTGCGGGCGGTGTCGAACCTGCTGCAGGGCGAGCGCGGCGCAGTGACCAAGGGCCGCATCGAACTGCGCGGCGAGCGCATCGACAACCTCAGCCCCGCTGCCCTGGTGCAGCGCGGCGTCGTGCAGGTCATGGAAGGCCGCCACTGCTTCGCCCACCTGACGATCGAGGAGAACCTGCTGACGGGGGCGTTCTCGCGCAAGGACGGCAAGGCCGCGCTGCGCGAGTCGCTGGAGAAGGTTTATCACTACTTCCCGCGCCTGAAGACCCGCCGCAGCAGCCAGGCCGCCTACACCTCGGGCGGCGAGCAGCAGATGTGTGCCATCGGCCGCGCGCTGATGGCCAAGCCGCGCCTGGTGTTGCTCGATGAACCCAGCATGGGCCTGGCACCGCAGATCGTCGAGGAGGTGTTCGGCATCGTGCAGACGCTGAACCAGCAGGAGGGCGTGAGCTTTTTGGTGGCCGAGCAGAACACCACCGTGGCCCTGCGCGTGGCCGATCACGGCTACATCCTGGAAAGTGGCCGCGTGGTGCTGGACGGCAGCGCCGCCGAGCTGGCCGAAAACCAGGACGTCAAAGAGTTCTACCTGGGTATGGGCGGCGGCGAGCGGCGCAGCTTCCGCGACAGCAAGTCCTACAAACGAAGAAAGCGTTGGCTGGCATGAGCGAAGAAGAATCCTGGGGCTTTGCCCCACCGCCCTTCAAGGCGGCGGAAGCCCTGGTGCAACTGCAGCGCGCGCTGCGCGACCAGGGTCTGAAGGAGCGTGAGCAGGGCTTCGAGCAGGCTGGCAAGCGCGTGCTGGAGTACGAGCTGGGCGAGGGGCAGATCGCCATCCGCCTGGCGCAGCGTCTGCAAACGAATACGCCGAACTGGGACCGCTTCACGCTCAAGAGCGCGGCGGACCAGCGCAAGCTGCTGGACGAAGTGAAGAAGCGCCTGGCGCGCTGGCGCGATGAAGACTGAACCCGGCGCCGGCTTCTTTGACCGGCTGGAGCAGCGCCCGCCCGCCGAGCGCGAGCAGGCGCAGTTTGCGCAAGCGCGCGCGCTGCTGCTGCGCCTGCAGGCCCACACGGCCTACGGGCAGGAGCAACTCGCCGGTTTCGATGCCGCCGCCCTGCAGGGCCCTGCCGACCTGGCCTGCCTGCCCGTGCTGCGCAAGGCCGACATCGCCGCGCGCCAGAACGCGCTGCGTCCCTTCGGCGGCCTGACCCTGCCCGATGCCGCGCCGCGCAAGCTGTTCCAGTCCCCCGGACCGATCTACGAGCCCGAGGGTGCGGGCCCCGACCCCTGGCGCCTGGCGCGGGCGCTGTTCGCGGCCGGCTTTCGCGCCGGTGATGTGGTGCACAACAGCTTCAGCTACCACCTCACGCCAGCCGGCTCCATGCTGGAGGGCGGCGCCCTGGCGCTGGGCTGCTGCGTGCTGCCGGCCGGGGTGGGCCAGACCGAGCTGCAGGTTCAGGCCGCGCGCGAACTGGGCTGCAACGCCTACACCGGCACGCCAAGCTTTCTGCGCATCCTGCTGGAGCGCGCCGGCGACGCGCCGCTGGGCTTGCGCAAGGCCCTGGTGAGCGGCGAGGCCTTTCCGCCCGGCCTGCAGGACTGGGTGGCGGCGCGCGGCGTGCAGGCCTACCAGTGCTACGCCACGGCGGACTGCGGGCTGATCGCCTTTGAAACCTCAGCACGCAGCGGCCTGGTGGTGGACGAAGGGGTGATCGTCGAGATCGTGCGCCCGGGTTCGGGCGAGCCTGTGGCCGAGGGCGAGGTGGGCGAGGTGGTCGTCACCCGGCTGGATGCGGCCTACCCCTTGATCCGCTACGCCACCGGCGACCTGTCGGCCTTTCTGCCCGGTCCCAGCCCCTGCGGGCGCAGCAACCGGCGCCTGCGCGGCTGGCTGGGCCGAGCCGACCAGAGCGCCAAGGTGCGTGGCCTGTTCGTGCATGCCGGCCAAGTGCAGCAACTGCGCGAGCGCTTCCCCGAACTCACCGGCCGCATGCGCTGGGTCATTGAAGGCCAGGACGCGCAGGACCGCTTCACCGTGCTGCTGGAAGCCGCCGAACCCGCCGACGGCTGGGCCGAGCGCCTGCTGCAAGCCGTGCGCGACATCACCAAGCTGCGTGCGGAGTTGCGCTGCGTGCCTGAGTTGCCCAACGACGGCCGGCTTATCGACGACCGGCGCTGAGTAGCATCGGGCGCATGGTGGCAGCAGCGGATGGGTGGATGCGCAGGAGAACGGCATGGCGGGCCTGAACCCGCTGCGCCTGGCGTGCCGCGTCTGGACGCTCGGTCTGACCCTGTTGGCAACCCAGGCGCCGGCTGCCGAGGGGCCGCTGCGCCTGTGCATGGCCGAATCGGCCGCGCTGCCGGCCCGGGTGTGGCAGGAAGCGGGGCTGGACGAGCCCGCGCAGCGCCAGCTCGACGTCTTCACCGCCGCGCTGCTGGCCCGCCAGGCCGAGCGGCCCGTGCTGGCCCTGGTGCTGCCCTGGCGGCGCTGCCTGCTGGAGGTGCAAAGCGGCCGGGTGGATGGCGTGCTGGGCCTGAGCTACACGCCCGAGCGGGCCGAATGGGCCGTGTTTCCGCTGCGCCAGGGCCGGCCGGACGACGCCTTGCGCCTGCGCCGCGACGCCTACCACTGGTACGTCAACACCACCCAACCGCCGCGCTGGGATGGCGCGCGCCTGCAGGGCGACAAGCCCCTGCGCCTGGGCACCGTGGCGGGTTATTCCGTGGTGGCCCTGCTGCACCAGCAGGGCTACGAGTTGGACACCCAGACCGCCAACAGCGCCGCCACCCTGCGCATGCTGGCCCTGGGCCGGCTGGATGCCGCGGCGCTGTTGCCCGGGGAAGTGGAGCCCTGGCTGGCGCGCGAGCCGACCTGGTCCCGCCACATCCAGCGCCTGGATCCGCCACTCGAACAGCGCAGCTACTTCCTGGCCTTCAGTCAGGCCTATGCCCAGCGCGAGCCCGAGCAGCTCGTGCGCATCTGGCAGGCCCTGGCGGTGGTGCGGGATTCAGCCCTGCAGCGCCGCGCGGAAGCGGACGCGGTGGGCGGCTGAGCGCGCTTCAGAACTGCATCGGGATGGTGACCGGCCCGTCGTTCACCAAATGCACCTGCATGTCCGCCGCAAACACGCCGCTGGCCACCTGCGGGTGAAGGGCGCGGGCCTGGCGCAGCAGGTCCTCATAGAGCTCGCGGGCCTGCGCCGGCGGCGCCGCACTGGAAAAGCTCGGGCGGTTGCCGCCGCTGCAGTCGGCCGCCAGCGTGAACTGCGAGACCAGCAGCAGGCCGCCCTGGACATCCACCAGGCTGCGGTTCATCTTGCCTTCGGCGTCGGAAAAGATGCGCAGCTTCAGCAGCTTGGCCAGAAAGCGCGCGCCCGTCTCAGGGGTGTCTGCCGGCTCGGCGCACACCAGCGCCAGCAGGCCCGGGCCGATGGCCCCGACCACCGCGCCGGCCACCTCCACGCGCGCCTCGCGCACCCGTTGCAGAACCACCTTCACAGCGCATTCCTCTCGTCGTCAAAGTGCGCCTCCACATCGGACGGCAGCAATTGGATGGTGGCGCGCAGGCCCGGCACGGCGGCCATCAGGGCCTGCTCCACCGAGCCGCGCAGCGCGGCAGCGCGGCCCAGGGTCCAGCTTGCGGGCATGTGCATGTGCAGGTCGGCGTAGCGCCGGCTGCCGGCGCGGCGGGTGTGCAGATGGTCGAAGCGGATCGTGGGGTGCGCGAATTCGGCCAGGGTGCCGTGGATGCGTTCCACCCATTCGGGCTCCAGCGCGCGGTCCATCAGCCCGTCCACGGCCGCACGCATCAGCTTGAAGCCCTCGCGCCCGATGTGCAGGGCCATCAGCAGGGCGGCGGCGGCGTCCAGCCACAGCCAGCCCGTCAGGTGCACCATCAGCAGGCCCGCCACCACGCCGGCCGAGGTCCAGACATCGGTAATCAGGTGCCGCGCATCGGCTTCCAGCGCAATCGAGTGGTGTTCGCGCGCCGCGCGCAGCATGCCCCAGGCCAGCGCGCCGTTCAGCGCCGAACTCAGCACCGAGAGCAGCAGGCCCAGGCCCAGGTCCTCCAGCGGCTGCGGCTGCAGCAGGCGCTGCACTGCGGCCGCGCCCATGGCCAGTGCGGCGCCCAGGATCAGCAGGCCCTCGAAGCCCCCGCTGAAGTACTCGGCCTTGTGGTGGCCATAGGGGTGCTCCTCGTCCGGCGGCTGGGCGGCCAGGATCACCATGGCCAGGGCGAACAGCGCGCCGGCCAGATTGACCAGGGACTCCAGCGCGTCCGAGAGCAGGCTGATCGACCCCGTGGTCCACCAGGCGCCGGTCTTCAGGGCCATGGTGGCCAGCGCCACCGCCACGGAAAGCTTGAGGTAAGAGCGCGGCTGCATGCTGGCATTGTGGGCGGAGGGCTGATGCACCCGCTTCCTAGAATCCCCCGCAGCTGCACCTTTCTTGATGCCGGTTCAACCTTCCTTCTTTCGCGCACCGCGCCGCTGGGCCCTGGCTCTGCTGCTGGGGGCTGCGGCCGGCCTGGCGCCGGCCGCGCCGCTGCGCGTCTGCATGACCGACGTGCCGCACGCCCCCTGGCGCCTGCCGGACGCCGACGGCCGCGTGCGGGAGGCCGGACTGGACTTCCGGCTGCTGCGCGAGTTCGAGCGCCTGGGTGGCTGGCAGGTGGAGGTGCAGCTGCGCCCCGGCAAGCGCTGCCTGCTCGACCTGCAGCACGGCATGAGCGACGCCACGGTAGGCCTGAGCCACAACAGCGAGCGCGCCGACCTGTTCGTCTACCCGCTGCGCCAGGGCCAGCCCGATGCGCGCCTGGCGCTGCGCTTCGACAGCTACTCGCTCTACCGCCTGCCGCGCACCGAGCTGCACTGGGACGGCCTGCAGCTGGTGCTGCCCAAGGGTGGTGCCATCCTTTCCCAGCCCGGGCATACCTCCTCGCTGTTCCTGCGCGAGCGGGGCGTGGCCGTGGACGAGCGCCTGCGCAGCGCCGAGGCGCTGCTGCGTGCCGTGCTGGCGGGCGAAGCGGCGCTGGCCGCGCTGCACACCACCGAGGCCGAGTCCCTGCGCGCCCAGCACCCCGAACTGGCCGGCCTGGTGCAGGTGCAACCCCGCTTGATTCAGAAACCCTACTTTGTGGTTTTTTCGAAGGCCTTCGCGCAGCGCCATCCCAACCAGCTGGGCGCGCTGTGGCAGCAGTTCCAGCGCGCCGCCCAATTCCCGGACTACCAGCGCGCCGCGCAAGAAGGGGCCGTGCAGGGGGCTCCCTAGAATCGCCCGACCCCTTTCGAGCGAGCGCGCGAGCCCCCCATGAGCAGTTCCGTCCAAGCCCCCGACGTCACCCACATCGCCCCGCGCGAGAAGGCCGAGATCCTCAGCCAGGCGCTGCCCTACATCCAGCGCTTCCACGGCAAGACCGTCGTCATCAAATACGGCGGCAATGCCATGACCGATCCGGAGCTGCAGCAGGACTTCGCCGAGGACGTGGTGCTGCTCAAGCTCGTCGGCCTGAACCCGGTGGTGGTGCACGGCGGCGGCCCGCAGATCGAGAACGCGCTCAACAAGCTCGGCAAGAAGGGCCACTTCATCCAGGGCATGCGCGTCACCGACGACGAGACCATGGAGGTCGTCGAGTGGGTGCTGGCCGGCCAGGTGCAGCAGGACATCGTCGGCCTGATCAACAAGGCCGGTGGCAAGGCCGTGGGCCTGACCGGCCGCGACGGCGGCATGATCCGCGCCAAGAAGCTCAAGATGGTCGACCAGAAGGACCCGACCATCGAGCACGACGTCGGCCTGGTGGGTGACATCGAATCCATCGACCCCTCGGTCGTCAAGGCCCTGCAGGACGACGCCTTCATCCCGGTGATCTCGCCCCTGGGCTTCGGCAAGGACAACGAGAGCTACAACATCAATGCCGATGTGGTGGCCGGCAAGCTGGCCGAGGTTTTGAAGGCCGAGAAGCTGGTGCTGCTGACCAACACGCCGGGTGTGCTGGACAAGGCCGGCAATCTGCTGACCGACCTGACGGCGCGCGAGATCGACGCGCTGTTCGAGGACGGCACGCTCTCCGGAGGCATGCTGCCCAAGATCGCCTCGGCCCTGGATGCCGCGCGTTCGGGCGTGCATGCGGTGCACATCATTGACGGCCGGGTGCCGCATGCCCTGCTGCTGGAGGTGCTGAGTGATCAGGCCTACGGCACCATGATCCGTTCGCACTGAGCCGATCGTGCACCTGGTCCAGCCCGCGCCCGAGCCGGCCAAGCCGGCGCGGCTCAAGCCCGGCGAGCGGCGCGCGCAAATCTTGCGCGTGCTGGCTGCCATGCTGGAAGACCCGCGCGGCGAGCGCGTGACCACGGCGGCGCTGGCCGCGCGCCTGCAGCTTTCCGAAGCGGCGCTGTACCGCCACTTCGCCAGCAAGGCGCAGATGCTGGAGGCGCTGATCCAGCAGGCCGAGGAACAGCTGCTGGCCCAGGCCGAGCAGATCGCCGGCCTGGCACAGCCGGCCGAGGAGCGCGCGCAACGCCTGATGCTGGCCCTGCTGCGCTTCGGCGAAGCCCAGCCCGGCTTGGCTCGTGTGCTGGTGGGCGACGCCCTGGTGGGTGAGCACGAGCGCCTGGCCCAGCGTGTGGAGCAGCTGTTCCAGCGACTTGAGGCCACGCAGCGCCACTGGCTGCGCGAGGGCGACCTGGACAGCGCCCAACCCGGCGCCGATGCCCAGGGCCGCGCCGCCGTGTTGATGGGCTTTGCGCAGGGGCGCCTGCTGCGCTTCGTGCGCTCCGGCTTCAAGCGCGCCCCCACCGAACATTTGGAGCAATGGCGGCGCTGGCTGCCTGGATGAGATGGACCTGATCAGCCCTGCCGACCTGCTGGAGCGCTGCGTGCAGCTGCTCGAGCGCATCTATGCCCGCCAGGCCGGCGGCCTGCTCGAACCCGATTGGGGCGCGGCGCGCGCCTGGCGCCTGCGCCGCCTGGGCACCGCCCTGCAGCTGCAGCCCATCCAGCAGCTCGCGCCCTTGCGCTTTGCTGATTTGTTGGAGATCGAGCCGCAGAAGGCGCGCTTCCAGCGCAATCTGGCCCAGTTCGCGGCCGGTCGCCCGGCCAACCATGTGCTGCTCTCGGGTGCGCGGGGTTGCGGCAAGAGCTCGCTCGTCAAGGCCGCGCTGAACGAATGGCCGGAACTGCGCCTGATCGAGGTGGACAAGGACGATCTGCACGAACTGCCGCTGCTGACCGAAGCGCTGGCGCGCCGCCCTGAGCGCTTTCTGGTGTTCTGTGATGACCTCAGCTTCGAAGCCGGGGAGGGCGGCTACAAGGCCTTGAAGTCCGTGCTGGACGGCACCGTGGCCGCCGGCTCGGAACGCCTGCTGGTAGTGGCTACCAGCAACCGCCGCCACCTGATGCCCGAGCAGATGAAGGACAACCTTGAAGCCCGCGGCCGTGGCCCCGATGGCGAGATACACCCCGGCGAGGCGGTGGAGGAAAAGATCTCGCTGTCCGAGCGCTTCGGCCTCTGGGTCAGCTTCTACCCCTTCAGTCAGGACGAGTACCTGACCATTTGCGCCCAGTGGCTGCAGGGCTTCGGCCTGACGATGAGCGACGAGCTGCGTGCCCAGGCCCTGGTGTGGGCGCTGGAACGCGGCTCGCGCAGCGGCCGTGTGGCCTACCAATTTGCCCGCGATGCCGCGGGCCGCTCGAATGTCTGACGTGAAACAACCGACCGATGTGGCGGTGGGCGTGCTGCTGCGCGCCGCCGACCAGGAATTTCTGCTGACCTCGCGCCCGCCTGGCAAGGTCTACCCCGGCCACTGGGAGTTCCCGGGCGGGAAGTTCGAGCCTGGCGAAGACGCCCATCAGGCCCTGGCGCGCGAGTTGCACGAGGAGCTGGGTATCACCATCGGCGCCAGTGAACCTTGGCGCATCGAGACCATCGCCTACCCGCACGCCACCGTGCGCCTGCACTTCCTCAAGGTGCGCGATTGGCAGGGCGAGCTGCACATGCGCGAGGGCCAGCGCATGGCTTGGCAGCGCCTGCCGACGAGCGTGTGGCCGGTGCTGCCCGGCACCGTGCCGGTGCTGGACTGGCTGGCCGCCGAGCAGGGGCACAAGGGTGCCACCTATTCGAAGGAGTCGCCCACCGCCCCGGCCTGGCTGGACACGGTGCGCTGGGACGAGCGTGGCCTGGTGCCGGTCATCGCTCAGGAGCAGGGCAGCAACGATGTGCTGATGGTGGCCTGGATGAACCGCGAGGCCCTGCTGCAGACCTGGGCGCGTGGCCAGGCCGTGTACTGGAGCCGAAGCCGCAACAAGCTCTGGCACAAGGGCGAGGAAAGCGGCCATGTGCAGACCGTGCACGACATCCGCCTGGACTGCGACCAGGACGTCATCCTGCTCAAGGTGAAGCAGGAGCACGGCATCGCCTGCCATACCGGCCGCCATTCCTGCTTCTATCTCCAGCTCGATGGCGAAGGCTGGCAGGCCGTGGAGCCGGTGCTCTGCGACCCCGAGAGGATCTACCGATGAATGACCAGGTGCTGGCCCGCGTGGCCGACACGATCGAGGCGCGCCGCGCCGCCGCCGACCCCGGCAGCAGCTATGTGGCGAAGCTCGCCGCCAAGGGCCTGGACGCAATGCTGAAGAAGGTTGGCGAAGAGGCCACCGAGTTCGTCATGGCCGCCAAGGATGGCGACGCCCAGAAGTTGACCTACGAAGCCGCCGACCTCTGGTTCCACAGCCTGCTGGCCCTGGCCGAGCTGGGCGTGCGCCCCGAGGCCGTGCTGGCCGAGCTGGCGCGCCGTGAAGGGCTCTCAGGCCTGGCCGAGTTTGCTTCCCGACCCAAGGAGTGAGCGATGAACCCGCAGGAACAAGGCCTCTACAACGTCAGTCTGGTCAGCTATGTGCTGCACGCCATCGTCGCCATTGGTGCGGTGCTGCCGGGCTTCCAGCCCGGCGTGGTGCTGCTGCTGGTGGCGGTGGTGATTGATCTCGTCAAGCGCGGCGAGGCGCAGGGCAGTTGGCTGGAGTCGCATTTCCGCTGGCGATTGCGCTCGGTGCTGTTTGCCGGCCTGGCCTATTTGTTGACGAGCTGGATGTGGTTCTTGCTCATCGTGCCCGGCTGGATCGCCTGGTTCTGCATCTCGCTCTGGTTCCTTTATCGCATCGTCACCGGCTGGAGCGCGCTGCAAGGCCGGCGCCCCATGGCCACTTCCTGAAAGATTCCCCATGAGCCACGACCCGAACTGCATCTTCTGCAAAATCGTTGCCGGCCAGATTCCCTCCAAGAAGGTGTTCGAGGACGAGGACCTGATCGTCTTCCACGACATCCAGCCCTGGGCGCCGGTGCATGTGCTGATCGTGCCCAAGCTGCACATCGTCAGCCACGCCGAACTCGGGCCGGAGCACCAGGGCATGGCGGGCAAGATGATGGTGCTGGCCCCGCAGCTGATGCGCGACTTGGGCGTGAGCGGGGGCTTCCGCACCCTGATCAACACCGGGCGTGATGGTGGGCAGGAGGTGATGCACCTGCACATGCACGTGATGGGCGGGCCGCGTCCTTGGGCCAAAGGCTGAGCAAGGACCGAGCAGAGCCCTGAGGGCTCTGCGACGCCTTGCGAAGGACAGGCCCCGTCATGCGGGGCCTGGCTGGGGCGCTGGGGCAGTCAAAGGAAGCGACGCTACCCACCGCCCCACCCCTGACAAACCTGTCCCCCGTCAAATCCACGCCATACACCGCGACCTAGAATCGCACTCTCTATCTCTGGAGCATGTAATGGGTGGTTTGAGCATTTGGCACTGGCTGATCGTGCTGTTGGTGGTCGTGCTGGTGTTTGGTACCAAGAAGCTCAAGAACGTGGGCTCCGATCTCGGTGCGGCCGTCAAGGGTTTCAAGGACGGCATGAAGGACGGCAGTGCGCCCGCTCCGAACGATCCGCAGCAGCGGGTCGGCCAAGCGAATGACGCCAACACGGTGGACGTGCAGGCGACCGAGAAGAAGACCCATTCCTGAGCGGTTCGCCGCTCCTAGCACGCAAAGGCGCCCATGCTGGACCTGGGTCTGGACAAGCTCGCCATGATCGGCGTGGTGGCGCTCATCGTCATCGGGCCGGAGCGCCTGCCCAAGGTGGCGCGTACGGCGGGCCACCTGCTGGGCAAGGCGCGCCGCTATGTGGCGGACGTCAAGGCCGAGGTGAACCGTTCGATGGAGCTCGATGAGCTCAACAAGATGAAGTCGCAATTCCAGGAGGCCGCGGCGGAAGTCAGCGGCAGCCTGAACGAAGTGCAGACCACCTTCAACGAAACCTGGGCCAGCGGCGAATCCGCCGAACCCAGCTGGAGCCCGGCGCCCTACAAGCCGCCGCGCAAGAACTGGCGCATCCGGCGCTCCAATACGCCGGTCTGGTTCAAGCAGCGCAACGGTGTGCGGCGCCATGTTCAATCCGGCGCCGCGCGCGTGGCCCGCCACCGCCCCCGTCGATGAGCTCCAAACCGCAAGACCCTGACGACGAACTGGCTGGTACCGAGCAGCCCTTCGTCGAGCACCTGATTGAGCTGCGCGACCGCCTGGTGCGCGCGCTGCTGGCCATCGGCCTGGGTTTTGGCCTGCTCTGCCTGTGGCCGGGCCCGGCTGGCTTGTATGACCTGCTGGCCGAGCCGATGACGCGCAGCCTGCCCACGGGCACCAAGCTGCTCGCCACGGGCGTGTTCTCCGGCTTCATGGTGCCGCTGAAGATCACGCTCATGGGCGGCTTCCTGATCGCCTTGCCCTTTGTGCTGTACCAGCTCTGGGCCTTCGTGGCCCCGGGCCTGTACTCACACGAAAAGCGCTTCGTGCTGCCCCTGGTGGTCAGCAGCACGCTGCTCTTCTTCGTCGGCGTGGCGTTCTGCTACTTCATCGTGCTGCCGGCCCTGAGCAAGTTCCTGGTGGCGGTGGCGCCCACGGCGATCCAGGTCGCGCCGGACATCGAACAGTATTTCGGCACCGTGCTCACGCTCTTCCTGGTGTTCGGCATCGCCTTCGAGGTCCCGGTGGCCGTGGTGGTGCTCGCGGCCCTGGGCATCGTGTCGGTGGAAAAGCTCAAGGAGTGGCGCGGCTACTTTGCCGTCGCGTCCATCGTGGTGGCGGCCATCGTCACGCCGCCGGACGTGATCTCGCAGCTGTCGCTCTTCATCCCGATGTGCGTGCTGTACGAGATCGGCATCTGGACCGCAGTGCTGCTGCGCCGCAACAAGAGCGGCGACAAGACTCAGTCCTCGACGTCCGGCTGATCCGGCTGGTCCGCGCGCGGCCGCACGCCCACCTGAACCTGTACATCCAGCGCCTTGCTGCCGCGCAGGAGGCTGAGACGGGCGGGCTTGTCCGGGGCCAGCGCGGCCACACGCTCCAGCAACTGCTCCGGGCTGCGCACCGCCTGACCGGCGACCGCCTGCAGCACATCGCCGGCTTTCACGCCGGCCTGGGCGGCAGGTGCTCCAGCCACCACGCCACTGACCAGCACGCCCTCCGAGCTGCCCAGCTTCAAGGCCTCTACCAGTTCGGGTGTCAACGTGCGGGTCTGCACGCCGATCCAGCCGCGGATGACGCGGCCGTCGCGCTGCAGGGCCAGCAGCACTTCGCGCGCCAACTCGGCTGGGATCGCGAAGCCCACACCCAGGCTGCCACCGCTGCGCGAGTAGATCGCGCTCGGAATGCCGACCAGCCGGCCCTCGCGGTCCACCAGCGCGCCGCCGGAGTTGCCGGGGTTGATGGCCGCATCGGTCTGGATGAAGTTCTCGAACACATTGATGCCGAGCTGGCGGCGTTGCAGCGCGCTCACGATGCCGGCCGTCACGGTCTGGCCGACGCCGAAAGGGTTGCCGATGGCCAGCACCGGGTCGCCCACGCGCAGGTCCTTGGAGTCACCCCAGCGCGCCACCGGCAGGCCGGGCAACCGGATGCGCAGCAGGGCCAGATCGGTCTCGGGGTCGCTGCCCACGCGTGTGGCCTCCGCGCGGCGGCCGTCCTGCAGTTCCACCTCGATGCGGCGCGCGCCCTGCACCACATGGTGATTGGTCAGCACCAGGCCCTGGCCATCGACGATCACCCCGGAGCCCATGCCCGCGCCCTGCTCGCCGCGCTGCTGCTCCACATCGATGGCCACCACGGCCGGTGCGGCCCGCCGTGCGGCCAGGCTCAGCTCGCCGGCGCCGGTGGCAGGTGCCGGTGCCGCGCGTTCGAACCACTGCGGCTTCAGCGTCAGCAACACGAAGCCGGCGGCCAGAAGCACCGTACAGGCCTGGGCGAAAATCAACCACAGCCGCTTCAGCAAGGATCCCCCTCATGGTCGAACGCACGGAACTCGAGCGTTACCTCAGCGACGCCCTGTGCGTGAATCAGTTTAAGGACTACGGACCGAATGGCCTGCAGGTCGAAGGCCGGCCACGGGTGCAGCGCCTGATGGGGGGCGTGACGGCCAGCCGGGCGCTCATCGAGCAGGCGCTGGACTGGCGCGCGGATGCGCTGCTGGTGCACCACGGCCTGTTCTGGCGGGGCCAGGATGGCCGCCTGACCGGCTGGCTGCGCCAGCGCGTCGGGCTGCTGCTCGGGGCGGATCTGAACCTGTTGGCCTATCACCTGCCGTTGGATGCCCACCCCGAATGGGGCAACAACGCCGCCCTTGGGGCGCGCCTGGGCTGGGTGGCGGACCAACGCCTGGGCGAGCAGCAGCTGGTGTTTGCGGGTGCGCTGCCGCAGGCTCTGTCGGCCGAAGGCCTGCAGCAGCAGTTGCAGGCGGCGCTGCAGCGCCCGGTGACCCTGCTGCCTGGCGATGGTCGCCCGCTGCGCCGCGTGGCCTGGTGCACCGGCGGTGCACAGGGCTATTTCGAAGCGGCAATTGAGGCGGGCGCGGATGCCTTCGTCACCGGTGAGATGAGCGAGCCCCAGCTGCACCTGGCACGAGAGACCGGCGTGGCCTTCTATGCCTGTGGCCACCATGCTAGCGAGCGCTACGGCGTGCAGGCCCTGGGGGCGCATCTGGCGCAACGTTTTGCGCTCGACTGGCAGTTCTGCGATCTGGACAACCCGGCATGAAGCCCATCCTCCTGACCCAGGGCGATGCGGCCGGCATCGGCCCGGAGCTGATCGTCAAGGCCTGGGCGCAGCGTCCGCTCGGGCCGGCCACGGTGGTGGGTTCGGCGGCGGTACTGCGCCGCGCGTTGGCCCAATGTGGCTTGCACCGACCCCTGGCCGTGCTGGACACGCCCGACGAGTCACCACCACCCGGTGCGCTGGCGGTCTGGGAGCCGCCCGGCCTGCCGGATTCACTGCTGGCGGGTGAGCAAGGGCAGGTGCGCGCCGATTGCGGTCGGGCCGCGGCGCGCTGCATCGAGGCCGCCGTGGCGGCCATCCAGGGGGGGCAGGGCGGCGGGCTGGTGACTGCCCCCATCCACAAGGAGGCCCTGCACGCCGCGGGGGTGGACTACCCCGGCCACACCGAGATGCTGCAGGCCCTGGCGAGCGTGCCTGAGGTGCGCATGATGCTGGTGAACGAAGAGCTCCGCGTCGTCCTGGTGACCGTGCACGTGGCGCTGCGCGAAGCGGTGAACCTCGTCACCCGTGCGTCGGTGCGAGACACGGTAAAGATGCTGGATGCCGCCCTGCGCGGCCCTTTCGGCCTGGCGGCGCCGCGCATCGCGGTGGCGGGGCTGAACCCGCACGCGGGCGAGGGCGGACTGTTTGGCGACGAGGAACTGCGCGAGATCGCGCCGGCCGTGGCCGACTGCCGCGCCGCGGGAATCAAGGCGCAAGGCCCCTTCGCGCCGGACACCGTGTTCATGCGCGCGCGCGCTGGAGAGTTCGATGCCGTGGTGGCGATGACGCACGACCAGGGCCTGATCCCCATCAAATACCTGGGCCTGGACGAGGGCGTGAACCTGACCCTGGGTCTGCCCTTCGTGCGCACCAGCCCGGACCACGGCACCGCCTTCGACATCGCGGGCCGCGGGCTGGCCGACCCGCGCAGCCTGCTGGCGGCCTGGCGGCTGGCCGCACGCCTGGCGGATCAGCGGGCGGCGCCCGCTTTCGCCGCCGGTAGCAAGGCCGCCAGCTGATTGCGTGCGCGTGCGGTGGCGCGCTCCAGCAGGAAGGCGTTTTCCACTGTGCGCAGACGTTCGGTCTCGCACAGTCGGCGCAGCATGCGCGCGGTCATCGTCACCGTTTTCGGGAACTGCTCGCCCTCGGTAAAGATGAAGAAGCTGCGCTGCGCGCTGATGTGGGTCAGCTTGACCTTCTTCCAGTCCGTACCGGTGTGGATGCGGTAGGCACAGCCCAGTTGCAGATGGTCGAACAGGGCGGTGCCCGAAGTCGGCTCGGGCGCCTCGGCCTCGGGCAGGCCATCGATGCTGATGTCCACCGCCTGCAAGGGTGCCTCGGGCTCGGCGCCCAGGTCGATGTCGACCTGCCCGTTCCAGGCCACCTGCGCCTCGGCCACCAGCCCGACCTGGCTGGCCTCTTCAGGGGCGAAGACCTGTTCGAGGTCGATGTCCAGCGTCGCCGTAGCGCGCAGTGCCTCCGCTTCGCCTGGCACTGCCAGACCGAAGGCCGCCTCGATGCGCTTGACCAGCAGGTTGTGGTCCAGCGGTGAGAGGCTTGGCGTCTTGAGCGACTCGGCATGCACGGGCAGCAGGTCGGCGAACAGCTGCTTGCGGATCGCCTCCGGGCTGCCCACCGTGTCCAGGCCAAGGTTGACGCCACGCACCAGCAGCGGCAGCTGAGCCAGGAAGTCCTTGCGCGCGGGCGAGCCGCCCTTGGGCAGCACCGAGACCGCCAGATCACGGCCCTGGCGGCGCGCCATCAGTTCCTGCGCTTCGCCCTTGGTGGAGGCCTCGACGATCACCGGCCCCCAGTCGCGCGCCAGGAAGCGGCGCAGGAACTCAGGCAGTGGCAGATCGCCCAGCGCCTTTTCCAGCTGCTTCTGATACTGCAGACGCTGACGCGCCAAGGCTTCCTTTCGCTCCAGCAGCGCGGCGGTGTCCTGGCCTTGCGCCTGCAGGGTCTGCTGGGCCTGACCGGCGATGAAGGCGTCGAGCTGGTCGAGCTGGTTCTCGTAGGTCTTGATGCGCTCGAAGTCGCCGCCGGCGATCTCCTCGACCAGCTCGGAGACGCGCTTCAGGAAGCCCAGACCGGGGTCGCGGCTGAAATCCTCGAACGAGCAGGCCAGTGAAGCCAGGCGATTGACGAAGCGGCGCACCGGGTGGTTGCGCTTGGCAAAGAAGCTGGTGTCGCCCAGTGCGGCGCGCAGCACCGGGAGCTGCAGGCGTCCGAGCAGGCGCGCCATCTGGGGCGGCACCTTGGGGTCGGCCAGGATGGCATCGAAAAGGCTCGCCACCACGTCGATCACCATGTGGTCGAGCGGCGTGTGGGTGGCCTGGCGCAGCTCGTCACGGTGCTGGTGGATCAGATTGCCCGGCATGGCCGCCGTGGCACTCGGATCGGCCAGTGCCGCCATGCTGACCGCTGGTGTGGCGACATGCAGGCGCCGCAGCAGGTCCATCACCACCGGTTCGACATAGCCAAGTCCGCCCTGCGCACCTATGGGTGCTGGTGCCACGGCCTGGCCACCGGGGCCGGTCGGCATCGCCGCCCCGGCCGGCCCTCCCATCGGCGCCGCGGGCCCCGCGTTCGCCATGGCAGGCGCGGGCCCGCGGGGGGCAGCGTCGCTGGTCAGCGGGCGCAGATCTTGGGCTTTGAGCCCGCGCTGGCGGAACTGAATGGCCAGATCGGCGTAGCAAAGCTTCATTTGCAGCGACAGGCTGCGGGTGATTTCTTCGCTCAGGGTCTGGCGCAGGCTGGCCTGGTCGGTGAGTTCATCGACCGCATGCATCAGCGCCCGGGCGACGATCTCAGGGCGCACCGGATTGCGGTCCGGGCCCGCGTCGTCGTCGTTCAGCAACGCGCCAACGAAGGACTCGACGTCGCGCAATTCCCACTCGCAACCATGGCCTAGGGCCTTGCCGATGCGGTCCGCCGCCACCAGGGCATCCACAGCGGAATCGTCCATGAGAGACAGCTCACCCCAGGCGGAGGGGCGGTTGCGCACGGGTTCTCCGACTGTTTGCGCTTGCTCCCACTGGTGTCTCAGGCTGTGCTCAAAGTTGCCAATGCACTGCGCGTGCTGCTGCCGCAAAAGTGCCTGGGTGAGCAGCAGCTCGTCGCGTCGCGCGGCTTTGAGCGCCGAGCCGGCCAACTGGCCAGTCACTTCCTGTGTGCGCTCGAGTGCCTGCTCAAAGGCCTGGCCGAGGCGCTGCAAGGCCAACTGCAGATGGGGAGTCAGGGGAGTAGGCATGGTTTGAAACGGCGCGAGAAAGCGAGAGGGCGCCCAGGGGCGCCCATCATGCCGGAAGAGCGGGCCGTTTCAGCGCTTGAGGCTGTCGCGGATCTCGCGCAGCAGCACGATGTCTTCCGTGGTTGGCGCAGGCTCGGCCGGGGCTGCGGCGGGCGCCTCGCGCTTGAGGCGGTTGATCTGCTTGACCATCAGGAAGATCACAAAGGCCAGGATCAGGAAATTCAGGGCCACCGTGATGAAGCTGCCGTAGGCCAGCACGGCGCCGGCCTTCTTGGCCTCGGCCAGCGTGGCGGCCGTCTGGCCGGCCAGCGGGATGAAGTAGTTGCTGAAGTCAAGGCCGCCGAAGATCTGCGAGATCACGGGCATGATGACGTCGCCCACCAGCGAGTCGACGATCTTGCCGAAGGCGCCGCCGATGATGACGCCGACCGCCAGGTCGATCACATTGCCCTTGACGGCGAATTCCTTGAATTCGGAGAAAAAGCTCATGGCCTGGACCTCTTGGATGGGGAGGGGCGCATTGTGAGCATGACCGCGGGGCGGCTTGTGGCGACTTTCCCGAGGGCGCCCCCAGGAAGGCCTTGACCCTGCCGCTAGAATCCGCGCCGCTTTGCGAGCGTGCTTGCCCTTTTGCAGCATGTTCAGTGCGCCTGCCCCCTCGCCCGAGGGGCTCCGGACCCTCCGGAACGGCGTGCCCGAAGAATCAGAAAACCCGCCAGAGGATGCTCATGAGCGATGTGGATAACAGCAAGCGCACGTGGATGATCGCCACGGGATGCGCGGGCGCAGTGGGCGGGGTGGCGGTGGCCGTCCCGTTTGTGAAGACCTTCAGCCCCTCCGAGCGCGCGCTGGCCGCCGGGGCCGCCGTCGAGGTGGACATCGGCGCCATGAAGCCGGGCGAGAAGCTCACGGTGGAATGGCGCGGCAAGCCGGTCTGGATCGTGCGCCGCACGCCCGAACAACTCGAGGCCCTGAAGAAGACCACGCCCCAGGTGGCCGATCCAGATTCCAAGCGCACGGCCTACCCGACGCCGGACTACGCCAAGAACGAGTACCGCTCGATCAAGCCCGAGTACTTCGTGGCCGTGGGCATCTGCTCGCACCTGGGTTGCTCGCCGTCCGACAAGTTCCAGACCGGCGCCCAGCCCTCGCTGCCCGATGACTGGAATGGCGGCTTCCTCTGCCCCTGCCACGGCTCGACCTTCGACATGGCCGGTCGCGTGTTCAAGAACAAGCCGGCGCCGGACAACCTGGAAGTGCCCCCGCACATGTACCTGTCCGACACCAAGCTGCTGATCGGCGAAGACAAGAAGGCATAAGGACCCAACATGGCCGAATTCAAGGAAGCGCCCGCGGGCGCCTCGGTGGGCGTGAAGACCATGACCTGGCTGGAGAACCGGTTCCCGACCGCGTTCGACGCCTACAAGGTCCACATGTCGGAGTACTACGCGCCGAAGAACTTCAACTGGTGGTACATCTTCGGTTCCCTGGCCCTGCTGGTGCTGGTGATCCAGATCGTCACCGGCATCTTCCTGGTGATGCACTACAAACCCGACGCGAATCTGGCCTTCGCCTCGGTCGAGTACATCATGCGCGACGTGCCCTGGGGCTGGCTGGTGCGCTACATGCACTCGACCGGTGCTTCGGCGTTCTTTGTCGTCGTCTACCTGCACATGTACCGCGGCCTGATCTACGGCAGCTACCGCAAGCCGCGTGAGCTGGTTTGGATCTTCGGGTGCGCGATCTTCCTGTGCCTGATGGCCGAGGCCTTCATGGGCTACCTGCTGCCCTGGGGCCAGATGAGCTACTGGGGTGCCCAGGTGATCGTCAACCTGTTCTCGGCCATTCCCTTCGTGGGGCCGGACCTGGCGCTGATGATCCGTGGTGACTTCGTTGTGTCGGACGCCACCCTGAACCGCTTCTTCAGCTTTCACGTGATCGCCGTGCCGCTGGTCCTGCTGGGCCTGGTGGTGGCGCATTTGCTGGCGCTGCATGACGTGGGTTCGAACAACCCGGACGGCGTGGAGATCAAGAAGCACAAGGATGCAAACGGTCGTCCGCTGGATGGCGTGCCCTTCCACCCCTACTACACGGTGCACGACATCTACGCCGTGTCGCTGTTCCTGATGGTGTTCTGCGCCATCGTGTTCTTCTCGCCGGAACTGGGTGGCTACTTCCTGGAGTTCAACAACTTCATCCCGGCCGATCCGCTGAAGACGCCGGCGCACATCGCTCCGGTCTGGTACTTCACGCCCTTCTACTCGATGCTGCGTGCCACCACTTCGGCCTTCATGCCCTTCATGTGGCTGTTCTTCGTGCTCGTGGGCCTGATCTCGGTGCGTCGCTCCAGCCTGCCTGCCTGGTTCAAGAGCGGCTACTGGGGCTTGATGGCGGTGCTGTTCTTCCTGTTCGGCGTGCCGGCGGTGCTGGGCGGCTGGATGGGCATGGAGATCACCAACCCGCTGCTGGCCGGCTTCGACGCCAAGTTCTGGGGCGTGGTGGTGATGGGCGGTACCGTGGTGATCCTCTTCTTTCTGCCCTGGTTCGACAAATCGCCGGTGAAGTCGATCCGCTACCGCCCGGACTGGAACAAGTGGCTCTATGCCGTGTTCGTTGTGGTCTTCCTGATCCTGGGCTATTTGGGCGTGCAGCCGCCGAGCACGGCCGGCACCATCGTGTCGCAGATCGGCACGCTGTTCTACATGGGCTTCTTCCTGCTGATGCCCTGGTGGAGCGTCAAGGGCGAGTTCAAGACTCCGCCCGACCGCGTGACCTTCCACGCCCACTGATCGCCCGGAGACGAACAACCATGAAGAAAATCCTCGCCTCCCTGATGACTGCCCTGAGCCTGAGCGCCTTCGCTGCAGGCGGCGGCGTGGCCTGGGATCGCTTCCCGACGGAGAAGATGAGCGACATGGCGGCGCTGCAAAACGGTGCCAAGCTGTTCGCCAACTACTGCCTGAATTGCCACAGCGCGGCCTACCACCGCTTCAACCGGCTGCAAGAGATTGGCCTGACGACGGAGCAGATCAAGGACAACCTGATGTTCACCACCGACAAGGTGGGGGAGCAGATGAAGTCCGCGATCGATCCGAAAGAAGCCAAGGCCTGGTTTGGCGCCACGCCGCCGGATCTGACCCTGGTCGCCCGTTCGCGGGCCGATGGTGCCAAGGGCACCGGGGCCGACTACCTCTACACCCTGTGGCGCAGCTACTACCGCGACGACACCAAGGCAACGGGCTGGGACAACCTGGTCTTCCCTTCAATCGGCATGCCCCATGTGCTTTGGGAGCTGCAGGGCGAGCGCAAGCCGGTGTTCGAGGAGCGTGAAGAGCATGGCCACAAGGTCCATGTCTTCACCGGCCGTTGGGATGTGGTGAAGCCCGGTCAGATGAGCGCCCAGCAGTACGACAGCGCGGTCGGCGACCTGGTGGCCTATCTGAACTGGATGGCCGAGCCGCAGCAGAAGCAGCGCTTCAGCCTCGGCGTGGGCGTGCTGGTGTTTCTGGGCATCTTTGCCCTGTTCGCCTGGCGCCTGAATGCGGCTTATTGGAAGGATGTGAAGTAAGCCCCTGCGCCTACTTCCCGGCGCAGTGCGGGGCCTCGGTGAGTCCGGCCGCGCACTGCGTCTTTGTTTTTTGATCTGACTTCGGAGTCCAGCACCATGATGGTCCTCTACTCGGGCACGACCTGCCCTTACTCGCACCGCTGCCGCTTCGTCCTGTTCGAGAAGGGCATGGACTTCGAGATCCGCGATGTGGACCTGTTCGCCAAGCCCGAAGACATCGCGCTGATGAACCCGTACAACGACGTGCCCATCCTGGTGGAGCGCGATCTGATCCTGTACGAAAGCAACATCATCAACGAGTACATCGACGAGCGCTTCCCGCACCCGCAGCTGATGCCCGGCGACCCGCTCGCCCGCGCCCGCGTGCGCCTGTTCCTGCTGAACTTCGAAAAGGAACTGTTTGCCTACGTGAACATCCTGGAGAACCGCAGCGGCGGCCCCAAGCCCACCGACAAGCAGCTCGAGAAGGCACGCAGCCAGATCCGCGACCGCCTGACGCAGCTGGCGCCGATCTTCCTGAAGAACAAGTTCATGCTGGGCGATGACTTCTCGATGCTTGACGTCGCCATCGCTCCGCTGCTGTGGCGCCTGGACTACTACGGCATCGACATGAGCAAGAACGCCGCGCCGCTCCTGAAGTACGCCGAGCGCATCTTCTCGCGTCCGGCCTATATCGAGGCGCTGACGCCCTCCGAGAAGGTGATGCGCCGCTGATCGGCCGACGATGCAAGAGACGCCCGACGATCTGCCCTCGACACGGCCCTATCTGATCCGCGCGCTGCACGAGTGGTGCTGCGACAACGGCTTCACGCCCTACCTGGCCGTGCAGCTGGGTGTCGGCGTGCGCGTGCCCATGGAGTTTGTGCGCGATGGGCAGATCACACTGAACGTCGGTCTGGAGGCCACGCAAGGCCTGCAGATCGGCAATGAGTGGATCGAGTTCAAGGCCCGCTTCGGCGGCGTGGCGCGCGAGGTGCAGGTGCCCGTGGGTCAGGTGCTGGCGATCTACGCCCGCGAGAACGGCCAGGGCATGGCCTTTCCGGCGCCAGAAGCGCCCGCGGAGGCCGGCCAGGAACCCGAAGCGCCCGCGCTGCGCTTGGCGCCTCAGCTAAGCAAAGGCGCCGAGAAAAGCGGTGACAATCCGCCGCCCGAAGACCCGGGGCCGCGCCCGACCCTGAAACGGGTCAAGTAAGCGCACCAGGCCTGCCGCGCAGGCCTTAGCCGGCTTAGCTCAGTTGGTAGAGCACCCGCCTTGTAAGCGGAAGGTCGTCCGTTCGATTCGGACAGCCGGCACCACATCACGCCATCACGCGGATGCGCAAGTTCTCTTCAGGCCCGTAGCGCTCCTTGAGCAGCATCTCCAGATGGGGCTTGAGCTGGCGCAGTTTGGCGGCCGCGGCGGCATTGCGCACCAGCAGGCTCCAGCCCTCGGCATCCAATGGGCCGGGCAGCAGGGCGCCATGCAGACTGCGCGGCACGGCGGCCTTTACGCATTCCAACCGGGCTCGCGAGCCGGCCATCAACTCGCCCAGGTGCACGAGCTGGTTGCTGGCGCGCAAGGCCTGACCGACCGTCAACGGGGCCGGAACGCTGGGCTTGACTCGGCGCGGCTGGACCATGGGATCAGTGTAGGGGCCGCTGCTAACATCGCGCGCTTTGCCCGAGCCCCGTGCCGGGTTTGCCGCCCTTGTGAAGCGGCGTTCCGCCCCAAACTGGCGCGGCTTGCCGAACCGGCACCCCTAGAACAGCGATCACCCATGTTGCCCAAGCTCCTCACCTCCATCTTTGGTAGCCGCAATGAGCGCCTGCTGCGTCAGTACCGCAAGACGGTGCAGGCCATCAACGCGCTGGAGCCCCAGATCGAGGCCTTGAGCGACGAGGCGCTGCGTGCCAAGACTGCCGAGTTCAAGCAGCGGGTGGCCGCTGGGGAAAGCCTGGACAACCTGCTGACCGAAGCCTTTGCCGTGTGCCGCGAGGGTAGCAAGCGCGTGCTCAAGATGCGCCACTTCGATGTGCAGCTGATCGGCGGCATGGTGCTCCATGCAGGCAAGATCGCCGAAATGCGCACCGGTGAAGGCAAGACCCTGATGGCCACGCTGCCGGTCTACCTGAATGCGCTGACGGGCAAGGGCGTGCATGTGGTGACGGTGAACGACTACCTCGCCCGTCGCGACGCCGAATGGATGGGCAAGCTGTACAACTTCCTGGGTCTGACGGTCGGCATCAACCAGAGCCATGTGCCGCGCGAGACCAAGCAGGAGGCCTACAACGCCGACATCACCTACGGCACGAACAACGAGTACGGCTTTGACTACCTGCGCGACAACATGGTGCAGATGACCGAGGACCGCGTGCAGCGCGGCCTGGCCTATGCCATCGTGGACGAGGTGGACTCGATCCTGATCGACGAGGCGCGCACGCCGCTGATCATCTCGGGTCAGGCCGACGACCACACCGATGTCTACCTGCGAATCAACGCCATCGCACCGCAGCTGAAAAAGCAGATTGGCGAGGCCGATCCGCGCACCGGCGAAGGCGTCATCGAGCCGGGCGACTTCACGGTGGACGAGAAGTCGCACCAGATCTTCCTGACCGAGGCCGGTCACGAAAGCGCCGAGCGCCTGCTGAACCAAGCCGGGCTGCTGCCCGAGGGCGCGAGCCTCTACGACCCCAGCAACATCTCGCTGGTGCACCACCTGTACGCGTCCTTGCGCGCCCACCATGTGTTCCAGCGCGACACGCATTACGTGGTGCAGAACGGCGAAGTCATCATCGTGGACGAGTTCACCGGCCGCCTGATGACGGGCCGGCGCTGGAGCGACGGCCTGCACCAGGCCGTCGAGGCCAAGGAAGGCGTGGCCATCCAGGCCGAGAACCAGACCCTGGCCTCGATCACCTTCCAGAACTACTTCCGCATGTACGGCAAGCTGGCCGGCATGACGGGCACGGCCGACACCGAGGCCTACGAATTCCAGGAGATCTATGGCCTGGAAACGGTGGTCATCCCGCCCAACAAGCCGACCATCCGCAAGGACGAGCTGGACCTGGTCTACAAGACCACGAAGGAAAAGTACGAGGCGGTCGTCAAGGACATCCGCGCGGCGCACGAGCGGGGCCAGCCGGTGCTGGTGGGCACGACCTCGATCGAGAACTCCGAGATCGTCTCCACCTTGCTGGACAAGGCCAAACTGCCGCACAACGTGCTGAACGCGAAGCAGCACCAGCGCGAGGCCGAGATCATTGCCCAGGCCGGTCGTCCGGGTCAGATCACCATCGCCACCAACATGGCCGGTCGTGGTACCGACATCGTGTTGGGCGGCAACGTCGAGAAGCAGGTGCAGATCCTCGAAGCCGACGAGTCGATCCCCGCCGCCGAGAAGGAAGCGCGCATCCGCAAGCTGCACGACGAATGGCAGGGTCTGCATGAGCAGGTCAAGGCCGCCGGGGGTTTGCGCGTGGTCTCGACCGAGCGCCATGAGAGCCGCCGCATCGACAACCAGCTGCGTGGCCGTTCGGGCCGCCAGGGCGACCCGGGTGCATCGCGCTTCTACCTCTCGCTGGACGATCCGCTGATGCGCATCTTTGCCGGTGAGCGCGTCAAGGCCATCATGGAGCGCCTGAAGATGCCCGATGGCGAGGCCATCGAGGCCGGCATCGTCAGCCGTTCGCTGGAGAGTGCGCAGCGCAAGGTCGAGGCGCGCAACTTCGACATCCGCAAGCAGCTGCTGGAGTACGACGACGTTGCCAATGACCAGCGCAAGGTCATCTACCAGCAGCGCAACGACATCCTCGAAGCCGCCGACCTGATGCCGCAGATCACGCATCTGCGTGAGGGCGCCATCACCGACGTGGTGCGGGCCCATGTGCCGCCCGAGAGCCTGGAAGAGCAGTGGGATCTGCCCGGTCTGCAGCGCGTGCTGAAGGACGAGTGGCAGCTGGACCTGGACCTGCTGGGCATGACCCAGGCCTCGGACTCGATCACCGACGAGGACATCCTCGCCAAGGTCATCCAGACCGCGCATCAGGCCTTCAACGCCAAGGTCGAGGCCATCGGCGCCGATCAGTTCATGCCCTTCGTGCGCATGGTGCTGCTGCAGAGCATCGACCACCGCTGGCGCGAGCACCTGGCGGCGCTGGACTACCTGCGCCAGGGCATCCATCTGCGCGGCTATGCGCAGAAGAACCCCAAACAGGAGTACAAGCGCGAGGCCTTCGAGCTGTTCGCCCAGTTGCTGGATGCCGTGAAGCTGGAAGTGACACGCGTGCTGATGAACGTGCGCATCCAGACCGAGGCCGAGGCCCAGGCCGCTGCTGAGGCCGCGGCCCGTGCGGCGGCCGCCGAAGCGCCGCGCAACATGACCTACACGCATCCGAACGAGGACGGCTCGGTCTCGCAGGAAGCCGAGCCGAACCAGTATGCCGGCGTTGGTCGCAACGATCCCTGCCCCTGCGGCAGCGGGCAGAAGTTCAAGTTCTGCCACGGAAAGCTGGCTTGACCCCCCCCCCCGAAGCGGCCCAAGGGGCCGCCTCCGCCCAGGGGGCGGCACCAGCGGCCCGGCGGAGCCGGTTCCGCGGTGCCACTGGATCTCCTTTGACTTCTTCTGACCTGGCCGCCCGATGGCGGCCTTGTCGTTTCTAGAATCCGCGGCCCCTCAGGAGTCCACCATGCCCGTCGATCTGCAAGCCCCCAATCCTGCCGACCTCTTGCCCGTGCCGGGGGTGCGCATCGGCTCCACCATGGCGGGCATCCGCAAGCCGGGGCGGCGGGATCTGTCGGTGTGGTTGCTGGATGAAGGCGCGGCCGTGGGCGGCGTGTTCACGCAGAACCGCTACTGCGCCGCTCCCGTGCAGCTGTGCCGCGAGCACCTGCAGCGCCCGGGCATCCGGGCCTTTCTGATCAACACCGGTAATGCCAATGCCGGCACCGGTGCCGATGGCTTGGCGCGTGCCAAGCGCAGCTGCGTGGCGCTGGCGGCCCGTTTGGGCGTCCAGCCCGAGCAGGTGCTGCCGTTCTCTACCGGCGTGATCATGGAAACCCTGCCGGTCGAGCGCATCGAGGCCGGGCTGGACGCCGCGATTGCCGCCGCTGCCCCCGCGCAGTGGTTCGAGGCTGCCCAGGCCATCATGACCACGGACACCCTGCCCAAGGCGGCCTCGCGCACGATCGAGATCGAGGGCCGCCCGGTCACCCTGTCCGGCATCGCCAAGGGCGCCGGCATGATCCGTCCCAATATGGCGACCATGCTGGGCTTCATCGCCACCGATGCCTGTGTTGACCCCGGCCTGTTGAACGCGCTGGCGCGCGAGGCGGCCGATGCCAGCTTCAACCGCATCACCGTCGACGGCGACACCAGCACCAACGACAGTTTCGTCGTGGTGGCCACGCAGAAGGCCGGCCATGCGCCCATCACGGACCTGAACAGCCCCGCCGGCCAGGCGCTGCGCACCGCACTGAACGACCTGGCCGTGCAGCTGGCCCAGGCCATCGTGCGCGACGGCGAGGGCGCCACCAAGTTCATCCGCGTGCAGATCGACGGCGGGCGCGACGAAGCCGAGTGCCGCCTGGCGGCCTATGCCATCGCCCACTCGCCCCTGGTCAAGACGGCCTTTTTCGCTTCCGACCCCAACCTTGGCCGCATCCTCGCTGCGGTGGGCTACGCCGGTATTGCCGATCTGGACCAGAACCGCATTGAGATGCACCTGGGCGACGTGCATGTGGTGACCCAGGGCGGCCGCCACCCTGCCTACGTGGAGGCCGAGGCCGCCAAGGTCATGGCCGGCAGCGACATCTTGGTGCGCGTGCACCTCGGCCGTGGCGCGGCCAGCAGCACGGTTTGGACCTGCGACTTCAGCGAAGACTACGTCCGCATCAACGCGGACTATCGGTCCTAAAAGTCCACCGCGCGGGTCTTCCAGCCGCGCGCCACCATGGTGGCGTTGACGATCTGGGCTTCCTCGCGCGTGCCGAAGGGCCAGACCGCGGCGCGCCAGCCTTGCGGGGTCTCAAACACCTCGGCCTGCAGCAGCGCGGCGTCGCTGACGATCGTCCTCACATGGGTGCGCATGCGCTCCAGCTGGGCTTCTGCCTCGGCCTTGTTGGCAAAGCCAGGGCTCACCAGGGCCACTTGCGGGCCGGCCGCGGCACTCTGCAGGCGCAACTGCTCGGGCGTGGCGGCGCCGCGGTAGGGTGCACTGGCGCCAGCAGGCGGGCTGGCTGGGCTGCTGGCGGGTGCGGCGCTCACGGGGTTGCTGGGCGCGTTGGCCTTGCCCTGCAGCACTTCGCGAGGGCTGCGGCGCACGGGCCCAAGGCGCGGCCGGATGTCGGGAATGCCGGAGGCGGCCTCCGAGGCCGGCTCCGAGGCCGCCTCCGGAGCGACGGCCGAGGCGGGCATCGACGCAGCTTCGGCCGGTGCTGCCGCGCTGGCCGATGCCGCACTGGCCGGGGCTGAGGCGGGCAAGGAGGCCGAAGCCGCCGCTGAGGCGGCGCTGGCGGCGGGAGCAGGGGCGGGGGCCTGGGCTGTGCCGGCGGGCCAGAGCAGCCAGGCCAGCGCCAGGGCCGCAAAGGCCGCCAAGGCTCCCGCAATCGCCAGGCGCGGCCGCTCCCAGTGGCGGGTGCTGCCCAGCACGGCCAAGCGGCCCTGGTGCTCGCCCACCAGCACGCGCAGGCGTTCGCCCTGGTGGTCGACGGCGGCGGCCACCAGCCAGCGTTCGGTGGGCCAGGCGCCGGGGCAGGCCTCGGCCAGCGCGCTGTCCACCTCCACGCGGCGCTGCGGCCATTCCGAGCCATCGTCGAGCGGCTGGTGCCAGGCATGCAGGGCGGCAAAGGCGGCCACGCGGCGCGGTTTCAAGCCTTCGATGAAGGTTTCGCTGAACACAGGCCAGGGTCCGCTGCCGCGCGCCTGGCGGCGCGTCCAGTTCGGCAGCTGCCAGCGTGGTCGCGGCTCCACCAGGGTGGGCGCCTCGCTGGCCGCTGCATCGAGCGAGGGCTCCTGCGCCTGCGCGGCCTTCATGAAGGGCAGCGCCACCCAGCCCACGCTGTGCACCGCTTCCGCGCCGATGCGCGCCGCCAGCGGGTGACGGTTGTGCCAGGCGCAGACGGCGGCCTGGATGTCCTCAAGCGGCAAGGGCATGGTGGGCGGCAGGTGGGGAAGGGGGGATGCTACGGCGCGGACAATTCAGCCCATGAGT
The DNA here is from genome assembly GCF_041912635.1 of Inhella sp. GTDB lineage: Bacteria > Pseudomonadota > Gammaproteobacteria > Burkholderiales > Burkholderiaceae_C > Inhella. Next base: position 48,063 of record NZ_JAYRMO010000001.1, read on the forward strand.
GAACAGGATCTGGCGCTGGAGCGCTTTTGGCAGTTGTGTGCACCGGCGCTGCACGAGGACGCGGGCTTGGAGCTTCAGCTCAGTGCCCCCACGGCCCAGGCGGGCGACCTGCAGCGCCTGCTGCTGCGCCCGGTGCAGCTGAAGCAGGGCCGAGCGCTGCAGTTGGTGTTCCGCCATGCCACCAAGGACATCACCCGCAACCTCAGCCCCGACGAGGCGCTGGCGGTGCTGCAGGCGCATCTGGGCCCGCTGCTGCGGGCGGCGCGCCTGCAGGGCGCGGCGGGGCATTGGCAGCTGGACTTCAACCGCAAGGGCCGCGCTCGCCTGGTGCAGCACGCGAAAGGTTCTGCGCCGGTCGCCGCGGCGCCCGCCCACAACCGCGAGAAGCCGCGCTGGCTGCACCTGGAAGCGCCCGTCTGGCAGGCCCTGGGCCTGGCGCAGATCGGTCGTGGCGGCGAGGTCGAGCTGGTGCCGGCGATGGCGCGCAAGTGGCGGCAGATCAACCACTTCGTCGAGATCTTCGATGCCGGTCTGCGCGCCGCCGGCCTCCATCCGGGCCAGCCCGTGCGTGTGGCCGACTTCGGCTGCGGCAAGGCCTACCTGACGTTTGCGGTGCACGAGCATCTGCAGCGTGGCGGCTGGCTGCCGCAGGTGCGCGGCGTGGAGCTGCGCCAGGAGCTGGTCGATCAGACCGAGGCCATCGCGCGCCGCTTGGGGCTGGAAGGATTGAGCTTCAGCCAGGGTGACGTAGGCCATGAGCAGGTGCTGCCCCTCGACGTGATGATCGCCCTGCACGCCTGCGACACCGCCACCGACCACGCGCTGCACCACGGCCTGCGTGCCGGAGCGCGCCTGATCCTCAGCGCCCCCTGCTGCCACAAGCAGCTGCGCGGCCAGCTGCAGCCGCCGGGCGTGCTGCGCCCGCTCTTCAAGCACGGTGTGCACCTGGGCCAGGAGGCCGAAATGCTGACTGACGGCCTGCGCGCGCTGCTGCTGGAAAGCCAGGGCTACGACACCCAGGTGTTCGAGTTCATCGCCCTGGAGCACACGCAGAAGAACAAGATGATCCAGGCCGTGCGCCGGGCGCAGCCCAGCCCGGAGCGCCAGCAGCAGGCCGCCGAGCAGGCGCGGGCGCTGAAGGATTTCTGGGGCGTGCGCGAGCAGGCGCTGGAGCGCTTGCTGGTGGGCCAGACCTGAGCAAAACGCTGGCCTGCCCCGGGGATGCGGCCCCGGGGCAAGCACAGCGGCCACCATGGACTCGCCCTTTGACGCGGATGCGTGGGGCTGCGAGACCGGCAGTGGCGCAATCGACGATTGCGGCGTCGATGGACAGACGCAGGCCGGCCCGCGGCGCAGCGCCAGGGCTTGCCGCGGCCCTGCAGAAACCTGCTGGGGGCTGCGCGTCGTCATGGGGCGGCAGTTTCGCGATCGGGCTCGGGCCCCAAGCGCGGAGAACCGCCGCCATGCCGGCGCTACTTACTGGCTGGCTTTCCGCGTGCTTTTTCCAGCGCCTGCAGCTGCGCGCTGCTGGGCTGCCCCAGGGCGAACAGCGGCGTCTGGCCCGGACGCAGCAGCGCCAGATAGGGCGTGATGCCCTTCCACTGCGGGTTCACGGCATGGCGCAGGGCCAGCTCATGGCCCTCGAAGCGCCAGCGGCGCTCGGCCGGCAGCGGGTGGGTCTCCTCGCCGTCGTCCGTCAGCACCAGCCACAGCGGCATGTCGGGGTGCTGGCGGCGCAGGCCGGCCACCACGGCGGGGCAGTTGCCGCAGTAGGTGGCGCTGAAGACCAGCCAGGTGGGGCCCTGCACCTGCTGCTGCAGTTGCTGAAAGGTCTGCGGGCCGAAGGCTTCCTCGGCGGCGGTGCAGGGTAGGGTGGGCAGCGCGAGGGCCAGCGCCAAGAGGAGTGCTTTACGCATGGACTTCAAGGACGCGCACGCCCTGGGTGTCGCGCCACACGGCCCACAGCTGCTCGCCGTGGCGCAGCAGGCGCGGGTGGTCGTTGGGGTGGGGGCTCTGGGCCAGTTCCAGGGCCTGCCAGCGGCGGCCATCATCCTTCGAAACCAGCGCCTGCAGCCGGGTCTGGCGGCCGTCGAACTGGCGCCAGACCAGGGCCACCCGGCGGCCGGCACTGATCAGGTCCGCATGCTCGGCCTCGGGCAGAGCGCGCGGGGTGTCATGTAAGCGGTCGGTCGGGCGCCCTGATTCATCCAGCCGACCCAGGCGCACCGCGGGTTCGCCGGCGCGCTGGCCGTACCAGCAGGCATGCCAGCCGCCATCGGCCGCGGCGGCCAGGCCGGGGCCGTGGTGCGGGCAGGCGTCAATCGCCCAGCGGTCCAGACTGGCGCGCACGGGGGCACTGCCATCCAGCCAGGCAAAGGCGTGGTCGCGCTCATGAGCAAACGAAGGGCCGCTCCCGAGTTTGCTCACCCCCTCGGGGGGCGGACGACGCGCGGCGTCGGCCTGGGGGCGTTCATCGGGCTCGAACACATGGCGCCACAGCGCGGCCAGGCGGCCATCCGCCGCGGGGCTGAAGGCGATGCGGCAGCACTCGCAGGCATGGTCGGCCAGCTTGATGTCCGGGCCGAAGCTGGCGCCGCCGTCCGTGCTGACATTGCGGTACACCGCCGCGCCGCGGTAGGGCTGGCCTGCGGCCTTGGCGGCTTCCAGGTCGCGCTTGTCGATCCAGGCCAGGTGCAGATTCCCCTTGCCATCAAAGGCCATGGCCTGGAAACGGTGCGTGATGGGCTGGCGGTCCTGATGCACCGTGACTGCGGCAGCGAAGCGGGCGCCGCCGTCGACCGATCGCAGCAGGCGCACGTCGCCTGTGTAGGGCTTCAGACCGGCGCGCACGTAGCTGAGCAGCACCAGCCCGTCGGCGCCGAAGAGCAGGCGCGGCGTGGCCTCACCATCGGCGGCCACGCGGTCCTCGCCCACGTCCAGGCCTTGGCCTTCCTCCAATGGGCCGGCGCCTTGGCGCAGGCGCAGCCGGCCGGCGCGGTCCAGCCCGGCCAGCCAGAGTCTGCCGGCGGGATCGAAGGCGGCCGTGGTGGCCAGTTGCGGACGCGGGGTCTTCTGCGCCCAAGCGGGGGCCAGCAGGCCGGCCGCGCCGGCGAGCAGGGCGTTTCGTCGGTTCAGCATCACAAGCTCCAGCGCAGTTCGGCCAGCAGGGTGCGGCCGGGATAGGGGTGGCTCTGATAGGCGCGCTGGTCCAGCGCGTTGTTCAGGCCCAGGGCGAGTTCGATGCCGTGGTCCAGCTGCCAGCCGCCGCGCAGGTCCACCAGGGTGTGGGCGGAGATGCCGCCATAGACATCGCTGTTGAAGTCGGTGTTGTTGCTGGTGCCATAGCTGCGGCTGCTGTGGCGCAGGCCCAGCGACGCAAAGGGTTGGCTCTGCAGGGCACGCCAGCGGTAGCTGGCGAGCAGATTGGCCCGAACCTTGGGGATGCGCGGCCACTGCTTACCCACCTGGGCGGGGTCGCGCCGGTTGGCGCGCACCACGGCGTCGGCCAGGGTCAGGTTCGCGTCCAGGCTCAGGCCCTTGATCCCGAAGTTCTGCGCCTGCCACACCAGCTCCAGCGCCTGCGTGCGCACGCGGTCCACGTTCGAGACGCGGGTGACTGCCGGGAACACCGTGGCATCGCTCTGGCGCAGGATGGCGTCGCGCACCTGGTCGTTCACCAGCGCGATGCGCAGCTTGTGGCCGGCCTCGGGCTGCCATTCGGCGCTGAGCTCCAGCACATCGCCGCGCTCGGCGCGCAGTTCGGGGTCGCTGAGGGTCTGGCTGGTGGCGCTGAAACTGGCGTTGTAGAGCTCCTCCACATTCGGGAAGCGGACGCCGCGGCCGGCGCTGAGCTTCAGCAGCCAGTCGTCCGAAACCGTCCAGGCCAAGGTGGCTTTCGGCGATTCGCCCTGCAAGCGGCGCTCGGCATAGGCCAGGCTGCGCAGGAACTGGCCATCGGCCTGTTGCTCGCAGCGAATGCCGGCCTCGGCGCGGCAGCTCGCGGCGCGCAGCAGCTGCTCGCCGTCGAAGGCGCGGAAGCGCTCGCTGCGCCAGCCGAGGGTCAGGGTCCAGTCGGGGTCGAAGGCCCAGGCGTCCTGGGCGTAGAGCGAGGCGACCTCGGTGCGGCCGCGGTAGGCCTGGTTCAGCGTCGTGCCCTCGATGCGCCAGTCGCTGCTGGCGTAGGTCGGGCTGTCGAGCCGGTAGCGGTTGTGGTGCGCGCCCAGGGCCACGCGATGGGCCGTGCCGCGCCACAGGGCTTGCAGCTCCAGCGTGCCCCAGCCGGTGCCGTCGCGCCGGGTCACGGAGCCGGGGCCGCCTTCGCTGAAGGCGCGTGGGTCGGGCAGGGTGGCCTGGTGGGCGCGGTCCCGGTCAATCTCGTAGCCCGATGCCACCAGCGATGCATTCCAGCCAGCCGCCGGCTGGGTCTTGAGCGATAGGCCCCATTGCTGATGCTGCTCCGCGCGGGTGCTGGGCGCGAAGGCGCTGCTGGGGATGACAAAGCCGCGCTCGGGGTTCGTGGCGTCGCGCACCGCGCCGGCCCAGATCGTCTGCCCCTGCGCGTCGCGCAGGAAGCTACGGTTGTGGGCGTCGCTGTGCTGCTTCCAGCCCGCCCACATCAGGCTGGCACGCCAGCGGCTGCCCAGTGGCGCGCCCAGCTTGAGCTTGGCGGTGGCTTGCTCGGTGTGGTCGTAGGCACCGGCGTTGGCGCCGAACACGGCGCGCGGCTGGCCGTTGGGGTCAAGGTCGTACTGGATGCCGTGCACGGCCACGGCATTGGCTGCGGGCTGGCTCCATCCTTTGGTCCCGGCCAGCAGATTGAAGTACTGCATGGGCTGCGAGTCCGCCACCTGGTGGTTCAGGCTCAAGCTGGCCCAGAGGCCGGACTGCCAGCGCTGCGCCAGGTAGGCACTGGCCTGCTGGCTGCCCAGGCGGTCGCGCTGGCCGTAGAGCGTGAAGCCCTGCTCGTGGCGGCTCAGGCGCGCGGCGGCCTCGAAGCGCAGCGGTTCGCGCTCCGTCACCAGGGCCGTGGCGCCGATGGAATTGCCCGGCAGCAGGGCCGAGAAGGGCCCCTGCAGCAGGTCCACGCGGGCGATCGCCTCGGGCGTCAGCATGTTCCAGCGCGGGGCATCGAAGCGGCCGAGGAAGTTGGAGATCAGATAGCCGTCCACATAGGCCAGCGCGCGCGAGGGCTGCAGGGTGCCGAAGCTGCGTCCGCCGAGCAGGGCATTGCGGTCGCCCACATAGCGTTTGCGCACGGTCAGCCCCGGCAGCTGGGCCAGAGCGTCCTCGGGGTTGATGAGGTTTTGCAGGCGCAGCTCCTCGGCGCTTCGGCCGCTGAGATTGCCGGGCACATCGGTGGGCAATTGCGCGCGCAAGGCGCGGCCGAGCAGCACCACGGTTTCGAGTTGGGCATCGCTGGCCACGCCTTGGGCGCAGGCAACGGAGTGGGCGGCCAGGGCCGCGCTGAGTGCGAGCAGTCGCACCCTGAAATGGGAGTTCATGGAGATTCAGGCAGCAGTGAAGGGCGCCGGCCCCTACAGGGCGGCGAGCGGCTTCAAGCGGCCTGAGGAGGGGCGCGGGCCGGCGGCCGCAGCCGGGGCTGGGCCTGGCTGGGAGTGGCCGCCGCCGGCGCGACCAGCACCGGGCGCAAGCCGGGCGGTGGCAGCAGCAGGACGGGGCTGGGCGGGGCGCCAAGGGCTTGATCGAGCGCGCCGCAGGAGGCGCAGTGCTCGAACCAGCCGGCCATTGCGCGCGGGCTTTCGCCATCGGGGCTGCGGCACACGCCCACCAGCGGATCCACCGGCCCCAGCGCCAGACTGATCGCAGGCGCCAGCAGGCCCATCCAGAGGATGAACACCAGCAGGTAGCGAGGCAGGCGGCGAATGGGCTTCATGAGGGCCGGCCGATTCTAGGAACCTGGGGTGAACCCGCACTTGTTCTGTATCAAGGCGTCAAAGTGCGATTTGCGCCTGCGCATAGAATGCGCCGCCTTTTTGGCCGCACCCTTGCTGGGGTGACGGCCTTGCGTCCGTGGCCCCCAAAGCAAGCCGCCTCGGCGCGACCCGCAGCAACCGGAGTCGAAACGCAGACATGAACAACGCACACAAAATCCTGCAGGGCCTCGGGCGCTTGGCGCAAGCCGGCCTGGCCCTGACGACCCTGGTGGGGGCGCATGCCGCCCTGGCCGTGAACGACCTGCCCGGCGGCCCGGCGGTCAACCAGATCAATCTGCATCCGCCGGTGACCAAGATCGCCGCCGATCAGATGTGGCTCCACAACATGATGCTGTGGATCTGCACCGGCATCTTTGTGGCGGTGTTCGGGGTGATGTTCTACTCGATCTTCAAGCACCGCAAATCGCGCGGTGCCAAGCCGGCCAACTTCCATGAGTCGGTGGCGGTCGAGATTGCCTGGACCATCGTGCCCTTCATCATCGTCATCGCGATGGCTCTGCCGGCCACCAAGGTGGTGGTGGCCATGAAGGACACCACCAATGCCGACATCACCATCAAGGCCACCGGCTACCAGTGGAAGTGGGGCTACGACTACCTGAACGGTGAAGGCAAGGGCATCGGCTTCCTCTCCACCCTGGATTCGGCCCAGCGCCAGCAGAGCGATAGCGGCAAGCCCGAGCAGGTGGACAACTACCTGCTGAAGGTGGACGAGCCGCTGGTGGTGCCGGTGGACAAGAAGATCCGCATCATCACCACCGCCAACGACGTGATCCACGCCTGGATGGTGCCGGCCTTCGGCGTCAAGCAGGATGCGATCCCCGGCTTCGTGCGCGACACCTGGTTCCGTGCCGAGAAGGTCGGTGACTTCTACGGCCAGTGCGCCGAACTGTGCGGCAAGGAGCACGCCTACATGCCCATCCACGTGAAGGTGCTGTCGGCTGCCGAATACACCGCCTGGGTGGACAAGAAGCTCAAGGAAGCCGCGGCCAAGGCCGACGACCCGAGCAAGGAATGGAAGCTTGAAGAGCTGATCGCCCGTGGCGAGAAGGTCTATGCCGCCAACTGCGCCGCCTGCCACCGTGCGGACGGCAAGGGCGCCGGCCCGATCAAGCCCCTGGACGGCTCTGCCGTGGTGCAGGACGCCGACAAGTCCAAGCAGATGACCATTCTGCTGAACGGCGCCGCCAATGGGGCGATGCCGGCTTGGAAGCAGCTCAGCGACACCGAGCTGGCCGCCGTCATCACCTACACCAAGAACAACTGGTCCAACAAGACGGGTCAGATCGTGCAGCCGGCCGAGATGGCCGCTGCCCGCAAGTGATCTGAGAAGGAACCACCATGAGCGCAGTGCTTGATCACCACGGCCACGGCCACGATCACCACGATGACCACCACCACGCCCCCACGGGCTGGCGCCGTTGGGTCTTCGCCACCAACCACAAGGACATCGGCACCCTGTACCTGCTGTTCGCCTTCACCATGCTGATGGTGGGCGGCGTGCTGGCCCTGCTGATCCGTGCCGAGCTGTACCAGCCCGGCCTGCAGTTCTTCAACCCCGAACGCTTCAACCAGTTCACGACCATGCACGGTCTGATCATGGTGTTCGGCGCCATCATGCCGGCCTTCGTGGGCTTCGCGAACTGGATGATTCCGCTGCAGATCGGTGCATCGGACATGGCCTTCGCGCGGATGAACAACTTCAGCTTCTGGCTGATGATCCCCGCGGCCATCATGCTGGTCTCGTCCTTCTTCATGCCCGGTGGCGCGCCCGCCGCGGGCTGGACCCTGTACGCGCCGCTGACCCTGCAGATGGGCCCGTCGATGGATGCCGGCATCTTCGCGATGCACATCCTGGGCGCTTCGTCCATCATGGGTTCGATCAACATCATCGTCACCATCCTGAACATGCGCGCCCCGGGCATGACGCTGATGAAGATGCCGATGTTTGCCTGGACCTGGCTGATCACCGCCTACCTGCTGATCGCCGTGATGCCGGTTCTTGCCGGCGCCATCACGATGACGCTGACCGACCGCCACTTCGGCACCACCTTCTTCAACCCGGCCGGCGGCGGCGACCCGGTGATGTACCAGCACATCTTCTGGTTCTTCGGTCACCCCGAGGTCTACATCATGATCTTGCCGGCCTTCGGCATCGTCAGCCAGATCGTGCCGGCCTTCGCCCGCAAGCGCCTGTTCGGCTACGCCTCGATGGTCTATGCGACCGCCTCGATCGCGATCCTGAGCTTCATCGTCTGGGCTCACCACATGTTCGCCACCGGCATGCCGGTGACGGGTCAGCTGTTCTTCATGTACGCGACCATGCTGATCGCCGTGCCCACGGGCGTGAAGATCTTCAACTGGCTGGCGACGATGTGGCGCGGCTCGATGACCTTCGAGACCCCGATGCTCTGGGCGGTGGGTTTCATTTTCGTGTTCACGATGGGCGGCTTCACCGGCCTGATCTGCGCCATGGCGCCGATCGACATCCAGATCCAGGACACCTACTACGTGGTGGCGCACTTCCACTACGTGCTGGTGGCCGGCTCGCTGTTCGCGCTGTTCGCCGGCGTGTACTACTGGGGCCCGAAGTGGAGCGGCGTGATGTATTCGGAGTTCCTCGGCAAGGTCCACTTCTGGGGCTCGCTGATCTTCTTCAACATCACCTTCTTCCCCATGCACTTCCTCGGCCTGGCCGGCATGCCGCGCCGCTACGCCGACTACCCGCTGCAATTCGCGGACTTCAATGCGATTGCCTCGGTGGGCGCGTTCGGCTTCGGTCTGATGCAGGTGTTCTTCTTCCTGGCCATCTGCGTGCCGATGCTGCGTGGCAAGGGCCAGCCGGCTCCGCAAAAGCCCTGGGAAGCGGCCGAAGGCCTGGAATGGGAAGTGCCCTCGCCGGCGCCTTTCCACACTTTCGAGACCCCGCCCAAGCTGGACGCCACCGCCACCAAGGTGATCGGCTGATGAGCCCTGAGCAGCAGAAGGCCAACCGTCGTCTCGGTCTGATCCTGTTCAGCGTGGCGCTGGCCTTTGGCGTGGGCTTCATGATCAAGATGATCTATTTCTGATCGCCATGACGTCCTGGGTCGCCAAGATTCGCCACGCCAACCGCCAGCTGCTGTTCAAGCTGGCGGTGGTCAGCCTGCTGATGTTCGGCTTCGGCTATGCGCTGGTGCCCATGTACCGCGCCATTTGCGAGGCTTTGGGCATCAATGTGCTGTCGCTGGCCGAGCGCAAGGAGCAGGCCAAGAACACCCAGGTGGACACGACCCGCACCATCCTGGTGGAGTTCGATGCCAATGCGCGCGGCCCCTGGGACTTCAAGCCGGCGATCAGTCAGATGAAGGTCCATCCGGGCGAGATGGCGACGGTGATGTACACCTTCCGCAATCGTCAGGAGCGTGCCATGGCGGCGCAGGCGATTCCTAGCTACGCCCCCAAGCAGGCCGGTGCGCACTTCAACAAGTTGGAGTGCTTCTGCTTCAACGAGTACACCTTGCAGGCCGGTGAAAGCAAGGAATGGCCGGTCGTCTTCGTGGTGGACCCCAAGCTGCCCAAGGACGTCCACACGATCACCTTGTCCTACACCTTCTTCGAGGTGCCGGGCAAGAAGTTGGCGGGGCTCTGAGGCGTGAAGCCGGGCGAAGAGTTGAAGCAGGTCGCAGCACGGCCGCTGTCCTTCGGGCAGACGATCCGCGCCGTGGCCTGGAGTTTTTTCGGTGTGCGCAAGGGCTCCGAGCATGAGGCCGACATGGCCAAGCTCAACCCGGTGCACGTCATCATTGCCGGTGTGATCGGCGCAGCGCTGTTCGTGCTGCTGCTGGTCCTGCTGGTGCGATGGGTGATCAGTTCCGGCGTGGCCGGCTGAGCACCCGCAGCAAGAGTCAGAGAAGAACCGTTCGAGGAGAACCTTAGATGGCAGCAGCAACCCCCGGGGCCGCGCCCCATTACTTCGTGCCCGGTCCGTCGCGCCACCCGGTGATGGCGGCGATCGGCCTGTTCTTCGTGATCCTGGGCGCGGGCCAGTGGGTCAACGACCACGCCTGGGGCGCCTATTCCCTGGTCTTCGGCCTGCTCTGGTGGGCCTTCGTGCTCAAGCAGTGGTTTGGCGATGCCATCCGCGAGAGCGAGGGCGGCCTGTACAGCGACCGCATCGATCTCAGCTTCCGCTGGAGCATGGGCTGGTTCATCTTCTCGGAGGTGATGTTCTTCGCTGCCTTCTTCGGTGCGCTCTACTGGGCCCGGGTGCACTCGGTGCCGATGCTGGGCAACGCCGAGCACGCGCTGCTGTGGCCGGACTTCAAGGCCCTGTGGCCCAGCACCGGCGGAGGCACCGCCTCGCCGGCCGGCACCATCGACGCCTTCTCGACCATCGGCCCCTGGCCGCTGCCGACCGTCAACACCGCGCTGCTGCTGACCTCGGGTGTGACGCTGACGATCGCGCATCACGCGCTCATCGCCGGCGACCGTGCCAAGACCATCAAGTTCATGTGGGTGACGGTGCTGCTGGGCATCACCTTCCTGTTCGTGCAGGGCTATGAGTACGCACACGCCTACCGCGACCTGAACCTGAAGCTGAGCTCGGGCATCTTCGGCTCGACCTTCTTCATGCTGACCGGCTTCCACGGCTTCCACGTCTTCGTGGGCATGCTGATGCTGCTGTTCATCACCCTGCGCCTGCAAAAGGGCCACTTCACGCCGCAGCGTCACTTCGGCTTCGAAGGCGCGGCCTGGTACTGGCACTTCGTGGACGTGGTCTGGCTGGGTCTGTACGTCGTCGTCTACTGGATGTAATTCAGAGGCTGACAAGCAAAAGGCGCCGCAATCGCGGCGCCTTTTTTCATGATCTGGGGTCGTCTAACGCCCCAGCGGACGGGGTTGGATCCAACCCATCTTCCAGGCCAGCAGGATGAACAGAAATAGCGCGATCGAAAGGCCGACTCGCACTGCCAGGGCGCGCGCCATGTGCTTGGAGGCGTCGTGCTTGGCCTGGGGCCGCTTGAGCATGAAGATGCCGGCGGCCGCGAGCGCGCCGAGGATGCCGATGAAGGCGGTCAGAAAGAGCCAGTTCATGGAGGCACTGTAGGACATGCGGGCAGAGCGATGGCTGCTCGGCGCGCTGGCCCTGCTGGGGGCTGGCCTCACGGGTTCATTGGGCCTGTGGCAGCTGGACCGGGCGCAGCAGAAGCTGGCCCTGCAGGCCGAAGAGCAGGCCGCCGAGCGCCTGCCGGTGTTGACCAACGCGGAGCTGTCGCCGCGAACCGAGCCGGCCGGCCCACGCCGCCTGGCCCGGCTGCGCGGGCGCTGGCTGCCCGAGCAGCAGATCTGGCTGGACAACCGCCCCCACGATCGGCGCAACGGCACCCTGCTGCTGACCCCGCTGCAATTGGAAGGGCGGCCGGAGCTCATCTGGGTGCAGCGCGGCTGGCAGGAGCGCGCGCCTGGCCTGCACCAGGTGCCCCCCTGGCCCGCCACACCCGGCGGCGTGGTGGAGGTGCTGGGGCAGTTGCGGCCACAGGCCTCGCAGGTGAAAGCCTTTGGGGCGGAGTCGTCCGGCCCGCTCCGGCAAAATCTCGACCTTTCCGCCAGCACAGCCCAGCTCGGACGTCCCGTCCTGCCCTGGGTCCTCTGGCAGACCGGCCCGGACTGCGCACCCCTGCGCTGCGACTGGCCGGCCCCGGACAGCGGGGTTCACAAGCATTGGGGCTATGCCGCGCAATGGTTTGCGCTGGCGGCGCTCATCCTGGGTTTGTATGTCTGGTTCCAATTTCTCAAACCAGCCCGCGCCGGTCGATGACCCGGCGCAGCTGACGGTGCATGGGCTCGGTGCGGTCGAGGCGCTGACGCAGGCGGAGCGCACGCGGCGTGGCCGCTGGATGATGGGCTGGGTGGTGTTCCTGTGCGCCCTGCCGGTGATCGCCAGCTACTTCACCTTCTACGTCGTGCAGCCGCGCGGCAAGGCCTATGGCGAGCTGATCACGCCGACGCGCGACCTGCCTGCCGATCTGGCGCCGCGCACGCTGGCCGGCCAAGCGGTGGCGGTGGAATCTCTGCGCGGGCAGTGGTTGCTGATCGTGGTGGATGGCGGCTCCTGCGTGGGCGACTGCGAGAAGCGCCTTTTCATGCAGCGCCAGCTGCGCGAGATGCTGGGCAAGGAACGCGACAAGCTCGACAAGCTCTGGCTCATCAGTGATGAGGCGCCGGTTTCCGACAGCCTGCGCCAGGCGCTCGAGACGACGCCGGCGATGCAGCTGCTGCGGGTCGATGGCGCCGCGCTGGCGCGCTGGCTCAGCCCCGCCGAGGGGCAGGCCCTGACGGCGCATCTCTACCTGGTCGACCCACTGGGGCGGTGGATGTGGCGCAGCCCGGCCCAGCCCGACCCCACGCGGGTCAAGAAGGATCTAGGCCTGCTGATGAAGGCCAATTCCGGCTGGGATCGGCCCGGGCGATGACGACCGGTGTCGACTGGTCGCCCATCCTGCAGCTGCTGCTGCTGGGCCTGGCCCTGGGTTGTCTGCCGCTGCTCGTCTGGGTGGCGCGCTCGCGCGGCCGCAGCGCGCCGCAGCGCTTGCGCGCCTTGCTGCTGCTGACTCTGTTCCTGAGCTTCGACCTGGTGGTGTTCGGGGCCTTCACGCGTCTGTCCGATTCCGGTCTCGGCTGCCCCGACTGGCCGGGCTGCTATGGCGAGCTCAGCCCCTTGGGTGCCCGCGCAGAGATCGCCGCCGAGCAGGCCGAGCGCCCGCATGGTCCGGTGACCCATGGCAAGGCCTGGGTTGAAATGGTGCACCGCTACTGGGCCAGCGCGGTGGGTTTCCTGATCGTGGTTAGCTTGGTGCTGGCCTGGATGTGGCGCCGCGAGCTCGGTGCACGCGCCTGGCAACTCGCTTTGCTCACCCTCGGCTGGGTGGTGTTGCAAGGGGCCTTCGGTGCGCTGACGGTGACGATGAAGCTGTTCCCGGCCATCGTCACCCTGCATTTGCTGGGCGGCTTGGGCCTGTTGGTGTGCCTGCTGCTGCAGGTGGAGCGCTTGCGGCCGCAACCCTTGGTGCTGCCCCCGTCCTTACGGGCTGGGCTGGGCCTGGCCCTGCTGGCGCTGCTGCTGCAAATCATGCTGGGCGGTTGGGTCAGCACCAATTACGCGGTGCTGGTGTGCCGCGACTTTCCGACCTGCCAGCAAAGCTGGTGGCCCGAGATGGACTTTGCGGCCGGCTTCACGCTCTGGCGTGCGCTGGGCCAGACCGGCGATGGCGCCTGGTTGGGGCTGCCAGCGCTGACGGCGATCCACATGGCGCATCGTCTGGGCGCATTGCTGCTCAGCGCCGTGCTGCTCGTGCTGGTGCGGGCGCTTTGGCGGCGGGCACCGGGGCATGCGCGGGCGCTGCTGGCCCTGCTGGCGCTGCAACTGCTCTCCGGAGTATCGAACGTCGTGCTGGGCTGGCCGCTGCTGGCTGCGCTGGCGCACACCGCGGGCGCGGCCGGGTTGACGATGCTGCTGGTGAGCCTGGCCTGCCGGGCCCAGGCGGCTCCGCGGGCGCGGCCGCAGGCGGCGGGAATTGAGGTGTGTGCATGAATGCTTCTACGAGCAGCCCCGCGGTGGGCCTTTCGGTCTGGCGCCAGTACAGCGCATTGACCAAGCCCCGGGTGGTGCAGCTGATCGTGTTCTGCGCCCTGATCGGCATGGCCCTGGCGGTGCCTGGCCTGCCCAGCCGTGGCGAGTTGGGCGTGATGCTGGCCGCCTGCCTGGGCATCTGGCTGGTGGCTGCTGCTGCGGCGGCCTTCAACTGCCTGATCGAACAACGCATCGACGCCCGCATGAAGCGCACGGCCTGGCGGCCGACGGCACGCGGCGAACTCAGCCCGCGCCAGGCGCTGGTGTTCTCGGCCCTGTTGTGCAGTGCCGGTGCGGCGGTGCTGGCGGTCTGGGTCAACTGGCTGACGCTCTGGCTCACGCTGGCCACCTTTGTCGGCTATGCGGTGGTCTACACCGTCTGGCTCAAGCCCACGACGCCACAGAACATCGTCATCGGGGGGGCCTCCGGTGCCATGCCACCCGTGCTCGGGTGGGCTGCGCTGCGGGGTGAGGTCGGGGCCGAGGCCTGGCTGATGTGCCTGATCATCTTCCTGTGGACGCCGCCGCACTTCTGGGCCCTGGCCCTGTACCGCGTGGAGGACTACGCCCGCGCCGGCCTGCCCATGCTGCCGGTGACGCATGGCAACGCCTACACGCGGCTGCAGGTGCTGCTCTATACCTGGATCCTGCTCGCCGCCACCTTGTTGCCGTATTTGATCGGCATGAGTGGCTGGCTTTACCTGGTGGCAGCGCTGCTGCTGGGCCTGCGCTTTTGCTGGTTCGGCTGGCAGCTGTGGCGCCAGTACTCGGATGACCTGGCCCGCCGCACCTTCTGGTTCTCGATCTGGTACCTAACCCTGCTGTTTGCTGCTCTGATGGTGGATCACTATGTCGCACCCTGGCTCTATTGATCGCCGCAGCCTGCTGGGCCTGGTGGGGCTTTCGACCCTGGCGGGCTGCCAGCCCAGCTCAGCGCCCAGCTTCAAGGGGGTGGATCTGACCGGCGTCAGCTATGCCCAGAAGCTGGAGCTGCTAGACGCCGACGGGCGACTGCGCAGCCTGGCCGACTTCAAGGGCAAGGCCGTGGTGCTCTTCTTCGGCTACACGCAGTGCCCGGACGTCTGCCCGGCCACCCTGGGTGAGCTGCGTCTCGTCAAGGAGGCCATGGGGAAGGAGGGCGAGCGGGTCGTGGGCCTGTTCGTCACTGTGGACCCCGAACGCGACACGCCGGAGTTGCTGCGCGAGTACATCGCCAACTTCGGCCCCGGCATGGTGGCCCTGCGTGGCAGCCCTGAGCAGACGCAGGCCGTGGCCAAGGAGTTCAAGGTGTTCTATGCCAAGGTGCCGAGCAAGTCCGGACCCGGCTACACCATGGACCACACGGCGGCGAGCTTCCTGTTCGACCCCGCCGGCAAGGTGCGGGTCTATCACCGCTATGGCGCCGGCCCGGAGGCGCTGCGCCACGACCTGACCCAGTTGCTGGCCGTCAAGCCCTGAGCGGGCCGCCGCACCAAGAAGCAGGGGCCCAGCGGGGCCCCTGTCACCTTCAGGCGCTTAGCGCCAACCGCATCTTCTTGAGTGCGGCCGCCTCGATCTGGCGGATGCGCTCGGCGCTGACGCCGTACTCGGCAGCCAGCTCGTGCAGGGTCTTGCCGCCACTGCTGTCGTCGTTCACTTCAAGCCAGCGGGCCTCGACGATGCGGCGGCTGCGTGGGTCGAGCCGCTCCAGGGCCTGGAGCAGGCCCTGACCGGCCATTTCATCGCGGTTGCGGCGCTCGAGCGCGCGGCTGGGTTCGTGTTGATCGTCGGCCAGATAGGCGATCGGAGCGGGCGGCGCGCCATCCTCGTCATCCACCGGGCTTTCCAGCGCCACGTCACCGCCGGCGAGACGGGTTTCCATCTCGATCACCTCTTCCGGCTTGACGTTGAGGCTGCGCGCCACTGATTCGATCTCGGCCACGCTCAACGCCTGACGCTGGGGATCATCGGCATCCGCCTTGAGGCTGTGCTTGAGCGAGCGCAGATTGAAGAACAGCTTGCGCTGTGCCTTCGTCGTGGCCACCTTCACCAGGCGCCAGTTGCGCACGATGTATTCATGGATTTCGGCCTTGATCCAGTGGATGGCGTACGAGACCAGACGCACACCTTGCTCAGGGTCGAAGCGGCGCACGGCCTTCATCAGGCCCACATTGCCTTCCTGGATCAGGTCGCCCTGGGGCAGGCCGTAGCCCAAGTACTGCCGCGAAATCGCGACCACCAGACGCAGATGCGACATCACCAGCCGTCCCGCGGCATCCAGATCGCCCTTTTCGCGCAGCAGGCGGGCGTCCTGGGCCTCTTCCTCGGCGCTCAGCATGGGCAGGGCCTGGACGGCACGGATGTAGGCATCCAGATTGCCCAGCGAAGGCACCAAGGCCCAGGGGTCGCGTACGGCCAGGGCGGTAGGGGCGGTCAAGGCAGTGGTCATTGCGGAGTTCCTCCAAACCAGAGCCACTTTGGGCTCCGACCTAAAAATATTAGCACTCTCGGATGATGAGTGCTAATCATCTGGTGGAAAGAACTGCCGACTCGGACGCCTACTCGGTCAGGCCAAATTCAGGGCTGGCCACCATGCCCTCGATATCCAGCAGGATCAGCAGGCGTTCGCCGACCTTGCCCAGGCCCGTCACGAAGCGCGAATCGATCGAGGCGGAGATTTCCGGTGCCGGCCGAATCTGGTCGGCTGGCAGCTCGAGCACATCGGACACCGAATCCACCACCATGCCCAGCACGCGATTGCCGATGTTGAGCACGATCACCACCGTGAAGGCGCTGTACTGCGCTTCGCAGTCCAGGCGGATGCGCAAATCCATGATGGGGACGATGACACCGCGCAGATTGACCACGCCCTTGACGAAGCTAGGCGCGTGGGCGATGCGGGTTGGCGCTTCGTAGGAGCGGATCTCCTGCACCTTCAAGATGTCGATGCCGTATTCCTCGCCGCCGATTCGGAAGGTGAGGAATTGCTTGCTGGGCTTGCTGCCGCCCGTGGTTTCGCCGACGGAGGACAGCACCAGTTCGGTGGAGCTCATGGTTGCAAGGGCTTCCAGTTGGGGGTGAGGGGCATTGTGCCAAGTCGGCCCCAGGGGCCGCTTGGCGCTCACCCTATCTCGCTCCGGCTTGTGCAACACGACACGCCCAGTCAATGCACATGCGGTCTGGCGGGCGGAAAGGGCTCGCCGGGCGCATGCCCAAAGGACTTCGGGGGCAGCCTGCGCTGACGGCGCGGGGACACGCCCCGGTGCCACGCTGAGAGGGCCATTTCGATGCACGGGACGGAGCGCGTTTGTGTCAGGCTGTCAAGCGGGCAACACGCTAGGGATAGTGGTTGAGTGCGCGATGACCGCTAGATATAGTGGCTGTGGTATCGTGACGACCTTCACAAAGCGCAGTCCCTGCCCATCGTTTCAACGCCTTTCTCGGCGTCCGGACGGGGTGGCGGCGAGCCGGAATCGCAGGCCGTCGAAAGCGCGTCCCTTGAATCACTCCGCAAGGCCCCGCCAGGGGTCCTTGCCCCGCCTTTGCCCATCGCCGGCAAAGCCCGTTTGACCGTTGTAAGAGGTTCATTCATGCAAAGCAGCGTCCTGTCCGCCGTCCCCGCTGGGGAACGCCCCGTCAGCGCGAGCGCCCACGCGCTTCCGTCGGCTTACCAGGCTTACCAGATCATCCGCCGCAACGGCGCGGTGGTCTCCTTCGAGCCGAGCAAGATCGCCGTGGCGTTGATGAAGGCTTTCCTCGCGGTGCATGGCGCCCAAGGCGCGGCTTCCGCCAGCGTGCGCGAGACGGTGGATGGCCTGACCGAGGCCTGCGTGCGCGCCCTGCTGCGTTCGCGCCCGGGCGGCGGCACCTTCCATATTGAAGACGTGCAGGACCACGTGGAGTTGGCCCTGATGCGGGGTGGGCACCACGAAGTGGCGCGCGCTTATGTGCTGTACCGCGAGCGCCGCTCCGCCGAGCGCGCGGCCAAGGGCGAGGCCCCGGTGGCCGCGCCGCCGGCGGAAGCGCTGTTTGTGCTGGACGGCGGCGTGCGCAAGCCGCTGGATCTGGGCGCGCTGCACGCCCTGATCGAGTCGGCCTGTGCCGACCTGGGTGCTGAAGTGAAGGCCGGACCGATCCTGGCCGAAACCCAGCGCAATCTGTACGACGGCGTGCCGCTGGACGAGGTCTACAAGGCCGCCATCCTCTCGGCCCGCACCTTGATCGAGAAAGAGCCCGGATACACCCGCGCCACCGCCCGCATCCTGCTGCACACCATCCGCAAGGAAATCCTGGGCGAGGAAGTGACCCAGGCCGGCATGCAGCAGCGCTATGCCGAGTACTTCCCCAAGTACATCAAGAAGGGCGTGGAAGCCGAGTTGCTGGACCCGCGGCTGCAGCAGTACGACCTGGCCAAGCTGGGTGCGGCCCTGAAGGCCGAGCGCGACCTGAACTTCGACTACCTGGGCCTGCAGACCCTCTACGACCGCTACTTCCTGCACATCCGCAAGACCCGCATCGAGATGCCGCAGGCCTTCTTCATGCGTGTGGCCATGGGCCTGGCGCTGAACGAGATTGACCGCGAGGCGCGCGCCATCGAGTTCTACGAGGTGCTGTCGAGCTTCGATTTCATGAGCAGCACGCCCACGCTGTTCAACAGCGGCACGCTGCGCTCGCAGCTGTCCAGCTGCTACCTGACCACGGTGGCCGACGACCTGGACGGCATCTACGAGGCCATCAAGGAAAACGCGCTGCTGAGCAAGTACGCCGGCGGCCTGGGTAACGACTGGACCCCGGTGCGTGCGCTGGGCAGCCATATCAAGGGTACGAATGGCGAGAGCCAGGGCGTGGTGCCTTTCCTGAAGGTGGTGAACGACACCGCGGTGGCGGTCAACCAGGGTGGCAAGCGCAAGGGCGCGGTCTGCGCCTACCTGGAGACTTGGCACCTGGACATCGAGGAGTTCCTGGAACTGCGCAAGAACACCGGCGACGACCGCCGCCGCACCCATGACATGAACACCGCGAACTGGATTCCGGACCTGTTCATGAAGCGCGTCATCGAAGGCGGCGAGTGGAGCCTGTTCTCGCCCAGCACCACGCCCGACCTGCACGACCGCATCGGTGCCGACTTCGAGAAGGCCTACGTGGCCTATGAAGAGAAGGCCGCGCGCGGCGAGATCAAGCCTTACAAGAAGATCGGCGCGCGCGAGCTGTGGCGCAAGATGCTGACCATGCTGTTCGAGACCGGGCATCCCTGGATCACCTTCAAGGACGCCTGCAACGTCCGCTCGCCACAGCAGCATGTCGGCGTCGTGCACTCCAGCAATCTGTGCACCGAGATCACGCTGAACACCAATGACAGCGAAATCGCCGTCTGCAATCTGGGCTCGATCAATCTTGCCCAGCACCTGAAGGATGGAGAGGTCGATCACGCCAAGCTGAAGAAGACCGTGTCGACGGCCATGCGCATGCTCGACAACGTCATCGACATCAACTACTACGCGGTCAAGAAGGCGCGCGACTCCAACCTGCGCCACCGCCCGGTGGGCCTGGGCCTGATGGGCTTCCAGGATGCGCTGTATCAGCTGCGGGTGCCCTACGCCAGCCAGCAGGCGGTCGACTTCGCCGACCGCTCCATGGAAGCGATCTGCTACTACGCCTACTGGGCCAGCTCCGAGCTGGCCGAGGAGCGCGGCCGCTACTCGACCTACCGCGGCTCGCTATGGGATCGCGGCATCCTGCCGCTGGACAGCCTGGATCTGCTGGCCGAGCAGCGCGGCGGCTTCGTCGAGGTGGACCGCAGCAGCACGCTGGACTGGGAGGCCCTGCGCACTCGCATCGGTCAGCACGGCATGCGCAACAGCAATTGCGTGGCCATCGCCCCGACCGCCACCATCTCCAACATCATTGGCGTGGACGCCTCGATCGAGCCGAGCTTCGGCAACATCTCGGTGAAGTCCAACCTCTCGGGCGAGTTCACCGTCGTCAACGAGTACCTGGTGCGCGACCTCAAGAAGCTCGGTCTGTGGGACGAGGTCATGGTCATGGACCTGAAGCACTTCGATGGTTCGCTGCGTCGTATCGACCGGGTGCCCGAAGAGGTCAAGGCTCTGTACGCCACGGCCTTCGAGATCGAGCCGCAGTGGCTGATCGAAGCCGGTGCACGCCGCCAGAAGTGGATCGACCAGGCGCAGAGCCTGAACATCTACATGGCCGGCGCCTCGGGGCGCAAGCTCGATGAGACCTACAAGCTGGCCTGGACGCGCGGCCTGAAGACCACCTACTACCTGCGCACCATCGGCGCCACGGCGGCCGAGAAGAGCACCGTCAGCCGGGGTCAGCTGAACGCCGTGTCGAGCAGCGTGCCACACGCTCCGATGGCTGCTGCCGAGCCCGAGCTGCCCGCCACCGACGCGAAGTTCTGCAGCATCGACAACCCCGACTGCGAGGCCTGCCAATAAGGCTGCTGCGAGACCCGATCTTGGGCCTGCGAAGCTCGCCGTACGGGAGTACGGCTGCGCGCCGCAGACCCAACCTCAGGCCCTTCGCCACGCCTTCTTGGCACGCTTCGGCCGCTATTTGGATGGTTTGATTAAACGTTCAATCATTTAAACCAAATAGCGATTCGATGCCCTGGCGCAACGCATTCGTGCGATGGCAACGAAATCGATGCAAAAACCATTTGCCGACTCGCCGTCATCACTTTGATAATTTGCTAGAAGAGGAACGTCCATGTTGCATTGGGAAGACGACGTCAAACCCAGCCCCGCACTCGCCACACACAGTGCCCTGTCTGCCGCAGCCAAGAGCCCGGCCAGCGTCCCCGTCACCCCTTCGCAAGTCCACTCGTCGAGCACCGCCGCGCAGAGCGGTTCGCGCCGCGTCAATGTCGCCGACAAGCGCATCATCAACGCGCAGACCGACGTCAACCAGCTGGTGCCCTTCAAGTACAAGTGGGCCTGGGAAAAGTACCTCGCCACCTGCGCCAACCACTGGATGCCGCAGGAAGTGAACATGAGCCGCGACATCGCGCTCTGGAAAGACCCGAACGGCTTGAGCGAGGACGAGCGCCGCATCATCAAGCGCAACCTCGGCTTCTTCGTTACGGCGGATTCGCTGGCGGCCAACAACATCGTGCTGGGCACCTACCGCCACATCACGGCGCCCGAGTGCCGCCAGTTCCTGCTGCGCCAGGCCTTCGAAGAGGCGATCCATACCCACGCCTACCAGTACATCGTCGAGAGCCTGGGCCTGGACGAGGGCGAGATCTTCAACGCCTACAACGAGGTGCCCTCGATCCGCGCCAAGGACGAGTTCCTGATCCCGTTCATTGACGCGATCATGGATCCGGCCTTCAAGACCGGCACGCCCGAGACCGACCAGACCCTGCTGAAGAGCCTGATCGTGTTCGCTTGCCTGATGGAGGGCCTGTTCTTCTACGTCGGCTTCACGCAGATCCTGGCGATGGGCCGCCAGAACAAGATGACCGGCGCGGCGGAGCAGTACCAGTACATCCTGCGTGATGAGTCCATGCACTGCAATTTCGGCATTGACCTGATCAACGCATTGAAGCTCGAGAACCCGCATTTGTGGACGGCCGAGTTCAAGGCCGAGATCAAGGCGCTGTTCCTGAAGGCCGTTGAGCTCGAGTACCGCTATGCCGAGGACACCATGCCGCGTGGCGTGCTGGGTCTGAATGCCGCCATGTTCAAGGGCTATCTGCGCTACATCGCCAACCGCCGTGCGGTGCAGATCGGCCTCGACCCCCTGTTCCCGAACGAAGAGAACCCCTTCCCCTGGATGAGCGAAATGATCGACTTGAAGAAGGAGCGCAACTTCTTCGAGACGCGCGTGATCGAGTACCAAAGCGGGGGCGCGCTCAGCTGGGATTGAACCGGCTGGCCCTCCTTGGTCGAACTGGATAAGAGCCACACAGCTTCAGCACTTGCGTTCACGGCCCCCCAAGAAGGGCCGGAACAGGGTGCCAACGAATTCACCCCTGGTGGCCTGAAGGCTGCTTGGGGTGAATGGCCGTACCTGCTGCGTCATGCGCGTTGCAGGGCGGTTTTTTCCTCCCCTTGATCAAGGAGATTCACATGGCAACTGCGAAGAAGGCCGCTCCGGCCAAGAAGGCCGCCCCGGCGAAGAAGGCCGCCCCGGCGAAGAAGGCCGCCCCGGCGAAGAAGGCCGCCCCGGCGAAGAAGGCTGCTGCTCCGGCGAAGAAGGCCGCTGCTCCGGCAAAGAAGGCCGCTGCTCCGGCGAAGAAGGCCGCTGCTCCGGCGAAGAAGGCCGCTGCTCCGGCAAAGAAGGCGGCTGCTCCGGCGAAGAAGGCCGCTGCTCCGGCGAAGAAGGCCGCTGCTCCGGCGAAGAAGGCCGCCCCGGCGAAGAAGGCCGCTCCGGCGAAGAAGGCCGCTGCTCCGGCGAAGAAGGCCGCTCCGGCGAAGAAGGCCGCTGCTCCGGCGAAGAAGGCCGCTCCGGCGAAGAAGGCTGCTGCGGCCAAGCCGGCTGCCAAGCCTGCGGCCAAGAAGGCCTCGGCCACCAAGTCGCCGCCCGTGAAGGCTGCGCCCACGGCCAAGACCACGCTGAGCCCGCAAGCCGCCTGGCCTTTCCCGACCGGCAACAAGCCCTGAACGAATTCGGCCCACCTCGGGTCGAGTATTCAAAGCCCGCCTCTGGCGGGCTTTTTTTATGGGTGGAAGAGGCCGACCTCGTAACCGGCCAGCCGCCCATCCAGGCGGAAGGTGGCGTGCAGATCCAGGCTGGCGCCGGGCTCGATGCGCTGCGTGTTCTGACCCAGTTCCGCCGGGCTGAGGCTGCGGCGCAGCAGACGGCGTCCATCGCCGTCGGCCAGTTGCAGGTCGACCCAGGGAAGCCGCAGGGCATGGCTGGCGCGGTTCTCGATGCGCAGGCGCAGCTGGTAGGCTTGGCCCTGGGGGGTTGGTTGCAGGCTGGATGAAGCAACCACCAGACCATCCAGGCGGGTCAGCGTCACGGGTTCACAGCCTCCGCACGCACGCTGCCACAGCGTTTCGATCAGAGGCCACTGCGCCCGCAGGGCATCCCGTTCGATCCAGGCCCATTGCAGGGGCAGTGCCAGGACAAGCACCGCCGTGGCCAGCCAACCCAGCGTGCGCAGGCCGGTGCGGGGCCGCGGCGGCCGTTCCAAGGAGGCAAACGGAGTCGGGGTCGCTTCGGCCGGGGCAGTGCCGGGGGCGGTGGTACCGAGCAGCCGGCGCATGCGTTCGGCGGCCTGCTGGGCATCCGCTTCGGGATCCAGTTCGGCGCCCGGTTCGGCGTTCCGTTGCATTGCCGTCAAGTCGCTCGGGACCGCGGTGGTCGCCGCGAGCTCGCGCGGCGCGTCCTCAAACCCCGGCTCGGTTCGGCCGAAGCGGTCTGCTGACCAGCCCGGCGCCGAATCCTCCTGCGGCAAGTCCGCGGCATCCGGCTCGCCGTGCGGGGTCTCGGTGCTGGCGAAGGTGGATGCGAACCCGCTGGACTCGGGGGTGGGCTCGAAGGGGGCCGGCTCGGGAGGAGCCGGGGCGGGAACTGGCGAAGGAACTGGCGCGGTAGGGCGGATGGCCGCCCCGGTCTCCAAGTCGAACAGATGGGCGCGGGCGTCGAACACGGCGTCGCAGCGCCCGCAGCGCACAAAGCCCTCGCTGACCCGGAGCTGGTCCTCCGCGACGCGGAACACCGTGGCGCAGGAGGGGCAGCGGGTGGCCCAGCTCATCGCGTCCCGGTCAGCAGCACCCAGCCGTCTTCGGCGTCCGTCACGCTCAGGGCCAGCCAGGGTGCGTACACCGCGGCCAGTTCCTCGGCCTGCCGTTCCAGCAGCCCTGCCAGCACCAAGGAGGCGCCAGGCTTCAGATGCGCGCAGAGCAGCGGCGCCAGCAGCTTCAACGGCGTGGCCAGGATATTGGCCAGCACCAGATCGAACTCGCCTTGCGCCAGCTCGGGTTGGCCAACCAACACCTTGACCCCGTTGACCTCGGCGTTGTGGCCGGTGGAGGTGACGGCGGCGGGATCGATGTCCACGCCGGTCAGGTCGGTGGCACCGAGCAGGCCGGCCGCAATGGCCAAGATGCCTGAGCCACAGCCGTAGTCGAGGACGCGACGCCCCTGCCAATCACCCTGACGAGCCAGCCAGCGCAGGCACATGCGGGTGGTGGGATGGGTGCCGGTCCCGAAGGCCAGCCCCGGGTCCAGACGCATCACGGTGCGGGCCTGTGGCGGGGCTTCGTGCCAGCTGGGCACGATCCAGAAGCTCTCGGTGATGGGCACCGGCGCGAACTGGGACTGCGTCAGGCGCACCCAGTCCTGGTCGTCCACGGGCACCAGGCCCTGGACATGCACGTCGGCCGCAAAGTCCTGCGCCAGCAGCGTGGTCAGGGCCTCGCTGGCCTCTTCCTGTGTGCCGAACAAGGTCTTGAGGATGCTGCGTTGCCAGCCCGCGCGCGGGATCGGCATGCCGGGCTCGCCAAAGAGGGCCTGCTCGTCGGGGCTGTCGGCATCGGCATCTTCCACCGTGACCGACAGCGCATCGAGTTCCATCAGCGCATCGCTGACCCGTTCCACCTGTTCCTGTGGGCAGATCAGTGCGAGTTCGACGAGCTGGCTCATCGCTTGTGCTGGGCCATCCAGTGTTCGAGGTAGTGGATGCTGGTGCCGCCCTCGATGAACTTGGCGTCCACCATCAGTTCGCGGTGCAGCGGGATGTTGGTCTGGATGCCTTCCACCACCGTCTCGGCCAGCGCAGTGCGCATGCGCGCCAGCGCCTGCTCGCGGGTGTCGCCGTGCACGATGATCTTGCCGATCATCGAGTCGTAGTTCGGCGGCACGAAGTAGTTCGTGTAGGCGTGGCTGTCCACGCGCACGCCGGGGCCGCCCGGTGCATGCCAAGCGGTGATGCGGCCGGGCGAGGGCACGAACTTGACCGGATCCTCGGCATTGATGCGGCACTCGATAGCATGGCCGCGCAGCTCGATCTGCCGCTGCGTGAAGGGCAGCTTCTCGCCAGCGGCGATCAGGATCTGCTGCTTGACGATGTCGATGCCGGTGACCATCTCGGTGACCGGGTGCTCCACCTGCACGCGCGTGTTCATCTCGATGAAGTAGAACTCGCCGTTCTCGTACAGGAACTCGAAGGTGCCGGCGCCGCGGTAGCCCAGTTTCTTGCAGGCGGCGGCGCAGCGGTCGCCCACCTTCTCGATCAGGCGGCGCGGGATGCCGGGGGCCGGGGCCTCCTCGATGATCTTCTGGTGGCGGCGCTGCATCGAGCAGTCGCGCTCGCCCAGCCAGACCGCGTTCTTGTGCGTGTCGGCCAGGATCTGGATCTCCACATGGCGTGGGTTCTCCAGGAACTTCTCCATGTAGACGGCCGGATTGCCAAACGCGGCGCCGGCTTCGGCGCGGGTGGTCTGCACGGCGTGGATCAGCGCAGCTTCGGTGTGCACCACGCGCATGCCGCGCCCGCCGCCACCGCCGGCGGCCTTGATGATCACCGGGTAGCCGACCTCGCGCGCGATGCGCACGATTTCCTTCGGGTCCTCGGGCAGGGCGCCTTCGCTTCCAGGCACGCAGGGCACGCCGGCCTTGATCATGGCCTGCTTGGCGCTGACCTTGTCACCCATGGTGCGGATGGCCGCCGGCGTCGGACCGATGAAGGTGAAGCCCGAGCTCTCGACGCGCTCGGCGAAGTCGGCGTTCTCGCTCAGGAAGCCGTAGCCGGGGTGGATGGCCTCGGCGTCCGTCACCTCGGCGGTGGCGATGATGGCCGGCATGCTGAGGTAGCTTTGCGCCGAAGGCGCCGGGCCGATGCAGACGGCTTCGTCGGCCAGCTTCACATACTTGGCTTCGCGGTCGGCTTCCGAGTACACGACCACGGATTGAATGCCCAACTCGCGGCACGCCCGCTGAATCCGAAGAGCAATCTCTCCTCGGTTCGCAATGAGAATCTTCTTGAACACGGTGAACCCGCTTTACTCAATGATGAACAGCGGCTGGCCGAATTCGACGGGTTGACCGTTCTCGCAGCAGATCTTGGTGACCGTGCCGGTGGCGTCGGCCTCGATCTCGTTCATGATCTTCATGGCTTCGATGATGCAGATCGGCTCACCGGCTTTGACCTGCTGGCCCACTTCCACGAAGGCCTTGGCGTTCGGGCTGGAGGCGCGGTAGAAGGTGCCGACCATCGGCGACTTGACGACATGGCCGCTCGGCGCGGCTTCAACCGGGGCAGCCGCCGGGGCTGCAGCGGCCGGGGCGGCGGCCATGGCAGGCGCCATGGCCTGCATGGGCATGGCCTGCATCGGCATGGCCTGCACCACCGGAGCGGCGGCGGGGGAACTCTTGACGATGCGCACCTTGCCATCGGCCTCGGTGATTTCCAGCTCCGAGACGTTGGACTCGGACACGAGGTCGATCAGGGTTTTGAGCTTGCGCAGATCCATGAGGTGTTCTCCGTTCGTGCCAGCACGCCTCAGGCCGAGGCCAGACGTGCCAGCGCGGCTTGCAGGGCCAGCGAGTAGCCCTGCGCGCCAAGGCCGCAAATGACGCCCTCGGCCAGCTCACTGAAATAGCTGTGCTGGCGAAAGGCTTCGCGGCGGTGGATGTTGGACAAATGAACTTCGATGAAGGGAATCGCCACGGCCGCCAGCGCGTCGCGGATGGCCACGCTGGTGTGGGTGTAGGCGGCCGGGTTGATCAGGATGAAGCGCGTGCCATCACGCGCCGCGGCCTGGATCCGGTCTACCAGGGCGCCTTCGTGGTTGCTCTGGAAGCTGACCAGGGCCACACCGGCGGCCTGGGCCTGGGCGGCCAGGGCGGCGTCGATATCGGCCAAGGTTTGGCGCCCGTAGACCTCAGGTTCCCGCGTGCCGAGCAGGTTGAGGTTGGGTCCGTGCAGTACCAGAAGGCTCACTAGAGCGGCTTCCCTAACGATGAAAAGGGCGGACTTTACGCGTTTTCGTTACAGATCCGGCCAATTTCGTCAGAAAAGGGGGCAGACCGTCTGGGTTAACCCTTGCTCTGGGGCAGCTCCGTCAGCTTCTCCAGATCGGCCGGGTGCGTGACACCCAGGCGCCGCCAGACGATGCGGCCCTGCGGGTTCAAGGCCACGCTGAAGGGCAGGGCGCCGGTCTTGTTACCCAATTGGCGCGCCAGTTCGCTGCCGGACAGCCCGGCCAGCCCGATCGCGAAACTGACCGGGCGCTTGGCCAGGAACTCGCGCACCGGCGTCGGTCCGTCGACGGCCAGGCCGAGCACCGTCCATTGGGTCTGCGCGCGCGCGAAGGCGTCCAGGTCGGGCAGTTCGCGGATGCAGGGTGCGCACCAGGTGGCCCAGAAGTTGACGAACAGCCAGCGGCCCTTCAGCTCCTGCAGTACGAGTTCGCCGCCCGCCGGGCGGGCGAAGCGGCTGGCCCAGAGCTTGTCTTCGGGGGCGGCCCAGGCCGGCTGGGTGGCGGCGAGGGGAGTGGACAAACCGAGCAAGAGCTGGCGGCGTTTCATGGGGTGTCACTTTCAGCCAGGCGGCGGCGCAGGCCGGCGGCATCGCCCCGCCAGGTCTGGCCACGTGCATCGGGCAGCAGGGCGCCGCGGCGTTCGCGCGGGTCCAGCACGGCCAGATGCAGGGCCACGGGCTGTTGGAAGCCGGGCGGCGGGCGCAGCCAGATGACGAGGTTTTGCAGATCCTGCCCGCGCGCATCGCGCCCCTGCGGGCCGGGCTCGGGGTTCTCGCCCAGGTTCAGCAGGGCGATCTCGGGGGCCTTGGGGTCGTCGGCAAACAGTTCGACGTGCAGGTCGGAAAAGCGGTTGGCCGTGCCGCGCCAGGCCGCGCCCACCAGCAGGGGCTCGAACTCGGCCAGGCGCTCCAGCCAGCGCAGCGCCAGTTCGCGCAGGGTGCGCAGCTCGGCGGGCTGGGTGTCGGCCTGGAACAGGCTGAGGTGCTCGCGCAGCGCCTCTTCCACCAGTTCATTGCCGGGCAGGGCGGTACGCGGGGGCAGGCCCAGGTCGCGCAGCGCGCGCTGCTTGGCCGGGCCCCAGGGCATGCCTTCCTCGGCAATCAGGCGCGCGCTGGCCTGGGCGATTTCCAGTTCAAGACTCATGGGATGGGGGTGGCCTGGTGAAAGCGCATCTGCCAGCCGGCGGCGCCATGCTGCCAGATCGAACTGCGCCAGGCCGGGCGGGGGCCCAGGCTGCGCCAGCTTAAGAGCCAGCAATCGGGCGCCAGTTCGATGGCCTGCACGTCGCTGCGCAAGGGGGCTTCGCCCGCGCCGCTCAGCTCGGCCAGCACCGCGGCGCGGTTCCAGCGCCGGCCGCTGCGGCCGAACTCGAAGAACTCGGGGTGCAGCAGGCGTTCAAAGTCCTGGCCCTGGGCTAGTCGGTCTTCCAGGGCGAGCAGGCTGTCCTTCATGGCAGCTCCACCGCCGGCATGCGGGCCTGGATGGTGGCACTGCGCCCGCTCAGGTAGGCCGAGCCGGGGCGCTTCTCGAAGCGCTTGGGGGCCGGCAGCATCACCGCCAGGCGGGCGGCCTGGGCGCTGCCAAGCTGCTTGGCGGGGATGCGGAAGTAGTGGCGCGCGGCGGCCTCGGCGCCGAACACGCCCTCGCCCCACTCCACATGGTTCAGGTAGATCTCCAGGATGCGGGATTTGCTGAGGAACAGCTCCAGCTCCAGCGTGATCAGCGCCTCCTGGGCCTTGCGGGCCAAATTGCGCTCTCCGCTCAGGAACAGGTTCTTGGCCAGCTGTTGGCTGATGGTGGAGCCGCCCACGACCTTGGCTGGCTTGGCCTGGGAGCGCTTGGCGGCGCGCGCTTCGGCCTTTTCGTTGCGCTCCCAGGCCTTGTCCACGGCGTCCCAGTCGATGCCGCCATGGTCCACAAAGCCCGCGTCTTCGGAAGCGATGACGGCGCGTGCCAGTTGGGGCGAGATGGCGGCAAGGTCCTGCCATTCCTGGCGCCAGGGCAGTTCACCCTTGACCTTCAGGATGCGCAGGGCTTCGCTGCGCTGGAAGGTGGTGGAGCTCGGGTCCAGCACGTTCATCAGCAGGATGCGCCCGGCCAGATAGAGCTGCAGCGCCAGCACGGCCAGGCCCAGCAGCAGCAGCCAGCGGCCCAATATCCCGACAGGCCTCAGCATGCCTGGGGCACCTCGGCGCGCAGGGCGGCGAACACAGGGGCTGTGTCAGGGCGCAGGCCCTGCCAGGCCTCGAAGGCCAGCGCGGCCTGCTCGACGAGCATGCCCAGGCCGTCGCGCACCCGTGCCCCTTGCGCCTGCGCGGCTTGCAGGAAGCCGGCGGCGGCCGGGCCGTAAACCATGTCCAACGCCCAGGCCTCGGGCGCGAACAGGCCCGGTGCCAGCTGCAGTTGGCCACCGCCCAGGGCGGTGCTGGTGCCATTGATGACGCCCTCGAAGGCGTGCGCCGGCGCGGTACCCCAGGGCAGGCTGTGCAGGGGCACGCCCAGATCGGCGTGGCGCTCGATCAGGGCCTGCACCTTGTCCGCGCTGCGGTTGCTGAGGGTGATGGAGGCCGGCCCGGCCGCGATCAGCGGCGCCAAGCAGCCGGCCACGGCGCCGCCTGCGCCCAGGATCAGCAGGTGCCGGCCGGCCAGGGCGAAGCCGGCGCGTTCCAGCAGGTCGTTCACCAGGCCCTGGCCATCGGTGTTGTCGGCCCAGAGCTGGCCGGCGTCGTCCCAGCCCAGGGTGTTGGCGGCGCCGGCACGGCGCGCGCGCTCACTGGCGCGCTGCGCCAGTGCCAGGGCCTCGGGCTTGAAGGGCAGGGTGATGTTGCAGCCGCGCAGGCCCTGGGCGCGCAGCCGCTGCAGGGTGGCAGCCAGGCCGTCGAGCGGGGCCTCGATGGCTTCGTAGCGCAGGGGCCGGCCCGTCTGGTTGGCAAAGGCTGCGTGGATGCGCGGCGAGCGGCTGTGGGCGATCGGGTGCCCGAGCACCGCGTAGAAGGGCAGTTCGTTCATGGCGAGGCGGGCGCTTCGAGGGCGGTGTGCAGGCCCTTGTCGCGGTCAAAGCTGAAGCGGGCGCTGATGACGAGGATTTCCGCCTCCTGGCGCATCTCCTTGCTGAAGGCGCCAAAGGGCCCGGCGGCGCGCACGATGGCCACGGCGCGCCGGTCCAGCAGGCTGTTGCCCGAGGGCTGCACGATGTCGGTGCCGAGCAGGCGCCCTTCGGCATTGACGCTCAGGGTCATGGTCAGCTGGCCGTACAGGCGGCGGCCCTGCTGGGTGGGGAAATCGGCCGTGCCGCGCGCCTCGATGCGGCGGCGCAGCGCGTCGTAATAGCGCGCGTAGACCACCTCCTGGGTGGCGGGGCTGACGAAGCGCTGCCGCGGCCCGCTGTTGTCCTGGTTGACGCGCCGCTCGATCTCCGCCATCAGGGCCAGCAGCTGGCGGCGCCGCTCGGCCAGCGCACGGCCCTCGGGGCTGGCGGCCTCTTCCTGCGGATCGGGGGGCGGCAACTTGGCCAGTTCGCGGCGCGCCTCCACCAGCAGCTGGCGCTGCTGCTGGCGCAGTTCCTGCACGCGCTTCTTTTGGCTGGGGTCGATGGCGTCGCCCAGCTCCATTTCGGTGGAGGGCGGCAAGGGCGACTGGGCGCGCTCGGGCGCCGGGGAGTCGCCGCCACCGCTGAGATTGGCCTGCGCCAGGGCCTGCGCCTTGGTGGGGGCGCGCTCGCCCTGGGTGTTGACGAGGATGACCTCCAGCCGTTCCTCGGCCCAGCTGCGCAGCGCGCTGCCGGGCGTGGCCAGTTGAACGAAGAGCAGGGCGATGTGCAGCAGCGCCGAAGCCGCCAGGGCGGCGTGCAGGGGCTGGGCCTGGGCGCGCTGCAGCAGCTTCATGCGCCGGCTGGGGCCTCTGTCTCGGCGTCGGCCAGGTCCACCGCGATGGTCAGGGGCGCGGCGGCTTCCTCCTCCTCGCCCTCATCCGCCTCTTCGGCCGCAGTCGCTGCGGTCTGCAGGCGTTCCAGCAGGTTCGCATGCAGCTCCAGCGTCAGCAGATCGATGCCGGTGACACGCACCTTCACGGCGGCGCCACGCTCCAGGCTTTCGCAGCCCAGGGCCTTGAAGACCAGGGGCAGTTCGTCCGCGCGCACCAAGCCGTCGCGCAGGGTGCTGGCGGTCAGTTCGCTGATGCCGTTCTGCTGCAGGTAGCGCAGGGTCCAGTAGCGCTCGATCTGGCTCTGGAAGCCGTTGTAGGCGCTGTAGGCGGCGTCGAAGCTGGAAAGGATGGCGAACAGGTTCGCGTCCTTGGGCTTGAAGGGCGCCACCAATGGGGCCGTCTGGCCGTGGCGCACCGCGGCAATCAGCTGCCACTGGTTCACCAGGTCCACATAGCGGCGCAGGGGCGAGGTGCACCAGGCGTAGCAGGCCACGCCCATGCCGGCGTGCGGCAGGGGCTTGATGCCCATGCGCACCTTGATGCCCGGCGCCAGGCTGGCCTGGCTGCGGTAGAGGCCCGGCAGGCCGACCTCGGCCAGCCAGGCGCCCCAGCGGCTGTTGGCCAGGATCATGGCCTCGGCCACGATCAGATCGAGCGCAGTGCCGCGCGCGCGCTTGCTGATGTGCACGGTCTCGTCGCCCAACGGCGGTTCGCTGCGCTCGCCTTCGAGCTTGAAGCTGTAGTCGGGCCGGTTGAAGTTCTCGGGTTTGCCGCGCACCTGCTCGCGGCCGGCCTTCAGGTGCCGGGCCAGGCGGTGAGCAAAGGCCAGCTCGGCGGCGAACTCGTAGTCGGCCGGGGCCTCGCCGGTCAGGCTGGCCTCGGTGATCACGCCATCGAGCTGGTCATGACGCAGATTGCGCACGATGGGCACCGCTTCGATCCGCGTCTCGGTGCTCTTGAGCTCCAGTGTCGCCTCGTCGAACTGGCAGTACAGGCTGAGTGCCGGGCAGTCGCGGCCTTCCGTCAGCGTGTACACCTGCACCACGCTGTCGGGCAGCATGGTGATCTTCCAGCCCGGCATGTAGACGGTGGAAAGGCGCACGCGCGCCACGGCGTCGATGGCGGCATCGGGCTGGATGGCCAGACCCGGCGCGGCGATGTGGATGCCGAAAGTGACCGTGCCGCTGCCCAAGCCCTGGACCGAGAGCGCGTCGTCGATCTCGGTGGTGCTGCTGTCGTCGATCGAGAAGGCCGCCACGGCCGCGCGCGGCAGCTCGCCGATGGTCGGGGCTTGCAGTTCGGGGAAGCCGGTGCCCTTGGGGAATTGCTCGAACAGGAAGCGCTGCCAGTGGAACTGGTAGGGGTTGCCGATGGCGCCGGCCGCCGTCAGCAGGTCCAGCGGCGCCTTCTTGGCCTGCAGGGCGGCTTGCACCAGGGCCTTGTACTCGGGGCCGTTCTTGTCCGGCTTGAAGAGCAGCTTGTAGATCTGCGCGGCAATCGGCTCGGGGCAGCGGCCGGCGGCCAGCTCGCCCGCCCAGGCCTCGATCTGCGCCTGTTGCTGCTTCTTGCGCTCGATGCCCAGCAGCGCGGCCTGCACCTGCTCCTGCGGCGCCTTCTTGAACTGCCCACCCTTGCCGGCGCGGCGGAAGTAGTGCGGCGCGCCGCTGAGTGCCAGCCAGGCAGCGGCCTGCTCAGCCGCGCTGGCCTTGTCGGAAAAGTAGTCGCGCGCCAGCTCGGCAAAGCCGAACTCGCCCTCGGGGGCGAACTCCCAGGCCAGGTCGAGATCGATCTGCGCACACAGCTCGGCCGAACTGCGCAGTAGCTCGGCGGGATTGGGGGCCGAAAACTTCAGCAGGCTCTGCTGGGCCTTGAGCTTGACGCGCTTGCCGCTGTCCAGCTCGACCTGCAGGGACGCATCGGCCTCGGAAAGGATGCGGCCGGCCTGGGCCTTGCCGCTGTCATCGAACAACACAAACATGGGGCCGGATTGTCTCCGAAGGCCCCGGGCGGCTGGGCAGGCCGCCGGCGGAATCGACGCCCATGGGAATCGCCCTGGCAAAGTGCTTGGGCGGTGCCAACTTGAAGGGAGCAACGAGCACGAGGCCTGAGACGCCAGCGAGAGTTGCGCGTCATCCGCTGTTCGAAATCTGGCGCCCCGATCTCAGCCCGCTGGAGTGCGAGCTGGTCAACGAGGTTTTCATTGCCATTGGCGGCCAGCAGGGCGAAGAGCGCCTGTAGCGCGGCCTCAGGGCAGCTGGTACTGCGCGCTGCCCATCAGATCGATGCCGCAGGGCAGTTCGCGCACCCAGTCGATGAACTGCTGCACCGCCGGTCCTTCCAGCGGCGCGCCGTGCTGCGGCACGATCAGGTCGATCGGCAGCCGGCTGACCATGTCCGCCCACAGGCGCAGCACCTTGTTCGAAACCATGTAGCGGCGGTGAAAGGCTTCCATATGGCGCAGATGCGGGCCGAGCTCGCGCACGCGCTGGCCCGGATCGACCGCGCCGCCCAGCGAGGCGCCCAAATCGCCCGAGAACAGGATGCGGCTGACCGGGTCGTAGAACTGGAAATTGCCTTCGGCGTGCAGAAAGTGCGCGGGCAGGGCCCAGAGCTCGAAGCGGTCTTCACCGCTGCCCAGCTGCAGACGCGCGCCGGCGTCATCCAGCCCCTGGATGCGGCCGCGCGTCTTGCCTGGCTTGCAGAAATGCGGGGCGAAGCGCTCCCACAGGCGCGAGATGTAGACGGTGGCCTCGGTCGCCGTCATCCAGCGGTCCAGCGAGGCAATGATGTCCGGGTCGGCATGCGAGGCCAGGATGGCCGCAAGCCGCTGGGGTGGAAAGTGCTCGGCCATGCCGAGGAAGAGTTCGTTGTAGGCCAGGTTGCCGCCCGGGTCGAGGATGGCCCCGGTGCCGCCATTGACCAGCAGGAACTGATTGGACTGCACGCCCTCGCTGCCGCTGAGCTCAGAGAACATCAGGCACTGGTGCCTGCCTTGCTTGAAAAGAATCGTCGCCACATTCACCTCCCGGACCGCGGCGCACTGTAGGCAGGCGCGCGGTGGGAGGTGTTGATGGCCGTCAAGCCGCCGCGCCGGGCTTCAGGCGCTGCCGCGCCGCAGGCGGAAGGCGGCGACGGTCTCCACCAGCTGCCGCGCCTGTACCCGCAGGCTCTCGGCGGCGGCCGCACCTTCCTCCACCAGCGCGGCGTTCTGCTGCGTCACCTGGTCCATCTGGCTGATGGCCTGGTCGATCTGCGCCACGCCCAGGCTCTGCTCCTGGCTGGCACTGCTGATCTCGCCGACGATGTCCGTGACGCGCCGGATGGCGGTGACAACTTCGCTCATGGTGCCGCCGGCCTGCCCCACCAGCTGCGAGCCCTGCTCGACGCGTTCCACGCTGGTGCCGATCAGGGTCTTGATCTCCTTGGCCGCATCGGCGCTGCGGCCGGCCAGGGCGCGCACTTCGCTCGCCACCACGGCAAAGCCACGCCCTTGCTCGCCGGCCCGTGCGGCCTCCACCGCGGCATTCAGCGCCAGGATGTTGGTCTGGAACGCGATGCCGTCGATCACGCCAATGATGTCGGCGATCCGCTTGCTGCTCTCGTCGATGCCGCGCATGGTCTGGATCACCTGGTCCACCACCTGGCCGGCCTGCACGGCCACCTGCGAGGCGCCCTGGGCCAGCTGCGTCGCCTGGCGGGCGCTCTCGGCCGTGAGCTGCACCGTACTGGTGAGTTC
The DNA here is from genome assembly GCF_041912635.1 of Inhella sp. Classification (GTDB taxonomy): domain Bacteria; phylum Pseudomonadota; class Gammaproteobacteria; order Burkholderiales; family Burkholderiaceae_C; genus Inhella. The sequence continues at coordinate 82,221 of NZ_JAYRMO010000001.1, forward strand.
TTCCATTGAGGAAGCGGTTTCCTCCAGGCTGGCGGCCTGGCGCTCGGTGCGGTGGCTCAGGTCCTGGTTGCCGCTGGCGATCTGCGTGCTGGCGCCGGCCACCGACTCGGAGGAGTCGCGCACGGTGGCCACCACCGCCGCCAGCTTGTGCTCCATGTCCTGCAAGGCGCGCATCAGCTCGGCCAGCTCGTCGTCGCCGCGGGTGTCGATGTCGGCACTCAGATCGCCCGCCGCCACGGTCTGGGCCAGGCTGACGGCCTGCTGCAGCGGCCGGGTGATGGAGCGGCTCAGCGCCAGGCCGGCCCAAATGCCGACGGCACTGGCCACCGCCATCAGGATCAGGCTGATCTGGGTGGCGCGCCGACCCGCGGCGGCGGCCGCGCTGGCGGCTTCCTGGCTGTCGGCCTGAATCTTCCTGCCCACCTCTGTGATCAGCTTGGCGGGCTCGCGGTCCATGCCCTGCACCGCCTTGTCGCCGGCGGCGTGGTCATGGTCGGCGGCCTTGAATTGCTCGAAGGCACTGCGGTACTTCTGGCCCATGGTGGCGTGGGCCTGGGCAAAGCGCTGCACCAGCTCCTTGGCCTCACCCGCCGGCAGGCGATCCCCGAGGCGCTTGGCCAGCTCAGCCACCTCCTTCTCTTCCTTGCCAAAGGCGCCCCAGTACTTGTCGAGCTGCTTCGGGTCCTTGCCGCGCAGCAGGGTGTTCTTCCATTCCTGCACCTGGGTCTTGAAGCCGCTGGCCATGGCGGCGGCCAGGCGCTCGTTCTCGGTATGCGCCTGCACCTCGGTGGTGAAGGTGCTCACGGCGCTGTTGAGCTGGTAGATGCCCAGCAGCGCGGCAACAAAGACCAGGGCCAGCACGGCCGCCACAACCAGCGGGAGCTTGCGTTTCAGTTTCATGGTGGAGACCCAGGCGGGAGGGGGGATATGGATGAGAAGGGAGCCGCCGGGCCTTGTCAATGGATCCAAAGTGGGAGGGGGTTTGCACGGGTCCGCCGGGGCTTCCTACACTGCCCGGCTTTGACATTGCACCGGCGCCACCGACCATGAACCGTTCGACTCTCCTGGCCCTGAGCTTGCTGGCCGCGGCCGCACAGGCCCTGGCTTCCGCCTACCCCGAGACCCCCGTGAAGCCGGTGCGCGACCGCTACCACGGCGTCACCGTGACCGACCCCTACCGCTGGATGGAGGACATGGCCTCGCCCCAGTTCCAAGCCTGGCTGAAGGCGCAGTCCGAATTCACCGCGGCGGGCCTGAAGACGCTGCCGGGCCGCCAGGCCCTGCGCGAGCGCCTGGGACAGTTGGCCGATGCCGGCGTCATCACCGGGGGCTACACCCCGTCGGCCGGCCAGGTGCTGTACCTCAAGCGCGAGCCCGGCCAGAACCAGCGCCGCCTGTGGCTGCGCCAGGGTGTGGACGGGGTGGAGCGCCAGCTGCTCGACCCCCTGGCCGTGCCGGGCATGCCGGGCAAGCACTCGATCGATTTCTACAGCCCCTCGCCCGACGGCAAGCGGGTGGCCCTGGGCCTGTCGGCGGGCGGCAGCGAGAACAGCACCCTGGTGGTGATGGATGTGGCCAGCGGCGAGCTTCTGCCTGAGCGCATCGCCCACGCCGGCCTCAACCAGTACGGCGTGTCCTGGCTGGCCGATGGCAGCGGCTTCTTCTACAACCGCCACCCGGCCGACGAGCGCTACAACAAGAGCGCCGTCTACTTCCACCGCCTGGGCAGCACGGAGGCAGACCGCCTGGTGTTCGGCTGGGGCGCTCCGAAGAGCAAGTGGCAGATCGCCGACCTGCCCTATGTGTACGTGAGCAAGCAGTCCAAGTGGGCGCTCGCCGAGGTGCTGCACGGCGACGCCGTGGACCGCAGCTACTACGCCGCACCCCTGGAAGCGGTGCTGAAGGACGGCGCTGCAGCGCCCTGGAAGCGTGTCATCGGCCCCAAGGACCGGGTGACCCGGGCCGCGCTGGATGGCGACCGCCTGGTGGCGCTCAGCCAGGCCAAGGACCCGCGCCGCGAACTGCTGGCCTACCCGGTGGCGGGCGGCGCGCCGCAAACCCTGCTGCCGGCCAGCAGCCAGGTGCTGCTGGAGTTCGACAAGGGCGAGGGCGAGCTGCTGGTGCGCGGCCTGGATGCCGGCGTGAGCCGCCTGACGCGCGTGCCGCTGAAAGAGGGCGCGCAGCCCGAACGCCTGCTGCTGCCTTTTGACGGCACGGTGCGTGAGATGGCGGCGCTGGACGGCGGTGAGTGGCTGGTGCGCCTGGAGGGCTGGACCCAGCCGGCGCAGACCCTGGTGCTCAAGCCCGGCAGCATGCCGCGCGCCGTCAACCTGCAGCCGCCCAGCGGGCTGGACGTGACCGGCATCAGCGCCGAGCGCGTGATGGTCAAGAGCCATGACGGCGTCGAAGTGCCGCTGTCCATCATCAGCCCCAAGGGCGCGATGGTGGCGCGGCCCACCATCCTGACCGGCTACGGCGCCTACGGCATCGTGATGGAGCCGGGCTTCCGCGCCAGCCGCCTGGCCTGGGCCGAGCAGGGCGGGCGCTTCGCCGTCTGCCATGTGCGCGGCGGTGGCGAGCTGGGTGAGGCCTGGCACCAGGGCGCCCACATCGTCAACAAGCAGAACACGGTGAGCGACTTCATCGCCTGCGCGCAGTACCTGATCGACAAGGGCTACACCAGCCCGCAGCTGCTGGCGGGCACGGGAGGGTCGGCCGGTGGCATCACCATCGGCGGCGCCATCAACCAGGCGCCGCAGCTGTTCGCCGCCGCCCAGGCCGCGGTGGGGGTGAGCGACATGCTGCGCATGGAACTGACGCCCAATGGCGCGCCCAACATCGCCGAGTTCGGCACGGTCAAGAACCCGCAGCACTTCAAGGCCATGTATGCGCTCAGCCCCTACCACCGCGTCAAAGATGGGCAGGCCTACCCGGCCGTGATCGTCACCACCGGCGCCAACGACCCCCGCGTGGATGCCTGGATGCCGAGCAAGTTCGCGGCCCGCCTGCAGGCCGCCACCGCCAAGAACGCCAATGCCAAGCCCGTGTGGCTGCGCGTGGACTACGAGGCCGGCCACGGCATGGGTTCGTCGATCAGCTCCCAGCTGGACGAGCAGGCCGATGTGTGGAGCTTCTTCCTGTGGCAGTTCGGCCACCCGGCCTACCAGCCGGCGAAGTGATGGTCACGCCCGTTGCCATCGACCCGGGCGCCGGCCCGCGCGCCCAGGCCTATGCCTTCTACCGCGCGGCCAAGCAGCCGCGCTGGGGCTTCACCACCCGCCTGGACGTGGGGCCGCTGTTGCGCGCGGTGCGCATCTGGCAGGAGGACTGCCCGGACCTGACGCCCATGCTGGCCTACCACCATGCGCTGCTGCAGGCCACGCTGGCGGTGCCGGCGCTGCGCCAGCGCCTCACGCCCGAGGGTGGGGCGGTGGAGTGGCCGAGTCTGGACGCTTCCATCACCCTGGTGCGTGACGACGACAGCTTTGCCATCGCCTACCTGCCTTGGGCGCCGAAGTTGCGCGACTTCGTGGCGCCGGCGCGCGCTGCCATGGCGGCGGCGCGCCAGCCCGGCACCGACTGGGGCCTGGGCCAGGCGCACCGCGGCTGCCTCTACACGACCACGCTGCCGTGGCTGGATTTCACCCACTTCGAGCACGCGCACACGGCGGCCTTCGATGAGGGCACGCCGCGCGTCGCCTTCGGGCGCTTCTGCCCGGTGGACGACGCGCGCACCGAGATGGCCTTCAATCTGGAGATCCACCACGCGCTGGTGGACGGCGTGCACGCCGGGCGCCTGGTGCAGGCGCTTGAGGCATTGCTGGCCGAGCCCGGCCAGCTCTGGTGATTACATCGAGAGGCCGCCGCTGACTTCCAGCACCGTGCCGGTGATGTAGGCGGCCTCGTCGCTGGCCAGGAAGGCGTAGGCGTTGGCGATGTCCTCGGGCGCGCCCATGCGCTGCAGGGGCACGGCGGCGGTCATCTTCTCGGTCACCTTGGCCGGCACGGCGGCCGTCATCGGCGTGGCGATGAAGCCCGGTGCCACCGCGTTGACGCGGATGCCGCGCGGCCCGAACTCGCGTGCCCAGGTCTTGGTCATGCCGATCACACCGGCCTTGGCGGCGGCGTAGTTGGTCTGGCCGAAATTGCCGTGCAGGCCCACCACCGAGCTGGTGTTGACGATCACGCCGCGGCCAGCGGCCAGCATGGGCTGCAGAGCGGCCTGGGCGCCATGGAAGACGCCGCGCAGATTGACGTCGATGACGGCGTCGAATTGCTCCACGCCCATGTGCTCGAAGCGCGCGTCGCGCGTGATGCCGGCGTTGTTGATGAGGATGTCCAGGCGCTGCCAGCGTGCCAGCGCCGCCGCCACGGCGGCGTCCCAGGCGCTGCGCTCGGCCACGCTGCCGGGTTGGGCGATGACGTCGGCGCCCAGCGCGGCACAGCCCTCGGCCACGCGGGCCAGGCTCTCCGCGTGCAGGTCTAGCAGCACCAGGCGGGCGCCTTGCGCGGCAAACAGCAGGGCGGTGGCTTCGCCAATGCCTTGGGCGGCGCCGGAGATCAGGGCGACGCGGTCGGTGAATCGCTTCATGGGGATTGCAGGTGTCGGGTCAGTTCGGGGAGCCAGCGCTCGAAGTCGCTGAGGGCGTGGTCGGAGGCCGAGAGCAGCAGCACCCGCCCCAGGCCGTAGCGCGCCAGCATCTCACGCCAGTCCAGCAGTTCGTCGCCCTTGGCCAACAGGGCAAACCAGCGGGTGGGGTGGGGTAGGGTGCCGGGCCGCAGGGCGCGCAACTCGTCCACGTACTCGGGCTGGAAGTAGAAGGCCTCTTCCGGCCGGTGCCAGTAGCGCTGCTCGCCGATGTAGGCGGCCAGATCGCGCGCCGGGTCCACGGCGGGGTTCAGCAGGCCGACCCGCCACTGCGACCGCCGTGCGGCCAGCGCGGCGGCATAGAAGCCGCCCAGCGAGCTGCCCACCACGGCCGCGCCCTGGGCTGGCCAGCCGGCGGTGAGCTGCTCGATCAGGGCGAAGGCCGCGCGCGGCGAGGGGGGCAGGGCCGGGGCCAGGAAGTGCAGGCCGGCTTGCTCGGCCGCCCATTGCGCCATGCGCTGGGCCTTGGCGGATTGCGGGCTGGAGCGAAAGCCGTGCAGGTACAGCAGGTGCGTGAGGATCATGACCAACCGCAGTGTAGGCAGGCAGAAATTACGCTTTGCCCCTGCGCGCGGAACATGACCATCCGCACTGCGGGTTGCCCGCCTTGACGCTCACGGGTGCCGCTGGGACAGTGCCGCGCTTTTGGCCCCCGCCGACCGGGCGGGGCCGCTATGACCAAGGACACCCCCTCGATGAACACCAAGCTGAAGTCCGCCCCGCGTTGGGCTCTTTCGGCCCTGAGCCTGGCGCTGCTGAGCCTGGGCCAAGCCCAGGCGCAGACCCCGCCGGCCACGCCCAATGGCGGTGCCTCCGCTCCGGCCGCCGCCGCCGCGCCCCGCCCCCCGGCGGACCCGACCGCGCTCAAGCCCTTCGCCGAGATCTCCAAGGATTTCAAGAGCCAGGAAGGCCTGTTCAGCATCTGGAAGAAGGACGAGAAGGTCCTGCTCGAAATCCCGCGTGCGATGCTGAACAAGCCCTTCTTGTTCACCGTCAACATCGCCAACTCGATCGGCGAGCGCGGCATGTACGCCAGCCAGATGGGCCCGGACACCATGGCCGAGTTCCGCCTGGTCGGTCGCCAGCTGCAGCTGATCGCCGTCAACAACAAGTTCCGCGCCAAGGGTGAGGGCAAGGAATCGGTGGCCCAGGCCTTCTCGCCCAGCCTGATCGGCGCCACCAGCGTGGCCAGCGCCGACCACCCCGAGCGCAAGAGCTTCCTGGTGGATGCCAGCTTCCTGCTGTCCGACATCCCCGGCTACAGCACGCGCCTGGAATACGCCTACCGCCTGCCTTACAGCCTGGACAAGTCCAACTCCAGCTTCGCCGCCACGCGCGCCGAAGCTCAACTGGCCACGCTGACCGGCCGCATGCACTTCGCCACTGCGCGCATCCCGGCCCCGCCGCTGATGCCCACGCCGGTGCCCATGCCCACACCGCCGCAGTCCGTGCCGGATCCGCGCAGCTTCTTCGTGGACTATGTCTACAACTTCCGCGCCCTGCCTGATGAACCCGCCGCGGTCCGTCACATCGATCCGCGCCTGGGCCACTTCATGGAGTCCTACGTCGATCTGGATTCGGACGTGAACCCGAACAACCGGGTGCACCTGCTGAACCGCTGGCGCCTGGAAAAGAAGGATCCCAGCGCCGCGCTGAGCGAGCCCAAGCAGCCGATCGTCTACTGGATGGACAAGAACATTCCGGCGCGCTACCGCAAGGCGGTCGAGGCCGGCATCCTGGAGTGGAACAAAGCCTTTGAGAAGATCGGTTTCAAGAACGCCGTCGTGGCCAAGCAGCAGCCTGACGATGCGGACTGGGACAACATGGACGCCGCCCACGCCTCGATCCGCTGGTTCGTCGGCGCCGACGTCGGCTTTGCCATCGGCCCCAGCCACACCGACCCGCGTACTGGCGAAATCCTCGATGCCGACATCGGCATGAGCGATGTGTTCGCCCGTGGTTCGCGCCGCTTCCTGGTGGAAGACGTGCTGACGCAAGGGCAGTCGAGCGAAAGCAAGCTCGCTGCGCTGACCCAGGGCTGGAAGGAAGGCAACCGCTTCGCCGCCCAGTGCAATTACGCGCACGAAGCCAGCGCCGAGATGAATTTCGCGATGGACATCCTCGAGGCTCGCGGCGACATCGCCCCGGACAGCCCCGAGGCCGAGGCCTTCGTGAACTCGGTCATCAAGGACGTCATCATGCATGAGGTGGGTCACACCCTCGGCCTGAAGCACAACTTCAAGGCCTCGACGGCGGTGACGCGCACCCAGCTGCAGGACAAGGCCTTCACCGAGGCCAACGGCATCTCCGCCTCGGTGATGGACTACAACGCCTACAACGTGCCGCTGAAGGGCGAGAAGACCGGCTCCTTCAACAACACCACCCTGGGCCCCTACGACTACTGGGCGATCGAGTACGCCTACAAGCCGATCGACCCGGCCGCCGAAAAGGCCGAGCTGGCCAAGATCGCCTCGCGCTCGACCGAGCCGCAGCTGATCTACGCCGATGACATGGACGCCGGTGTGGGCGGCCCGTACGACGGCATGGACCCGCTGGCCAACCGTTTCGACCTGGGCGACGACCCGCTGGCTTACTTCACCAAGCGCCTGGCGCTGAGCAAGGAGCTGTGGGACCGCGTGCAGGACCGCGGCTTCAAGCCGGGCGACGACCCGCTGCGCGCCCGCCGCGTGCTGCTCTCGGGCTTCCAGCAACTGGGCCGGGGCGCCGAGTCGGCCGCCAAGTACGTGGGTGGCATGACGGCCCTGCGTGACCTGCCTGGCACCACCGGTCGTCCGGCCTTCCAGCCGATCGCACCCGCCAAGCAGCGCGAGGCCCTGAAGTCGCTGACCAGCGGCCTGTTCAGTGCCGACAGCTTCCGCTTCAAGCCCGAGTTCATCAGCAACCTACGCGTGGACTACAACGAGTGGGACCGCGGCGGCCTGGCCGATATCGGTGGCGCCGTGGCGCGCCTGCAGCTCGGCGCACTCGACCGCCTGATGAGCCCGGCCACGGCCAAGCGCCTGCTCGACCTGCCCGGCTATCTGGCCGAGAAGGACCGCAAGGGCGCGATCAGCCTGGCCGAGGTCTACGGCAGCATCCAGGGCGCCGTGTGGAGCGAGCTCAAGTCGGGTGCCGAGATCGAGCGCCTGCGCCGCAATCTGCAGCGCGAGCACCTGAAGCGCTTGACGACGCTGCTGACCAAGGGCGGCCCGCTGCCGGCCGACGCCCTGGCCCTGGTGCGCTGGCATGCCACGCAGCTGCAGGCCGATCTGAAGGCCGCGTCCGCCAAGGGCGGCTCCGTCGAGACTCGCGCCCATGTGGCCGAGTCCCTGTCGGCGCTGACCGAAGCGCTGCGCGCGTCGATGTCACGCGTCTGATCGCGTGAAAGCCCCGTGCGAGCGGGGTCGCCAAAGCAAAGGGCCGGCATTGCCGGCCCTTTTTCATTGGGGGTGCGTGATCTGTGCGCGGCCTTCAGGCCCGGGCGGCCAAGCTTTGAAGAGGAGCTTGTCGTGAATGCCGCCCCTCAGACCTTCAGGCCCGGGCGGCCAAGCCTTGCAATAGCTTGTCGTGAATGCCGCCAAAACCGCCATTGCTCATGCACAGCAGATGGTCGCCCGGCCGCGCCACCTTCAGCACCTGGCGCACCAGGCTGTCGATGTCCTCGGCCACCAGGGCCTTGTCGCCCAGCGGGGCCAGGGCGGCGCGGGCATCCCAGCTCAGGCCGCCCTGGTGGCAGAAGCTTTGGTCGGCCTCCTCCAGCGCCCAGGGCAGCTGCGCCTTCATGGTGCCCAGCTTCATGGTGTTCGAGCGCGGCTCGAAGATCGCCAGCAGCCGCTCGTTCGGGGCGATGCGACGGCGCAGGCCCTCGACCGTGGTGCGGATGGCCGTGGGGTGGTGGGCAAAGTCGTCGTAGACCTTGATGCCGCCCACCTCGCCGCGCAGTTCCATGCGCCGGCGCACCCCCTCGAAGCGGCTCAGCGCCGCCGCGGCAGCCTCGGGCGCCACGCCCAGGTGCTCGGCCGCAGCAATGGCGGCCAAGGCATTGAGCTGGTTGTGTTCGCCCGATTGGTTCCACTCCACGCGCGCCACGCGCAGGCTGCCGCGCAGTACGTCAAAGGCATGGGGCTCGCCGCGGGCACGCAGCATGCCTGGCTCTTCCTTGCGCGCGCCGAAGTGCTGCACGCTACTCCAGCAGCCGCGGGCCAGCACGCGCTGCAGCGCCTCCTCGCGCGCGTTGACGATCAGCTTGCCCGAAGCCGGCACGGTGCGCACCAGGTGGTGGAACTGGGTCTCGATGGCGGCCAGGTCGGGGAAGATGTCGGCGTGGTCGTATTCGAGGTTGTTGAGGATGGCCGTCCGCGGCCGGTAATGCACGAACTTGCTGCGCTTGTCGAAGAAGGCCGAGTCGTATTCATCGGCTTCAATCACGAAGGCCTTGCCTCCGCCCAGGCGTGCACTGGTGGGGAAGTTCTGCGGCACCCCGCCGATCAGATAACCCGGCTGCAGGCCGGCGGCCTCCAGGATCCAGGTCAGCATGGCGGTTGTGGTGGTCTTGCCATGCGTGCCGGCCACGGCCAGCACATGGCGGCCCTGCAGCACATGCTCCTGCAGCCATTGCGGGCCGCTGGTGTAGGGCAGGCCGGCGTCGAGGATGGCTTCCATGAGCGGATTGCCGCGGCTCACCACATTGCCGACGACGTACAGATCGGGCTTGAGTTCGAGCTGGTCGGGCGACCAGCCCTCGATGAGCTCGATGCCCAGCTGCTGCAGCTGGGTGCTCATCGGCGGGTAGACATTGGCGTCGCAGCCGGTGACCTTGTGGCCAGCCTCGCGCGCCAGCGCGGCCAGGCCACCCATGAAGGTGCCGCAGATGCCGAGGATGTGCAGATGCATGGGAACTGCCGGGGCGGCGTGCGCCCCGGTCTCTCAGGAAGGGCTCAGGACCAGGCGTGGGCCGCGGCGGCCAGCGTGGCGTCGATGTCGGCCTCGCTGTGCGCGGCGCTGACGAAGCCGGCTTCGTAGAGGGCCGGCGCGAAGTACACGCCCTGGTCCAGCATGGCGTGGAAGAAGCGGTTGAAGGCTGGGCCGTCGGTCGTCATCACGACCTGGTAGTTCTGCGGCAGCTCGGGCAGCAGGAAGAAGCCGAACATGCCGCCCTCGCAGTCGGCGCTGAAGGCGATCTTCTTCTCAGCGGCCACCGCCTTGAGGCCGTCGACGAGCCGGCGCGTCTTGCCGGCCAGCGCTTCGTAGAAGCCGGGCTGGCGGATCTCGTGCAAGGTGGCCAGGCCGCAAGCCGTGGCTACCGGGTTACCCGACAGCGTGCCGGCCTGATAGACGCCACCCAGCGGCGCCAGCTTGGCCATCACGTCGCGGCGGCCACCGAAGGCCGCCAGCGGCATGCCGCCGCCGATGACCTTGCCCAGCACCGTGAGATCAGGCACGAAGCCGGGGATCTGCTGCGCGTAGAGCGACTGCGCGCCACCCAGCGCGACGCGGAAGCCCGTCATCACCTCGTCCAAGATCAGCAGCGCGCCATGCTGGGTGCAGAGCTCGCGCAGGCGCTTCATGAAGGGCACGGACGCGCGCACGAAGTTCATGTTGCCGGCGATCGGTTCGATGATGACGGTCGCCAGTTCGGCGCCGTGGCGCTGGAAGGCGAGCTCCAGCGCTTCGACATCGTTGTAGGGCAGCACCAGGGTGTGCTGCGCCACCTCGGCCGGCACGCCGGCGCTGGTGGGGTTGCCGAAGGTGGCCAAGCCGGAGCCGGCCTTGACCAGCAGGCTGTCCGCATGGCCGTGGTAGCAGCCCTCGAACTTGATCATCAGGCTGCGGCCGGTGAAACCGCGCGCCAGGCGGATGGCGCTCATCGCGGCCTCGGTGCCGGAGCTGACCAGGCGCACCTGCTCGATCGAGGGCAGCAGGCTGATGATGGCCTCGGCCAGTTCAATCTCGCGTTCCGTGGGGGCGCCGTAGCTGAAGCCTTCCAGCACGGCGCTCTGCACGGCGGCGAGCACCTTGGGGTGGCCGTGGCCGAGGATCATCGGGCCCCAGGAGCCGATGTAGTCGATGTAGCGCTGGTCGTTCGCGTCCCAGAAATAGGCGCCCTCGGCGCGGCGCACGAAGCGTGGCGTGCCGCCCACGGCACGGAAGGCGCGTACGGGGGAATTCACACCGCCAGGGATCACGGCGGCGGCGCGGTCAAACAGTTGTTGGTTCTTGTCCATATCGGGTTCCGGTTCGGCGGAAGGCCAAGGCGGCCCGTGGGCCGCCGATGTTCAGTGCATCCGCCGCGGGGGCGCCTGATTCGCTGGGGTGTCTTCGGGCGTCTCGGCTTCGGTCTCGCCTTCCTCGGGCACGGGCAGGGCCCAGAAGAAGCGATCCGGAATGACCTGGCCCATGCCGGGCTGGAAGCCGGCGTCGAGCGCCTGATCCAGAAAGGCGAGGGCCTCGCCCACCGCCTCATGCAACTCAACGCCTACCGCGAGCAGGGCGGCCAGGGCGGCCGAGAGCGTGTCACCGGCGCCGATGAAGCTGGCCTCGAAGCGCTCGAACTTCTCGCCGGTGATCGGGCCCTGCGGGCCGGCGAGCACGTTGTCCACGAACTGGTTCGGCAGGCTGATGCCGGTGACCAGCACATGGGCGGCGCCGAGCTTGTGGGCCGCATTGGCCAGCTCGCGCGGCGAGGCCGGGCGGCTGCCGTCCCAGTCGGGCAGCAGGAATTCGGTCAGCACGGCGTGCGCGCCCACCAACACCAGAGTCTGCGGCAGCACCAGCTCGCGCAGGGCGTCGTGGTAGCTGCTCTGCTGTTCGTCATCCAGCCAGGGCGTGCTGCCCAGGTAGGTGACCAGCGGCAGCTCTGGGTAGTCGGACAGGATCTCGGCCACCGCGGAAACGGTCTCGGCGCTGCCCAGGTAGCCGACCTTCCAGGCGCCGATGGAGATGTCTTCCAGCACCGAACGCGCCTGCTCGGCCACCAGCTCATCGTCCAGCGCGTGGTGCTCGAAGACGTCGGCGGTGTCGCGCACCAGCACGCCGGTCACGACCGGCAGCGCATGCGCGCCCATGGCGGCGATGGCGGCGTTGTCCGCGCCCAGGCCGGCGGCGCCGGTCGGCTCGCTGGCATTGAAGCTCAGCACGCAGGGGGGCGCGGCGTCCTCGTCCGGGTTGGCTTCGGGCGACTCAGGATTTGGGTTCATGGTGTGGGAGGAGGGCGCCCAGATGGACCATCCGCGCACGCGCTGTAGCCGCTTTGAGCGGGCGCGTACCCTCGGGCGTTCCCCAGGGGGGCCACCCCGATGGCCCCTAGAGGAGCGTGACTAGAATGAATCGATTGTAGTTAGCCCCTTTTCGAGGGGCGATGACGTAGAGGACTTGACTTGAACACGAGCGTGAATACCGAGCTTTGCACCTGGATGTGTCTGATCTGCGGCTGGATCTATGACGAGGCCGAGGGCGATCCCGAGCATGGCATTCCCGCCGGTACCCGCTGGGCCGACGTGGACCTGAACTGGACCTGTCCGGAATGCGGGGCACGCAAGGAAGACTTCGAAATGGTGCGCATCTAAGCCAGGTTCACGGCGCCAACCCTAGGGGGATACCCATGTCGGCAGAAACTCCGCTCAAGGTGCTGGTCATCGACGACAGCAACACCATCCGCCGCAGTGCGGAAATTTTCCTCAAGCAGGGCGGTCATTCGGTGGTCCTGGCCGAAGACGGCTTCGATGCGCTGGCGAAACTCAGCGACTTCAAACCGGACCTGGTCTTCTGCGACATCTTGATGCCCCGACTTGACGGCTACCAGACCTGCGCCATCATCAAGCGCAATGCCGAGTACTCTGACGTGCCCGTCATCATGCTGTCCAGCAAGGACGGCCTGTTCGACAAGGCGCGGGGCCGGATGGTGGGTTCGCAGGACTACCTGACCAAGCCCTTCACCAAGGACCAGCTGCTGCAGGCCGTGCAGCAGCATCAGAACCGCCCATAAGAAGCGCCATCATGAGCATCAAGAACATCCTGCTGGTCGACGATTCGAAGACCGAGTTGCACCACCTCAGCGACATGCTGACCAAGCGCGGCTACAAGGTGCGCACCGCCGAGAACGGCGAAGAGGCCTTCAAGCGGCTGGAAGAAGAGGTGCCCGACCTGATCCTGATGGACGTCGTGATGCCCGGCCAGAACGGCTTCCAGCTGACCCGCGCCATCACCCGTGACGAGCGCTACGCCAAGGTGCCGGTGATCATGTGCACCAGCAAGAACCAGGAAACCGACCGGGTTTGGGGTCTGCGCCAGGGCGCCAAGGACTACGTCGTCAAGCCGGTGCAGGCCGAAGAACTGATCGGCAAGATCAAGGCGCTGGGCTGATGACCGCTCCGCGCGCTCCCCGGCTGTCCCGCCGCCCGCTTGATGGAGAGCGGGCATGAGCAATAAGCAGGCGCTGAGAGACTTTCAGGCGCGCCTGGCGCAGCGCCTGCAGGCGGTGCGCGAGCAGACGCAGACGGCGCGTTGGCTGGCCGTGGATTGCGCCGGTCTGGGCTTGCTGCTGCCGCTGCAGCACGCGGCCGAGATCTTCGCCCCCGTGCCCGTCACCACCGTGCCCTACACCCAGCCCTGGATGATCGGGGTTGCCAATCTGCGCGGCGGGTTGCACACCATCGTGGATCTGGCCCAGTTTCTGGGTCTGCGCGAGGGCCGTGCTGACACGCAGGGCGGGCGTCTGGTGGCCTTCAACCCCGAGCTGAACATCAACTGCGCGCTGCTGGTCGACAAACTGCTCGGCTTGCGCGGTGAAGAACAGCTCGCTCCCGCGCAAGGCGCCGGCACGCGCCCGCATTTCGCCAGTGACCAGCGCGTCGACGACAAGGGCCGGGTCTGGCAGGTGCTCGACCTGGACGCCCTGGCGCGCTTCCAACCCTTTCTGGACATCGTGGTCTGACCCCCGGATCCCGCTTTCCCAATACCACCGTTTTCACGCAGAACGAGGCAACGATGAGCCTGCTGGACAAGATGAAGTCTTCGAACGACCGCGGCACCGACAGCACGCAGGCGGACGCACCCGACAGCGTGTATGAAACCGTTCACCTCGACAGCCAGACACACGACGCCCCGCCCAGCACGCTGGCGCCGGCCGACAGCGCGATGAGCGGCTTCGCCGAGACTGGCGCGAGCCAGACCACCCAGTACAGCACCATGGAGCCCTTGGGGCAGGCCACCCCGCAGCGTCGCCTGCGTGGGCAGAACCTGTTCACCGGCCTGGTGGCGGCAGGTCTGGTCGGTACCCTGGTGGGGGTGTTTTCGAACATCTATCTGGCTGGCAAGAACTCCGACCAGGTGCGCGAAACCGGTCTGGCCCTGATGCAGTCGCAGCGTCTTGCCAAAGCGGTGTCGACCGCAATGGTGGGTACGCCGACTTCCTTCGCCGAACTGCGTGAATCGCTCGACAAGTTGGCCAGCGTGACGCGCAATCTGCACACCGGCGATGGCGGCCCGCTGTCGCGCGCGCCGTCGTCGGTGCGTGAGCAGTTGGACCCGCTGCTCCCCATGGTGGACCGCGCCGAAAAGAACGTGAAGGTGGTGCTGGGCACGGAAAAGGTGCTGACCGAGGTGGGTACCTCGCTGCGCACCATCAACCGCCAGTCTTCCGATCTGCTGGAGTCGGCCGAGGCCGTCAACTCGCTGGAGCTGCAGTCCGGTGCCTCGCCCGTCGAAATCGCTGCCTCGGGCCAGTTGGTGATGCTGACCCAGCGCATCGGCAAGAGCGCCGGTGAATTCCTGACCCAGGAAGGTGTGAGCCCCGAGGCGGTGTTCCTGCTCGGCCAGGATCTGAACGCCTTCCGTGAAATCACCCAGGGCCTGCTGAGCGGCTCCAAGGAACTGAACCTGCCGGCGGCGCGCGACCCGCAGCTGCGCGAGAAGCTCAAGACCCTGCTCACCCAGTTCGAGGCCACCGATCAGCAGGCCAAGGCCGTGCTGACCAACCTGACCGGCCTGGTGGCTGCGCGTGAGGCGGCCAACGCCATCCTGAAGGACTCGGAGCCGCTGCGCAAAGGCATGGAGCAGGTCGTGGACGGCCTGAACCAGGCTGGCGGCCTGGCCTGGTGGCAGGCCGTCCTGCTGGCGGGCTCGCTGGCGGCACTGGTCTACGGTGCGGTCGGTTTCCTGCGCCTCTACATCGCCGGCCAGCAGCGCCGCGCCCAGCTCGCTGAAGAGCAGCGTCGCCAAGCCCAGGCCCAGGAGCTGGAGGCCAAGCGTGTCAACGACGCCAACCAGGCCGCCATTCTTCGCCTCATGAACGAACTGGCCGCGGTGGCCGACGGCGACTTGACTCAACAGGCGACGGTGACGGAGGACATCACCGGCGCCATCGCCGACTCGGTGAACTACACGGTGGAGGAGCTGCGCAACTTGGTGTCGCAGGTGCAGGGCACGGCCATCCGCGTGACCGAGACCACGCAGCAGGTGGACCAGACCTCGACCGAACTGCTGGCGGCCTCGACCGAACAGCTGCACGAGATTCGCGCCACCGGTGACGCGGTGCTGCAGATGGCCGGCCGAATCAACGAGGTGTCCACCGAAGCCCAGAACGTCGCCCAGGTGGCCCGCCACTCGCGTGAAGCCGCCGAGCAGGGTCTGCAGGCGATGCAGAACAACCGCGAGGGTATGAACGCCATCCGCGATCAGATCCAGGAAACCTCCAAGCGCATCAAGCGCCTGGGCGAGTCGTCGCAGGAGATTGGCGAGATCACGGAACTGATCTCGGACATTACCGAACAGACGAACGTGCTGGCCCTGAACGCAGCCATCCAGGCAGCCTCCGCCGGTGAAGCCGGTCGCGGCTTCTCGGTGGTGGCAGAAGAAGTGCAGCGCCTGGCCGAACGCTCGGCCGATGCCACGCGCCGCATTGCGGCTCTGGTGAAGGCGATTCAGACCGACACCCAGGACGCCGTGGCCGCCATGGAGCGCTCGACCGCCGGGGTGGTGCAAGGTACGCGTCTGTCGGACGCAGCCGGCCAGGCGCTGGAAGAGATTGACTCGGTGGCCCGCCGCCTGAACGACATGGTGGCCGGCATTTCGAATCGTGCGCTGGAAGAAGCGGCGTCAGCCAACGAGGTGGCGTCCAATATCCAGCACATCTTCGCGGTGACCGAGCAAACCTCGGAGGGCACGCGCTCGACCGCCAAGATGGTGCATGAACTGTCCCGTTCCGCCGAAGCCCTGAAGGGTTCGGTGGCCCGATTCAAGGTCGGCAACGCCGCCTAAGGCCTTCGGCGCATGATCTCTCCCTCCGACCAGGAAAACCGTGACTCCGCCGACCTGACGCCGCTGGCCTGGGTGCAGGAGGAGATCCGGCGCACGCTTGAGGGCGTGCACAAGAGCCTGCGCCGCACGCTGCGTGAATTTGATCTGCGCAGTGCCACCGGCCAGGTCGATGCCAATCAGCTCGGCACCGGCCTTGGGGCCGTGGCGCAGCAACTGCACCAGGTGGCAGGCGTGCTGCGCATGGTGGGCCAGCCCGAGGCTGCCAACTTGGCGGTGGCCAACGAAGGCCTGGTGCGGCGCATGGCCGATCAGGTGCGCGTGGGCGCGGCCGAGGTCGAAGCCATTGAGCGCGCCGATTTCGCGCTGCTCACCTACATCGTGCGCCGCCTGGGTGCGAACCCGGCCTCGCCACTGGGCCTGTTCCCGTCCTACCGGCGGGTCCAGGAACTGGCGCAGGCCGAGCGTGTGCATCCGGCCGATTTCTGGTCGGCCAATTTCGAGTGGAAGACCCTGCCGCCGCCGCAGCTGAGCCAGCCCGTGCCGGCGCTGGACGCGCTGCGGACGGCATTCGAGACCGCGCTCCTGCGGCAAATGCGTCAGACCACGCCCGTGCATGCGGCGCAACTGGCCGAGTTGTGCATCGGCCTGGCAGCGGCGCTCGCGAGTGAACCGCAGGCCAGCTTCTGGCAGTTGGCGGCTGCCCACTTTGAGGCCCAGGCGCTGGGTCAGGTGGACACCGACGCTTATGTGAAGCGCCTGGGTTCTCGTCTGCTCGCGCAACTGCGCAGCCATCTGCAAGGCCACCCCCAGCCGGCGGATCGCCTGGTGCAGGATCTGCTGTTCTATTGCGCCCAGAGTGGCGACCCTCCCGAGGGCCGCGCGCCGCACCTGCAGGCGGTGCGGGCGGCCTACGGCCTGGATGGTGCACTCAGCGGCGACTACCGCGACGAGAGTCTGGGCAAGGTCGACCCGGCACTGGTGCTGCAGGCGCAGAAGCGCGTGCTGGCGGCTAAGGAGGCCTGGGGTGCTGCGGCCGAGGGCGAAGCCGCCCGCGCCGCCAGCATGAACGAAGCGTTTGCCAGCCTGGGTGAATCGCTGCAGCAGATGGTGCCCGGTGCCGAGGTGCTGGTGCAGACGCTGCAGCGCGCCGCGGTGCTCACGCTGCGTTCCGGGCAGCGCCCGCCCGCGGCCCTGGCCATGGAAATGGCCACTGCCCTGCTGTATCTCGAAGCCATCTTTGATGACGGCGTGTTCGATTCGCCCGAACAGGCCCAGCGGGTCCAGCGTGTGGCCCAGCGTGTGCAGGCAGCTGCCTCCGGTCAGGCCGAGGATTCGCTCGAGCCCTGGATGGAAGACCTGTTCCGCCGCGTGGCGGACCGCCAGACCCTGGGCAGCGTGGTGCATGAGTTGCGCCACAGCCTCACCGAGGTTGAGCGCCAGGTCGACGAATACTTCCGCGACCCGAGCCGGCGCGAGCAGCTGATCCCCGTGCCCAGCCAGTTGCAGGCCATGCGCGGCGTGTTCACTGTGCTCGGCCTGGATCAGGCCGGCATCACCTGCGTGCGCATGCGCGACGAGGTGGACCGCCTGTGCAACACCGAGGTTGACCCCAGCTTGCCCGGGCCGCGCGCGATCTTCGAGCGCTTGGCCACCAACCTGGGTCAGCTCGGCTTCCTGATCGACATGCTGAGCGTGCAGGCCCCGCTGGCCAAGTCGATGTTCCGCTTCGACGATGCCAGCGGCGAGCTCAAGGCGCTGGTGGAGCGTGAACGGAACGAGCTGCCGGTGGCGTTGCCCAGCCTGGTGGATCAGGCCCGCGAGGCCATGGCCAGCGAAGACCCGCAGGCCAAGCGCGAGGCGCTGGAGCAGGTGGCCTTGCAGGCCGCCGCCGCCGATCAGCCCGCGCTTGCGAGTGCCGCCAAGGAAGCGGCTGCCGCGCTGCAGGCGCCCAGCCTCGACTTTGGTTCGCTGGAACTGCCCAGCCTGGACCTGGAGCCCAGCGCATCTGCTGCGGACGACGCGCCTGCCAGCACCGCGCTGGAGGCCCTGGAAGCCCTGGTGGCGCCGCCAGCGGCTCCGGAGCCCGCGCCCAGTGCTGCCTTGCCGGAAACCGAGGAAGCCCTCGACCAAGAGATGCTCGAAATCTTCTTGGAAGAGGCCGCCGAGGTGGCTGAGACCGCGCGTGCGGCCTTGGCGCAGCTGGCCGACGATCCTGCCAACAAGGGTGAGCTGACGACAGTCCGTCGCAGCTTCCACACCCTGAAAGGCAGCTCACGCATGGTGGGCCTCAACGAGTTCGGCGAGGCGGCCTGGGCGTGCGAGCAACTCTTCAATGACTGGTTGGCGGACGGCAAGCCCGCCAGCGAACGCCTGCTGAGCTTCAGCGCCGATGCGCTGGAAGAACTTTGCGCCTGGCGCGATGAGGTCGCGGCCCAAGGCCGCAGCACCCGTCGCGCACAGAGCCTGCGCGAGCGCGCCGACGCCTTGCGCCTGGGCAAGCCGATGCCCGCCGCCGCGCCGGTGGCCCCGAGCTTCGTCAGCACCGAACCTGCCCTGGACAGCGTGGCGGCCGAGCCTGTGCCGCCGCTGACGCCCGAGCTCCAGCTGGACTTCGAATCGACGGCCCCGCTGCCCGAGGCTGCGGAAGCCGCGCCGCTGGAGGGGACCGAGACCGAGACCGTCACACTCGACTTCAGCCTGGAAGAGGCCCCAGCCGAGTTGGGCTTGAGTGATGCTGAGGTCGAACCCATCGCTGCCCCGGTGCTCGAAACCCTGCCCGAGCCGGAGGTCGAGACCCTCGAGCTGGGTGCCGATGACCTGCTACTGGGCACGCCCGCGCCCGCCGAACCCCAGGCCGAGGCCTTGCCCGTGCCGGAGATGGTGGAGCTGCCGGCCGACGAGGCGGGCTTTGAACTGGATCTGAGCTTGCCCACACCGGCTGAGCCACAACCGGCGGAAGCCCTGCCAGCGCTCGAGCTCAAGCTGGATCTGGGTGAGCCTGAGCTGCAGACCCTGGCCGAGCCCGAGGCCGCGATCAGTCTTGCCGAAGCCGCACCCGAGCCCGCACCGCAGGCCGTGGCGCCGCTGGAGCTGAGCTTCGGAGCCGCGGGCGCGGAAGCGCTCGAGCCCACCCATGCGGCAGAGGCCTCTGCCGACGCTGCCCTGCCCGACCTGGCCGCCGAAGCCGCCACTCTTGACCTGCGCGTTGCCGAGCTGCAGGCGCACACCGGGCACGAACCGGAACACGAACCCGACCTGTCGGGTGACCAGCCGACGCTGGATCTGCGCGATGACATGCGCACGCTGGACCTGAGCGCCGACATGCCGACGCTGGATCTGAGTGCGGATGTGCCCACGCTGGACCTCAGTGCCGATATGCCCACGCTGGACCTGTCCGCGCCCAGCGCACCGGACGTCGAGGCGCTCGCACCGACGCTGGATCTGCGCATGCCGGCCGACGAGCCCCTGATCCAGGCGGCGATGGAGGGCGTGCACGCGAGTGAGACGCTTGCCGCGGCGCCCGAGCTGACCGAACTGCCGGTCGGCTGGCCGACCGAGCTGCCGATTGAAACCGTGCAAGCGGCGAACGCCATGCCGGAAGAGTCGCCCGTGTCTTCGGTTCAGGCCGAAGCCGAGCCGCAGTCAGACGGCGAGCCTGTGGCGGAATCCGTTGCTGCGCCCGAAGTGGCAGAGGACGAGGAACGCCAGATCGGCTCGCTGCGCGTCTCGCGCGCCTTGTTCGATATCTTCGTGGGCGAAGCCGATCAGCAGTCCGGCCGCCTGGTGCTGGAGCTCGCCGAGTGGGCGGCCCAGCCCGACGAGGCACCGCCCGCGAACACCGAGGTCTATGCGCACGCCCTGGCGGGCAACGCCGCAACGGTGGGGTTCGAGGCGCTGTCCGTGCTGGCGCGTGCGCTGGAGCATGCCCTGGGCCGCGCGCAGCGCGCCCGGGTCTTTGATGCCGAGGTGGCGGCACTGTTCCGCCGTGCGGCGGAAGAGATTGCGCATCTGCTGCATCAGTTCGCCGCCGGCTTCCTGCGTGAGCCCGCGCCTGAGCTGGTGCCGGCCCTGCAGGCTTACCAGCCCGAAATGCGCGACGAGCCCGACACCGGGCTGGGTGCACTGGGCGAGTCCAGCGCACCGGCGCCCTTGCTCGACCACTCGCCGGTGGAGCATGCCGCAGTGCTGTCGGCCCGTGCCGATGATGCCGAGTACCTGAGCGGCGAGCCCGACCAGATCGACGACGAACTCTGGGAGATCTTCGAGGAAGAGGCCAGCGACCTGCTGCACCAGTTGCACGCACGTCTGCGTGACTGGACCGGCCACGCCCAGGACGACGCCCGGGGCGACGCCTGCATGCGCACGCTGCACACCTTCAAGGGCGGTGCGCGCCTGGCCGGTGCGATGCGCCTGGGTGAACTGGCGCACCGCCTGGAATCAGCGGTCGAGGGCCTGATGGGCCGCGGCAACCGTGCGGCTGCCGACCTGCTGCCCCTGCAGGATCGGGGCGACGAGCTGGAAGTCGAATTCGAACGCCTGCGTCTGGCCTTCCGCCAGCCCAAGCCCGCCCCCGTGCCGACACCGGCGCCGGTGGCTGCCCCTGCGGCCGAGCCTGATCTGCTGCTCGAAGAGCATCTGGTCGACCTGGAGCTGGAGCCGCCCCCGCCGGCCGAGCCCGAACCGGTGGCGCCGCCGCCGATTCCCCTGTCCGAGCGCGAGCTGCCGCCGCTGCCCGAACCCGAGCCCGAATTCATCGTCGGCCCGGAGGCCGTGAACTGGGACCGCTTTGCCGGTCTGGGGGCCCGCGAGATCTCCAGCGCCGATGCTGCGCCGCTGGTCAGTGGCCAGGCCATGGTGCGCGTGCGCTCCAGCCTGCTGGACCGCCTGGCCGCACAGGCTGGCGAGGTCTCGATCCGTCGTGCGCGGATGGAGAACGAGCTGACGCAGATGAAGACGGCGCTGCTCGAACTCGACGACAACCTGGAACGTCTGCGCACCCAGCTGCGCGAGCTGGAGGTGCAGGCGGAGGCGCAGATCAGTTCGCGCCAGGAACAGGCCAAGGCCCTGGGCTCCGACTTCGACCCGCTCGAATTCGACCGCTACACGCGCTTCCAGGAAGTGACGCGCATGCTGGCCGAATCGGTGAACGACGTGGCCACGGTGCAGCGCTCGTTGCAGCGCAACGTTGCGCAGGGCGAAGACGAGCTGGCCGCACAGTCGCGCCTGACGCGTGAGCTGCAGGACGATTTGCTGCGCAGCCGGATGGTGGAGTTTGACTCCCTGGCCGAGCGCCTGCACCGCGTGGTGCGCCAGGCGGCGCGCGAGGGCGGCAAGCAGGTGCAGCTGGAAGTGCAGGGCGGCGGCATCGAGCTGGACCGCGGCGTCCTGGAGCGTCTGATCGGCGCCTTCGAGCATTTGCTGCGCAACAGCGTGGCGCACGGCATCGAGCAGCCGGCCGAACGCGAGAAGGCCGGCAAGGGGCCGATGGGCACCATCCGCATCAAGCTCTCGCAAGAGGGTAACCAGGTGCTGATCGCCTTCAGCGACGATGGTGCCGGCCTGAACCTCGCCCGCATCCGCGAGAAGGCCGGCAAGCTCGGCCTGTTGCCGGAAGGCCGCGAGGCGACCGACCACGAGCTCATGCAGCTGATCTATGCGCCGGGCTTCTCGACCGCCGGCCAAGTGACCGAGCTGGCCGGCCGCGGTGTGGGCATGGACGTGGTGCGCGCCGAGGTCAACACCCTGGGCGGCTATGTGCTGACGCGCAGCCAGGCCGGCAAGGGTGCCGAGTTTGACCTGCGCGTGCCGCTCACCACCGCCCTGACGCAAGTGGTGCTGCTGCGCTGCGGTGAAGTCGAGGTGGCGGTGCCCGCCAGCTTGGTCGACTCCGTGCTGCGCCTGCCCAATGCGCAGCTGGAAAAGGCCTATGCCGAGGGGCATCTGACCGCCGGCATGCGCGGCCAGGAGATGCAAGTGCCGATCTACTGGATGGGCGGCCTGCTCTCGCACAACGACCACCCGCAGCTGCACGGCAAGCATGCCGCCGTGGTGCTGGTGCATTCCGGCCCGGACCGCATCGCTATCCATGTGGACGAGGTGGTCGGCAACCAGGAAGTGGTCGTCAAGAACCTCGGCCCGCAGCTCATCCATGTGCCGGGTCTGGCGGGCATCAGCCTGCTGGCCAGCGGCTCGGTGGCGTTGATCTACAACCCGGTGGCCCTGGCCGAGCGCTACGGTGCCCAGGCCAATGCGCGTGCCCATGCGGGCGGTGCGCCGGTCATTGCACCGGTCGCGGCCGCCGAGGTGCTGGCGCCGCTGATCCTGGTGGTGGACGATTCGCTGACCGTACGTCGCGTCAGTCAGCGTTTCCTGGAGCGTGAGGGCTACCGCGTGCAGCTGGCCAAGGATGGTCTGGATGCGATGGAACAGCTGGCGCGCGAAGAGCTGCCCGATCTGGTGCTGTCCGACATCGAGATGCCGCGCATGGATGGCTTCGACCTGGTGCGCAACCTGCGTGCCGACGAGCGTCTACGCAAGCTGCCGGTGGTGATGATCACCTCGCGAATCGCCGCCAAGCACCGTGAATATGCCGAGGCGCTGGGCGTGCAGGGCTACCTGGGCAAGCCCTATGACGAGGAAGTGCTGAAGGGTCTGATCCGTCAGTACACTGGTTCGAAGGCGACTGCGGTCGCGTGATCGGAAAGGGGCAGGGCGCAGCACCTGCCCCCCGCCAAACAGGGCATGACGAAGGTCGTTGAACAACTCGCGGAGTTGACAGGCTACAAGGACCGGGACGTCATGGACGTCACTCTGGTCGTGGCCCTGCGCGACCTCCTCAATCCCTTGTGCGTCAGCATTTACCGCGCCGTCGGCACGCCGCCGGATCTGCGCTGGATGTCGCGCGCGCACCTGGGCTATGGCGAACTGGTGCCCACCGCCGATTCCCTGGCCGGTGATCTCTCCAGCCTGCCGCCGCTCGATCAATACCCGGCCCGCCTGTCCTGCCTGCAGCGGCGTGAACTGCGCGAATCGGCCAGCCGCTCCGAATTCACCTGCCATTTCCCGCTGCTGTCCGAGCACGATGGCGACGGTGTGCTCGAAGTGGTCACCCGCACCCGCCTGAGCCCGGCCGAACAGCGCACCGTCAGTGCCATCCTGCGCGTGTTCCACAACTTCCAGGGCCTGCTGGATTACTCGGAGCGCGATTCACTGACCGGCCTGCTGAATCGCAAGACCTTCGACGCCAGCTTCCTCAAGCTGCTGGGCGAGGCCCCGGCCATGCCCAGCGCGGTGGCGGTCGGCGATCGCCGCCATGACGTGCATGCCACCTACTGGCTCGGCGTCATCGACATCGATCACTTCAAGCGCGTCAACGATGGCTTCGGCCACCTGATTGGCGATGAAGTGCTGCTGCTGCTCTCGCGCCTGATGCGCACCTGCTTCCGTTACCACGACCGCCTCTACCGTTTCGGCGGCGAGGAGTTCGTGGTGTTGATCCGCTGCGAATTGGGCGACGACGCGCAGCTGGTGTTCGAGCGCCTGCGCCAGCAATGCGAGGCCTTCAACTTCCCGCAGGTGGGTCGTGTGACCCTCTCGATCGGCTACACCCGCATCCGCAACCCGGACACCCCCACCGCCTGTTTCGACCGCGCCGACAAGGCCGTGTACTTCGCCAAGCACCATGGCCGCAACCAGGTGCATGGCTACGAGCAGTTGCTGGTGGCTGGCCATGTGCAGGAAGAGAGCGAAAAGGCCAGCGACGTCGAGCTGTTCTAAGGCGCCCGCTCTCCATGCCAAAGGCCGGACACTGTCCGGCCTTTGGCGCTTCTGGCCCCTTCATCACTCCGGCGGAGTTTTCGCAAAAAATCAAGCAAGCGCTTGAATGGTTTGCTAGCATGCGCCGCCATGTCGAAAACCCTTAGTCCGAAACCGCGTCCGACCAAGAGCCCGGGCCGGCCACGCCAGACCCAGGAACAGGGCGCGCGCGAGCGCCTGCTGGATGCTGCCTCGGTGCTGTTCGCCGAACAGGGCTTTGCCGAAACCTCCACACGCGAGATCTGCACCGCAGCCGGGCTGAACCCGGGCGCCATCCACTACCACTTCGGCGACAAGGACGGGCTTTATCGCGCCGTGCTGGCGCGCCCGCTGGAAGTCATGAGCTCCCAGCACGCAGGCTTTGCCGACCCGGCACTGAGCCTGCGTGAGGGCCTGGCGCGCTTCTTCGGTGCATTCCTGAGCGAGGCTGCCGAGGAGTTGGAGCTCCGCCTGCACCTGCGCGAGCTGCTCAAGCCCAGCACGGTCTACGCCGAGACCATCCAGGAATACATCGGCCCCAACCAGCGCGCGCTCTCGGCGCTGCTGGCCCGCCACATCGGCGTGGCACCCGACGACGAGACCGTGCTGCAGCTCGGCTATGGCCTGGTGGCCATGGCCCAGGACTACTGCCTCTCGCGCGCCTTCATGCAGCTGCTGACGCCGGGCTATCTGGCCGACCCCCAGGCGTTCGAGCGCATCCGCGAGCGCCTGCTGGACTGGGCTGAGGTGCTGGTGGCGCACGAACGTGCGCTCCACGCCGCAGGGCCCCAGGCAAGCGCGTCGAAGAAGACCTCCTTACCCAAGACGACTCGATGAAAACCGCTTCCCAACTGGGCGCGCTGGCCGTGGCCCTGCTGCTGTCGGCCTGCGCCGTGACGCCGCCGATGCAGGACCCCAAGCCGCCGCTGCCCGCGCAGTGGCTGGCCCCCTTGCCCCATGGCGGCCAGGCCGCCAGCCTGGTGGACTGGTGGCAGGCCTTTGGCGACGCCCAGCTGCTGGCCCTGCAGGCCCAGGCGCAGCAGCGCAACCCGCAGCTGGCGCAGGCGCTGGCGCGCTTGAGCCAGGCACGCGCCCAGCGCGAGGCGGCCGGGGCGCTGCTGGCGCCCCAGCTCAACGCCCAGGCCAGCGCCCAGCGCGCCAAGACCCTGCCGAGCTTTCAGGCCATGGGCAGTGGAGTGGCGCAACTGCAGGCCAGCTGGGAGATGGATCTGTTCGGCGCCCAGCGCGCGCAGGCCCAGGCTGGCCAGGCCCTGGCCGAGGCGGCGCAGGCGCAGTGGCATGAGGCGCGCGTCAGCCTGGCTGCCGAGGTGGCCCAGGCCTACCTGAGCTACCGGCAGGCGCAGATCGCCGCCGGCCTGGCCGCGCAGGACCTGGAAGCCGCCGAGCGCATCGAGCGTGCCGCTGCCCAAGCCGCCGAGCGGGGCCTGCTGGCACCGGCACAGGCGGCCGAGGCGCGTGTGCAGCTCTCCGAGGCGCAGGTCATGGCGGCCACGCAACGGGCGCTGCCGGGGCTGTGGCTGCAATCCCTGGCCCTGCTGGTGGCGGATGACGCTGCCGCGCTGGCCCAGCGCCTGGGCGAGGCCGCCTTGCCGCAGGCACCGCAATTCCCCGTGCCCGGCGTGCCCGCCACCGTGCTGGCGCAGCGGCCGGACTTGCGCAGCGCCCACCAGCAATGGCTGGCCGCGGTGTTCGAGCAGCACAGCGCCGAAGCGCAGCGCTACCCGCAGCTCAGCTGGGGCGCGCTGCTGGGCGAGGGTCGGCTGCGTATGGACGGCCAGACCCTCAAGGGCGGCATCTGGTCCATCGCCCCCAGCCTGAACTTGCCGCTCTTCGATGGCGGCCTGCGCAAGGCCCAGAGCGCCGCGGCGGCCGCGCGCGAGCAGGAGGCCCGTGCGGCCCTGGAAGCCCGCTGGCGCCAGGCCGTGGCCGAGGTGGAGGAAGCCCTGCTGACTGTGCAAAAGAGCGAGACCCAGGTGGCCGCCGTGCAGGCCGCGATCTCGCAGTGGCAGCGCCTGGACGCGGTGGCCGAACAGCGTGCGCGCGCCGGGCTCATCAGTGGCCTGGAGCGCGCGCAGGCGGCGCGCCAGTTCATCGCCGCCAAGCAGGGCGCCTACGAACTGGCACTGGCGCGTTCCAACGCCTGGATTGCCCTGTATCGCCGCCTCGGGGGCGGCTGGTCGCAAGAACAAGATTCCTGAAAGCTCGACATGAAGACTCAAGCCCTTGCGCTGGCGCTGCTGGCCGCCCTTTCCCTGAACGCCCAGGCCCAGCAGGCGGCCCAGCCGGCCCAGCCGGCCCCGGCGGGTGCGCCCAAGCCGGCGCTGAACGTCAAGCTGGTGGCCGCGCAGAGCCAGAACTGGCCGCAAACACTTTCCGCCACCGGCAACCTCGCTGCCTGGCAGGAGGTGGCGGTGGGCAGCGAGACCGGCGGGCTGCGCCTGGTCAAGGTCGAGGCCCAGGTGGGCGATGCGGTGAAGAAGGGCCAGCTGCTGGCCCAGCTGGCCAGCGAGACCCTGGAGGCCGAGCTGGCCGCCACGCGCGCCGGCCTGCGCGAAGCCGAGGTGGCGGCGCGCGACGCCGCGGCGCAGGCCGCGCGCGTGCAGGCCCTGGCCGGGGGCGATGCGGTTTCGGCCCAGCAGGTCGAGCAGCTGCAGGCCAGCGCCGCCGCGGCGGCGGCGCGGCTGGAATCGCTGAAAGCCCAGCTGCGTGCGGCCGAAGTGCGGCTCTCGCACACGCGCGTGCTGGCGCCGGATGACGGCGTGATCGCCGCCCGCGAGGCCCTGCCGGGGGCCATGGCCCAGCCGGGGCAAGAGCTGTTCCGGCTGATCCGCCAGGGCCGGCTGGAATGGCGGGCCGAGGTGCCGGCACCCGAGCTGGCGCAGCTCAAGCCGGGCCAGGCCGTGACGCTGACGCCGGTCGGCGGCCAGCCCCTGGAAGGCCGGGTGCGCGTGGTGGCGCCCAAGGTGGACCCCGCCACGCGCAACGGCCTGGTCTACGTGGACTTGCTCAAGCCTGGCGCAGCGCGCGCCGGCATGTTTGCGCGCGGCGAGTTCCAGCTGCAGAGCGGCACGGTGATCGCGCTGCCGCAGAGCGCCGTGCTGCTGCGCAACGGCTTTGCGTATGTGTTCCAGGTCGACAAGGAGATGCGCGTGCGCCAGCGCAAGGTCGAGCTGGGCCGCCGCGTGGGCGAGGCCGTGGAAATCAAGGCCGGGTTGAAGGCGGGTGAAAGCGTGGTCGCGCAAGGTCTGGGCTTCCTGGCCGACGGCGACCTCGTCAAGGTGGTGAAGTAAATGCTCAACGTCTCGTCCTGGTCGATCCGCAAGCCGGTTCCATCGATCCTGCTCTTCATCATGCTGACGGTGGCCGGCCTGCTGGCCTTCCGGGCGATGAAGATCCAGAACTTCCCCGACATCGATCTGCCCACCGTCATCGTCACCGCCCAGCTGCCCGGCGCCGCGCCGGCGCAGATGGAGACCGAGGTGGCGCGCAAGATCGAGAACAGCATCGCTTCCATCCAGGGCCTGAAGCACACCTACACCAAGGTCTACGACGGCGTGGCCACCGTGGCGGCCGAGTTCCGCCTGGAAAAGCCCACCCAGGAAGCGATGGACGATGTGCGCGACGCGGTGGCGCGCGTGCGCTCCGACCTGCCCGCCGAGCTGCGCGACCCGGTGATCAGCAAGATGGACCTGAGCGGCTCGCCGGTGCTGGTCTACACCCTGGCCTCGGAGCGGCGCGATGAGGAGGCCCTGTCCTGGTTCATCGAGAACGAGCTGAGCAAGAAGCTGCTCTCGGTGCGCGGCGTTGGCGCGGTGGGCAACGTGGGCGGCGTCAAGCGCGAGCTCAAGGTCGAGCTCAGCCCCGAGCGCATGCTGGCCCTGGGTGTGAGCGCCGCCGAGGTGTCGCGCCGCCTGAAGGAGGTGCAGCAGGAGGCGCCGGCCGGGCGCTCGACGATCGGCGGCATCGAGCAATCGCTGCGCGCCATCGCCACGGTGCAGAGCGCCCAGGAGCTGGCGGCGCTGGAAATCCCGCTGATGGACGGCCGGCGTGTGCGCCTGGACCAGGTGGCCACGGTGGCCGACGGCATCGCCGAGCGCCGCTCGGCCGCGCGCGTCAACGGCAAGCCGGTGGTGGCCTTTGAAGTGACGCGCGCCCGCGGCGCCGGCGAGGTGGAAGTGATGCACGGCGTGCGCGCCGCGCTGGCCGAGCTGAAGGCGGCGCATCCCGATCTGGTCGTCACCGAGGCCTTCAACTTCGTCGACCCGGTGGTGGAGAACTACCAGGGCTCGATGAGCCTGCTGATCGAGGGCGCGCTGCTGGCGGTGCTGGTGGTCTGGCTGTTCCTGCGCGACGGCCGCGCCACCTTTGTGTCGGCCGTGGCCTTGCCGCTGTCGGCCATCCCGACCTTCCTGCTGATGCACTGGATGGGCTTCACGATCAATATCGTGACCCTGCTCTCGCTCTCGCTGGTCATCGGCATCCTGGTGGATGACGCCATCGTCGAGATCGAAAACATCATGCGCCACTTGACGATGGGCAAGACGCCCTTCCAGGCGGCGATGGAGGCGGCGGATGAAATCGGCATGGCGGTGATTGCCACCACCTTCACGCTGATCGCGGTCTTTCTGCCCACCGCCTTCATGAGCGGCGTGCCGGGCAAGTTCTTCGTGCAGTTCGGCTGGACGGCGGCGCTGGCGGTGTTCTTCTCGCTGGTGGTGGCGCGCATGCTCACGCCCATGATGGCGGCCTACATGCTCAGGAAGCCCAAGAAGCCGCACCCCGAGCCCTTCTGGATGCCGATGTACATGCGCTGGGCCAAGTGGTGCCTGCAGCACCGCGGCAAGACCTTGGTGGCCATGCTGGTGTTCGGCGTGGCCAGCTGCGCCCCGCTCTTCATGGGCGCGATTCCGGGCGCCTTCATTCCGCCCGATGACCTGTCGCAAACCCAGGTCTACCTGCAGCTCGAACCGGGCAGCCGGTTGGAGCAGACGGTGGAATTGGCCGAGGCCGCACGCCAGCGCGTGGCCGCGAACCCGCATGTGAAGCTGATCTACACCGCCATCGGTGGCGGCGCCGCCGGCTCCGACCCCTTCCAGGGCAGCGGCGCGCCCGAGGTGCGCAAGGCCACGCTGACGATCAACCTGACCAAGCGCCAGGACCGCCCCGGCGTGACCAAGCAGATGATCGAGAAGGACCTGCGTGAGCGCCTCTCCGACCTGACCGGCGCGCGCATCAATGTGGGCTTTGGCGGCTCGGCCGAGAAGTACATCCTGGTGCTGAGCGGCGACGACGGCGAGGCCCTGCTGGCCCATGCCACCCAGGTGGAGCAGCAACTGCGCACGCTCAAGGGCATCGGCCAAGTGACCAGCAGCTCCAGCCTGCAGCGCCCCGAGCTGGTGCTGCGTCCCGATTCGGCGCGCGCCGCCGACCTGGGTGTGAGCACCGCGGCCATTGCCGACACCCTGCGCATCGCCACCGCGGGGGATTACGACCAGCTGCTGCCCAAGCTCAACCTGGCCGAGCGCCAGGTGCCGGTGGTGGTGAAGCTGCCGGACGGTGCCCGCGCGGACCTGGCCCTGATCAAGCAACTCACCGTTCCGGGTAGCAAGGGGCCGGTGGCGCTGCAGCAGGTGGCCGAGCTGGAGCTGGCCAGCGGCCCGGCGCAGATCGACCGCTTCGACCGCTCGCGCAACGTCAACTTCGAGATCGAGCTGAACGGCCGCGCCCTGGGCGAGGTGGCGGCCGAGGCCGACCTGCTGCCCGCGCTGAAGAACCTGCCCGCCGGCATCACCAAGACGGTGACCGGCGACGCCGAGGCCTTTGCCGAGCTCAGCGCCAGCTTCCTGCTCGCCATGGGCACCGGCGTGGCCTGCATCTACATCGTGCTGGTGCTGCTGTTCCACGCCTGGGTGCAGCCGCTCACCATCCTGGTGGCCCTGGTGCTGTCCATCCCCGGCGCCATCCTGGCGCTGTTCGTCACCGGCACCGATCTGTCCATGCCGGCCATGATCGGCATGATCATGTTGATGGGCATCGCGACGAAGAACTCGATCCTGCTGATCGAGTACGCCATCGTGGCGCGCGACGAGCGCGGCCTCACGCGCCTGGAAGCCCTGCTGGACGCCTGCCACAAGCGCGCCCGCCCGATCGTCATGACGACGCTGGCCATGGGCGCGGGCATGCTGCCCATCGCGCTGGGCTTCGGCACCGACCCGAGCTTCCGCGCGCCGATGGCGATCGTCGTCATCGGCGGCCTGATCACCTCGACCTTTCTTTCCTTGCTGATCGTGCCGGTCGTCTACACCTGGGTGGACGACATGGTCGAGTGGTTCATGCGCCGGCTGCGCCGCAAGGCAGTACCGGCGGTACAGGAGGCTTGAGATGAAACGTCGCGTGCTCTTGTTGGCCGGTGCCGGCGGCCTGCTGGCCTGCAGCGCGCTGCGCGCCCGTGAGGAACCGGCACCGCAGGAGGCGCTGGCGCCACCGGCCTGGCGCTACGAAGAGTTCGACTGGCTCGATGCCACGCGCCAGCGCGAGGTGCCGGTGCGCCTGTACTTGCCGGCGCAAGCCCCGGCCGGCCCGCTGCCCCTGGTGCTGTTCTCGCACGGCATCGGCGGTTCGCGGCGCGGCTACTCGTACATCGGCCAGCATCTGGCCAGCCAGGGTTTCGCCAGCCTGCATGTGCAGCATGTGGGCAGCGACCGCAGGCTCTGGGGCGGCAACCTGCTGCAGCTGGCCTGGCGCCTGCAGGCCGCGGCGCGCACCGAAGAGGCGCGGGCCCGCGCGCACGACCTGCGCTTCGCGCTCGACCAGCTGCTGGCCCAGCAGCCCGGCCTGGTGGATGAGCGCCGCATCGCCGTGGCCGGCCATTCCTACGGCGCCAACACCAGCCTGCTGCTGGCAGGGGCCGCCATTCCGGGCGAGCCCGAGCCCCTGGCCGACCCGCGCGTGCGCGCCGCGGTGTTCATCTCGGCGCCGCCGCTGCACGGCGTCAGTCAGCCCGAGCGCGCGCTGGCCGCCATCCGCGTGCCCAGCCTGCACATCACCGCCACCGAAGACGTGATCCAGGTGCCCGGCTACCACAGCACCGCGGCCGAGCGCATCGCGCTCTTCCAGGCCACCGGCAGCCCGCTCAAGCGCCTGGTGGTGTTCCAGGGCGGCTCGCATTCGGTGTTCACCGACCGCAGCGGCACTGGCGGCGTGCTGGCCAACCCGCGCATCAAGCAGGCCACCAAGGAAGTGGTGGCCGAGTTCCTGCACGGCGTGCTCGATCTGGGCACGGTGGACCATCTGCACGGCTGGTCGCAACGTCATCAATCCCTGCTCGCCCACTGGGCCGCCGCCTGAATGTCCTTCTCCATCCGCCCCGCCGCCCCGGCCGATGTGCCCGCCCTCGTCGGCCTGATCCGCGAACTGGCCGAGTTCGAGCAACTGACCCACCTGGTGCAGACCTCGCCCGAGCGCCTGCACGAACACCTGTTTGGCGAGCGCCCGGTGGTGGAGGCCGTGGTGGCCGAAAGCGCGGGCCTGGTCGTCGGCTTCGCGCTCTTCTTCACCAATTACTCCACCTTCCTCTCCTTGCCCGGGCTCTATTTGGAAGACTTGTACGTGCAACCGGCCCAGCGCGGCAGCGGCCTGGGCCAGGCGCTCTTGCGGCACCTGGCGCAGATTGCGGTGCAGCGCGGCTATGGCCGCTTCGAGTGGAGCGTGCTGGACTGGAACGTCAACGCCATTCGCTTCTACGAGCGCATGGGCGCCACGGTGATGCCGGACTGGCGCATTTGCCGGGTGACCGGCGAGGCCTTGCAGAGCCTGGGCCGCGCCGGCTGAAGCCCGGCCCCGGCCGGGTGTGCGCTATGCCACGCCGGCCGCTGCTGCGGCCTTGGCAGCCGCGCGTCCGCAGGAACAATTCCGCCGTTGGCCGGACTGCTGTGCTTCTGCCGGTCACATGCTTGTTGTCGTTGTCGCGTCGTGCTTGGCGATCAAATGGACCCGGAAATAGCCCTTGCGGGCAATGGGCTTGGTTGAGATATTGATTTAGAAAAGTGGAGGAACTGTGATCTTTTCGGGCTTGATTAAAGTTGACTGCATCTTGGGGGTCCAGACAGGAATCTATGAGGCTTCAAATAATTTGGTTAGGGTTCGATTCGATGTGATCCCATCGACGACGGAGGCCTCAAGCCTAAAAGTGTTGAATGCAGCGCAAGTTGCGAATGTTTGGACGGCACTAGACTACATCTCCTCGGTTACTGGAGTTCAATTTGTTCCGTGGGGAACGGCTGGAGCCGGCAGTTCAATTACTTTTGGCATGGGCTACACGTACGGCTGGGCCGGCTTCTGTGAATATGATGGTGGCACTACCTACGATATTGTCATTGACAACCGATATGAAGATCTGAATGAATTGAGTCCGGGTAATTTTGGTTATGAGGTCATTTTGCACGAGCTCGGACATGCTCTTGGCTTGGATCACCCTCACGACGGACCATATACGCTGAGTGGGCCGGAAAATAATTCGCACAACACACTGATGTCGTACAACCATTGCGGCTCACACAGTGTGTTCAGTCCATACGATCTTTGGGCGCTGCAGTGGATATATGGCGGCGATGGCGTAAAAGGGGTTTATGGAATTGGAGGGACCTCAGGCCCCAGCCTGCCCCCCGAGGCCTATCCGCCCATCACCCACGACATCGCCGGCGGCGGTGCCGTCAGCGAGTCCATCGGCAGCTACAGCTTCACCGTTACCCGCGCGGGCAACGTCTCGGTGGCCACCACTGTCGCCTGGGCGGTGAGCGGCAGCGTGGACGCCGCCGACTTCGGTGGCACCTTGCCCAGTGGCGTGGTAAGTTTTGCCGCCGGTGAAACCAGCAAGACCATCAACTTCCAGGCCAGCAACGACGAAGCGGCG
Organism: Inhella sp.; assembly: GCF_041912635.1. Lineage (GTDB taxonomy): Bacteria > Pseudomonadota > Gammaproteobacteria > Burkholderiales > Burkholderiaceae_C > Inhella. The sequence goes on from NZ_JAYRMO010000001.1 coordinate 114,851, forward strand.
GAGGCCGACGAAGTCTTCACCGTCGCTCTGGGCGCGCGCACCGGCAACGGCGCCATCCTGGGCACTACCTCCAGCGCCAGCTACACCCTCACCGACGACGACACCCCGCCGGTGATCAGCATCATCAGCGACGCCCGCGACACCGAGGGCGACAGCGGCAGCAAGACCCTGAACTTCACCCTCACCCGCAGCGGCAACCTGGGCAAGGCCAGCGAGGTGCTGTGGACCTTCGTTCACAGCAGCACCCATGCCGGCGATTTCGCGGGCGGCAACCCGGCGGCAGGTGGCAGCGTCACCTTCCTGCCCGGCCAGAGCAGCACCCAGATCAGCTTCCAGATCGCCGGCGACACCGCCATCGAGGCCAACGAAACCTTCTTCGTGGACATCACGCCGCTGAGCTTCGGCGTGGCCGGCAACACGCGGGGTGTGGGCACCCTCGTCAACGATGACTTCAACAACCGCTTCACGGTCTCGGCCCCGCAGGCCCAGATAGTGGAGGGCGTTTCTGGCGCCGAGAAGGCGGTCGACTTCGTAATCACCCGCACCGGCGACAGCAGCGCGGCGGCCACGCTGGTGTGGGAGCGCGGCGGCAACGTCAACGCAGAAGACCTGGGCACCAGCACGCCCAACAACGGGCAACTCAGCTTCGCCGCCGGCCAAACCCAGCAAACCCTGCGCCTGTTCGTCAAGGGCGACGCCCGCATCGAGGGCGACGAAACCCTGACCATCACCCTGCTCGACGTGCAAGGCCTGGGTTCCGGCCTGGGCACGCCGGCGCAGGCCAGCGTCACCGTGCAGGACGACGACCCCAAGGGCGAAGTCACCGTGCGCGCCACCACCCCGGCCAGCGTGAACGAAGGCAACAGCGGCAGCGTGCTGCACCGCTTCACCCTGACCCGCAGCGGCGATGTGGCCGACAGCGCCAGCATGCCCTGGCGCATCAGCGGCGATGTCAATGGCGCCGACTTCGGCGGCACCCTGCCCAGCGGCACCGCCAGCTTCGCCGCCGGCTCGGCCACCACCACGGTGGAAGTGATCACCCTGGGCGACACGCTGTTTGAGGCCGACGAGAACCTGATCCTGGTCGTGACCGAAGGCGACCGCGTCAAGCCCGCCGCCAGCGGCGCCAGCGCCACCGTGCGCTTGGTGAATGACGACATCCCCAACGAGGTCAGCATCCGCGCCAGCAATGCCGCGCTGACCGAAGGCTCGGCACCGGGCATCGCCACCGGCTTCCAGTTCGTCGTCACCCGCATTGGCGACCTGACGCAAGCCGCCACGGTGGACGTGCAAGTGCAGGGCGCGGGCACCTACCCGGCCAATGCCCAGGACTTCAAGGGCGGCGCCTTCCCGAGCTTCAAGCTCAACCTGCCTGCCGGCAGCGCGCAATCGGTGTTCTTCATCGAAGTGGCCCAGGACACCCTGCGCGAAGCCGACGAAACCTTCAAGGTGGTGCTGCTCAACGGCCAGGGCGTCAGTGTTTCGGCCACGCAGGGCGCGGCCGAATCCATCATCCGCACCGACGAGCCGGCCCCGACCGTGAGCGTCAGCGCCCCGGTCGTCAGCATCATCGAAGGCCACAGCGGCCCCAAGGCCGTGAGCTTCACCGTCACCCGCACCGGCGAGAGCTTCAGCCATCTGGACCAGGCGGCCACGGTGCAGTGGAGCCTGGGCGGCAGCGCCGACGCCAACGACCTGATGCAAGGCCAGGCCCGCAGCGGCAGCCTGAGCTTCGAGCCCTGGGAGGCCAGTAAGACCGTGACCGTGCAGGTGCAGGGTGACACCACGGTGGAGCCGAACGAAACCCTGAGCTTCAGCCTGACCCAGGCCGAAGGCGCGGTGCTGAGCGCCACCCAGGCCAGCGCCAGTGTGACCGTGCAGAACGACGACAACCCGCTGCGCACCGTGCAAGGCACGGCGGCGGCGAACGAGAAGATCGTGCTGCAAGGTGCGCGGGGCGACTACCGCATCAGCTTCGAGCCGTCCACCGGCGCGCACAAGCTGGTGGACCAGGTGCAGGGCCGCGATGGCGAGATCAACGCCAGCGCCATCGAGGTGTTTGAGTTCGCCGGCGGGGCGCGCTTCAAGGCCATTCCCAGCGCCACCGAGCTCACGATCGTGCAGCTCGGCCAGACCGTGCTGGGCGCGGCGGGCCTGAACAGCGAGTTGTGGGCCTTGTGCACCGACTACGCGGCCCAAAGCGGCATGCCGGCGCTGGCCCGCCTGGCGGTGCAGGAACTGTTTGCCACGGCCTCCGCTGCCGATATGGCGCGGACGGTGCTGCGCAATGTGGGCCTGGCCCCGGACACCCTGGCCGGCGGCGCCCCGGTGTTTGACGCCACCCTGGCCCTGGTGACCGGGCTCTTCAGCGGTGACGTGGCGGCTCGCGGCGAGGCCCTGCTGTTTGCCGCAGCCCGCCTCGCCGCCCTGGCCGATGACCCGACCTACGGCCCGGCCGCCCAGGCCTTCAACGCCCGGGTGGGTGCGGAGTGGATGGAGGAATTTGCCGGCCACCCCGCAAGCCTGGTCGGGCTGCCTGACCCCTTGCTGGATGTGCCTTTGGGGTGAGGCCCAAGCTCGTTACAGAATGCCGGCCACCATGAGCCTGGCCACCGTCCCTGCCGAGATCGCGATCACCAAGATCCAGGCGCCCAAGCCGCGCAGCAGCGGCTTTCTGGCGCGGGCGCGGATCGAGGAGCGCCTGGGCCAGGCCTTGCTGCGCCAGCGCCTGGTGCTGGTGACGGCGCCGGCCGGCTATGGCAAGACCTCGGTGCTGGCGCATCAGCTGGGCGAATTGCCCGACGGCGTGGCCCATGCCTGGGTGGCGCTGGAAGAGGGCGACGACCTGCAGCGCCTGCTCGAAGCCCTGGTGGCCGCGCTGGAACCCTATGACCCGCCCTGGCGCACCGCGCCCGAGGCCCTGGCCACCACCGCCACCCAGCCGGGCCGGCGCGCGGCGGTGGTGAGCGAGCTGGTGAATGCGCTCGATGCCTGCGAAGTGCCGCATGGCGTGATCGTGCTGGACGACCTGCACCGCGTCAGCGACCCCGAGGCGCTGGAGTTCCTGAAGCTGATGGTGGAGCGCCTGCCCACGCGCTGGACCCTGGCCGTGGGCACCCGCACCGAGCCCCCGCTGGCCCTGCCGCGCCTGCGCGCCCTGGGCGAGCTGGCCGAGTTCCGCCAGCTCGACCTGGCCTTCGGCCGCAGCGAGGTGCTGGCCCTGGTGCGCCTGCTCGGCCTGCCCGAGGAACGCGCCGAGGCCTTGTGGGAGCGCACCCAGGGCTGGCCGGTGGGCTTGCGCCTGGCGCTGAACGCCTGGCAGGACGTGGCACCCGGCACGCAGCGCCTGCCGCCCATCAACCGCCATGTGTTCGACTACTTGGCCGCCGAGGTGCTGGACCGCCTGCCCGAGCACCTGCGCCGTTTCCTGCTGCGCTGTTCGGTGCTGAGCGAGCTGGACCCGAAGCGCTGCGCCGCGCTCAGTGGCGAGCCGCGCGCGGCCGAGCTGCTGGAGGAGATCGAGCGCCTTGGCCTGTTCGCCACCGCCATCGACGGTGAGGACGACGGGCTCAGCGCCCCGCTGACCTTGCGCCTGCACGACCTCTTCCGCGCCGCCCTGTTGCACCGCCTGGAGCGCGAGCACCCCGAGGAGCTGCCCGGCCTCTTGAAAACCGCCGCCGCCCATGAGCCCGACCCGGCACGCAGCGTGCCCCTGCTGGTGCGGGCAGGCGAGCTGGATGGCGCGGCCGAGCTGCTGCTGGCGCATGGCCACCGCCTGCTCACGCTGGGCGCCGGCGCGCTGGTGGACCGGCTGCTGGGGCTGTTCCCGCCCGACTTCCAGCAGCGCTGCCCGGACTGGCTGCGCATGCAGGGCCTGGCCGCCTGGAACCGCTGGGACTGGCCCGCCATGCTGACGGCGATGCAGCAGGCCGAAGCCGCCGCCGCGGGCGACCCGCTGCGCCAGGCGGTGGCACGGGTCTATCAGGTCATCGCCACTCTCTCGCTGGACCGCTTGGAGCCGCCCGAGCGGCATCTGCAGGGTTTTGACGAGGCCGCGCTGCCGCTCAATGCCCGCGTGGTGTTCCTGTTCAGCCAGGCCTGGTTCGCGCTGCAGACCGGCCGCCTGGGCGAGGTAGGCCCGCTGCTGCACCGCATGGTCGATCTGCTGGAGCAGACCGACGCGCACGAAGTCTGGTATCAGGTGCTGCCGGTGCCGCGCTTTGTGGGCCTGCCGGGCCAGCCTGGGCTGGGCCATGCCAACGGCGCGCTGCAGCGCTATGCCGAGGGCCTGCTGCGCATAGCGGCCGACGCGCCCACGCCGCTGCGCGGCATTGCCGTGGTGCAGCAGGGCTGGCTGCTGCTCTGGGCCGGCCAGCTGGATGAGGCCGAAGCCGCGTTGGCGCGTGCCCGCGCCGACGCCCACTGGGCCGGCGAACCGGTGACCGTGCGCGTGCCGCTGAAAGCCCTGACCGCACTGCTGCGCACCGCCCAGGGCCGCGGCGACGAGGCGCTCGAAGAGGTGCGCCAGCGCGTCACCGATCTGCCGCGCTCCGGCGGCCTGAACACGCGCTGGACCGCGCTCTTCCTGTGGGGCCGCGTGGCCGTGGCCTTCGGCCGCCTGGACGAATGGCAGGCCTGCCGCGAGCAGCTGGACCGGGTGCGCGCCGCCTTGGGCTACGAACCCCTGCTGGGCCGCGCCGTGCCGGCGCTGGAAGCCTGCGTGATGGGCCAGCGCGCCGCCGAGGTGCCGGCCTGGCAGGCCCTGCTGGAGCAGGAGGAGTCCATCGACATCATGGGCCTGGCGGTGGAAGCGCGGCTTCGCTTGGCCGAGGCCCTGCTGGCCCTGGGCCGGCGTGCCGAGGCCGCCGAGGCCCTGCTGCCGCTGCCCGCGCGCGTTGCCCGCCAGGGTGGGCCCGGGGGCGCGCTGCTGGCCCGCAGCGCGCTGCGCCGCGTGGCCGAGCAGGCCTGGGGCGATCTGCTGCCGGCCGACTTGCAGGCCCAGCTGCGCCGCTGCGCCGGCCTGGGAGCGTTGCCCCTGGCCGAACTGCCCAGCCCGCTGAAGCCGGCGCCGGCGGCGGACATTGCGGCCGCTGGCCTGACGGCGCGCGAGCTGGAGATCCTGGAGCGCCTGGCCGCGGGCGAGAGCAACAAGGTCATCGCCCGGGTGTTCGAGCTCAGCCCCTTCACCGTCAAGCGCCACGTCGCCAACATTCTGGAAAAGCTCGGCGTGCAATCGCGCGGCCAGGCGGCCGACTGGTTCCGCCGCCGCGCCTGATCAGGCGCTTGCGGTGGACAACAGAGACTTGAGCATCTTGACCGACCGGGCAGGCTGAGCGCTGTCTGCGTCTTGATCGCGGGCCGTCAAACCTGAGCAGACCTTCCGCGGCATGGTCGCGGAGTGAGTTGCCAATCAGCGGTCATTCGTGGGTGTCAGCGATCGACCCGTTGGAGATAGAGCCGTACCGGTCTCGGTGCCGCCCAGCGGCCTTCCGTATCGGCACGAACTAGATTCCCGACAACACCGCGTCCAAGGCCGCGACCAGTGCGCTGGCCTGCGAAGCCACGTTTTCCACCGGACGCCGCAAGGCCTTCGCGGGCAAAGGTGCGCCGTAGTGCACCAGCGCGTGCAGCCGCTGGCCTTTCACCCTGATGACCGGACAAAGAGCGGTCGGCACCTTGGTCACGACATCGAGCACGGCCAGCGGCATGGTCAGCCGCGTGGCCAAGGCATCCAGCAGATCGCTCTGGACCACCACCACGTAGGGAATGCCTTCGGCCGCGCTGCCGCTGGGTTTGGGGAAGACGTCGTACTGGGCCATCGGCCGCTCACCACGGGCGCAGGTCGGCGCCGGGAATGCCGTGCGCCTCGAAACGGGCGTTCTGGGCGGCGATCCAATCACCGTACTCAGCTTCGAACGCCTTCTTGCGCGCGGCCCGGCTCGCCCTGTCGTGGTTGGCCTTCAGGGCCTGGTAATGCTCGGCCGAGAGGATCACGGTGTCGAGTTGGCCGGCCTTTTCCACGAACACGGGTTCGCGCTTGGCCTGGGCGCAGAGGCTGCCAAAGCGGTTCTTGGCTTCTGTGGCGGTGACGCGCATGGGGTCTCCCAAGATGGATGGCCATTTTGGCCATTGAAGATCACGAGAGCAGAGCGGTGCGGTATGCGCATCGGCCCTTGCTGTAGCGGTCAGTCATCGAGTTCGGCTCCTGGCCGAATCGAGACTGCCGGCTCATGCAATTGCCCGCCCCCAACCGGCCGGCATGGACCTGGCTCTGAGCACCTCAGGCTTCGTGAATGGATCAAACGCTGCGGCTGCGCGGCCAGAGGGCACACAACAGCGCCGCACCCAGGGCGAACAGCAGGGCCGGGGCCCAGCCCCATTGCGCAGCCACCACCGGCGCCGGTGCGACGAAGCTGACCACGGCGATGCGCGAAAGCGCCGCCGCTGCCAGGGCGGCGTTGAGGGCGCCTCCCGTGAAGCCTTCGCGGCCTACTTGACCGAAGAAGACGGCGGCCGAAAAAGCGCTCATCAGGCCCACGCCCCAGGCCGCGCCGGCCAGGCCTTGGATGGGCCACAGCGCCTCCAGCGAGGTGGCGGTCCAGGCGCCCGCGCTGCACGCGGCGGCCACCAGCAGGCTGCCGGCCATCACCGGCAGGGCCCTGAAACGCCTGACGGCCAGGCTCGCCGGCATCAGCGCCAGATTGAAGCCGACCCAGAACACCGGCAACAGGGACGGCAGCATCGTTGCCGGCGCATGGCGCAGGTAAAGCGGCGCGGCCACCAGGTTGGTGTGCACCTGGGCGGCGGCCCCCGCCAGCAGGGCTGCCAGCAGGAAGCCCGGGAACGGCGCCACGCCACCGCCTTCGGCGAGCAGAGCCGGTGGCGGCGCCACGGTCTGCAACGCCGGCGCCCCTACAGCGGTCCGCTGCTGGGCCAGCGTGCGCTCGGCCCACACCATGCCGGCCGTGATGGCGGCCAAGGACAAGCCGGCCAGAGCGAACGGCAGACGCGGGTCAATGCCCTTCAGCGTCAAGCCCAGGTAGGGGCCGATGGCGGAGGCGACCCCCGTGCCCAGCAACACCAGGCTCATCAGCCAGGGGACGGCGGGCTTGGCGACATAACGGCCCAGCAAGGTCAAAGGCGGCGCCCGCAACGCCGCGCTGCTGGCCGCCCAGAGCGCGGTGGTCGCCACGAACAGGCCCGCTGGTGCTCGAGGCGCCACCCAGGGCAGCAGCAGGAAGGCGACGGTCGACAGCAGGGTGACGCCGACGACCCACCCGCCGATACGCCCCAGCACGCCCGCCGCGCGGTCCGACCAGACGCCCACCGCCAGATCGCAGACCACGAAGATCAGCTGATCCATCAGCAGCAACCAGGGCACGGCCGACCTGGGCAGCCCGGCCTGCTCGGCCAGCGCCGGCAGATAGATCACGTAGACGACCCAGCCGAGCGCAAACAGGAACTGCACGCCCGCCAGGTACAGGCCGACGGCGGTGGGGCCTTGGCGGATGGGCTCAACGCGTCGTTCTCCGCAAGATGGGCTGGCTCGGGGCTTGCGGCATTCTCAGGGCTGGCCTGCGCGGCCGCATTCGTGCAACAGCGCTGTTCCGGCCCATTCGATCAGGACCTTGTCATCGGTCACCGGTGCTGGGTGCCTGCGCCGGCGGCGGCAGCACGAAGCTCAGCGGCGCACTGCGCAGGCGGGCGCGCAAGGCCTGGGCGATGCGCCGGCGCTCATGCAGGCGGATGCCGCGCGAGCGCAGCGCCACGCGGAAGGCCAGCCAGAAGCTCACGCCCACATTCAGCGCGCCGATGCCGGCCACCGTGACCACGCAGGACCAGAAGGCCGGCTCGCGCAGCAGCCCACTCCCCAGCGTGCCCAGCGCCGCCGCCAGCTGGCCGGTGGAGAGCGTCACATGGCGCACGTCCAGCCCCAGGCCGAAAAAGCCGAGTACCACCGGCACCAGACCGAGCAGAAAGCCCAGCGAGATGTTGGCGGCCAGGCCCGAGACATTGGCGCGCCACCAGCGCGCCCAGCGCTGCGCGCGTTCCGGCCCCAGCAGGGCCTGCAGACGCGGGTTCCAGCGCAGCGCGCTGTCCAGCCGGTGCAGCACGAAGGCGTTCTCGGCCCAGCCGGCGATCAGCGAGCTGCCGAACAGCAGCACGCCGGTGAAGGCGGCAAACAGCAGGCTGGGGCCGAGCAGGCTCAGGCTGTCCAGCACGTAGCGGGCCTTGGCGGCGTCGATCACCGGCGCCTGGCCCAGGCCCTGCAGCAGCAGCTGCAGCAAGAGCACCAGCGGGCCGCACACCGCCACATTGCCGACGATGCCGGCCACCTGCGAGCGGATCAGCGCCGCCACGCGGTCCACGAAGCCCTCCACCGCCTGGGTCACCGCGGCCTCGTCGCGCAGGCCGCGCAGCGCGGTCAGGCTGTCGGCCAGGGCCGGGGCCGTCATGGCGGGCTGCTTGGTCGCCACCGTCCAGTGCAGCAGCATCACCAGCACGAAGCTGACCGCGTAATTCAGCCCGGCCGCGAAGCCGCCCCAGAAGGGGCTGAGCGCCAGCGCGGCCAGGGCGAACTTCAGCACCGTGGTGCCGGCAATCACCAGGCCACCGCCGGCGGCGCGGCGCAGCATGTCGAAGTACTCGCTGCGGCTGCGGGTGATGTAGTGCTCGCCGGTCTCGGCGCTGCGCTCGGCAATCTGGCGCGCCAGCAGCTGGAAGTGCTGGCCCAGCAGCGGGCGAATGCCGCGCTGCGCGCCACCGAGCTCGATCAGGCGCAGCAGCAGGGGCAGGGCGGGGCCCCCCAGGGCCAGATTCAGCAGGGCCTCCAGGCGCTCCAGCCGGCCGTCCAGCTGGTCCAGCGTGAAGACGAGGTCGATCGACACGCCATGGCTTTCCAGGTGGCTGAGCACGCTGGCGGCGGCGCGCCGGCAGGCATCCAGCAGGGCGCGCAGGTAGGCGGCGTGCTGCAGGGCCTCGGCCTCGGCGCCATGCTCCAGCGCCTGGGCCAGCTGGGCCACCGTCAGCGGCAGCTGGCGAAAGGGCTGCGCCTGGCGCAGGGCTGGGTCCATGCGGCCGCGCAATTCGGCGTCCTGGCCCTCGGCGGCGGCCTCGTTGGCCAGCAGGGCCAGGGCATCGAGCGCCTGGGCGCGGGCGGGGAAGGCCAGCAGCTCGGCCAGGCGGGCCTGCAGCGGTTTGTCCAATGCGGCCAGCCAGGCGGCATCGGCGGGGCGGAAGGCCAGCTCGAACAGGGCGCCGAGCTGGTCGGTGTCGGGCGTGCCGGGCAGCCAGCGCAGCGCGGCGCGGCGGCGCAGCTCGCGCAGCAGCGAGAGGCGGCGCGCCAGCCCGTATTCGGCCAGCAGGCTGCCGCCGTCGGATTCGCTCCACAGCAGCGCCAGCAGGGCCTGCACGCACTCGCGCAGTGCGGGTTCGTCGTCCAGGCGCTGCAGCAGCTGCTGCAGGCGCAGCACGGCCATCTCGGCGCCCTCGTGGCGGCCCGGGCGCAGCCAGGCGATCAGCTGCACCAGCGCCAGCTGGCGTTCGGCGCGCACGGCCGCAGGGTCCAGCCGGGCCAGCAGGGTGTTCAGGGTGGGCAGGGCTTGCATGGGGGCGCACCTTAACGGCAATCGCGCGCGCTCGCCCTGTGCCGCTTCCTGCGGCGCGGCGGCCGAATGCGGCACAGCCTTGCCGCGCTTCACGCGACCGTCACACCGGCTTTCAACACTGCGCGCGCCTTTCACCCCCAGGCCGCTCGCGGCGGCCGCGCACGCCCATGAATTCACCGCATTCGCGCCGCCGCTTTCTGGCCGCCGGCGCCGCCCTTGGCAGCAGCGCGCTGGCGCAGACCCTGCAGCGCGCCCTGGCCGTGCCGGCCGCGCGCCGCAGCGGCACGCTGGCCGACATCGGCCACATCGTCTTCCTGATGCAGGAGAACCGCAGCTTCGACCACTACTTTGGCACCCTGGCCGGCGTGCGTGGCTTCAACGACCCGCGCGCCATCCGCCTGCCCTCGGCCAAGCCGGTGTGGCACCAACCCCATGGTGCAGCCGAGGTGCTGCCCTACCACTTCGACGTGCGCGGCACCAATGCGCTGCGCATCGGCCTGAACCACAGCTGGAAGGGCAGCGAGGCGACATGGAAGGACTGGGCCGCCTGGGTGCCCAACAAGAGCCCGCGCTGCATGGGCTTCTTCGACCGCCAGGACCTGCCTTTCTATTACGCCCTGGCCGATGCCTTCACGGTGTGCGACGCCTACCACTGCTCGGTCTTCGGCCCCACCGATCCGAACCGCTTCTACGCGCTGAGCGGCCATGCCGGCGGCGTGCTGACGGGCATCTCGGACAGCCGGCTCTACAACGTCAACAACGGCACCTACAACGGCGACATCGCCAACGACAACCCGGCCGCGCAGGGCATCGCCTGGGCCAGCTATGCCGAGCAGCTCGAAGCCCTGGGCGTGAGCTGGAAGGTCTACCAGGAGTGGGACAACTACGGCGACAACTACCTGCAGTACTTCCAGCGCTTTCGCGTGGACGAGCAGGGCCGCCGCCTGACACCCGACTCGCCCTACTACCGCAAGGGCCGCGCGCTGGCGCCGGGCTCCACGGCGGCCAATGCACGCGGTACCAGCGGGCAGTGGCTGATCGACGACTTCACGGCCGACCTGCGCGCCGGCCGCCTGCCTGCGGTCAGCTGGATCTGCGCCCCCACCGAGTACTGCGAGCACCCGGCCGAAACGCCGAATGCCGGCGAGCACTTCACCGCCCGCCTGCTGGCCGCCCTGGCCGACCACCCCGACACCTGGGCCCGCACCGTGCTCGTGCTCAGCTACGACGAGAACGACGGCTTCTTCGACCACCGCCCGCCGCCCATGGCGCCGCGCGATGCCAATCAAGGCCGCAGCAGCTACCCGAACACCGGCGAGCTCTACCAGGGCCGCGAGCCCATCGGCCTGGGCCCACGCGTGCCCGCCCTGGTGCTCTCGCCCTGGAGCAAGGGCGGGCGCGTCAACTCGCAGCTGTTCGACCACAGCTCGCAGATCCGCCTGCTCGAAGAATGGTTGACCCAGGGCCTGGGCCTGCCGCGCGCGGCCGTGCAATGCCCGCACATCAGCCCCTGGCGCCGCGCGGTGTGTGGCGACCTGACCAGCACCCTGAACCTGAGCCAGCCTGATGCGCAGTGGCCGCCGCAGCTGCCGCGCAGCGCCGTCTACTTCAGGGGCTGGGGCACGGCCGATGCGCTGCCGCCCACCATCCAGACCCTGCCCAGCCAGGAACGCGCGGCCCGCCCGCGCCCGGCCTGCCCCTTGCCCTATCGCGTGGCGGTGGAGGGCGCCATCCAGGCCGACGCGAAGCAGTTCGCGCTCGACTTCGTCAACAGCGGCACGGCCGCCGCCGCCTTCATCGTCTACAGCGGCCTGCGTGGCGACGGCCCCTGGCACTACAGCGTCGCCCCCGGGCAGCGCATCGCCCAGGAAGTCTGGAACTGGACCGGTGGCGAGTACCACCTGGCTGTGCAGGGCCCGAACGGCTTTGCGCGCGAGTTCTGGGGCCGCCTGGGCGCCGGCACGCCGCGCGTGGAGGCAAGCCTCATCGAGCAGCCGCAGGCGCAAGGCGTGCAGCTGCTGCTGCGCAACGCCGGCGGCAGCCCCCAGCGCCTGCAGCTGCGCGACCTGGCGTATGGCGACCGCAGCGTACAGACGATCGAGCTCGCCCCCGGCCAACAGCGCCTGCTGGCGCGCAGCCTGCTCGCCAGCCAGGGCTGGTACGACCTGGGCCTGCGCCTGGAGGGCGACGCGCGCTGGTGGCGGCGCCTCAGCGGCCACTTGGAAGGCGCTGGCCTGGACGCCAGCGACCCCGTGCTCAGCGGCCTGGCCCAGGCCGAACCCTCGCCCTGGCCTGCGCCGGCCAACGGCCCCGCGCCGGTGCAGTTCAGCGCCTCCACGGCGCTCACGCGCGTGGGCGACAGCGTGCAGCTGCAGTGGCGCGATCTGCCCGCCGGCAGCACGCATTGGCTGGGCGTCTACCGCAAGGGCCAGACTCCCGGCGTGCAGGGTTCATTGAAGTGGAACTACGTGGCCGCGCCCGCCGGCAGCCAGGCCTTGAGTGGCCTGGGCGAGGGCGAGTACTTCATCGGTCTCTTTCTGAACGACGCCTACACCCCCGCCGCCGCCTTCCTGCCCCTGCGCGTGCTGCGCCGCGGCGACCTCAACGGCGACGCCCGCATCGACGCCACCGACCGCGAAGCCCAGCGCGCTGCCCTGGGCAGCTGTGCCGGCCAGCCGCGCTACCAGCCGCTCGCCGACTTCGACGGCGACGCCTGCATCACCCAGGCCGACTACCGCGCCTGGTACGAACTCTTCACCCAGCAGACTCGCCCATGAAACAGCTCCTGTTCACTCTCTTGCTGGCGCTCGTGCAGGCCGCCAGCGCCCAGACCCTGCGCCTGCAAGGCCCCGAGACCCTGCCCGCCGGCCAGGCCTTCAGCCTGCAGCTCTGGCTGGACGAACCCTTTGCGGGCCGTGCGGCCGATGAGGAGCTGCTGTTCTTCGGCTTGAGCCTGCAGAGCAGCGGCCTGCGCTTCGTTGGCTTCGAGCCGGCGGCCGGCTGGCAGGACGACAGCCCCTGGTTGGGCGAGCAGCGCATCGGCGCCTCGCGCTTTCCTGGCCTGCCCAACCAGGGCCAGGCCAGCGAGGCGCTGGGCTGGTTGCACTTCGAGGCGCTGGGGCCGGGTGCGCTGGGGCTGTCTTTGAGTTCGGGGGCCGCAGATCCCAACCTCGGGCTGGGCTACTGGCAGGGCGGTAGCCTGGCGGCGCAGGTGCAGTGGCAGGGGGCGGCGCTGCCGGTGCCGGGCAGCTTGGCCTTGGTGCTGGTGGCTGGTTTGGCGGCTGTGGGCAGGTGGCAGCGTCGTTTGGGTTGACGCTGCTGTTCGAACGACCGCGCAGTGGTCTTCACCAAGCGTTCGAGACCCAAGACCAAGACGATCAGCAGCCCTGCCACCCACCCTCCACCCGCCGCGCCCGCCCCAGGGCCTCCAGGGTGTCGAGGATCTGCGGCAGGCGCTTTTTCCAGGGGCCGCGGCCGCTGAAGCGTTCGCCCAGCAGGGCTTCGGTCCAGGCGGTGGCGCCGGGCCGGGTGCCCAGCAGTTCGGCCACCGCGCGCATCTGGGCCGGCAGGCCCTCGGGCCAGGGCTGGCGGGCCGTGGCGCTGGCTGCTGCCGCAGGCGCTGCAGCCTGCGTGGCTTCTTCCGCTTCGGCGGCCTCGGCTTCGGCTGGCGCGGCGGCAGGAGCTTCCACCGCAGGCAGTGTGGCCTGGCGGCGCGCCGGGTCCTGGAACTCGGGGCGCAGCCAGCGCACCAGGCCTTGGGCTTCTTCGACCGCGCGGCGGGCGTTCAGCTCCACCAGGCGCTGCAGCAGGGTCTCGGTCCAGCCGCGGCGCGCTTCCTCGTCGCGCCAGGGCACGGGGCCCAGGTCGCTCCAGCCGTAGGCGGCCAGCACGGCGGCATCCAGCTCTTCGTGCAGGCTCAGCAGCACGCCCACCAGGCCCTGCTCATGCAGCAGCTTGTCTTTGGCGCTCAGCGCCTCGCCGCGGCGCAGCTTGTCCAGCACGTTGTAGAGCCCCGTGAGTGTCACGGCCTCGTGCGCGGCCTGACGGGCCTTGCGGTGGGCGTCGAGCTGTTCGGCCAGGTGGCGGATGCGCTCGGTCAGTTCGGGGGTGAGGCCGGTGTCGTCGGAGGGGAATGGGAACCGCTCGAAGCAAACGGACTTGTTGTAGCGCGGTCGGTCCTCAAGCGTCCCACCTGCTGCGAGTGCCCAGTCAATGTGGATCTGGCTGGACAGCACTCCCAGATGAGTCGCATCAGAACTGGCGATGCAGACCACCATGTGGTCAGAAAGTACGTTGGCATCAATGAACTGAAATGCTCGGTGCTTCGCAGTCTCTGTGGTTCCGACATACCGGCTGAGTGGCTTGATGGCCTTGCGAACCAAGGGGCGCTCCCAGCCGAAGCGCCACCACAGCTCGCGAATGGTGCGCCGGCTGTTGTGGTCGCGCTCTGGCTTCACATAATCCATCACACGTTGATAGGCCGCTGGATTGGTGGCGCGGGCTTCTGCCTCGGTGAGGCCAGAGAAATCGATCAGGTAGCGCTCACGCGGTCTTTGCAGCAAGTCTCTGCCACCGAGATAAGGCGCAATGACTGAAGCGCCTGCCACACGCAACGCCGCAGCTTGGCTGGGTTCAATAATGAAGCCGCTGCCGTGAAGTGCAACTCCCATGCCGGAAAGGCCGGCATTGGCCCTCAATGCGGTTGCGGTGGCTACCGCTGCGCCCACTCTCAAGTCGGGGCCTATGGTTCCGCTGCGCTGGCTGAGCGCAACTGTTACTTCTCCGTCCGTTCCGTCTGACTCGGACTCGACTTGGCTCAGAGTGCCCAGGCCAACTCCTGCCGATCCGGCTGTCATCGAAATGCGAACAGCTGCCCCGTTGGCGCTGTCGACCCAGGGGTGATCTGGTACGGCGAAGCAAATAGAAAGCTCGGGCTTCGCTTGCAGGTGCCGGCTCAGCACCTGGCGATTGAAAGCTTGGCGAATGCTGTTCGTGGTGATCAAACCGAACCGCTTGACGCGCCCATGGCGAGTCAACTCGGCTGCGTGATCCCACCAGTACATGACGAAGTCCGACGAATCGCTGACGTGCGGCCAGGAGGCTCGCAAGGCGTCAACGTAGCCGTCGCCGAGGAGCGACCGCATCCGTTTGGTGCCAATAAACGGCGGATTCCCAACGATGAAGTCCGCCTGCGGCCAGGCCGCCGGGCGCGGGTTCAGGTAGCGCCAGACCTGGATCTGCGCGCTCTCGTCCGGCACGGCCTCGCCCGTCACTGGGTGGGTCTTCGTCGTCTTGCCATCCCAACGCAGCAGCGGCTTGCCCTCGGCGTCCTGCGCGGGCTCCATGCCGTCGTAGGCCAGCACGGCGTCGCGGCATTCGATGTTGCCGTAGTCGTGCACCACGGGTTCGGCCACGCTGCTGGGGCCGCGGGTGCGCAGCTGCCATTGCAGCCAGCCAATCCACAGCACCAGCTCGGCCAAGGCGGCGGCGCGGGGGTTGAGTTCGATGCCCAGCAGCTGCTGCAGGGTCACGGTCTCGCCTTCGAGCACCAGCTTGTCCTGCGTTTCGCCCAGCTGGGCCAGCAGGTCCAGCACCTCGCCTTCCAGGCGCTTCAGGTGTTCCAGGGTGATGTAGAGAAAGTTGCCGCTGCCGCAGGCGGGGTCCAGCACGCGGGTGGTGCAGAGCTGGTGGTGGAAGCGGTGCAGCTCGTCGCGCGCTTCCTGCAGCTTGGCTTCGCGTTTGCGGGCGTCCTTGGGGGCGCTGAGGGCCTCGGCTTCCTTGACCAGCAGCAGGGCGGCGGCGCGGGCGTTGGCGAAGTCGTCGCGCAGCGGCTCCACCACGGTGGGCAGCACCAGCCGTTCCACGTAGGCACGCGGGGTGTAGTGGGCGCCCAGGGCGTGGCGCTCGTTGGGGTCGAGCGCGCGTTCCAGTAGGGTGCCGAAGATGGCGGGCTCGACATGGCGCCAATCGGCACGCGCGGCGCGCAGCAGGCCGTCCACCTGGGCGGGTTGGAGTGGCAGCGCATAGCCGCTGCCGGCGGCGCCCTTGAAGAGCTTGCCGTTGAAGCGCAGCACGTCGGCGGCGATGGCGGCGTTGAAGCCGCCTTTGTCGCAGCCGTCCCAGAACACGGTGAGCATGCGGGCCAGGGTGTCGGGCTTGTCGCGGTGCTGGCGCAGCAGTTGCTCGAAGGAGCCACGCCCATCGGGCCCGGGCGGCAGCAGGCCCACGTCCTCCGCAAACAGGCTGAACAGGCAGCGGGTCAGGAAGGCGGCCACGGTTTGCGCGGGGTGGCCGTCGGCTTCCAGCGAGCGGGCCAGCTCGGCCAGTTCGGCCGCCACCGCACGGGTGACGCGGCCGCTGACCCGCGCGGGGTCGAGCGCCAGCGGGTCCAGCCAGAGCTGGCGCAGGCGCTCGCGCAGCTCGGGGCGGGCCAGATCGGCCAGGCGGATGCGGTGGCTGCGCGGGTCGGGGTAGGGCGTGTAGGTGGCGCCGCTGCGGCTGAACTCGGCGTAGAGCTCGATCACATGGCCGACATCCACCACCACCAGGAAGGGCGGCCGGCCTTCGCTGGCGGGCAGGGCGCGGGCATAGGCCTCGGCCTGGGCGCGGGCGCGCAGCAGGGCTTCGTCAAAGCGCTGGCTGCTGGGGCCGCCGGAGTGCTGCGCGGCGCGGGTTTGCGCATCGAGCTTGAGCTTCTTGCTTTCCCAGATGAAGGCGCCACGGCGGTAGCAGTCGATCCGGCCGGGGCTGCTGCTGCCATCGCCATGCTGGAAGCTGATGGGGCGCTCGAACTGGTAGTCCTGTTCGGGCGTGGGGTGCGGGCGGGGCACGCCCAGCAGCTCGCACAGCTCGATGACGAAGCTCTGCGAGGTGGCGAGTTCCGAGGCTTGCACTCCGTGCCAGCGCGCGATGAAGGCCTGGCTGCGTTGCTGTTCTTCTGCACTCATGGAGCGCGAATGTAGCGAGTGCCCGGCCGACCCCCGGGGGCCGCCGGACAGCTGAAGCTTCAGCCTGCCCCGGGCCTCAGGCCAGCACCCGGAACTCAATCCGCCGGTTCCGCGCCTTCCCCGCCGCACTGCCGTTGTCCGCCACCGGCCGGTCCGGCCCCGCGCCGTCGGTGACGATGCTGGCCGCCGGGATGCCGCGCTCCACCAGGTAGCGCTTGACGGCCTCGGCGCGGGCTTTGGAGAGCGCCATATTGGCCTCGCGCGCGCCGTCGCTGTCGGTGTGGCCCACCACCTCGAAGCGGCGGCCGTCGAACTGCTTGAGCAGGGGCAGCAGCTGGTCCAGCACCTGGGTGCCGGCGGCGGTGAGCTGGTCGCGGGCGGGTTCGAACTCGACGATGCGGTTGGCCAGCGCGGCGTCCAGCTGGGCCTGGCCGGGGCTGTCCACGCGCAGGCCGGCGCGCAGCTGGTAGCTCGGGTTGGCCAGTTGGCCCTGCAGGCTGGCGGGGATGCTGGCCACCAGGGCCTGGCTGCCCACCTGGCCGTTCAGCTCCACCACCGAGCCGCGCACCTTGAGCTCGCCCTGACTGACCTGCTTGAGCTCGGGCTGCATCAGCTTGACGACCTGCTGCGTCCAGTTCGGCGGGGCAGCCAGCTTGCCCACGCCGAGCTGGTCGACCACGCGGTCGGGGCCGTAGAGCTCGCGGGCGCGGGCCAGGATGGCGGCGCGGCTGGCTTCGTCGGGCACCACGCCGCTGACGATCACGGGCTTCTGGGCCGGGGCGGGTGCAGGGGTTTGGGCGAAGGCGGGCGTTGCACTCAGCAGCAGGGCGGCGCTCAGCAGGCGAAGGGAATGTGTCATGGCGTCACTCACCGAGGAAGGCCTCGCGGAAGGTCTGGGTGGCCTGGCGCAGCGACAGGCCCTGCTGCTGCAGGTAGCTGGCGAGCTTGCGCACGGCGTAGTCCTGCTCGGCCAGGGCATCGGCCCAGTCGGGGTCGAGCAGGTCCACGAAGGGGCCGCTGTCGGGCTCCGGCACCTGGCCCAGATGCGCGGCCAGCGCCGTGGCGCTGCCGCCGGCAAAGCCGAGTGCCAGCCAGGGGGCGCTGTCCTGCGGCCAGAGCAGCAGCAGTTCGAAATTGGCGCGGCGCAGGAAGCCGGACACCAGGTCCAGCCACCAGCTGGCCATGAAGGGGGCGTAGAGCGGGTCGGCGGGCAGGGGCAGGCGCAGGCCGCGTTCCAGCCGGGCACTGCCGCTGGCCGGCACGGGCTGCAGCAGCAGGCCCAGGCCCAGCACCACGCGCGCCAGGTCCACCTCCGGGTGGGCGCGCGCCAGCAGGGCCTGCGCGCTGCCGATGGTCTGCAGGTCGAGGAAGTCGGTCAGGGCGGCGTCGTAGGCGCTGGGCTGCAGGTTCAGGTCCACGCGCTGCTGTGCCGCCTCGCCCAGCAGGGTGGTGGCGTCCACCGCGCCTTGGGCGCGCCGCGCCAGCTGCTCGGCCTGGCTCCACAGCCGGTTCAGCGCCAGCGGCGCGCGGCCGATGAAGTGGCCGGGCGCCTCGGCCTCGAAGCTGCTGGCCACCAGAAAGGGGAAGCGCCGGCCCGAGCCATCTTGCGAGGGCCGGATGTGCCCGGCCACAACCTGGCGCTGCTGCGGCCCGAGTACGGCGAAGTGCAGGGGCGCGGCGCCGTCGTACAGGCCCTTCCAGTGCGCGTTCGGCACCAGCAGTTCGAGCGCACCGCTGAGCCAGCGGTCGAAGCTCTGCACCAGGGCGGGCTGCTGGGCGCTGCGCACGAAGTCGCCGCGGCTGGGCAGCTTGCCGAAGAAGAGCAGGGGCGCGCTGGCCTCGTTCAGTACCGCGCTCACAGCTTGGCTCCAGTGGCGGTGGCGGCGGCAGCCGTGGCGGTGGCGGCACTGCCCGTCGCACTGTCCACGCCCACTACCAGGGGCGGCAGCTTCAGGCCCTTGAGCCCGCTGCCGGCGCTGGCGGTCTGGGTGGCCTGGGCGGCGGCGCCGGGCGCGCGCACGATGCGCAGCTGGATGCTGACGCTGTGCTCGCCCTGGCTCCAGCTCATTTCGTTGATGTCGCCGGGCAGGCGGCGCGTCTTGGCCAGGCTGAACATGCGGTCCAGGCCGTAGGCGCCCACCACATTGATGAACTCGACCGTGCGGCCATCCACCGTGATGCCGGACAGGCGCACGCCGGGCTGGCCGGCGGGGTTGGGCCAGACGAAGTCGGTCCACTGCGCCGCGCCGTTGCGGTAGCGCAGCTGCTGGCCGTCGATGCTGAGCGTGTACTCCAGCAGGCCCGGCGCGCCTTGGGGCTGCACCTGGAAGGCGTACTGCGCGCTGGCGGCGGCCGGCGCCGTGCTGGCCGCGGGCGCGGCGGCGGCGCCGTCCAGCGGCGCGATCCAGCGGCCGTAGCCTTCAAGGAAGGCCGGGCGCAGGCGCAGGCCGATGTCGGCCCAGGTGCGCGCCTCGATGCTGTCGCCGCGCCGCACCACCATGGTTCCCAGGGTGTCGTTGCCGAATTTGGCGATTGCGCCCTCGGGGCCGAAGAGCTTGGCGATCTCGGCACTGCCGGCCTCGACGCGCGAGGCGGTGTCGAACGGATATTTGCCGGCCAGGGTGCGCTGGAAGGGGCCGTAGACCTCGGCCTCCCAGCGGCGGTTCAGCTCGGTCTCGGCAGCCGGCACGGAAACGGCGTAGGCCTGCATCAGCGGGCGCACCAGCAGCGGGCGCAGGGTGCTGCGCTGGCTGGGGCTCAGGCCCAGCATCATCTGCTCGTCCACGAAGCGCAGCGCCTCGGCGAGCTCGGAGTTGCCGGCTTCGAGCGTGCCGCTCATCAGGCTGCGCGCGCCGGGGCCGGGGTTGCCTTCGTTGGCGATGGTGTTGAAGCGGCTGCGCAGCTTGCCCAGCGCGGCGAAGTAGCCCTTCACCAGCGGCGGGCCGCTGTCCTTGGCCAGCATCAGGCGCGGCAGGGCGGCGAACTCGCGGCCGATCGGGCCCATCGGCACTTCCTTGTTGCCGCCGCTGATGTTGACGTCCACCTCGACGCGCGAGGGCGCCATGCGCAGCACCGACTGCTTGAACCAGGCGATCACGCCGCCCTGGGTGCGCTTGAGCCGGTCGTTCAGGATGCTGGGGTTGTCCCAGCTGGTCTGGTCCAGCAGGGCTTCGAGCACCAGCTTGAGCGGCGAGTCGCTGGCGTCGCCCAGGCGGTTCAGGTGCTTGACGGCGTCGCCGAAGTCCTGGAACTCGGCCACCGTGACGCCCTGCACGAAGCGTTGCCACTCCTTGACGTACTCGGTCTTGTAGAGCTCGGTGAGCGCGGCGCGGATCTGCTCGGGGCTGCCCTCGAGCGAGAGGTCGTCCTTGGCGGCGACGTTGAGCACCCAGTCGACGCGCTGCAGCTCGGTGGTGGCGGCCTGCTTGATGGCGGGCTGCACATACTCTTCCCAGGCCTGGCGCGTGAAGCTGCCCGGGATGGCGTAGCTGCCGACCACCGAGGGCAGGCTGCCGGCCTCGGTGGGGCGGCCGGCTTCGGTGAGGATGCGCGCCACCGTCATCGGCGCAAAGCGGGTGGCGGCGCGGGCCTTGATCTCGGCGTAGACGCGGTCGCGCGCCGGCATGCCGCGCATCACCTTGCGCAGGTTTTCGCGCGTCTGGTCCACCAGGGCGAGGTTGGTGTCCAGCACCGGGAAGGCCGGGTCCTGCAGATGGGCCAGGCTGAAGGCGAGCAGGCGCTCGGCGCTGCGCACCAGCTGGTCGCGCGGCAGGCTGCCGCGGTTCTCGTCCAGCCAGCCGCGCCAGAAGCGGGTGATCTGATCGGTCAGGTGGGCCGGTTCCATGCGGCTGCGCTCGGCCAGCATCAGGTAGGTCTTGAGGGCGTTGTAGGCCTCGCCCGCGTGCGTGGGCGAGGCATCGGTGTAGCGGCTCGGCGCACCGGGCGCGGATTCACTCGCGGCCACGCCGGAGTCGGGCGTGCGCGTCAGCGGGCTCAGGTCAGCGGCCTGCTGGTTGACCTCGGTGAGGTAGCCCTCCACCGCCTGCGCCACCGGCTGCAGCATCAGCTGGCGGATGCCGGCGAAGTACTCGGCGCGCAGCTTGCGTTCGATGGCCTCGCCCTGGTAGAGGCCGAAGCCCAGGCCGAGCGGGCGGTCGTCGCGCAGGCGCTCCAGCTCCTCGATGCGCTGCTGCAGCACCTCCAGCGCTTCCAGGCGGGCGCCCAGGTCCACGCGCTCGGCCTGCAGGGCCACGACTTTGCGCAGATCGGCCTCCACGCCATCCAGCAGCTGGCGGTTGCCCAGGGCGGACCAGGCCCACATCCCCAGCAGCAACGCCAGCGCCGCCACGCCGGCCGCAAAGGCGGCGGTGCGCAGGCGCAGCTTGCCGCGGCTGGCGTATTGGCGCACCAGGTTGCGGTCCGCAAACACCACCTTGCTGAAGAGCTCGCGCAGGAAGTAGCCGGCTTCGGACAGCACCACCGCGCTGCCCTGCGTGCCGCGCGCCTGCAGGCCGAAGGCCTTGGCCACCTCGGCGCTGGCGGGCGATTGCGCGCTGCCTTCCTGCACCGAGCTGGTGAAGTAGAAGCCGCGGAACACCGGCTTGAACTGGAAGGGGTTGTCCTCGAACAAGGTAGCCACGAAGCTGCGCAGCGCGGGCTTCAGCGCCGCGAATTCGAGCGGGAAGCTCAGCACGCCCGTGGGCAGGGCTTGGCCGCGCTGCAGGCTCATGCGCGCCAGCGTGAGTTCGCGCAGGCCTTCCTGCAGCTCATCGAAGTGGCGCTCGAAGTGCCCAACCGCGTCCTCGCCGCTCTCGGCCTTGTAGGGCAGGGTGGCGCCCCAGATCTTGTCGCGCTCGGCGGCGTCGCGGTCGGCGAAGAACTCGACGAAACCGGCCACCAGATCCACCTTGGTGAACACCAGGTATACCGGGGCGAACACCTCAAGCGATTCGGTCAGCTCCTGCACGCGCTGGCGCAGGCTCTTGGCGAGCTGGATGGCGGCGTCGGGCGTGCTGCCCGAAAGTTCGGCCACCGAGACGGCGATCAGGATGCCGTTGATGGGGGCCAGCGGCCGTGCGCGCTTGAGCAGGCGCAGGAAGCCCAGCCACTCGCTGCGGTCTTCCTCGTGCACCGAGTAGCGGCCGGCGGTGTCGAGCAGGATGCCCTCGCTGGTGAAGAACCAGTCGCAGTTGCGCGTGCCGCCGATGCCCTGCACTGCGCTGCCGGCCTGGTCGGCGAAGGGGAAGTTCAGGCCACTCTTCAGCACCGCCGTGCTCTTTCCGGCCGCGGGGTTGCCGATGATCATGTACCAGGGCAGTTCGTACAGCGCCGCCTTGCCCACGCTCTGGCCGAGCTTGCTGGTCTTGATGGTCTTCACGGCGGCATCCATGCGCCCGCGCAGGGCCTGCAGCGAGGCCTTGTCGCGCTCGCCGGCCGCCTTGGCGGCGGCCTCGGCCTCGGCGTCCAGCCCCTGCTCCAGACGGCGCGCCGCGCGCACGGCGCGGGCCTTCTGCAGCGCCCACCACAGGCCATAGCCCAGCAGCACCGCCAGCAGGGCCAGCAACGCCCAGATCAGCCCGAGGCGCAGCATGTCCGCGCCCAGGAAGAGGAAGGTGGCCAGCGCGATCAGACCCAGCACGCTGAGCGTGCGCAGGTCGAACAGGAAGCGGAAGAAGAGTTTCATGGCGGGGTGACTTCGTTCAGGCGGGTGCGCCGCGGCGCACCAGCAGGCCCAGGCGGGCCTGCAGATCGTTCAGGCCCAGGATCAGGCTGGGCCGGTGTTCCTCGTCGGCCGCGGCGCGCTGCGCGGCCAGGGCCACGGCGGCGACGCTGCCCACGCTGCCCAGGTGCCCGCAGGCGGCACCGAGCAGTTGCATGTCCTCGATCGGGTCGAGCGGCAGCTTGTGCGCCAGCACGGCGCCAAAGAGCTCGGTGTTGCGCGGGCCGTGGCGGTCGGCATCGCACACCAGGCTGCCCAATGCCTCCACGCCGCAGCGGCCCAGCGCCAGGGTCTGGGCCAGCACGGCCTCCAGCACCTGGTGGCCGACCTTGCCGGCAGCTTCGATGGATTTGTCGCGCTGCGCCAGCACGGGGCGGTGCAGATGGGGCAGGGGGGGCTCGTCGCCCGCCACCGGCCAGTCCGCCGGACCGAGCACCAGCACGGCCGCGCCTTCGCCCGGCATCAGGCCCTTGGGCTGGCGCTCGGCATCAAACAGCCGGCCCTCGGCCTCCCAGCGCTCCACCAGGTCTTCAGCCAGGTGGCTGTGCGCGGCCACCAGCACCAGCAGGTCGGGGCTGCGCTCGCGTTGCAGCAGGGTGAGCAGCCGGTCGGCGGCCTGCCAGAGCGCCTGAGCCGGTTCGGCAGCAGCGGGCAGGGGCTCGATGCGCAGGCGCTCCAGGGGCAGGCCGGTAGCCTCGGCCAGTTGCTGTTGTACCCATTGCGCCACGGCCTCGCTCTCGCGCGCCGCGCAGCCAGTCTGCAGCAGCAGGCGCAGGCTGGGGGCGGGCTCTTGCGTCCATGCGGCCAGGGCCTGATGGATGTCGTCGGCGCTGCGCTGCAGCGGCTCCAGCAACGCGGCCAGCGCGCGGCGCGTCGCCGTGCCGAGCTCGCGTTCGGCGTCCGGCCAGCTGGCCTCCAGTGCGCTCGGATCCAGATCGGCCATGCGGGCGGCCAGGATGGGCAGGCCGCGTGCGCCGCGCAATTCGCCGTCCACGCCCGGCGCGGCCTTGCCGCTTTGCACTGCGTCCTGCACCTCGCTGGCGCTGCTGCCGGCGCTCAGGCGCAGCTGGGCGCTCAGCACGGGGTGGGTGCGCTCGCGCGCCTGCTCCTCGGCGCTGCGGGCCGGCGGGGCGGCCGCTGCCGCGGCGGGTTCGGCCACGGCGGCGGCCAGGCCGGGCAGCCACACCGCCTGCCAGGCCCAGCGCAGCAGCAGCAGGCAGGCAAACAGCATTAGCGGGAGTACCAGCAGGTAGAGCAGGGCCTCGCCGGTGCTGGGCTGATGGCCCTGGGCGTCCCAGCGCCACAGCATCAGGAGGCTGCTGCCGCACAGCAGCAGCACCAGCAGGGCCAGGGCCTTGAGCAGCTTGCCGGCCATCAGTCCACGCTCGGGCTCTGGCGCATCAGCAGGGTGGCGCCACAGGTGGTCTTGTCGCCGTGCCGGGCCGCGGGCTTGCCGTCAATGATGCAGGTCGGGTCGCCCGTGGCGATGACCGCGCCGCCATGGCCGGGGATGGGGCAGGGTACGGCGTCGCCGATGCGCGAGATCGGGATGCCGTAGTGAAAGGTCGTGGGCGCACCCTCGACGACGGTGCCACCATGGTCGGTCTTGCAGCCAATGATGATGAATGGGCGTTTGCTCATGGTTCTCCCTTTCAATGCGTGTGTGCGTGCCCGGCCTCGCGCCGCAGCACGCCGAGGCGGCGCAGCTCCACATGGCCGTAGTCCTTCAGGCTGCGCCAACCACCGCCCCAGGTCAGGCCGATCGATTCGGCGGCCGCGCCGAGCAACTGGTAGCCCTGCATCGCGTAGGGCTCGCGCTCGCTGATGACGATGCGGCCCTCGCGCAGGAAGGCGATGTCCGCGGCCAGGCCATGCTGGTGGTAGCTCTCGAAGGCACCGGCCTGCGTGACCTGCGGCCCCAGGGCCTGCAGCGCAGCCTGGCGTTCGGGGCTGCGGTAGCCCTCGATCAGCACCGCCTCGTAACCGTGGCGCTCCTTCAGCACCTGGAACACCACCAGCAGACGCTGGCGGAACTCGGCGTCCAGCAGCGCCCACTCGCGGTTCGCGCTGCGCACCAGGGGGCGCGCCTGCTCCAGCTCGCGCTGCAGGAAGAGTTCGGGCGGCAGGGCCGGTGGGGGCACCAGCTGCTCGCCCATGAGGAGCGCGGCGATACGTTCATCCCGCGGCCGCTCCAGGCGGTGGTCGTAGGTGTCGGCCGGCAGCCGCAGGCGCAGCAGCCCAAGGGCGGCGGGCACCAGCAGCAGCACCAGCAGCGCCAGCCCGAGCGGCAGGGCGTGGCGGCGCACGAAGCCGAGCCAGTGCACTCCCCGGGTGCTGGCTTTGTGGCTCAATGAATGAGCCACTTGAACTTGACGCCACTGCCAGCGGCGCAGGCGCGAGTGCCCGCGCGCGAGCCCGCGCCAGGTGGCCGCACGCGCGCCCGGCACGAGCAGCAGCAGGGCCAGCGCGCAGGCGGCCAGCAGATACAAAAACAAGCCAACAATTACACCCAGAAGCATGGGCAAAAACAGGTGAAAAACGGGCTGATGGTGGGCCGCGCGGCGAGCGCTGAAAGCGCTGCGTTTTCATAGGAGAAAGCGCGGTTTTTCGAGGCCGGTTCGGCACTCAAAAACAGGCCCCGCGGCGAGGCGATCAGTGTGCCGTCTCATGGCTTGCGCAGCACCCCTCGGCGAGGGGGGCAAAGTGGACGTGAAACGCGCGCCCAGGCCCTAGACTTTTTCACGTTCCTGCGCCCGCGCGCCGGGCCCGCCGGAACCCTTGGCGGGCCGGTGCTTGACCGATCCGCATCTCATCAAGCCATGCCAAGCAATGCATCCGTGTTCCCCAAGTCGAGCTCGCGCCCGAGTCTGCTGGCCCGTGCCGGCCAGGGGGCGGGCCCGGCTGATTCGGAACCCAGCGGCTTTGGTCTGAGCATCCTGAGCGCCGCGCGGGAGGACCAACGCCCGGAGACCGCCACGCGGGCTGGACGGGCCGTTTTCCATGGGAGAAATCGGCGTGCCAACGGGCTTTGGTTGCTGGGTACCGGCCTCGTGGCCCTGGCTTTGATCGGCTTGTCGCAATGGCGGCCGTCTGCGCCGTCCACGCCTTTGGCTGCCCCGAAGGCCAGTGTGTCGGCGGTGCCATTGCCTGCGCCGGCGCGAACCGCGGTGGCTCAGTCTGTGAGCCAGTCTCCACCGTTGGTGGCGGCGGCCAGTGCGCCAGTTGCCGCGGCCCTGCCGCTTGCAGCAGCCAGCGCTGCTGCGGACGTAGCGCCCGGCGAAGCGCTGCGTGCATTGCCCGTGGCCCGGCCGGCCGCGCCGGCCAAGCCAAGCAAGCCGGTGGCCAAGGATCCGGATGCCGAGCTGGTGGCGGCGGTCATGGCCCACAGCGACCTGGCGCGCCGGCCAGCCGCTCCCAAGCCCCTGAGCGATGTGCAGCGCTTCCAGTTCGCCATGGAGCTGCGGCGCTGCAAGGGCTTGCCGAATCAGACCACCCAGGACGCCTGCGTGGTGGCCGCCTGCGAGGCCAAAGCCTTCTGGGGTCGTACCCGCAGTTGCCCCTTGCCGCCCGAACCCAGGCCGCAGCGCGCCGGTACGGGCGCGGCGGGTTCCGCGAAACAGGGTTGAGATTGCGGCGCCGCCCGGGTGCGGGCGTGCCGCCGCAGGGGTCTAGCTGGACGCCTCGATCTTGACGATCGCGATCGACAGGTTGTCACCACTGCCTTGCGCACGCTGGCGGGCCTTGTTGATCAGCAACTCGGCCGCTTCCCGCGGCGGCAGGCTGTGCATCACCGTGCCGAGCTCGCGGTTGTTGAAGTAGTGCCAAAGGCCATCGCTGCAGCACATCAGCACGTCGCCGGCCTGCAGGTCGTGGATGGCGCTCTCGACCGGTTCCGGGTCCTGCACCGTGCCCAGACAGGCAGTGAGCAGATTGGACTGCGGGTGGCTGGCGGCGTCGGCCTCGGTCAGAGTGCCCTCATTGATGAGCTTCTGCACATAGGACTGATCCAGCGTGCGTCGCATCAGCGTGGGGCCGCGGAAGTGATAGATGCGCGAGTCACCCGTGTGCAGCCAGAAGCACTGCTTGTCGGCCGTGACCATGAAGGCCGCCAGCGTGCTGTGCGGCTCTTCCTCGGCGGACAGTGCAGTCAGCTTGATCATCAGGTGCGCTTCCGAGCACAGCTGGCGCAGCAACTCGGCCGGGTCTTCATCCCCGGGCGAATGGCGCTCGAACAACTGCTGGGCGGTGAGCAGCACCTGGTCGGCGGCCTTGCGGCCACCGCTCTTGCCCCCCATGCCGTCGGCCACGACGCCGAGCACGCAGCCCGGCACGCGCGGGTGCACAAGCACGGCCACCTGATCTTGCTGGTACAGGCGATCACCCCGATGCAGGCCGGTGGCTGCAACCAGACGGTGACTGGGCTTGGGTGGCTTCGCGGCGCGTTGAATTGCCATGCCGCGATCCTAGAGGCCTTCGGGGACGATCTGGCGTCTGGGCATGGATCTGCGGGGCAGGGGTTTCAGGGGTGGCGCGTGGCGCTCACCAGAGGCGCCACCAGGGCTTTTCCTGGCGGCCGCCATCGGCCAGGTACTTGCTCTGCGGGAAGTTCTTGCGCAGCACCCGCAGGGCGTCATCGCGCAGCTGGGGCAGTTGCAGCCGGTCGTAGCTCTGCGCCTGGATGGACAAGGCCTCTTCGACGGCCGGGGCGTATTGGTATTCCGTCACCGCCGTTTGGGCGCGGCTGGCCGCGGCCACATAGGCGCCGCGCACGAAGTAGTAGCGCGCCACGTGCACTTCGTGCTGGGCCAGGGTGTTGGTGATGAAGTCGATGCGGGTGCGCGCGTCGGCCGCGTAGCGCGAGCTGGGGTACTTCTCGATCAGCTCGCGAAAGCTCTGCAGCGCGTCGCGCGAAGCCTGCTGGTCGCGTTCGGAGACGTCCTGGTTGGCGAGGCGCCCGAACAGGCCGAGGTCCTCGTTGAAGTTGACCAGGCCCTTGAGGTAGAGCGCGTAATCGGCGCCAGCCGACGAAGGGTGCAGCTTCAGGAAGCGATCCAGCGTGGCCAGGGCCTGGGCCTTTTCGCCACTGCGGTGTTGCGCCCAGGCCATTTCAAGCATGGCCTGCTGCGCCATCAGCGTGCCGGCGGCCCGCCCCTCAATGCGCTCAAGCAGCTTGATCGCACGCTCGTAGGCGCCGGTCGAAAGCTCGTCCTTGGCCTCTGCATACAATTTGTCCAGACTGGCCTGCGAGTTCGGATCGTCCTTCGGGGTGTTGCTGCAGGCGGCCAGCACAGCCAGCGCAAGCAGGCTGCCGATGCGACCGATGCGGTGCATCCAGGGGCCTTGCGGGCCATGAACAGGCGCTTCGACGGCGCGCGATGCGCGGCGCTGCAGGGCAGCGCGAGAACTCGAGACGGGCATTGACAAGCCGACGATTCGGCCACTGAGAGAGGGGTGCGGGAATTATAGGAAGCGCAGAAGCCTTGCCTGGAGACGAGGACGAGCTTGAAGAAGCTGCACCCGAAGCGGTCCAGGATTGGAACGGTGAGATCCTGCCGCAGTGGGCAGGCTGGCGCCTGGATCGGGCCTTGGTGGCGCTGTACCCGGGGTATTCGCGCTCGCACCTGCAAAGCCTGGTGGAAGAAGGGCGTGTCGGGCTGGATGGCGCCGCCTGCCCGCAGGCGGCGCGCAAGTTGCGCCTGGGCCAGCGCCTGCAAGTGCAGTGGCGTGCGCCACAGCATGAGGTGCCGTTCGCGCCCGAAGCGCTGCCCATCGACATCCTGTTCGAGGACTCCCACCTGCTGGTCTTGAACAAGCCAGCGGGCTGGGTGGTGCATCCGGCGGCCGGCAATTGGAGCGGCACGCTGCTGAACGCTCTGCTTGCACATCATGAAGCGGCACGCCTGCTGCCGCGGGCCGGCATCGTGCACCGGCTCGACAAAGACACCTCCGGCTTGATGGTGGTGGCCAAGAGTGTGGCCACCTACCACGCGCTGGTGGCCCAGTTGGCTGCGCGCGAGGTGGGGCGCGAGTACATGGCGCTGTGTCATGGCCGCGGGGAGCAAGCCTTCAGCGTGGACGCCCCGATCGGCCGCGACCCGCGCAGCCGGGTGCGCATGGCCGTGGTGTCGGACGGCAAGCCGGCCCGCACGGATTTCACGCCTTTGGCGGTTGGCGCGGCCTGCAGCTTGCTGCACTGCCGGCTCCACAGCGGGCGCACGCACCAGATCCGGGTGCACGCGGCGTCGCGGGGGCTGCCCTTGGTGGGTGATGCCCTTTACGGCGGCCGGGAGCTGGCGGGCATGCAGCGCCAGGCGCTGCACGCGGCTCGTCTGCGTTTGCAGCATCCCGTGCGCGGTGTTGCGTTGAGTTGGTCGGTGGCGCCGCCAGCGGACTTTCTGGCTGGCGCGAGCGCGCTGGTGGGGTGGTCTGGCGGCGGGTTGCCTGAGGGCCTTTAGAATTGCCGAAATACCTGCGCGGCGTGGACCGCGCAGATCGCGGGGCCAGGCGCCTCGCCGGAGGCGCCGCGGCAGATCGGCGGCGCTCCAGATCGGATGCCAGCGGCGTCCAGCGCGGGAGGCCAGGCTTCCCATGTGTAAGCAGGGCACCGGGTGTGCCAGCCTGAACCAGAGGTCCATGGAGATTCAAGCAGCGGAGGCGAAGTCCATCCTGGAAGCGGCGTTGCTATGCGCGCTGCAGCCCATGCCATTGAAGGACATGCAGGTCCTGCTGGGTGACGGGGTGGACGCCGATGCCGTGCGGGCCCTGCTGGTCGAGCTGCAGGGGGATTGGTCCAATCGCGGGCTGGAATTGGTGCAGCTGGCGGGTGGCTGGCGCTTTCAGACGCGACTGCAGCTGCGTTCACACCTGGAGCGACTGCACCCCGAGAAGCCGCAGCGCTATTCGCGTGCCGCGATGGAGACCCTGGCGGTGATTGCCTACCGGCAGCCAGTCACGCGCGGCGACATCGAGGACATCCGCGGGGTGGTGGTGAGCTCCCAGATCGTGCGCCAGCTTGAGGAGCGCGGCTGGATCGAGAGCATCGGCCACCGTGAAGCGCCGGGGCGGCCCGCGCTCTACGCTACGACGCGGCAGTTCCTCGAAGACCTCGGCTTGCGGTCCCTTTCGGACTTGCCGACCCTGGATGCCATGCTGGCCACCGGCCTGACGCCGGAGCAGGCCAGCCTGTTGCCCGAGACCGAAGCGGCCGGTACGCCGGCCGATGAGATGAGCCCGCAGGCTGAAGCTGCGGACGAGATGGGCGAAGGCCCGAACCCGGCGACGGATGCTTCAGCGACCGTTGCCGCCCCAGTGCCTGAAGCCCCGGCTGCGGCCGAGTCCCCCGAATGGCTTCCTCAAGAAGACCCCGAAGCGAGCGCACCATGAGCGACGAGCAAAAACCAGTCCTGAATCCTGATGCGGCAGCCGAGGCGCCGGCCAAGCCGGCCCGCAAGCGCACTCCGCGGGCCAAGCCGGCCGCAACCGAAGTGGCCGCAGCACCTGAGCTGACGGCCGAGGCGCCTGCCGAGGTCCCCGCAGCGGAGACCGCGCCCAAGGCCCGTGCCCCGCGTCGCCGCAAGCCGGCGGTGACGGCCGAGGTGGACGCTGTGCTGGAGACGGGCGAGGCCCAGGCGCAGCCAACGCCAACGCCCGCGGCCGAGCTTGCCGCGCAGCCGGCACCGGAGGCCGCTCCGCCAGCGCAGGCCCGGGAAGCCAGTGAGCCCCGCGAAGCGCGTGGTTCACGTGAAGCTCGTGGTCCGCGTGAAGCCCGCGAACCGCGTGAAGCCCGCGGGCCTCGCGAAGCGCGCGAGCCCCGCGAGGACCGTGAGCCTCGTGAAGCCCGCGAGGATCGTGAGCCTCGTGAAGCCCGTGACGAACCGTCCGCGCCCAGCCTGGTGCTGCAGGACGAGCAGGTCGAGGCCGCGCTGTCCGAGCGTCTGAATGCCCTGCTGGCTGAGGGTGACGCCGCGCCCGAGCCGGCGCCCGCCGAGCTGGCGCCCGCCGAAGCGGAAAAGCGCGTGCTCGCGGCGGAGGCCGATGCCCCCAAGTTGCAGAAGGTGCTTGCGCAGTCTGGCGTCGGCTCGCGGCGCGACATCGAGGCCTGGATTGCCGAGGGCAAGATCGAGGTCAATGGCGAACCGGCCCATATCGGCCAGCGCATCTCCTGGGGAGACCGGGTGAGCGTCAACGGCAAGCCGGTCAAGATCCGCATCCAGCCGCCGCTGCCGCGCGTGCTGGCCTATCACAAGCCGGTGGGCGAGATCGTCACCTTCAACGACCCCGAGGGTCGCCCCACGGTGTTCCGCTCCCTGCCCAGGCTGCAGATGGGCAAGTGGCTGTCGGTCGGTCGCCTCGACATCAACACCGAAGGCTTGCTGCTGTTCACCAACTCTGGCGACCTGGCCAACCAGCTGATGCATCCGCGCTTTGGCGTGGAGCGCGAGTACGCCGTGCGCGTGCTCGGGCAGTTGGATGACGAGGCCAAGGCGCGCCTGCTGGAAGGGGTCGAGGTTGACGGTCAGACGGCCGCCTTCAAGAGCATTGAAAGTGCGGGCGGCGAGGGGGCCAACCGCTGGTACCGCGTGGTCATCACCGAAGGGCGCAACCGCGAGGTGCGCAAGCTGTTCGACGCCGTGGGCCTGACGGTCAGCCGCCTGATCCGGGTGCGCTACGGCAGTGTGGTGCTGCCCTTGGGGCTGAAGCGTGGGGTCTGGGTGGAGCTGAACGGCTTCGACGTCAAGTCCATCCGCCGTCTGGCCCAGCCCGGTGGCGGCGAGGAACGCCGCCCCGACGGCGGCCGCGGCGCTCCGCGGGCTGACAAGGGCAAGGGTCCGCGCGAGAACCCGCGTGGCGAGCGCCCGCCGCGTGCCGAGGCGCCCTTTGCCGAGCGTCCGCCGCGCGCCGAGCCGCGTCAGCGTGCCGAGGACGACGACGACTACATGCCGCGCGACATCAATCCCTTGGAGCAAACCTTCGACCGCCGCTTCGCCAAGAGCAAGCGCGGCTTCCCGCAGGGGTTTGGCCATGGCGGCAGCGCGCCCGATCACGGCCAGGCCCCGCGCGGCCGGGGGCCGGGCGGTGAGCCCGACCCGATGCGCACCTCGGTCGGCTACATCGGCGCCGACAGCTTCCATCGCCGCAGTGGTGGCGGTGGAGGTGGCGGCAAGGGCGGCGGCGGTGGGGGCAAGCGCCGTCGCTGACTGAAGGCTTCCGTTCGACCTGCTCGCGCGCCGCGCCGGCAGGTGACGGAGGCCATGGCCCTGCACCTACAATCGCGGGCTTTGCCGAATTGCCAGTAAAAGGAGAAACCCCATGGCCATCGAACGTACCCTGTCCATCATCAAGCCCGACGCCGTCGCCAAAAACGTCATCGGTCAAATCCTGGCCCGCTTCGAAGGCGCCGGCCTGAAGATCGTTGCCGCCAAGATGGTGCACCTGTCGCGCGCCGAGGCCGAGGCCTTCTACGCCGTGCACAAGGCTCGCCCCTTCTTCAACGATCTGGTGAACTTCATGATTTCCGGCCCGGTGATGATCCAGGTGCTGGAAGGCGAAGGCGCGATCCTGAAGAACCGCGACCTGATGGGCGCCACCGACCCGAAGAAGGCCGAGAAGGGCACCATCCGTGCCGATTTCGCCGACAGCATCGACGCCAATGCCGTGCATGGCTCCGACGCTGCCGAAACCGCTGCCGTGGAAGTGGGCTTTTTCTTCCCGGGCATGAACGTCTACAACCGCTGATGGTCATGACGGCAACCAATCTGCTCGGGTTCGACCTGGAGGGCTTGGTTGCCTATTGCGAAGGGCTGGGTGAAAAGCGCTTTCGCGCCGTTCAGCTCTTTCGCTGGATTCACCAGCGCGGGGTCGCCGACTTCGCGCAAATGAGCGATCTGGCCAAGTCCCTGCG
The DNA here is from genome assembly GCF_041912635.1 of Inhella sp. Taxonomy (GTDB): domain Bacteria; phylum Pseudomonadota; class Gammaproteobacteria; order Burkholderiales; family Burkholderiaceae_C; genus Inhella. Next base: position 147,026 of record NZ_JAYRMO010000001.1, read on the forward strand.
CGACAAGCTGGCCCAGAACGCTGAAGTCAGCGCGCTGCGCGTGCTGTCCGAGCAGCGCTCGGCCGACGGCACCATCAAGTGGTTGTTCGACGTCGGCAATGGGGACGCCGTCGAGTCCGTCTACATCCCCGAGGACGACCGCGCCACGCTGTGCATTTCCTCGCAAGCCGGCTGTGCGGTCGGCTGCCGCTTCTGCTCTACCGGCCACCAGGGCTTCAGCCGCAACCTCAGCACGGCCGAGATCGTGGCGCAGCTGTGGTTTGTCGAGCATCTGCTGCGCGGCGAGGGCAAGGCGCGCGACCAGAGCGGCCGCGTCATCAGCAACATCGTCATGATGGGCATGGGCGAGCCGTTGCAGAACTACGCGGCCCTGGTGCCGGCGCTGCGGACTTTCCTTGATGACCATGGCTATGGCCTGTCGCGCCGCCGCGTGACGGTGTCCACCTCCGGCGTCGTGCCGATGATCGACCGCCTGCGCGAGGATTGCCCGGTGGCGCTGGCGGTGTCGCTGCACGCCCCCGACGACGCGCTGCGCGACCAGCTCGTGCCGCTGAACAAGAAGTACCCGATTGCCGAGCTCCTGCAGTCCTGCCAGCGCTATCTGGAAGCCGCGCCGCGCGACTTCATCACCTTCGAGTACTGCATGCTCGACGGCGTGAACGATGCGCCCGAGCAGGCCGAACAGCTGGTCAAGCTGCTCAAGGGCAAGGTGCCCTGCAAGCTCAATCTGATCCCGTTCAACCCTTTCCCGGCCTCCGGCCTGAAGCGCAGCCCGCGTGAACGCGTGCTGGCTTTTGCCGAGGTGCTGATCCGGGCCGGCATCGTGACCACGGTGCGCAAGACCCGGGGGGATGACATCGACGCGGCCTGCGGTCAGCTCGCCGGTGAGGTGCAGGACCGCACCCGCGCCGAGCAACGCATGACGCGCGCTCCGGTGGTGGTGCACCGCCGGCCCAGCTCCTGAAGAATCGCGATCCCAGTCCACTGCGAAGGCTGCCCATGCTGCGTGTGCTTCTAGCTGCCAGTTGTCTGACCGTTCTAGCCGCCTGCGCCCAGCAGCAGGCTCCGCGCGAACCGCGCACCGAGGTGGACGCCAATGAGGTGGAGCGCCGCGCGGCGATGCGCATCGAACTGGCTGGCGGCTACCTGGCGCGTGGCCAGTACAACGTCGCGCTGGACGAAGTCAAGCAGGCCTTGGCGCTGCGCCCAGACACCCGCGAAGGCCTGAACCTGCGCGCGCTCATCCTGGCCGCGATGGGCGAGACGAGTGCCGCCGAGGAAGGCTTCCGTCGCATCCTCAGCCTCTACCCGAACGACCCCGACACCCTGCACAACATGGCCTGGATGGCCTGCCAGCAGCGGCAATGGGAACAGGCCTTCAGCCGCTTTGACGAGGCGCTCAAGCAGCCCAGCTACCGTGCGCCTGCGCGCAGCTGGCTGGCCAAAGGCGTCTGCGAGCTGCGCGCCGAACGACTGGAGGCGGGCGAGCGCAGCCTGATGCGGGCCTTCGAGCTTGACCCGGGCAACCCGAACATCAACTTCACGCTGGCCGACCTGCTGCTGCGCACCAACCAGCTGGAGCGGGCGCGCTTCTACGCGGCACGGGTGAATGCCAGTGCCGCCAATGCGCAAAGCCTCTGGCTGGCCGCGCGCATCGAGCAGCGCCTGGGCAACCGGCCGGGCACCGCCGAGTGGGGCCAGCGCCTGCTGCGCGAGTACCCGCAAGCCGCGGAAGCCCAGCTGTACCGCGACGGACGCTTCGAATGAGCGAGCAACACGCTGCTGCCGGCGCCGGCGCGCGGCTTGCTGCGGCCCGCAAGGCGCGTGGCCTGAGCCTGGCCAGTCTCGCGGCCCAGTTGAAGGTCTCCGAGGCACGGCTGGCCGCGCTGGAGGCTGAGCGTTGGTCCGAACTGCCCGACGGGCCCTACGCCCGGGGCCTGGCCACTTCGTTCTGCCGGGCTCTGGGCCTGGACCCCAAGGACGTGCTGCACCTGATGCCCGGCGCGGCGCCAGTGGCCCTGGAGAAGGTGGCCGAGGGCATCAACCGCCCCTTGCAACTGCATCCGCGCCAGCGCCTGCAGGCCTCCGGCCCCTTGCTCTTGCTGCTGATGCTGCTGCTTGCCGTGGCGGCCGCAGTGGCCTTCTGGCCGCAGGGGCGCAGCCTGCCCTGGTCCTTCTCCGCCCAGACGGCCGAGGCTGATGCCGAGCCGGTCCGGATGGTTGAGGCGCCGTCGGTTCCGCTGCCTGTCAGTGTGCCCGCCAGTGCTAGCGCGGCAGCCGCGCCGTTGCCCCGGCCGTCCAGCGCAGTGGCGTCGGCGGCCTCTGCGGCTGCCGCGGTTGCTGCGGCGGCTTCGGTACCCGCCGCAGCGGCCCCACCCAGTTCCGCACCGCTTCCCCAGGCGGTGCCGGTGGTGCTTGCGCAAGGCGTCGGTCCGGCGCCCGCCACGGCAGCAGAAGCGGCCTTGCTGACCGTGGTGGCGCGCGAAGAAACCTGGGTCAGCATTTCCGATGCCCGGGGCGCCAGCCTGGTGGCGCGCGTGCTGACGGCGGGCGAGCGCTTGCAGCTGGAGGCGCCGGCGGCGCCGCTACGCGTCGTGCTGGGCAATGCGCCCGGCGCCGAATTGAACTGGCGCGGCCAGAGCCAGGACCTGGCGCCCTTCCACGCCGTGCGCGTGGCCCGCCTGACCTTGAACTGAGCGCCATGAATTTGCAGCAGCCTTCCGGGGCCATCCTCGGCCTTCCCATTCCTGCCCGGCGCAGCCTGCAGGCGCGCGTGCGCTGGGGTGAGCGCCTGGTGACGATCGGCGGCGACGCCCCGGTGCGCATCCAGTCCATGACGAACACCGACACGGTGGATGTCATTGGCACCGCCATCCAGGTCAAGGAGCTGGCGATCGCCGGTTCGGAGCTGGTTCGCATCACCGTCAACACCCCCGAAGCCGCCGAGGCCGTGCCGCACATCCGCGAGCAACTGGACCGCATGGGCATCGACGTGCCCTTGGTGGGCGATTTCCACTACAACGGCCACCGCCTGCTGAGCGAGTTCCCCGCCATGGCGGCAGCCTTGAGCAAGTACCGCATCAACCCCGGCAATGTCGGCAAGGGCGACAAGAAGGACCGCCAGTTCGCCCAGATGATTGAGGCCGCGCTCCAGCACGACAAGGTGGTTCGCATCGGCGTCAACTGGGGCAGCCTGGACCAGGAGCTGCTGGCCGGCCTGATGGACGAGAACGCCCAGCGCGCCCAGCCCTGGGAGGCCAGTTCGGTGATGTATCAGGCGCTGATCGATTCGGCGCTGCAGTCTGCCGCTTACGCGGTGGAGCTGGGCATGGACCCGGGCCAGGTCATCATCAGCTGCAAGGTCAGCGGCGTGCAGGACCTGATCACCGTCTACCGTGAGCTCAACCGCCGCACCCGCCACCCGCTGCACCTGGGCCTGACCGAGGCCGGCATGGCCACTAAGGGCACGGTGGCGTCCACGGCAGCGCTGTCGGTGCTGCTGCAGGAAGGCATTGGCGACACCATTCGAGTGAGCCTGACGCCACAGCCGGGTGAGGCGCGCACGCAGGAAGTGGTGGTGGCCTCCGAGATCCTGCAAGCCCTGGGCCTGCGCACCTTCAACCCGAGCGTCACCGCCTGCCCCGGCTGCGGTCGCACCACCAGCACCACCTTCCAGGAGCTCGCCAAGCAGATCGACGACTTCCTGCGCGAGCAGATGCCGGTCTGGCGCGCTCGCTACCCCGGGGTGGAGAAGCTCAAGGTCGCAGTGATGGGCTGCATCGTCAACGGCCCGGGCGAGAGCAAACATGCCGACATCGGCATCAGCCTGCCCGGCACGGGCGAGGCGCCGGCTGCGCCCGTCTTCATCGACGGCGAAAAGGCCATGACCCTGCGCGGCGAGGGCATCGCCCGCGAATTCCAGACCCTGGTCGAGAACTACATCGAGCGCCGCTTTGGCGCCACCGCATCCGCATGACTGAGCAGAAGAAGCCCGAGCCCCTGAAGGGCGTCAAGGGCATGAACGACACCTTTGCGCCCGCCTCCGGCCATTGGGAATGGCTGGAGGCGCAGATGCGCGATTTGCTGCGGTGCTACGGCTACCGCAATGTGCGCACGCCCATCGTCGAGCCCACGGCCCTGTTCGTGCGCGGCATCGGCGAGGTCACCGACATCGTCGAGAAGGAGATGTACACCTTCACCGACAAGCTCAACGGCGACGAGCTGGCGCTGCGCCCCGAGATCACCGCCGGCCTGGTGCGCGCGGTGATCGAGCACAACGCCTTGTATGACGGCGCGCTGCGCATGTGGTCGATCGGCCCGGTGTTCCGCCACGAGCGCCCGCAGAAGGGCCGCTACCGCCAGTTCCACCAGCTGGACGTCGAGGCCATGGGCTTTGCCGGGCCGGATGTGGATGCCGAGCTGATCCTGCTCAGCCGGGCGCTGTGGCAACGCCTGGGCCTGAAGGTGGGTGAGGACATCCAACTGGAGCTCAACAGCCTGGGCGAACCGGCCGAGCGTGCCGCCCATCGCGCGGCGCTGATCGCCTACCTGGAACAGCACCAGGCGCTGCTGGACGAGGACGCGCGCCGCCGTCTGCACACCAACCCCTTGCGGGTGCTGGACACCAAGAACCCTGCCATGCAGGCACTGGTGGACGCCGCGCCCAAGCTGCTGGACTTCCTGGGCCCCGAGTCGCTGGCGCACCTGAATGCGGTGCGCGCGACGCTGGACGCCGCCGGTCTGGCTTACACCATCAACCCGCGCCTGGTGCGCGGCCTGGACTACTACAACCGCACGGTGTTCGAGTGGGTCACGCCGCACCTGGGCAGCCAAGCCACCGTGTGTGGCGGCGGCCGCTACGACGGCCTGATTGCCCAGCTCGGCGGCAAAGGCGCGCCGGCGGTCGGTTTCGGCCTCGGCATGGAGCGCCTGCTGCTGTTGCTTGAGGCCCTGAACCTGCTGCCGGGCGAAGACGCACCCGACGCCTATGCCGTGTTGCCCGACGCGGCCGCGCTGCCCCAGGTGCTGCCGGTCCTGGAGGCGCTGCGTGCCGCCGGGCTGGCGGTGCAGATGCACGCCGGGGGCGGCAGCATGAAATCGCAGTTCAAGCGCGCCAACGGCAGCGGGGCCCGCTACGCCCTGGTGTTCGGTGGGGATGAGCTGGCGCGCGGCGAAGTCGCCATCAAGCCCCTCCGAGATGAGGGCGCCCCCCAGTTCAGCCGTGCCTTGGGCCAGGCTGCCCAATGGGCGTCCGAGCTCCGGACCGCATAATCCCGCCGCTTTTTCCGCCCGACTTCACCGCGACCCGCCATGGCCACGCTCGACCTCCAAGAACAAGAACAACTCGACAACCTCAAGGCCTTCTGGCAGCGCTGGGGCAACCTCATCACCACCCTGGTCACGCTGGCCCTGCTTGCCTTCGCGGGCTGGAACGGCTGGACCTGGTGGCAGCGTGAGCAGGGCCTGAAGGCCAGCCTGCTGTACGACGAGGTCGAGCGCGCCGCCGAAGCCAAGGACGTCGACAAGACCCTGCGCATGTGGCAGCAGATGAAGGATCAGATGCCGCGTGCCACCTTCACGGCCCATGCGGCGCTGCTGACGGCACAGGTGGCCTTCGACGGTGGCAAGGCCGATGCCGCCCTGGGCGCGCTGGAGTGGGCGGCCGAGCAGGCCAAGCCCCAGGCCTTGCAGGAACTGGCGCTGCTTCGACTGGCCGCCGTGCACCTGGAAGCCAAGCGTTTTGCGCCGGCCGAAGCCGCGCTGGCGCGCATCCAGTCCACGGCCTACGCCGGCCTCGTGGCTGACAAGCGCGGTGATCTGGCCCAGCTCCAGGGGCAGGCCGACAAGGCGCGCGAGCACTACCAAGCCGCCTTTCTGGCCTTGCCGAAGGAGCAGCCCTACCGGCAACTCGTCGAGGCCAAGCTGACCGCCCTGGGCGTGGACACCAGCAGCCTGACGGCCAAGGAAACCAAGTGAAGCCGATTTCTCGCGCCCTGTTGGCGTTGCCGCTCAGCCTGGCGCTGGGGGCCTGTTCCCTGTTTGGCAGCGATGCCCCGAAGCCCACGCCCCTGCAGGCGGTCAGCCCGAGCTTGGCCGGACGCGTGGTGTGGAGTGCGCGCATCGGTGATGTCGATTTCCCCCTGCAAGTGGCGGCCACGGCCGAGCGATTCGTCGTGGCCGACAGCGGCGGCCGTGTGCTGGCCTTGCGCGCCCAGGATGGCGCTGAAGTCTGGCGCGGCGATGTCGGCGCCAAGTTGATGGCGGGTGTGGGCAGCGATGGCCGCTGGGCCGCTGTCGTCACGCGCGACCAGGACCTGGTGGTGTTGGATGCCGGCCGTGAGATCTGGCGCAAGCGCCTGGCCGCGCCGGTGCACACCGCGCCCTTGGTGGCCGGCGAGCGCGTGTTTGTGCAGAGCGTGGACCGCGCCGTGCAGGCCTTCGACGTGCTGGACGGCCACCGCCTGTGGGAGCTGCGCCGCCCGGGCGATGCGCTGCTGCTGGCCCAGCCCGGCGGCCTGGCCGCCTTCAAGGACACCCTGGTGGTGGGGCAGGGCGCCCGGCTTGCGGGGGTGGACCCGCTGCGCGGCATCCTGCGCTGGGAGGCCAATGTGGCGAGCCCGCGCGGCACCAATGAGGTCGAACGCCTGGCCGATGTGGTCGGGCCGCTGGCCCGCGCCGGCGACTTCCTGTGCGCCCGAGCCTTCCAGTCGGCGGTGGGCTGCATCAATGCCCAGCGCGGCAGCCTGGTGTGGAGCCGCCCGAGCGCCGGCGCCAAGGGCGTGACGGCGGACAGCAAGGCCGTGATCGGCTTTGACGCCGTGGACCGGCTGACCGCCTGGCGCACCGAGAACGGTGAAACGCTGTGGAGCAACGAGGAATACCAGCACCGCCAGCTGAGCGCCCCGCTGCTCAGCGGCACGAGCCTGGTGTTTGGTGACCTGGAAGGGCAGGTGCACTTCCTGGCGCGGGACACCGGCAAGATCCAACTGCGCGTGTCGACGGGCGGTAGCCCCATCGCCGCCGGCCTGGTGCAATCCGGCACGACCCTGCTGGCAGTGGCGCGCAACGGCGGCGTGCACGCCCTGCGCCTCGAATAAGGCTCAGATGAAACCCGTCATCGCCCTGGTGGGGCGCCCCAATGTGGGCAAGTCCACGCTGTTCAACCGCTGCACCAAGAGCCGCGATGCCATCGTGGCCGACTATGCCGGCTTGACGCGGGACCGCCATTACGGTGATGGCCGCATCGGCCGGCGCGAGTTCATCGTTATCGACACCGGTGGCTTCGAGCCGACGGCCGAGACCGGCATCGTCAAGGAAATGGCCAAGCAGACGCGTCAGGCCGTGGCCGAGGCGGATGCCGTCATCTTCGTCACCGATGTGCGCGCCGGCATCTCGGCGCAAGACCATGACATCGCCTCCTACCTGCGCACCTCCGGCAAGAAGGTGCTGCTGGCGGTGAACAAGGCCGAAGGCATGAAGGATGCGCCGGCGCTGGCGGAGTTCTACGAACTCGGCATCGGTGAGCCCATCCCCATCTCCGCCGCGCACGGCCAGGGCATCCGCAGCCTGCTGGAAGCCGCGCTCGAAGCCTTCGAGGAGCCGCCCGAGGAAGACGAGGCCGAGCAGGGCGATAAGCCCATTCGCCTGGCCGTCGCCGGCCGTCCGAATGTCGGCAAGAGCACCTTGATCAATGCCTGGCTTGGTGAGGAGCGCCTGGTGGCCTTCGACATGCCGGGCACGACGCGCGACGCCATCAGCGTGCCCTTCGAGCGCGACGGTCGCAAGTTCGAGCTGATCGACACTGCCGGCCTGCGTCGCAAGGGCAAGGTGTTCGAGGCGATCGAGAAGTTCTCGGTCGTCAAGACCCTGCAGGCCATTGCGGACGCCAATGTGGTGCTGCTGCTGGTCGATGCGACCCAGGGTGTGTCCGACCAGGATGCCCACATCGCCGGCTACATCCTCGAATCGGGCCGCGCGGTGGTCATCGCCATCAACAAGTGGGATGCGATCGACAGCTACCAGCGTCAGATGCTGGAGCGTTCGATCGAGGCGCGTCTGTCCTTTCTGAAGTTCGCGCCGCTGGTGCACATCTCGGCGCTGAAGCGGCAGGGCCTGGGGCCGCTGTGGAAGGCGCTGGCCGAGGCCCATTCGTCGGCGTTTAAGAAGCTCAGCACCCCGGTGCTGACGCGGCTGATCCACGAGGCCGTGCAGCACCAGCAGCCGCAGCGTGTGGGCGCCTTCCGACCCAAGCTGCGCTATGCGCACCAGGGCGGCATGAACCCACCGATCGTCGTCGTGCACGGCAACTCGCTGGAGCATGTCAGCGATTCGTACAAGCGCTATCTCGAGGGGCGCATCCGCACCCATTACGGGCTGACCGGCACGCCGATGCGCATCGAAATGCGCTCGGGCAGCAACCCCTTCGACAACGAATCTTGACCCTGTCGAGCGGGCAGGGCTGGGGCCTGTGTTAAGGTGCCGCGGCACTGCCCACCACAACCAACACGGAGCATATCGTGAGCAATAAAGGCCAACTGCTGCAGGATCCCTTTCTGAACCTGCTGCGCAAGGAACATGTGCCGGTGTCGATCTACCTCGTCAACGGCATCAAGCTGCAGGGCCAGATCGAATCCTTCGACCAGTACGTGGTGCTGCTGCGTAACACGGTGACCCAGATGGTCTACAAGCACGCCATCTCCACCGTGGTTCCCGGTCGCGCGGTGAACTTCCACCCCAGCGACGCCGGCGCCTGAGCCGCGTGCTGAACTCCGCGGGCCCGCGCCCGCGGCGCATCCTTTGAACGACACCTTCATCGCCGACCCAGCCCGTGTGGTGCTGGTCGGTGTCGACTTCGGGCGTGACCCCGACTTCGACGACAGCCTGGACGAACTGGCCTTGCTGGCCGGAACCGCCGGGGATCAGGCCGTGGCGCGTGTGATCGCCCGGCGCAAGGCGCCCGACGCCGCCCTCTTCGTGGGCAGCGGCAAGGCCGACGAAATCAAGGCCCTGGTGCTGGGCGAGCGCGCCGAAGCGGTGCTGTTCGATCAGGCCCTCTCGCCCATCCAGCAGCGCAACCTCGAAAACCACCTCGGCGTGCCGGTCTCGGATCGCACCGCCCTGATTTTGGAAATCTTTGCCCAGCGGGCCCGCAGCCACGAGGGCAAATTGCAGGTCGAGTTGGCCCAGCTCCAGTACCTGGCCACGCGGCTGGTGCGGCGCTGGTCCCACCTGGAGCGTCAGCGCGGCGGCATTGGCGCGCGCGGTGGCCCGGGCGAGCGCCAGATGGAACTGGACCGCCGCATGATCGACGAGCGCATCAAGCAACTGAAGCTGCGCCTGAAGAAGGTCGAACGCCAGCGCAACACGCAGCGCAAGGCGCGCGCGCGGGGCGGGCAACTGCGCGTCTCGCTGGTGGGCTACACCAATGCGGGCAAGTCCACGCTGTTCAATGCCCTGACCAAGGCCGACAGCTATGCCGCGGATCAGCTGTTCGCGACGCTGGACACCACCACGCGGGCGCTCTACCTCGGTGGGGACAACGGCGGCGCGTTGCTGTCCGATACCGTGGGCTTCATCCGCGACCTGCCGCACAAGCTGGTGGAGGCCTTCAAGGCCACGCTGCAGGAAGCTGCCGATGCCCACCTGCTGCTGCATGTGATTGACTGCGCCTCACCCAAGCTGCTTGAGCAGTGGGCCGAAGTTGAACGCGTTCTGAGCGAGATCAATTGCGCCGATACACCGCAGATCGTGGTGTTCAACAAGCTGGATCGCCTGCCCGACGTGGCGCGGCCGCGTCGCCTGGTGGATCAGGTACAGCGGCCCGACGGCAGCCGCGTCTTGCGGGTTTTCGTCAGCGCCTACAGTGGCGAGGGGCTGCCGGAATTGCGTGCAGCCCTGGCCGCAGTGGCGCGTGGCGATGATGCCGCCCAAGCCTTGAGTTTGGTCGCGCAGCCCCCAGCTCTGATTGACACTGCGGTCCTGCCTCTTCCGCACCCCTGAATACCAACCGGTGATTGCATGACGGACCGTCTCTACGAGCCCGCCCCCCACCTCCTGGCCCGCTTGCAGCGCACGCTGCGAGGGGTGTTCGCCCAGCAGGAAGGCCCCCCCGATCTGGATGAACTGTGGCGCGATTTCAAGCGCAAGCTGGGCAATCTGCTGCCCGGTGGTGGGGCCAATGGTCCGCGCCGGCCGGATGCCCCACCGCCCGATGCACGTGCCGCGGGGGTGGGCGTCGGCTTGATCCTGGGCGTCGTGGCGCTGGGCTGGCTGGGCAGCGGCTTCTTCATCGTGCAGGAAGGGCAGCAGGCCGTCGTCACCTCGTTCGGCAAGTACGACAAGACGGTGGAGGCTGGCTTCCAGTGGCGTCTGCCTTATCCCTTCCAGGCGCACGAAACGCTCAGCGTGACCCAGTTGCGCTCGGTCGAGGTGGGGCGCAACAGCGTGGGTTCGGCCACCGGCCTGCGCGACTCCTCCATGCTGACGCAAGACGAGAACATCGTCGACATCCGCTTCACGGTGCAATACCGGCTGAAAGATGCACGCGAGTTCCTGTTTGAGAACCACAAGCCTGATGAAGCGGTGCAGCTCGCGGCCGAGTCGGCCGTGCGTGAGATCGTCGGTCGCTCCAATATGGATTCGGTGCTCTATGAGCAGCGCGATGCGATTGCCAATGACCTGGCCAAGTCGGTACAGGCGCAGCTGGACCGCTTGAAGGCGGGCATCCTGGTAGTGAGCGTGAACATGGGCAGCGTGCAGGCGCCCGAACAGGTGCAGGCGGCCTTCGACGACGCCTTCAAGGCCGGCGCGGACCGCGAGCGCGAGAAGAACCTGGGCGAGGCTTACGCCAACGACGTCATCCCCAAGGCCAAGGGCACGGCCGCCCGACTGATGCAGGAGGCCGAGGCCTATCGGGCGCGTGTCGTCGCCGTGGCGGAAGGCGATGCGCAACGCTTCCGTGCCGTGCTGGCCGAGTACCAGAAAGCGCCCGGCGTCACGCGGGACCGCCTCTACATCGACACCATGCAGCAGGTCTACGCCAACGTCAGCAAGGTGATGGTGGACGCGCGCACGGGCTCCAACCTGCTCTACCTGCCGCTCGACAAGTTGCTCGGCTCGCCGCAGCCGGCGGCGACCGTCGCGGCGCCGCAGGCGGTCACCCTGCCGCCCGCCACCGACAGCAGCCAGACCGTGAACATCGATGTGCGCTCGCGCGACGGCCAGCGCTCGCGCGACCGTGAAGGTCGCTGAGTCGGCCAAGGACACGCCATGAACCGAATCATTTCCGTGCTGTTTGGTGCCCTGGTGGCCCTGCTGGTTGCGAGCTCCACGTTGTTCATCGTGGATCAGCGCCAGTTCGCCGTCGTCTATGCACTGGGCGAGATCAAGGAAGTCGTCACCGAACCGGGCTTGAAATTCAAGCTGCCGCCGCCTTTCCAGAACGTGGTCTACATGGACCGACGTATCCAGACGTTGGACAGCCCGGTCTTCCCGCCGATCTTCACGGCCGAGAAGAAGAGCCTGGTGATCGACTGGATGGTGAAGTGGCGTATCAAGGATGCCAAGCAGTTCATCCGCAACAGCGGTGCCACGCTGACCCAACTGGAGGCGCGCCTGAGCCCGATCGTCCAGGCGGCGCTGAACGAGGAGGTCACCAAGCGCACCGTGCGTGCCGTGCTGTCCACCGAGCGCGAAGGTGTGATGCGCGATGTTGCCAAGCGACTTGAGGCGGACATCAAGCCCTTCGGCATCGAAATCGTGGATGTGCGCATCAAGCGCGTGGATTTCGCCGCCGGCATCACTGATTCGGTCTATCGCCGCATGGAATCCGAGCGCAAGCGTGTAGCCAACGAACTGCGCGCGACCGGCAGCGCCGAGGCCGAGAAGATCAAGGCCGATGCCGACCGGCAGCGTGAGGTCATCGTGGCCGAGGCTTATCGCGATGCGCAAAGCATCAAGGGCGAGGGCGATGCCAAGGCCTCGGCCCTGTATGCCGAAGCCTTTGGGCGTGATCCTCAATTCGCTCAGTTCTATCGCCAGCTTGAGGCGTATCGCAAGAGCTTCCAGAACAAGAGCGACGTGATGGTGGTTGATCCGTCGTCGGAGTTCTTCAAGGCGATGCGCAACGGTGGCCCGGCGCCGGCCGCTGCGCCGGCGCGCAAGTAGTCAGATGTGGGAGGTTCTGGGTCTGGCCTTGGGCCTGACCCTGATCCTGGAAGGCCTGTTGCCTTTGCTGAGCCCGGGGCAGTGGCGCGCCATGTTCACGCGCCTCACGCAACTGCAGGACGGTCAATTGCGCTTTGTCGGCCTTTGCAGTGTGGTCCTAGGTCTGCTGACTCTGCTGTTGTTGAGCTGAGCCTTCTGCGGGTCGACCCGTAGAATGCCGTTTTTAACCCCCCGGCGTTTTTTGCATGAGTTCAGCATGGCTGCTGCCTGAGCACCTGGCCGATGTCTTGCCAGCCCAGGCGCGTCGTATCGAAGAGCTGCGGCGCCAACTGCTGGACCTGGCGCGCAGCTATGGCTGTGAATTGGTGGTTCCGCCTCTGCTGGAGCACCTGGATTCGCTGCTCAGCGGTCACGGACAGGCGCAGGATCTGCGCACCTTCAAGCTGGTGGACCAGCTCTCGGGCCGTTCCTTGGGCGTGCGGGCGGACATGACCCCGCAGGTGGCGCGCATTGACGCCCACCTGCTGAACCGCAAGGGCGTGACTCGCCTGTGCTATTGCGGCTCGGTGGTGCACACCCGGCCCAGCAGTCCGCTGGCCTCACGCGAGCCTCTGCAGTTCGGGGTCGAGGTGTACGGCCATGCCGGGCTGGAGGCCGACCTCGAAGTGATCGAGCTGGCGCTCGACGCACTCGAAACGGCCGGCCTGGGATTGCCACTGCTCGACCTCGGGGACGCGCGCCCGCTGCAGGCCCTGCTGGCCGGTGTGCCGCGGCCCGAGCAAGAGGCCATCCGGGTGGCCATGAACGTGCGCGATCCGGTGGCGCTGCAGGCCGCCAGTGCCGCCTTGCCTTCCGAGCACGCGCAAGCCTTGCGGCAGTTGTTGGAACTGGATGGTGGGCCGGAAGTGCTGGCGCTGGCGCGCCGCACCTTGCCCGACAGCCCGCAACTGCGTGCCGCGCTGGCGGATTTGGAGTGGTTGATCGACCACTTGCAGCGCACGCATCCGAGCCTGCGCATCAGCCTGGACCTGGCCGCGCTGGTGGGCAACGACTACTACACCGGGGTCTGCTTCAGCGCCTTCGTGGACGGCCAGCCCCAGGCCCTGGCACGCGGTGGGCGGTATGACGAGGTTGGCGCCGCCTTTGGCCGCCGCCGGCCGGCGGCGGGCTTCAGCTTGGACCTGAAGGCGCTGGTCCAGGCCGTGCCTGCCGGCGAACTGCGCGCAGCGATCCGAGCGCCCTGGGGCGAGGAGGCCGCGCTGCGCCAGACCGTCCGCAGGTTGCGGCAAGAAGGTGAAACCGTGGTCTGTGTACTGCCCGGCCACGAGGACGAGGGCGAGGAATACGCTTGCGACCGCGAACTGGTGTTGCAAGACGGTCAGTGGTCTGTGCGGTCGCTCTGAGCGGCCATTCCAGGCGATCCAAGTTGCGCGGGCCACCTGCCCGCATGGGAAACAGCAATGAATGCAAGCAAGTCGGTGACCGGGCGTCACGTCGTGGTGGTGGGCACCCAGTGGGGTGATGAAGGCAAGGGGAAGGTGGTCGACTGGATGACCGACCATGCCCAGGGCGTGGTGCGTTTCCAGGGCGGCCACAACGCCGGCCACACCTTGGTCATCAAGGGCGTGAAGACCGCGCTGCAACTGATCCCTTCGGGCGTGATGCGCGACGGCGTGGTCTGCTACATCGGCAATGGTGTGGTGGTCGATCCGACCCACCTGCTGTCCGAAATCCAACGCTTGGAAGCTGCTGGCGTGGAGGTTCGTTCGCGGCTGCGCATCAGCGAGAACTGCCCCATGATCCTGCCCTTCCATGTGGCGGTGGACAAGGCGCGCGAAGCCCTGCGGGAAAGCAGTGGCAGCGGCAAGATCGGCACCACGGGCAAGGGCATCGGCCCGTCCTACGAGGACAAGGTGGCGCGACGCGCACTGCGCCTGCAGGACCTCAAGCATCCTGAGCGCTTCGCCAAGAAGCTGCGCGAACTGCTGGAACTGCACAACACCATGCTGGTGGGATATCTGAGGGCCGAAGCATTGGCCTTCGAGCCCATCTACGAGCAGGCCATGGCACTCGCCAGTCAGGTCACCCCGCTGCTGGCGGACGTCGGCTATCTGCTGCATCAAGCCCATCTGCGCGGCGACAACCTGTTGTTCGAAGGTGCCCAGGGCACGCTGCTGGACATCGACCACGGCACCTACCCCTACGTCACCTCCAGCAACTGCGTGGCGGGCAATGCGGCCGCCGGCGCTGGGGTGGGGCCGCAAATGCTGCAGTACATGCTGGGCATCACCAAGGCCTATGCCACCCGCGTGGGCAGTGGCCCGTTCCCTACCGAACTGGAGTGGGAGAAAGAGGGCACGGTGGGTCACCACTTGTCCGTCGTCGGCCAGGAGCGTGGCACGGTGACGGGGCGTGCCCGCCGCTGCGGCTGGCTGGATGCAGCCGCGCTCAAGCGCTCGATGATCATCAACGGCATCACGGGCCTGTGCCTGACCAAGCTGGACGTGCTGGACGGACTGAGCGAGGTCAAGATGGCCGTGGGCTACAAGCTGAATGGCCAGACCACCGACATCTTGCCGTTGGACCCGGATGAGATCGCCGCTTGTGAGCCGATCTACGAAAGTTTCCCGGGTTGGACCGAAACGACCTTCGGTGCCACCGCTTGGGATGCTTTGCCGGCCAATGCGCGTGCCTACCTGCGCCGCATCGAAGAGGTGATCGGTGTGCCGATTGCGATGGTGTCCACCGGCCCGGATCGCGAGCACACCATCGTGCTGCAGCATCCGTACAAGGCCTGAGGCGCCCGGCTGGGCGCCCGTCAGAATCCCCCAACCCTTTGGCACCGAAAGGCCTTCCATGCTGACCGATGACGGCAAGCACCTCTACGTTTCCTGGGACGAGTACCACCTGCTGGTGGAAAAGCTGGCGCTGAAAGTGCACGCGTCGGGCTGGGAGTTCGACCAGATTCTTTGCCTGGCGCGTGGCGGCCTGCGCCCGGGCGATGTGCTGTCGCGTGTGTTCGACAAGCCGCTGGGCATCATGTCCACCAGCTCGTATCGCGCCGAAGGCGGCACGATCCAGGGCCGCCTGGACATCGCCAAGTACATCACCATGCCCAAGGGTGAACTGGCCGGGCGGGTCCTGCTCGTTGACGACCTGGCCGACTCGGGCGTGACGCTGAATGCCGTGGTAGAGAGGCTGCGTGCGACGCCCGCAATCACCGAGTTGCGCTCTGCGGTCATCTGGGTGAAAGGGGTGTCGACCTATACCCCCGACTACTACGTCGAGATGCTGGAGACCAGCCCTTGGATCCATCAGCCTTTCGAGGAGTACGACAACCTCCGCCCCGAAGCGCTGAAGCGCAAGCTGTCCATCTGAGGACATCGGCACGGGCCCCGCGGGGCCCGTCCCTCTATGTGGCACCAATCGCCCGATGTGCGTATCCGTCGACCCAAAGCAAAAGGCCAGAGCGAAAGCGCTGGCCTTTTATGTTTGGTGCCCAGGAGAGGACTCGAACCTCCACGGAGTTACCCGCTAGTACCTGAAACTAGTGCGTCTACCAATTCCGCCACCTGGGCTTCGCTGCAATCGATCAACTGCAGGAAAGACTGCAACTATAGCATCAAATTCTTGGAATGCAACACCCTTCGGATGGATTTGCATCCCGCCACGGCGCCCCATTGGCTGGGTCGCTCACGTTGTGATGCTGGCCCGGAATGGAAGGGAAAACGCGAGACAAAGAAAAAGGCCAGCGCTTTCGCGCTGGCCTTTAGCATTTGGTGCCCAAGAGAGGACTCGAACCTCCACGGAGTTACCCGCTAGTACCTGAAACTAGTGCGTCTACCAATTTCGCCACCTGGGCTTCGCTACAGTCAAGTGACTGCAGGAAAGACAAGGACTATACCATCAAAAAAATGAAACTCACAAGTGCTGCCGAGACTCCGGTTGCACCCGGCCTGCTGCAAGAGGTCAGCGGCATTCTTCAAGGACATCGTGACGGGCACGGTTTCGTGCTGCTGCAAGGGCAGGGTCCCGATCTCTACATTCCCTCCAATGAGATGCGTGCCGCGCTCCACGGCGATGAGGTGCGCGCGCGGGTGGTGCGCATCGACAAGCGCGGTCGTCCGGAGGGGCGCATTCTGGAGATCCTGAATCGGCGCAACCGCCCCCTCATCGGCCGCCTGCTGCTGGAGTCTGGTGTGTGGCTGGTGGCCCCCGAAGACAAGCGGCTCAGTCAGGACATCCTGATCCCCAAGTCTGGAACCGCGCAGGCGCGTCCCGGTCAGGTCGTGGCGGTGGAATTGACCGAGCCGCCGACCCTGTACGCGCAGCCGGTCGGGCGCATCACCGAAGTGCTGGGCGATATCGACGATCCCGGCCTGGAGATCGAGATCGCGGTACGCAAGTACGAGGTGCCCCATGTGTTCTCGGCGGAGACCCTGGCGCAGGCGGGCAAGCTCCCCGAAAAGCTCCGCGCCACGGATCTGAAGGGGCGGGTGGATCTGCGCGATGTGGCGCTGGTGACCATCGACGGTGAGGACGCGCGCGATTTCGATGATGCGGTGTACTGCGAGCCGCATGGTCGCAAGGGTGGATGGCGCTTGCTGGTGGCGATTGCGGATGTCAGCCACTACGTCAAGCCCGGCGAGGCGCTGGATGGCGACGCTTTCGAGCGAGCCACCTCGGTCTACTTCCCGCGACGCGTCATTCCGATGCTGCCGGAGAAGCTCTCCAACGGACTGTGTTCTCTGAACCCTGAGGTCGAGCGACTCTCGCTGGTATGCGACATGATCGTCAGCGCCGAGGGCGAGACCGAGGCTTATCAGTTCTACCCGGCGGTCATTTGCTCGCACGCGCGCTTCACCTACACCGAGGTGGCGGCGATCCTGGCCAACACGCGCGGGCCCGAGGCCCAGCGCCGCGACGAGCTGGTGCCGCATCTGCTGCACCTGCACGGTGTCTACAAGGCCTTGCTGGCGGCCAGGGCCCGGCGCGGTGCGGTTGATTTCGATACGCCGGAGACGCAGATCATTTGCGACGAAAACGGTCGCATCGAGCGCATCGTGCCGCGTACCCGCAACGAGGCCCACCGGCTCATCGAAGAAGCGATGCTGGCTGCCAATGTGTGTGCGGCGCAGTTCATCGAGCAGGCTGAGCACCCGGCGCTCTTCCGGGTGCACGAAGGCCCGACCGAGGAAAAGCGGCAGACCCTGATGGCGGCCCTGCGCTCGCTCGGCATCCAGGCGAACCTGCCCGAAAAGCTCAAGCCGGCTGATCTGCAGTCGCTGGCGCAGGCGACGCGTGAACGGCCGGATGCCCCCCAGGTCCACATGCTGTTGCTGCGCTCGATGCAGCAGGCGCTCTACACGCCCTACAACAACGGCCACTTCGGCCTCGCGTACGCGGCGTATACCCACTTCACCAGTCCGATCCGGCGCTACCCGGACTTGCTGGTGCACCGGGTCATCAAGTCTTTGCTTGCCGGCAAGCGTTTTGTGCTGTCCGGGGGCACCGCGCGGGGCCGCCAAGCGCAGGCGGCAGCACTCGGTGCGTGGGAACAGATCGGTTTGCACTGCAGTGCCAATGAGCGTCGGGCGGATGAGGCGTCGCGCGATGTCGAAGCCTGGCTCAAGTGCCGCTATATGCGGGACCGCCTGGGCGAGGACTATCTGGGTCAGGTGACCTCGGTGGCCCCCTTCGGTGTGTTCGTGCAGTTGGAAAACCTGTTTGTCGAGGGGCTGGTGCATGTGACTGAGCTCGGCGGCGAGTACTTCCGCTTCGACGAGGCGCGCCAGGAGCTTCGTGGCGAGCGCACCGGTATTCGCTACGGCTTGGGGGCGCGCCTGCATGTGCAGGTGAGCCGGGTGGATCTGGACGGGCGCCGGATCGAGTTCAGGCTGTTTCAGCAGGCCGAGGGCAAGCCCAGCAGCAAGAGCCGCGCGCGTGACCCTGCCGAGCCCACGGCGGTGCAGCGGCTCAAGGAGGTCGAGCAGGAGTCGCGTGCGCTCAAGCGCGCGCGTACGGAGCGCACCCCGTCTGCAGAAGGGCGCAAGGCGGCGCCCGGCGCACGCAAGGCGGCCCGCAAGAGCCGTCGCTGAGCCTCAGGGGTGCAGCTGGTGCATGCGCTGCACCAGCTGGCTGGCTGGCAAGGGGGCGCTGCCCTGGGGTAGTTGGTCAGCGGCGAGCCCATGCCAGGCAGCGGCCAGTGCCGCCAGGCGCTGCGGGTCGGCCGAGGGCGCCTGCGCCCACAGGCCGCCCAGCCAGCCGGCGAGCACGTCGCCAGTGCCTGCGCTCGCCAGTGCGCCATGTCCGGTGGTGTTGATCAGCGGCCGCTGGCCAGGGCTGGCAGCGACGGTGCCGGAGCCCTTGAGCAGAACGGTGCAATTCAGCCCTTGTGCCAACGCCTGGGCCCAGTGCAGGCGGTCGGCCTGCACCTCTGCCACCGTGGTTTGAAGCAGGCGCGCGGCTTCAAGGGGGTGGGGGGTCAGGATGGTGCGGGCGCCTCGGCCAGCGCGCTGCTGCAACTGGGTGCGCAGGCCGGCATCGGCAGCCAGGCTGTTCAGGGCGTCGGCGTCGAGCACCAAATGTTGGTGGCAATCAAGCAGTGCCGCCAGGCGGTCTGCTTGGCCCTCGCCCCAGCCGCAGCCTGCCACGAGGCAGCTGCCTATGGGCGGACCTTCCGCGGGCAGGGCTCGCAAGATCAGCTCGGGTTGAATGCTGTCGGCTTCGAGGCGGCCGTCGAGGTAGACCCGTCCTGCCCCCGCATGCAAGCCAGCTCGCGCGGCCAGCATGGCGGCGCCTGGCATGGCGCCGCCCAGTACCCAGAGGTCGCCTTGGCGGCCCT
The DNA here is from genome assembly GCF_041912635.1 of Inhella sp. Lineage (GTDB taxonomy): Bacteria > Pseudomonadota > Gammaproteobacteria > Burkholderiales > Burkholderiaceae_C > Inhella. Next base: position 166,035 of record NZ_JAYRMO010000001.1, read on the forward strand.
TGTGCGTGCCGTGGCTGGATTGCGCGCGTGGCGAGAGGGCGCGCCAGCCGGCAACCAGTTCGCTGCCGACCAGTTCGGCCACGGCAGATTCGGCCTCGAAGGATGCGCCCAGCTCATCCAGCCAGACGCGCCCGGCAAGCGCACGCCCGGCGCCGGTGAAAAGGCCGGGCTTGGCGCCCAGGAAGGTCAGGGTGTCGGTGCACGCGGCGGCGCCCCAATCGCGCCCGGTGTCGGCTTCCAGGCCACTTGGCAGATCGAGCGCCAGCTTTCGGGCCGGGTGCTGGGCCAGTGCGCGCAGGCAATGCGCCAACTCGCCAGCGGGGGCTGAGCGCAGGCCGATGCCCAGCAGGGCGTCCAGTACCAGCTCTGCCTGGGTGGATGGCTGCGGCTCGCTGGAGATGGGCACGCCCGCGGCGCGAGCACGCGCCATGGCGCCGCGGTGGTCTGCGCTGCGGCTTTCGCCGCCGATGGCGTGGGCGGTCACCGGCACACCCCAGCGATGCAGGTGCCAGGCGGCCACCCAGCCGTCGCCACCGTTGTTGCCGGGCCCGCAGAGGACCGACACCTGTCCCGCGCCCGGACAGAGTGCCCGCGCCAGGCGGGCGGCCGAAAGGCCGGCGCGCTCCATCAGCAACGAAGGCTGGGGGCAGGGCGCCGCCGCGCACGCCTCCAGGCGGCGCGTGGCCGCGGCGTCGAAGGCGAGGAGGGTTCCGCTCAGTGGCAGCAGCGCGCGCGGGGGCTTGTTCATGAATACGGCTATACTCTTTCGGTTTCGCGCGGCACACCGCTGCGTCAAGACGTCCTCAACCTCGTGGTATTCGCGGTAATTCGCGAGCCGGGCACCGAATGGTGCCACCGCCCTTTCGGGCCGGTGGTCTAGCCCGGCTTCAGACCCAACCTTCGGAGACTCTTATGTCCGTCACCATGCGTGAAATGCTGGAAGCCGGTGTCCATTTCGGCCACCAAACCCGCTTCTGGAACCCCAAGATGGCCCCGTACATCTACGGCCATCGCAACAAGATTCACATCATCAACCTGGAAAAGAGCCTGCCGGCCTTCCAGGAAGCGCTGAAGTTCGTGCGCCAGCTCTCCAGCAAGCGCGGCAACATCCTGTTCGTCGGCACCAAGCGCCAGGCTCGCGAGATCGTCGCCCTGGAAGCACAGCGCGCCGGCATGCCCTTCGTTGAGCAGCGTTGGCTCGGCGGCATGCTGACCAACTTCAAGACCGTCAAGGGTTCGCTGAAGAAGCTCAAGGACATGCAGGCTGCCAAGGAAGCCGGCACCGAATCGAAGATCAAGAAGGAAGCCTTGATGTTCGATCGCGAGATCGCCAAGCTGGAAAAGAACATCGGCGGCATCCAGGATATGGGCGCCCTGCCTGATGCCCTGTTCGTCATCGACGTGGGTTACCACAAGATCGCCGTGGCCGAGGCCAAGAAGCTGGGCATCCCTGTGATCGCCGTGGTGGACACCAACCACTCTCCCGAGGGCATCGACTACGTCATCCCCGGCAACGACGACTCGGCCAAGGCCGTCGCCCTGTATGCCAAGGCCATGGCAGACGCTGTGCTGGAAGGCAAGGCCAACGCCGGCAACGAGCTGGTGCAGGCTGTGACCACCGGCGACGAGTTCGTCGAGGTCAGCGAAGGCAACTAAGCCTCGCCCCAACGCTTTTCCGAAGGGGGCTTTCAGGCCCCCTTTGTCCAACTGAATTCTGGAGAGATTGATGGCTGCTATCACCGCAAGCATGGTCGCCGAGCTGCGCGCCCGCACCGACGCCCCGATGATGGAATGCAAGAAGGCCCTGACGGAGGCCGACGGCGATCTGGCCCGTGCGGAAGAGATCCTGCGCGTCAAGCTGGGCAACAAGGCTGGCAAGGCCGCCTCGCGCGTGACCGCCGAGGGCGTGATCGCTGCTGCCGTAAAGGGTGATGTCGGTGCGCTGATCGAGATCAACTGCGAAACCGACTTCGTCAGCAAGAACGACGCCTTCCTGGCTTTCACCAATGCGCTGGCCGCCCTCGTGGTTGAGCACAACCCGGCCGACGTGGCGGCCCTGTCGGCCCTGCCGCTGAGCCAGGAAGGCTTCGGCCCGACGGTGGAAGACGTGCGCAAGGGCCTGATCGGCAAGATCGGCGAGAACATGTCGATCCGCCGCTTCCAGCGCTACGCCGGCGCCGGCAAGCTGGCCCACTATCTGCACGGTACCCGCATTGGCGTGCTGGTGGCCTTTGATGGTGACGAGACGGCTGCCAAGGACGTTGCCATGCACGTCGCCGCCATGAAGCCGGTGGCGCTGAGCAGCGCCGATGTGCCGGCCGAGCTGATCGAGAAAGAGCGCAAGATCGCCACCGAGAAGGCTGCCGAGTCGGGCAAGCCGGCCGAGATCGTCGCCAAGATGGTTGATGGCTCGGTGCAGAAGTACCTGAAGGAAGTCAGTCTGCTGGATCAAGTCTTCGTCAAGGCCGCCGATGGCAAGCAGTCGGTCGGCGCCATGCTGAAGGACAAGGCCACCAGCCTGAAGAGCTTCACCCTCTACGTGGTGGGTGAGGGCATCGAGAAGAAGGTTGACGACTTCGCTGCCGAAGTGGCTGCCCAAGTGGCTGCCGCCAAGGGCCAGTAAGCCGCTCCTGCCTTCCTTGCAAAGGGCGCCTGCGGGCGCCCTTTAAACTGGTGAATCCCTCGAAATTGACCGCCATGGCAGCCCACAAACGCATCCTGCTCAAGCTCTCCGGTGAAGCCCTGATGGGCGACGATGCCTACGGCATCAACCGCGCCACCATCGTGCGCATCGTGCGCGAGATCCAGGAGGTCACCCAGCTGGGCACCGAGGTGGCGGTGGTGATCGGCGGCGGCAACATTTTCCGCGGCGTGGCGGGCGGCTCGGTGGGCATGGACCGCGCCACGGCCGACTACATGGGCATGCTGGCCACGGTCATGAACGCCCTGGCCCTGGCCGACACCATGCGCCAGGAAGGCATGACGGCCCGTGTGATGTCCGCCATCGGCATTGAGCAGGTGGTCGAGCCCTATGTGCGGCCCAAGGCCCTGCAGTACCTTGAAGAGGGCAAGGTGGTGGTGTTCGGCGCCGGCACGGGCAACCCCTTCTTCACCACCGACACCGCTGCTGCGCTGCGCGGTGCCGAGATCGGTGCCGAGATCATGCTCAAGGCCACCAAGGTGGACGGCGTCTACACCGCCGACCCGAAGAAGGATCCGAACGCGACCCGCTACACCCGCCTCAGCTTTGACGAGGCCATCACCAAAAACCTGCAGGTGCTGGACGCCACGGCCTTTGCGCTGTGCCGCGACCAGAAGCTGCCGATCCGTGTGTTCAGCATCTTCAAACCGGGTGCTCTCAAGTCCGTGGTGATGGGCCACGACGAAGGCACCCTGGTCCACGTTTGAGTCCAACGAGAGTTCCCCATGAGCACCGCTGACATCAAAAAGAGCGCCGAAGCCAAGATGGCCAAGTCCATCGAGGCCTTCAAGACCGAATTGCAGAAGATCCGCACCGGCCGTGCCCATCCGGGCATCCTGGACCAGGTGCATGTCGACTACTACGGCTCGATGGTGCCGATCTCGCAGGTGGCCAATGTGTCGCTGCTGGATGCCCGCACCATCAGTGTGCAGCCTTGGGAAAAGCCCATGGCGGCCAAGATCGAGAAGGCCATCCGTGAGTCGGACCTGGGCCTGAACCCGAGCAGCCAGGGCGACCTGATCCGCGTGCCGATGCCGCCGTTGTCGGAAGAGCGCCGCAAGGATCTGGTGAAGGTCACCAAGGGCACTGGCGAAGACGCCAAGGTGGCCGTGCGCAACGTGCGCCGTGATGCCAACGAGCATGCCAAGAAGCTGCTCAAGGACAAGGCCATCACCGAGGACGAGGAGCGCCGCCTGCTCGACGAGATGCAGAAGCTCACCGACAAGACCGTGGCCGAGATCGACAAGCTGCTCGCCGCCAAGGAAGCCGAGATCCTGGCCGTCTGATGGGTGCCGCACTGGCGGCCGCCATGCCGCGTCACATCGCCATCGTGATGGACGGCAACGGCCGCTGGGCGAAGAAGCGCTTCCTGCCGCGCTTCTTCGGCCACAAGGCCGGCGTCGATGCCTTGGTTCGCATCATCCAGGCCTGCATCGACCGCCAGGTCGAGCAACTCACCGTCTTCGCGTTTTCGTCCGAGAACTGGAAGCGGCCGACCGATGAGGTCAGTGGCCTCATGGGCTTGGTGCTGGCGGCGGTGAGCCGCTACCTCGTGCGGGTGGGCTCGATGGGTGTGCAGATCCGCATCATTGGTGACCGCGACGCCATCCCCGACAAGCTGCGCAAGGCCTGGGCCGATGCCGAGGCCGCCACGGCGCACAACCGCAAGCTGGTGCTGAATGTCGCCTTCAACTACGGGGGGCGCTGGGACATCGTGCAGGCCTGCCGCAAGGCGATCGCCGCCGGTCTCAAGCCGGAAGAGCTGACCGAAGCCCAACTGGATCGATTCATGGCGATGGCCCATGCGCCCGACCCCGATCTCTTCATTCGCACCGGGGGCGAACTGCGCATCAGCAACTTCCTGCTGTGGCAGTCGGCGTACACGGAGTTCGTGTTTTCGAACTGCCTGTGGCCAGACTTCAATGAGGCGGAACTGGACGCGGCGATCCGGTCGTTCCAGGAGCGCGACCGGCGCTTTGGCGGCGTCAAGCTGGAGGCCCAGTCATGCTGAAACAGCGTGTGATCACCGCCCTGGTGCTGCTGGCCATCCTGCTGCCCGCACTCTGGGCGCCGATGGCCTGGCCCTTCATGCTGTTCGTGTTGCTGGCCATCAGTTCGGCGGGTTGGGAATGGGCGCGACTCAATGGCTGGGAGGGCGCTCGTGCCTGGGGCTTGGGCGGCTTGGTGCTGCTCGGCTTCGGGGCACTGCTGCACCAGCAGCCGGCCTTGCCGGCGACGGTCTGGATCGTCGCTCTGGCGGGCTGGTGCCTGGGCGGCAGCCTAGCTCTGCGGGGCGCGGCGCCGGGCTGGTCGCGTTGGCCGCAGCCGCTGCGCCTGGCGCTGGGGCCCCTGCTGTTGCTGCCGGCAGGTCTGGCCTTGCTGGCCTGGAAAGGGCAGGGGCTGAATGCGCTTCTGTCCACGCTCTGCCTGGTCTGGGTGGCAGACATCGCGGCCTACTTCGGCGGTCGTCGCTTCGGACGCCGCAAGCTGGCGCCGGCCATCAGCCCGGGCAAGAGCTGGGAAGGCGTGTGGAGCGGATTCGTTGGCGTGCTGGTCTTGGCCCTGCTCTGGGTGCTGGTAGTCGACCGCCAAGCTTGGGTGGACGGCCCCAGCTTGTTCGGCCAACTGGTCGGTCGCCATGGTTGGCCACTGGCCAGCCTGGCGCTGGCCTTGCTGACGGCGCTGAGCGTGGTCGGTGATCTGTTCGAGTCCCTGGTCAAGCGGGCGGCGGGTGCCAAGGACAGCAGCCAGCTGCTTCCCGGCCACGGTGGGGTGCTGGACCGTATTGATGCCCTGCTGCCCGTACTGCCAGCTGCGCTGGCGTTGACGACGCTTTGAGTTCCTCATGAAGCAACGATTGCGCGTCTGCGTGCTGGGCTCGACCGGCTCCATTGGCGCCAACACCCTGGATGTGATCGCGCGCCACCCGGAGCGCTTCGAGGCCGTGGCCCTGAGTGCGCACAGCCGTGCGGACGAGCTCTTTCAGCAATGCCTCCACCATCGTCCCCGCTGGGCCTGCCTGCCCGACCCGGCCGCTGCGCTGGAGCTGCAGCGTCGCCTGCGGGAGGCCGGCCTGAGCACCGAGGTGCTGCAGGGACCGGCGGCGCTGGAGCAGCTGGCGGCGCACCCCGACGTGGATGCCGTGATGGCCGCCATCGTGGGGGCGGCCGGGCTGTCGCCCTGCCTGGCGGCCGCACGGGCCGGCAAACGCCTGATGCTGGCCAACAAGGAGGCCTTGGTGGTGGGCGGCGCCTTCTTCATGCGGGCCGTGCAGGCCGGTGGTGCCACGCTGCTGCCGGTCGACTCCGAGCACTCGGCCATCTTTCAGTGCCTGCCCGAGGCGCGTTCCCGCTGGCCCGAGGTCATCGACCATCTGGTGCTGACGGCCTCTGGCGGCCCTTTCCGGCAACGCGATCCGGCCAGCCTGCACGCCGTGACGCCCGACGAGGCGTGTGCGCACCCGAACTGGGTCATGGGGCGCAAGATTTCGGTCGATTCGGCCAGCATGATGAACAAGGGCCTGGAGCTCATTGAGGCGCGCTGGCTCTTTGACCTGCCGCCCGAGCGCCTCAAGGTGCTGATCCATCCGCAGAGCATCGTGCATTCCATGGTGGTGTGCCGCGATCAATCCGTGCTGGCGCAGCTCGGCACGCCCGACATGCGCGTGCCGATCGCTTATGCGCTGTCCTTCCCTGAGCGTATCGAATCGGGTGCGGCGCCCTTGAACTTGCTGGACTTTTCCGCCCTTCAATTTGAAGCTCCCGATTTGCGCCGCTTCCCGGCGCTGGACCTGGCTTGGCAGGCTCTGCGCGGACCTGAAGGCAGTACGGCCGTGCTGAACGCCGCCAACGAGGTGGCCGTGGCCGCCTTCCTGGCGGGCGGCCTGCGATTCACCGGCATTGCCGAGCTGGTGGCGCGCTGCCTGGAGCAGGTGCTGCCCGCGGCCGATGAGGTTGGCAGCGTGGCCGGCCTCCTGGAACTGGACACGCGTACCCGCGCCAAGGCCCAAGAGCTCCTGGGCAAGCCCTGACCGTCAGATATCATGCCCCGCACTTTCCCGAGGGCTGCGCGGGCGCACTGTTTGGTGCGCTGCGAGTCGCCTGAAGGCGACCCTGGTGCGTTGGCCTCCCTTGCCACGTACCGCCCCTCCCACCGGTTCCCTGATTCCCCTGCTGCATGGCCGCTTTCGAACGTTCGCGCTCGCGCATTCACTCGTCCCTGCTGACCCTGGTGCTGTGTGGCGCCGTCCATCTGCCCAGTTGGGCGGTGGAGCCGTTCAAGCTGCGTGACATCCGCGTCGAGGGTCTGCAGCGCACCGACCCGGGCACCGTCTTCGCCAGCCTGCCCTTCCGCATTGGCGACACCTACAACGACGAGAAGGGCGTGGCGGCCTTGCGTGCACTGTTCGCCACCGGTCTCTACAAGGACGTGCGCATCCAGATTGACGGCGACGCCGTGGTGGTGGTGATCGAAGAGCGCCCCATCATTGCCGACGTTAGCTTTGTCGGGCTGAAGGAGTTCGACAAGGAAGCGCTGACCAAGTCCCTGAAGGACGTGGGCATCGGCGAAGGCCGTCCCTTCGACCGCGCGCTGGCCGACCGCGCCGAGCAGGAGCTCAAGCGTCAGTACCTGACCAAGAGCTTCTACGGTGCCGAGGTGACGACCACCATCACCCCGATCGAGCGCAACCGCGTCAATGTGGCCTTCTCGGTGGTGGAAGGAGAACCCGCCAAGATCGCCGACATCCGCATCTTGGGCAGCAAGGCTTTTTCCGAATCGACCCTGCTTGGACTGCTGGAGCAGACCAGCTCGGGCTGGCTGACCTGGTACACCAAGACCGACCGCTATTCGCGCGCCAAGCTCAACGCCGACCTGGAGACGCTGCGCTCGCACTACCAGAACCGTGGTTACCTGGAGTTCAACGTCGAGTCGACCCAGGTCACGATCTCGCCGGACAAGCAGCGCATCGCCATTGCCGTGACCGTCAGCGAAGGCCAGCCCTACACCGTGGCGGCCGTCAAGATGGAAGGCGATTACCTGGGCCAGGAAGAGAACTTCCGCCAGCTGATCGCCATCAAGCCGGGTGAGGCCTACCAGGGCGAGGCGGTGGCCCGCACCACGCGCGCCTTCAGTGACTACTACGGCAGCTTCGGCTACGCCTTCCCGCGCGTGGAGCCGCGTCAGGACATCGACCGTGCCACCGGCCTGGTCACCATCACCCTGGTGGCCTCGCCCGAGCGACGGGCCTATGTGCGGCGCATCCAGGTCGCGGGCAACAACAAGACGCGCGACGAGGTGATCCGCCGCGAGTTCCGTCAGTTCGAGGGCGCTTGGTACGACGGGCAGCGCATCAAGGCCTCGCGCGACCGCGTCGATCGTCTGGGCTTCTTCGAATCGGTCGAGATCGACACGGTTGAAGTGCCGGGAGCGCCCGATCAGGTGGACGTGGTGCTCACTGTCAAGGAGCGTTCGACCGGCAACATCACCTTCGGTGCCGGCTACTCGAGCCAGACCAAGGTGACGCTGACCGGCTCGGTGCGCCAGGACAACTTCCTCGGTTCCGGCCGCTCGGTGGAGATGGAGCTGAACACTTCCAGCCTTGGCCGCGCGGTGGTGCTGGGCATGGCGGATCCCTACTCGACCGAAGACGGCGTCTCGCGCCGGGTCGACTTGTTCTACCGCACATCCAAGCCGCTGAGCAATCTCGGCGAGGTGTATGAATTCGCCTCGCAGGGTGGCCGCCTGACCTACGGCGTGCCGATCGCCGAGTTCGATTCGGTGTTCTTCGGCTTGGGCTATGAGCGCACCAAGATCACCGAAACCCAGGGTGTGCCGAACAACATCTTCAAGTACGCCCAGGCCTTCGGCTCGTCCAGCATTGCCGTGCCGCTGACGATCGGCTGGGCCAATGACAGCCGCGACAACCTGCTCTCGCCGATTGCCGGTTCGTTCAAGCGCGTCAACCTGGAAATCAGCCCGATCGGCGATGCGCGCTACGGCCGCCTGAACCTGCAGTACCAGCGCTTCTTCCCGCTGGGCAACAAGTTCACGCTGATGGTGAACGGCGAACTGGGTGCGGGCGACGCCCTTGGTGGGCGTCTGTACCCGGTGTTCAAGACCTTCTATGCGGGCGGCCTGGGTTCCGTGCGGGCCTTTGAAGGCGGCTCGCTCGGCCCGGTGGACAACACGGGCGCGCGCAGCGGCGGCAACCTGAAGGTCAACTTCAACACCGAGCTGTACATCCCGGTGCCGGGCTCGGGCAAGGATCGCACCTTCCGCCTGTTTGCCTTTGCCGACGCCGGCAATGTGTGGAACACCGAAAGCAAGTACGAGAAAGTCGGCCTCGATTCGATGCGTGCTTCGGCGGGTATCGGTCTGTCCTGGATGTCTCCAGTCGGCCCACTGCGGCTGAGCTGGGGCAAGCCCTTCCGCTCGCAGCCCCAAGATAGAATCGAACGCTTCCAATTCCAGATCGGGAACTCCTTCTGATGATCGCCATGAGTCTGCGTGCATTGACCCTGGCTGCGCTCGCTGCGCTGCCCCTGAGCAGCGTGTCGGCGCAAGAGCTGAAGATCGGTTTCGTCAATAGCGAGCGCGTGGTGCGCGAGTCCAATCTGGCCAAGGCCGCCCAGGCCAAGCTGGAGGCCGAGTTCGGCAAGCGCGAGAAGGAATTGAAGGACGCGGCGGCCAAGCTGCAGGCGGCCGGCGAAAAGTTCGAGAAGGATCAGGCCCTGCTGACGGAGGCCGAGAAGGGCCGCCGTCAACGCGAGCTGATCGAGAGCGACCGAGACCTGCAGCGCAAGCGCCGCGAGTTCCAGGAAGACGCGCAGCAGCGCCGCAATGAAGAGTTGCAGGTTGTGGTGGAGCGCGCGAACCGCGTCATCAAGCAGATCTTCGAGCAGGAGAAGTTCGACTTGATCGTGCAGGACGCCATCCATGCCAGCGCGCGCATCGACATCACCAAGCGCGTGATCGACGCGCTCAACGCACAGAAGTAAAGCGTGCGTGGCGCCGGCGAGGTTCGACTCGGGGAGATCGTCGAGGCGCTTGGCGGTCAACTGATCGGACCGGCAGACCTGCTGCTGCAAGGCCTGGCCAGTCTCGCCTCGGCTCAGATCTGGCACATTGGCTTCGTCACCGGGGCACGCCACGCCGAAGCCATGCGCGCCAGTCGCGCTGGCGCGCTGATCGTGCCGCCCGACCTGGCCGAGGGAGCCGCCGAGCAGGCGGCGCTGATCGTCAGCCCTAATCCTTATCTGTACTACGCCCGGCTCAGCCAATGGTGGGCCGAGCGCCTGCGCGCACCCGCGGCAGGGGTTCACCCCCAGGCGGTGGTGCACCCTAGCGCCGTGCTGGGTGAAGGGGTGGAGGTGGGGGCACTGGCCTTCGTAGGAGCCGGCGCGACGCTCGGCGCGGGCGCCCGCATCGCGCCCCATGCCGTCATCGAGGCTGGTGCCCTCATCGGGCCTGGTACGCGCATCGGTGCCCACGTGGTCATCGGTGCCGACTGCGAGCTCGGCGCGCGCTGCATCGTGCATGGCGGGGCCGTTATCGGCGCCGATGGCTTCGGCTTCGCGCCTGATCAGGGGCGCTGGATCAAGATCGAGCAGCTTGGGCGCGTCCGCATCGGCGATGACGTCGAGATCGGCGCCAATTGCACGATCGACCGCGGTGCCCTGGACGACACCGTGATCGAAGAGGGCGTCAAGCTCGACAACCTGATTCACATCGCCCACAACGTCCACATCGGAGCGCATACGGCGATGGCCGGCTGCGCGGCGGTGGCTGGCAGCACCCGCATCGGCCGCCACTGCACCATCGGCGGCGACGCCAAGATCATTGGCCACCTCACGCTGGCCGATCACGTGCACATCTCGGCCTGTACCGTGGTCACGCGGTCGATTCAAAAGCCCGGCACCTACACCGGCATCTTCCCGATGGACGACAACGCGTCTTGGGAAAAGAACGCCGCCTCGCTGCGCCAGCTCTACAAGCTGCGCGAGCGGGTGCGTGCGCTGGAACATCAGCAGAAGAAGAACTGACATGGACATCCACGAGATCCTCAAGCGCCTGCCGCATCGCTACCCCATCCTGCTGGTCGACCGTGTGGTCGAACTGGACAAGGGCAAGCGCATCCGGGCGCTGAAGAACGTCTCGATCAACGAGCCGCATTTCCTCGGCCACTTCCCGCACCGACCGGTGATGCCGGGCGTGTTGATCCTGGAGGCCATGGCCCAGGCAGCCACACTGCTGTGCGTGGCCAGCGAGGACGTGGTGCTGGACGAGAAGTCCGTCGTGTACTTCGCCGGCATCGATGGCGCGCGCTTCAAGCGCCCGGTCGAGCCGGGGGACCAACTGATCCTGGAGGTGACGCTGGACCGCGCCAAGGCTGGCATCTACAAGTTCACCGGCAAGGCCTATGTGGGCGAGGAGCTGGCTGCGGAAGCCCAGCTCATGAGCACCATGCGCCGGATTGCCTGAACCCGGCTTCGAGGACGTCGCCCGCATGAGTTCCATCCACCCGACCGCCATCGTGGACCCCGCCGCCCAGCTGGACGAGGGCGTCACCGTCGGCCCTTACGCCATCATCGGCCCCGCGGTGAAGATCGGCGCGGGCACCGTGGTGGGTTCGCATTGCGTGATCGAGGGCCGCACCACCATCGGCCGCGACAACCGCTTCTATTCGCACAGCTCCATTGGCTGCATGCCGCAGGACATGAGCCACCGCGGCGAACTGACCGAGCTGGTGATCGGCGACCGCAACACCGTGTTCCAGTACTGCACTTTCAGCACGGGCACGCACAAGGAGCAGGGCGTCACGCGGGTCGGTTCCGACAACTGGATCATGGCCTACGTGCACCTGGCGCATGACGTGGTGCTGGGCAACCACTGCGTGCTGGCCAACAACGCCACGCTCGCGGGCCACGTGCATGTGGGCGATTGGGCGGTGATCGGGGGGCTCACCGGCGTGCACCAGTTCGTGCACATCGGGGCCCACGCCATGATCGGTTTCCAGGCGCATGTGTCGCAGGACGTCGTGCCCTACATGACAGTGGACGGCAACCCGCTGACGGTGCGTGCCGTGAACCTGACGGGCCTGAAGCGACGCGACTTCACGCCGGCGCGCATCACGGCCATTCGCCAGATGCACAAGCTGCTGTTCCGACAGTCCTTGACGCTGGAACAGGCCCGCAGCGAGATCGAGGCGCTGAAGGGCCAGGGCGGTGACGAGGATGTGCAGCTGATGCTGGACTTCCTGGCCGAGTCCAAGCGAGGCCTGGTGCGCTGATGCCCTTGCAGCGCCTGGGTCTCGTCGCCGGCGAGGCGTCGGGCGATCTGATCGGTGCCAGCCTGGTGCGCGCCTTGCGCGGCCGCTGGCCCCAGCTGCAGGCCGCCGGCATTGCCGGTGCGCGCCTGCAGGCCGAAGGGGTGCAGGCCTGGTGGCCGTCCGAACGCCTGTCGGTGTTCGGTTATGTCGATGCGCTCAAGCGCTTGCCCGAGTTGCTGTGGATCCGCCGCCGTGCGGGTTCGCGCTGGCTGGCTGAGCGCCCGGAGCTCTTCGTTGGCATCGACGCGCCAGACTTCAATTTCGGTCTCGAAAAGCGCCTGCGCGCCGGTGGCATCAAGACGGTGCATTACGTGTGCCCGTCGATCTGGGCCTGGCGCCCCGAGCGCGTCGACACCATCCGGGCCGCTGCCGACCACGTGCTGTGCCTGTTCCCGTTCGAGCCCGAGATCCTGCGGCGCGCCGGCATTGCGGCCAGCTTTGTGGGCCACCCGCTCACCGAGTTGATCCCTGCCGAACCGCCCCGGGCCGTGGCCCGCGCGACGCTGCGTCTGGCCGAGGGCGTGCGGGTGCTTGCGCTGCTGCCGGGCAGCCGCAAGAGCGAGGTCGAGCTGATCGGCCCGGCCATGCTGCAGGCCGCTGCCATCCTGAAGGGCCGCGAGCCGGCGCTGCAGGTGCTGCTGCCGATGGCGCCCGGTCGCCGTGAACAGATCGAGGCCCTGCGCGCGCAGGTCGCCCCCGGCCTGGAGCTGCGTCTGCTCGAAGGCCAGGCCCATGACCTGCTGGCCGCGGCCGATTGCGCCTTGGTGGCCAGCGGCACCGCCACGCTGGAAGCCGCGCTGTTGCAATGCCCGCAGGTGGTGGCCTATCGCGTCAGCCCGGCCAACTACCGGCGCATGAAGGGCAAGCAGTTGCAGCCCTGGGTGGGTCTGCCCAACATCCTGGCGCGCGAATTCCTGGTGCCCGAACGCCTGCAGGACGAATGCCAACCCGAGCTTCTGGCCGATGCCGCCCAGGCCTGGCTGGACGATCCGGCCGCCAGCGCGCGCCTGCGCGAGCGCTGCCGCGCCCTCTACGACTCCCTGCAGGCCGACACGGCCACGCTCTGCTGTGACGCGATTGCGCAAACCCTTGGCCGCTGAAGTGGCGCCCTACACGCCAGACCTGTTCGGGCCCGCGCCTGAAGCGGCGCTGATGGCCGGGGTGGACGAGGCCGGCCGCGGCCCGCTGGCCGGCCCGGTGGTGGCGGCCGCCGTCATCCTGGACCCCGACCACCCGATCGAAGGCCTGGCCGATTCCAAGGTGCTGACGGCGCGCAAGCGCGAGCGCCTGGCCGAGGCCATCCGCGCCTATGCGCTGTGCGTCTCGGTGGCCGAGGCCTCGGTGGAGGAGATCGACCGCCTCAACATCCTGCAGGCCACCCTGCTGGCCATGCAGCGCGCGGTGCGCGGCCTGCGCCTCAAGCCCGGCCTGGTGTGGGTGGACGGCAACCGCGCGCCGGTGCTGGAGCAGCCGGTGCGCACCATCGTCAAGGGCGACGCGCTGGTGCCGGCGATCTCCGCCGCCTCCATCCTGGCCAAGGTGCAGCGTGACGCCTGGTGCCTGCAGGTGCACGAGCAGCACCCCGAATACGGTTTCGCCGGCCACAAGGGCTACCCCACGGCCGAGCACCTCGAAGTGCTGCGCCGCCTGGGGCCGGGCCCTTGGCACCGGCGTAGCTTTGCCCCTGTTCGTGAAGCCCTGGGAGTGTTGCGATGAGCAGCCCGCAAGTTCTGCGCATTGACTCCAGCGCCAACCCCACGCTCAAGCGCCTGCGCGAGCTGGCGCGCGAAAGCACGGCCTACCGTGAGCAAGGTCAGCTCTGGCTGGATGGCGACCACCTCTTGCGCGCGGCGCTGGCGCGTGGCCTGACGCCGACCCAGGTGCTGGTGACCGAGGAGGCCATGCACCAGCGCCCCGAGTGGCGCGAGCTGGCCCTGCAGGCCCCGCGCGTGCTCGTGGTGCCGGCGAAACTGTTCGAGTCGGTGAGCGGCCTGCCGTCCAGCACACAGATCGGCGCCACGCTGGCCTGGGCCGGCCGCGCGCCCGTCCTGGCCGATGTGCCGACCGTGGTGCTGGACCGTCTGCAGGACGCCGGCAATGTCGGCACCATCCTGCGCAGCGCGGTGGCGCTGGGCGTGCGCCAGGTGCTGGCCTTGAAGGGCTGTGCGGCCCTGGGCTCGCCCAAGGTATTGCGCGCCGGCATGGGCGCGCATTTCGGCCTGCACTGGGTCGAAGGTCTGGTCGAGGCGGATCTGGACGCGCTGCGCATGCCGCTGCTGGCTACCAGCTCGCATGCCGAGCACGAGCTGCACCGCATCGCGCTGCCGCAGCCCTGCGCCTGGGTTTTCGGGCATGAAGGGCAGGGCGTGTCCGAGGCTTTGCTGGCGCGCTGCCAGACCACGGTGCGCATCCCGCAGCCGGGCGGCGAGGAGTCGCTCAACGTCGCCGCCGCCGCGGCCATCTGCCTGTACGAGAGCCTGCGCCGTCAGCTCAGCTGATCGCCATCCGGCCCGGCCAAGGGCAGGCTGAGCAGGAAGTGGCAGCCCTGGCCGGGCTGGCTCTGCACCTGTAGCTCGCCGCCCAGCAGCACGCGCGCCCGGTGCAGGGCCACGCTCAGGCCCAGACCACTGCCGCCTTGTCCAAAGCGGGTGGAATAGAAAGGGTCGAACACCCGCTCGGGGGGCTCCACGGCGATCCCGCGGCCGTTGTCGATCCAGTCGATGCGGTAGTGCCCGCCTTCGATGGCGCCGCGCACCTCCAGCCGTGCCGCGGCAGCGTGCACCAGCACGTTGTCCAGCAGGGCACGCAGCACCTCCAGCAAGGCGTGGCGGCGGCTCAGCAGGCCGGGTGCGGGCTGCAGCCGGGTCTCCACCACCAGACCGGCCTGCTTCAGCTGGCCTTGCTGGCTGCGCAGCAGCTCCTGGCAGAGCTCGGAAGGATCCAAGGCCTCGGGGGGCTCGCTTTCGGGCTGGCTGGCCAGGCCCTTGAAGTCCTCCACCAGCAGGGCCGCGCGCTGCAGCGCGCGCTCGACCAGGTCCATGCCATGGGCGAGGTCCGCGCAGCCGCTTTGCAGCAGGCTGCGCTTGGGGGCGGGGCTGTCCACCTGCGCCAGCAGGGCCTGCAGCTGGGCCTGCATGGCGCTCAGCACCAGCAGGCAGTTGCCCAGCGGGGTGTTCAGCTCATGCGCCACGCCGGCCACCAGGCTGCCCAGCGCGGCCTGCCGACGCCGTTCCGCCAGTTCGTGCTGCAGGGCAGACACCTGTTCGTACGCGCGGCAGTTCTCCAGCGCGATGGCCAGGTAGGCGGCCAGATTCAGCACCAGCTGCTGCTCCGGGGGGCCGTAGGCGCTGCGCGCCTGCGCCTGCAGGCTGAGCACGCCCACCACATGGTCCTGCCAGCGCAGGGGCGCGAACAGCAGGCTGTGCGTGGCGGGTACGCCGGGGATGCGGCTGGCCAGCTGCTCGCCATCCAGGCATAGCAGCTGGTCCTCGCGTGCGCAGCGGGCCGAGAGCGCGTGTGGGTCGTCCAGGGCGATCGGGGCCAGCGCCAGGTCGTGCCCGTCCTCGTGGCCATAGAGCAGTTCCAGCTGCTCGCCGCGGCGCTGGAACAGCATCATCACGTTGACCGGCAGCAAACCGCGCAGCTCGCGTTCCAGCAGCGGAAACAGCGCGGCGGGCTGCAGGCGAGCCGTCAGGCCGCGGCCAATCTGCGCCAGCTGTTCCAGGGTGTGCAGGTTGTGCTCGGCGGCCGCGGCGCGCTGTGCAGCCGCTTCACCCATCCGCCGCAGGGCCTCGTTTTCCTGCCGGGTGTGCTGCAGTTCCTGCTGCGTCTGCAGCACCTGCAGGCGTTGCTCGCAGGCGCTGGTCAGCTCTGTGCGTTCGCGCTCGGCGGCCAGGCGCTCGCACTGCAGGGCGGCGGCCAGCTGGTCGAGTTGCTCATAGGCCTGCGCCAGGCCGCGCAGCAGCTCAACCGGCGCTTCGGCGCCGGGGATCCGCTGCAGGCGTGCGCGCAAAGGCTCCAGCAGGGCCAGCGCGGCCGCGGGGGCGCCGGCCTCCAGCTCGATGCGGGCGCCTTGCAGCAGCAGGTCCTGCTCCTGCTTGCCATAGCCCCCGGCGCGGGCCAGCTGCAGGCCTTGCTGCAGCAGCTCGCGCGCCCGCGCTTGTTGCCCAGCGGCCAGCGCACAGGCGCTCAGGCCCTCCAGGGCTTCGGCCTGGGTGTCGATGAAGCGGGCGCGCTGAGCGCCCTCGAGCAGTGCTTCGAACTGCGCCTGCGCGGCGCCCCAGCGCCCCTGCGCGGCCTCCAGGCGCCCGAGGCTCCAGCGCGTCTGCTGCATCGCGCGGGACAGCGGGCGAAGCTGCAGGTCCTTGATGAGGTTCTCGAATACCTGGCGGGCGGCGTCGGTCTGTTGCTGCCGCAGCAGGGCTGCCCCCAGCTCGTAGCGGCAGGCGGCGCTGCGCAGGGTCCAGCCCGGGGCGGCCAGGTCCAGGCCACGTTGTGCCCATTCGGCCGCGCCGCCCAGATCGCCCAGGCCGGAGAAGCTGTGCGCCAGCAGGGCGCACAGGGCCACGGCGCGGTAGCGCATGCCGTAGTCCAGCGCGGCTTCGAAAGCGCGCAGCAGGCCCTGGGCGGCGCGCAATGAATCCCCCGAGTGCACCGCCACCAGGGCCTGCACCATGGCCAGCAAGGCCGCCACGGCGGCCGAACGTTCCGCCCGCACCAGCGCGCACAGGTTGCGGCAGCGCGCCAGATCGCGCGTGGCACAGCGGGCGGCCAGCTCCAGCCGGGCCAGGTCCGCCTGTTCGGGCTCGCCCAGCTGCACAAAGCGCCCGATCAGGCCTTCCAGCAGCGCCTCGACCGCCCCTTCCTCGCCGCGTGCCCAGGCCAACTGCACCTGCACCCAGCCGCACATGGCGTGGGCATGGGGCAGCTCCAGGCGCTCGAACGCCTCTCCTGCCGATTGCAGCAGGGCCTGGGCGGGCTCGAAGTCTTCGGCGCAGGCGGCGCTGTCGGCCTGGGCCAACTGTTCCCAGGCGCGTGCCAAGGGGCCGGGGAGGGCGGCGAACAACTGAACGGAGCGCTCGGGTTCAAGCTGGCGCAGCGCCCAGGCCAGCGCCAACGGGTCGCCAGGCTGGCGGGCGAGTTGTTCGCGCTCGCTTGCCGCATAAAAGGGCCGCATGGCGCGAGCCTACGCCCGTGCCGACGCGCTGCAAATGGGGTGTCGCGTTTCAGTACACCAGCCGGTCGGGCCGGATGTCCCGCAGGATGGTGGTGGCGATTTCTTCGATCGACTTGTGCGTGCTGGACAGCCAGGCGATGCCCTCGCGCTTCATCATCGATTCGGCCTCGGCCACTTCGTAGCGGCAGTTGCCGAAATCGGCGTACTTGCTGCCCGGGCGGCGCTCGTTGCGGATCTGGCTCAGGCGGTCGGGGTCGATCGTCAGGCCGAAGCACTTGCTCTTGTGCACCTTCAGGGCCTCGGGCAGGCGGCCGCGCTCGAAGTCCTCGGGGATGAGCGGGTAGTTGGCGGCCTTGATGCCGTGCTGCATGGCCAGGTACAGCGAGGTGGGCGTCTTGCCCGAGCGCGAGACGCCGACCAGGATGACGTCGGCGGTGTCCAGGTTGCGGGCCGACTGGCCGTCGTCGTGCGCGAGCGAGAAGTTGATGGCCTCGATGCGGTCCTGGTACTCCTGGCTCTTGGCGGCGTCCCCGAAGCGGCCGACGCGGTGGCTGCTCTTGAGTGCGAATTCTTCTTCCAGCGGGGCGATGAACATGCCGAACATGTCCAGCACCATGGCTTGGCACTGTTCACGCACCAGCGCCAGCACCTCGCGGTTCACCAGGGTGGCGAAGACGATGGCGCGCGGCGCGCCCGATTCGGCGATGGCATTGATCTCATGCACCACCTCGCGGGCCTTTTCCGCGGTGTCGATGAAGGGGCGGCGCACATGGCGGGGTTTGACGGCGAACTGGGCCAGGATGGAGTTGCCGAAGGTTTCGGCGGTGATCCCGGTGCCGTCCGAGAGAAAGTACACGGTGCGGTCGGCCATGGCGAAGCTTGGTTACGCGGGATTCCGATGGTAGGGGCAGGCCGTCTCCCTAGAATCCTGCCCATTGCGTTCGCCGCCAGATTGCCCGTGTTCCGCTGCCTCCCCCAGAACCAGAACATGACGCGTGGCAGCGTGTCGGCCCTGCGGCAACCCCGGTTTTTTCACCATCGAGGAGTTGTTCCATGTCTGCACGCTTTGAGCCGACCGCCCTGGTCGTCCCGTTCGAGCACCTAAGAAACGAAGACGTCGAAGTCGTCGGCGGCAAGAACGCCAGCCTGGGGGAAATGATTTCCCAGCTGGCCGAGAGCGGGGTGCGCGTGCCCGGGGGCTTTGCCACCACGGCGCATGCCTTTCGTGAGTTCCTGCAGGCCGGTGGCCTGGATGCGCGCATCCACGCCAAGCTGGACGCGCTGAACGCCGACGACGTGCGCGCGCTGGCCGAGGCCGGTGCCGAGATCCGCGGCTGGGTGATGAACCAGCCCTTCCCATCGGCGCTGGAAGACGCCATCCGCACCAGCTACGCCGCCCTGGCCGCCGGCAGCCCGGACGCCAGCTTTGCCGTGCGCAGTTCGGCCACGGCCGAAGACTTGCCTGACGCCAGTTTTGCCGGCCAGCAGGAAACCTTCCTGAACGTGCATGGCATCGAGGACATCCTGCACAAGGTGCGCGAGGTCTTCGCCTCGCTCTACAACGACCGCGCCATCAGCTACCGCGTGCACAAGGGCTTCACGCACAGCCATGTGGCCTTGTCGGCCGGCATCCAGCGCATGGTGCGCTCGGACCTGGGTTCGTCCGGCGTGATGTTCACGATCGACACCGAGTCCGGCTTCAAGGACGTGGTCTTCATCACCAGCAGCTACGGCCTGGGCGAGACCGTGGTGCAGGGCGCGGTGAACCCGGACGAGTTCTATGTCTTCAAGCCGGCGCTGGCCAAGGGGCAGTTGCCCATCATCCGCCGCAACCTGGGCAGCAAGCTGATTCGTATGGGCTTCGCCACGCCGCAGGAGCGCGCCGAATCGGGCAAGCTGGTCAAGACCGAGGACGTGGCGGTGGAGCTGCGCAACCGCTATTCGCTCAACGACGCCGATGTGGTCGAGCTCGCCCAGTACGCCGTCATCATCGAAAAGCACTACGGCCGCCCGATGGACATCGAGTGGGGCAAGGACGGCGAGGACGGCAAGCTCTACATCCTTCAGGCCCGCCCCGAGACGGTGAAGAGCCAAAGCCAGGTGGAGCACCGCTACCGCTTGAAGGCCGGCAAGGACAGCGTGGTGCTGGTGGAAGGCCGCGCGATCGGCCAGAAGGTCGGCACCGGCCCGGTGCGCCTGGTGGAGAGCACGGCCGAGATGGAGCGCGTGCAGCCGGGAGATGTGCTGGTGACGGACATGACCGACCCGAACTGGGAGCCGGTGATGAAGCGCGCCTCGGCCATCGTCACCAACCGCGGCGGCCGTACCTGCCACGCCGCCATCATTGCGCGCGAACTCGGCATCCCGGCCGTGGTGGGTTGCCACGACGCGACCGAGAAGCTCAAGGACGGCCAGCTCGTCACCGTGGCCTGCTCGGAAGGCGACACCGGTTTCGTCTATGAGGGCCTGATCGAGGCCGAGGTCACCGAGGTGCAGCAGCAGGAGCTGCCCTACTGCCCGGTGAAGATCATGATGAATGTCGGCAACCCCCAGCTGGCCTTCAACTTCGCTCAAATGCCTTCGGGCGGCGTGGGCCTGGCGCGCCTGGAATTCATCATCAACAACAACATCGGCGTCCACCCCAAGGCGATCCTGGACTACCCGGCCATCGATGCCGACCTGAAGAAGGCGGTCGAATCGGTCGCCCGCGGTCACGCCAGCCCGCGCGCCTTCTATGTGGACAAGCTGGCCGAGGGCATTGCCACCATCGCCGCCGCTTTCTACCCGCGCCCGGTGATCGTGCGTCTGTCCGACTTCAAGAGCAACGAGTACCGCAAGCTGATCGGTGGCTCGCGCTACGAGCCGGACGAAGAGAACCCCATGCTGGGCTTCCGCGGCGCCAGCCGCTACATCAGCGGCGAGTTCTCGGACGCCTTCGCGATGGAATGCGAGGCCCTGCGCCGCGTGCGCACCGAGATGGGCCTGACCAACGTCGAGATCATGGTGCCCTTCGTGCGCACGGTGAAGCAGGCTGAGCGCGTGGTGGGCATGCTGGCCGAGCGCGGCCTGAAGCGTGGGGTGGACGGCCTGCGCGTCATCATGATGTGCGAGGTGCCTAGCAACGCCATCCTGGCCGACCAGTTCCTGGAGCATTTCGACGGCATGTCGATCGGCTCCAACGACCTGACCCAGCTGACCCTGGGCCTGGACCGCGACTCCGGCCTGGAACAGCTGGCGGGTGATTTCGACGAACGCGACCCGGCCGTGCGCAGCCTGATCAGCCGCGCCATCAATGCCTGCCGCGCCACCGGCAAGTACATCGGCATCTGCGGCCAGGGCCCCAGCGACCACCCGGACTTCGCCGACTGGCTGGCCGCCGAGGGCATCACCTCGATCTCGCTGAACCCCGACACCGTGGTCGAAACCTGGACCCGTCTGGCGGGCGTGAAGTAAGTCCGGCGGACAGCCGCCTCAAGCCCGTTATACTCGCGGGCTTTCCCTTGCCTTGGGCGTCCGACGCCGCTCAAGGCTTCCATTCCTGGAATCCACAAGGAGTTCTCATGCGTCACTATGAAATCGTGCTGCTGATCCACCCGGATCAGAGCGAACAGGTTCCGGCCATGCTGGAGCGTTACAAGGGCATCGTCACCGCCGCCGGCGGCAAGGTGCACCGCGTCGAGGACTGGGGCCGCCGCCAGTTGGCCTACATGATCCAGAAGCTCGCCAAGGCCCACTATGTGTGCCTGAACATCGAGACCAGCAAGGAAGTGCTGAACGAGCTCGAGACCGGCTTCCGCTACAACGACGCCGTGCTGCGCCACATGACCATCAAGAAGGACAAGGCCGAAACGACCCCGTCCGTCATGATGAAGGCCGTCGAGCGCGAGGAATCGCGCAAGGCCAATCAAGAGGCCGCTGCCGCCTAATTGGCGCTGACGCTTTCGGAGGACAAGACTGCAAACCCCTGCATTGCCTGCTGAGGCCTCGGTCAACGAACTGACCTTGAGCGCCCGGTGGGTGGAGCGAGCGGCGTTGCGCTACACACCGGCTGGTCTGCCGGCCCTGGATCTGACCCTCGAGCACTGCGGCGAAGCCGTGGAGGCGGGCAAGCCCCGCAAGGTCG
Source organism: Inhella sp. (assembly GCF_041912635.1). Taxonomy (GTDB): domain Bacteria; phylum Pseudomonadota; class Gammaproteobacteria; order Burkholderiales; family Burkholderiaceae_C; genus Inhella. Next base: position 187,363 of record NZ_JAYRMO010000001.1, read on the forward strand.
AGATGCGTATCCGGGCCGTCGCCATCGGGCCACTGGCCCAGCAGCTGCTGGGTCTGCCGAGCGAAAGCCCGGCCCTGTGGAGCGGCTTTCTGGCCGCAGCGCGCAACGGCAAGGGGGTGGTGTTCCACATCACCGATGTGAACCCCGCAGCGAGTCCGACGAGCACCTGATCAACACAGTACGAATCAACGAGGTCCATCATGGCCATTTCTCGAGGCAAGGGTCGCTTCTCCAAGGACAAGAAGCCCAAGCGCAACCAACAATCCCTGCTGTTCCGCCGCAAGCGTTTCTGCCGCTTCACCGTCGCCGGTGTTGAGCAGATCGACTACAAGGACGTGGACACCCTGCGTGACTTCATTGCCGAAAACGGCAAGATCACCCCGGCCCGTCTGACCGGCACCCGCGCGATTTATCAGCGTCAGCTGACCACCGCCATCAAGCGTGCGCGCGTTCTGGCCCTGCTGCCGTACACCGACCAGCACAAGGCCTAAGGAGTACCGACCATGCAAATCATCCTGCTGGAAAAAGTGGCCAACCTGGGCAACCTGGGCGAGATCGTCAAGGTCAAGGACGGCTATGCCCGCAACTTCCTGATCCCGACCAAGCAGGCGCGCCGCGCCACCGAGGCCGCGATCAAGGAGTTTGAAGCCAAGCGCGCCGAGCTGGAAAAGGTCGCCGCCGAGAAGCTGGCCGCTGCCCAGGCTCTGGGCGAGAAGCTGACCGGCAAGACCATCACCGTGACCCAGAAGGCCGGTGTGGACGGCCGTCTGTTCGGCTCGGTCACCAACGCCGACATCGCCGACGCCATCAAGGCCCAAGGCATGGACGTGGTCAAGGGCATGGTTCGCCTGCCCAACGGCCCGCTGAAGCACACCGGCGAGTTCGCGCTGCAGATCGCTCTGCACTCGGACGTGGTGGCTGACATCCACGTGCACGTGGTCGCTGCCGCCGAGTAATCGCGCGCCGCACGCTGTGCCGCAAGCAAGGCCGGGCCCGCAAGGGTGCCGGCCTTGTTTTATTTCGGCCCGGAGTTTTCCCGCGCAACCCACCGCTCACGCACCGTTTGCCCACAGCCTTGTCCACAGAGGCGGTGGGCCGGCGCTCCTATCATCGACCGATGTCCGCAGACACCCGATTTGCCCCCGCGCTGGCGCGCGAAGACGACCTGGCGCGCCTGCGCGTGCCCCCGCACTCGATCGAGGCCGAGCAATCGGTGCTGGGCGGTCTGCTGATTGACAACAGCGCCTGGGATCGCGCGGCCGACCTGGTGGCAGAAGGTGATTTCTACCGCCTGGAACACAAGCTGATCTTTGCCTCGATTGGCCGCCTGATCACCGCCGGCAAGCCCGCCGACGTCATCACGGTCAATGAAGACTTGGGGATGCAGGGCAAGGCCGAGGACTGCGGCGGCCTGGCCTACCTGAACGCGCTGGCGCAGGCCGTTCCCAGTGCGGCGAACCTGCGTCGCTACGCGGAAATCGTGCGCGAGCGCGCGGTGCTGCGCAAGCTGGTGACGGCCAGCGACGAGATCGCCTCGGCCGCGCTGGCGCCGCAGGGGCGCACCGTCACCAGCATCCTGGACGACGCGGAAAGCAAGATCCTGCGCATCGGCGAAGAAGGCAACCGCAGTGGCCAGGGCTTCCATCGCATGGACAAGCTGATGGTCGAGCTGATGGAGCGCGTCAACGAACTGGCCGAGAACGGCGCCAACGACGTGACCGGCGTGCGCACCGGCTTCTACGACCTGGACCGCATGACCGCCGGCCTGCAGCCCGGCGACATGATCGTGCTGGCCGCACGCCCCTCGATGGGCAAGACCGCCTTTGCGCTGAACATCGGCGAGCACGTGGCGGTGAACGAGGGCCTGCCGGTGCTGGTGTTCTCGATGGAAATGGGCGCGGCGCAGCTGGCGCTGCGTCTGGTCGGTTCGATCGGCCGCGTGGACCAGAGCCATCTGCGCACCGGCCGCCTGCAGGACGACGAGTGGGGCCGCATGATGGAAGCGGTGGAGCGCCTGGGCCGCTCGCCGATGTTCATCGACGAAAGCCCCGGCCTTTCGCCTTCCGAGGTGCGCGCCCGTGCGCGCCGCCAGGCGCGCGAGTGCGGCCAACTCGGCCTGATCATCATCGACTACCTGCAGCTGATGACCGGCGAGAGCGGTGGCAGCGAGGAAAACCGCGCCACTGTGCTGGGCGAGATCTCGCGCGGCATGAAGGCCCTGGCCAAGGAGCTGCGCTGCCCGGTGATCGCGCTCTCGCAGCTGAACCGCTCGGTGGAACAGCGCCCCGACAAGCGCCCCATGATGAGTGACCTGCGCGAATCCGGCGCCATCGAGCAGGACGCGGACATCATCATGTTCATCTACCGCGACGAGTACTACACCAAGGAAGAGTGCAAGGAACCCGGCGTGGCGGAGATCATCATCGCCAAGCAGCGTAACGGCCCGGTGGGTACGGTGAAGCTCGGCTTCCAGCGCATGCACACCAAGTTCGAGAACCTGGCGCCGGATTACCAGGGTGGCGGTGCGGAGTACTGATTGGCCCACCCCCGAAGCGCCTGCGGCGCCCTCCGGGCCAGCCGAGGCCAGCGGCCTCGGCCTTCGGCAGGCACAGCCAGCCCACCGGGCTGTCTGTGTCCGGCCTCAGCCCCCTCAAGGGGGCGCCACCAGCGGCCCGGCAAAGCCGGTTCCGCGGTGGCACTTGAATGAATTGGTGCGTGCGGAAAAGGCCTCCCCAAAGGTCTTCAGAGTCGCTAGAGTACTGGATGTAAACACAGTATCCAGTGGCGAATGATTGCGACTGGGTGCGGTGCTTTCCGTACTCGACCGTGACCCTCGCCCCACCCCTGCTCGATCTATTCGGTGAACCGCTGCGCGTGCCCACGCGGCGCGAGCGCCAGCGCGTGGCTACGCGGCGCTCCGGCCCGGCGCCGCGCGCTCCGGGCGTGCCCCGGGCGCTGCCGCTGCCCTTGTTGCCGCTGCTGCGCCTGTCCACCGAACCCCCAGCGCCTGAACCGCCCGCCGAGCTGCCCGGCGGCATGCCGCTGCAGCCCACGCTGGCCGCCTTGCTGGAACGCCACCCCGGCCTGTGGCGTGGCCAAGCGCTGGGGCACAGCCGGGCGCGCTGCTGGCCCAGCGGCCATGCGCTGCTGGACGCTGAATTGCCCGGCGGCGGCTGGCCCACGCGGAGCCTGACCGAGTTGCTGGTCGGCCCCCAGCCCGGCCATGTGGAGTGGCGGCTGCTGGCCCCGGCCCTGCCGCGCCTGCTGCAGGGCGGGCGGCGTTTGCTGCTGATCGACCCGCCCCATGAGCCCCACCCCCAGGGCCTGGCCGCCTGGGGCCTGGGCGCGGGCGATTGCCTGTGGGTGCAGGCGCGCGAACCCGCCCAGCGCCAATGGGCATTGGAGCAGGCTCTGCGCGCCGATGCCGACGAGCTCGGCGCCATCCTGGCCTGGCTGCAGACGCCACGTCCGGCCCTGCTGCGCCGCCTGCAAACCCTGGCGGCCGGCTGCCGCGCGCCGGTCTTCATCTGCCACGCCGCGGCCGGGGCGGCCCTGCATTCGGCCGCGCCGCTGCGCCTGCGCGTGCTGCCGGGGCCGCATTGGGCGCAGTTGCGCGTGGAACTGCTGAAGCGCCGCGGCCCGCCGCTGGACGAGCCCCTGTGGCTGCATGCGCCGCCGCCCACGCTGCGGGCGGTGCTGCCCATTCCGCAGGCCAGTGCCCTGGTGCGGGCGCGCCAGCTGGAAGCGGCGGGGTGACGCATGCTGTGGTTGGCCTTGCGGCGTGCCGCCGGCCCCTGGCCGGAGGCGCTGGTGTGGTGGGCCCTGCAGTTCACGCCCCGGGTGGCGCGGCTGGAGGAGGCCCTGGTGCTGGAGCTGGCGGCCAGCCTGCGCCTGTTCGGTGGCCGCGCGCGCCTGCAGCAGCGCCTGCTGGCCGAGTTGCAGGACCTGGTGGGCGCCGGCCAAGCCACGCTGGCCTGGGCACCGAACAGCCGCGCGGCCCTGCTGCTGGCGCGCGCGGCCGCGCCGGGCGAGCTGGTGGAGGCCGCGGCGGGCCCTCTGGCCGCGCAGCTGGAGGCCTTGCCACTGAGCGTGCTGGGCAGCGCCCAGGAGCACTTGTCGCTGCTGCATGGCCTGGGCTGCCGTCGCCTGGGCGACTTGCGCCGCCTGCCGCGCGCGGCGCTGACACGGCGTGTGGGGCCGGCCCCGCTGCGCGAGCTGGATGCCGCGCTGGGGCAGGGCGCCGAGGCGCATGACTGGTGCCAGGCCCCCGAGCAGTTCGAAGCCAAGCGCGAGCTGCCGCAGCGCTGCGAGCAGGCCCAGGCCCTGCTGCAGGCGGCCGATCCCCTGCTGCAGGCCGCCTGCCTGTGGTTGGCGGCCCGCCATGCCGGCACGGCCGAGCTGCAGTTCGGCTGGCAGTTCGACGCCATGCGCGCGCGCGACCTCGGCCCGGGCGGCGAGATCCGCCTGGCCGCCAGCGCGCCGCACCGGCGCCTGCGCAGCTGGCAGCGCCTGCTGGCCGAGCACCTGCAGCGCCTGAGCCTGCCCGCGCCGGTCAGCGACCTGTGGCTGCGCATCGAAAGCGCAGAGCCCCTGGCCGAGGCCAGCGCCAGCCTGCTGAGCGCCGGTGCCGAGGCCCAGCGCGCCGATGGCGAGAGCCTGGATGAGCTGCTGGCGCGGCTTTCCGTGCGCCTGGGCAAGGAGCAGGTGCGCCAGGCCCGCCCGGTGTCCGACCACCGCCCCGAATGCCAGCAGCGCTGGCAGCCCTGGCAGGATGCGCCCAAGCCGGCGCCCGCCGTGGCGCGCCCCGAAGCCCCGGCGCAATGGCCGCAGCCCAGCTGGCTGTTGAACCCGCCCCAGCCCTTGCGCGCGCTGGGCGAGCAGCCGCTCTACCAGGGCCCGCTGACCCTGCTGGCCGGGCCGCAGCGCATCGAGGCCGGCTGGTGGGATGCCGAAGCCCCGGCCTGCAGCCGCGACTACTACCTGGCCCACAGCGCGCGTGCCGGCCTGCTGTGGCTGTTCCGCGAGCGCCGTGCGGCACGCGGCGAAGCGGCCTGGTTTCTGCATGGGATGTTTGCGTGAGCACCGTCCACCCGCCCCAGGCGGCCCTGCAGGTGCTGAGCAATTTCAGCTTCCTGATCGGGGCTTCCCACCCCGAGGAGCTGGTGCAGCAGGCGCAGGCTCTGGGCCTGGGCGCGCTGGCGATCACCGACGACTGCAGCCTGGCCGGCGCGGTGCGCGCGCATCTGGCGGCCCAGGCGGCCGGGCTGAAGCTCTTGATCGGCGCCCGCTTCGATGTGCAGCGCAGCGGCGCACCGTTTGCACGGGCGGCGCCCGATGCCCAGCTGCGCGGCCTGGACGCCGGGCTGGATCTGCCCGCGCCCGACAGCGGCCCGCTGTTCCGCCTGATCCTGCTGGCCACCGATCGCACGGCCTACGGCAACCTGAGTCAGTTCATCACCGACCTGCGCTGCAGCGCGCCCAAGGGCAGCTACTGGCTGGACTGGCGCGGCATCCGGCCCGAGCACCTGGGCGGCCTGCTGGCCATTGCTCTGCCCAGCCGGCGCGCGCGTGATCCCGAGCTGCTGGGCATCGGCCGCTGGCTGCTCAAGCACTTCAGCGGCCGCGCCTGGCTGGGCGTGGACCTGCCGCAGCAGCTGGACGACGCCCGCTGGTGCCAGCGCCTGCGCTGGCTGGCCGAGCAGACCGCCTTGCCTCTGGTGGCCGCGCCGCAAATCCTGATGCACCGCGCCCAGCGCAAACCCTTGCAGGACGTGATGACGGCGATCCGCCTGCGCACGCCCCTGCGCGAATGCGGCCAGCGCCTGGAGCCCAATGCCGCCGCGCATCTGCGCCGGCTCGGGGCCCCTTACGAGCCGGCCTGGATCGCCCAGACCCAGGTGATTGCCGAGCGCTGCCGCTTCAGCCTGAGCCAGATCCGCTACGAATACCCCGACGAAGTGGTGCCGCCCGGCATGACGCCGCAGGCTCACCTGGCGCAGCTGGCCTGGGCCGGTGCGGCGCGGCGCTGGCCGGCCGGCGTGCCCGCGGCGGTGCGCGCGCAACTCGACAAGGAGCTCCAGCTGATCCATCAGCTGAAGTACGAGCACTACTTCCTGACCGTGGCGGACATCGTCGACTTCGCGCGCGGCCGCGGCATCCTCTGCCAGGGGCGGGGCTCGGCGGCCAACAGTGCGGTCTGCTATGCGCTGGGCATCACCGAGGTCGACCCTGCGCGTGGCAACACCCTGCTGGAGCGTTTCATCAGCGCCGAGCGCGACGAGCCGCCCGACATCGATGTCGACTTCGAGCACCAGCGCCGCGAGGAAGTCATCCAGTACCTCTACGCCAAGTACGGGCGGCGCCGCGCCGGGCTCACGGCGGTGGTGACCCGCTATCGGCCGCGCTCGGCCCTCCGCGATGTGGGCAAGGCCCTGGGTCTTGCGCCCGAGCAGGTGGAGCGCATCGCCAAGGAACACCAGTGGTGGGACGAGGCGCTGCAGCCCGTCGCCCCCGAAGGCATCGACCCGCAGGACCGCCGCCTGGCCCTGCTGTTCCAGCTGGCCGGCGAGCTCATCAACATGCCGCGCCACCTCAGCCAGCATGTCGGCGGCTTCGTGCTCACCAAGGGCCTGCTCTCGCGCCTGGTGCCGATCGAGAACGCCGCCATGGTGAACCGCACCGTCATCCAGTGGGAGAAGAACGACCTTGAGGCCCTGGGCCTGATGAAGGTGGATGTGCTGGCCTTGGGGATGCTGAGCTGCCTGCGCCGTGCGCTGGACTTGCTGAGCTGGCAGCGCGGCCACAGGGTGAGCCTGCAAGACATCCCGCCCGAAGACCCGGCCACCTACGCCATGCTCTGCCGGGCCGATTCGGTGGGCGTGTTCCAGGTGGAAAGCCGGGCCCAGATGGCCATGCTGCCGCGCCTGCGCCCCAAGGTGTTCTACGACCTGGTGGTGCAGGTGGCCATCGTGCGGCCCGGGCCCATCCAGGGCGGCATGGTGCACCCCTATCTGAAGCGCCGGCAGGGCCTGGAGGCGCCCGACTACCCGAGCGAGGCGCTCAAGCCCGCGCTGGAGCGCACCCTGGGCGTGCCGATCTTTCAGGAGCAGGTGATGCAGGTGGCCATGATTGCCGCCGGCTTCACCGGCGGCGAGGCCGACCAGTTGCGCCGCGGCATGGCCGCCTGGACGCGCCATGGCGATCTCTCGCCCTTCCGCCAGCGCCTCTTCGACGGCATGCGCGAGCGCGGCTACCCGCAAGCCTTTGCCGAGCGCATCTACCAGCAGATCCAGGGCTTTGCCGAGTACGGCTTTCCTGAAAGCCATGCCGCCAGCTTCGCGCTGCTCACCTACGCCAGCAGCTGGATCAAACGCCATCACCCGGCGGTGTTCCTGGTGGCCCTGCTGAACAGCCAGCCCCTGGGCTTCTACACCCCCAGCCAGCTGGTGCAGGACGCTGCGCGCCATGGCATCGAGCTGCGCCCGCCCTGCGTGAATGCGAGCTTCTGGGAAAGCACGCTGGAAGACGGTGCGGTGCGCCTGGGCCTGCATTTGGTACGAGACCTGCGCGAGGCCGCCGCACGCGCCCTGCTGGTCGCGCGTGAAGGGGAGGGCAGCCCGCGCACCCAGGCCACGCCGCCTGGCGAGCCCGACGACCCCTGGGCGCGCGGCCCCTACGCCCCGCCCGACCCGCGTCGTCGCCTGTTTGCCAGTGCCGAGGAACTGGCCCGGCGCGCCCGCCTGGAACGTGCCGACCTGCAGGCCCTGGCCGCGGCCGATGCCCTGGCCGATCTGGCCGGCCAGCGCCGCCAGCAGCGCTGGGACGCCGCCGCCCTGGCCAAGCTGCCCAGCTTGCTGCAGGACGCACCGATCCTCGAAGCCCCGCTGCAGCTGCCCGCCGCCCCGCAGGGCGAGGAGGTGCTGTGGGACTACCACGCCCTGGGCCTGACCCTGCGCCAGCACCCCATGGCCTTGCTGCGCAGCGCCCTGCAGGGCCTGGGCTATGCCGATGGCGCGGCCTTGCAGGCCCTGCCCAACCGCCGCCTGGCGCGCGCAGCCGGCATCGTCACCAACCGCCAGCAGCCCGGCACGGCCAAGGGCGTCACCTTCCTGAGCCTGGAGGACGAGCACGGCTCGGTGCAGGTCATCGTCTGGAAGAAGGTGCGCCTGCAGTTCCGCGCCGAGCTCTTGCATGCGCGCCTGCTGGGCGTGTGGGGCATCTGGCAGCGCGAGGCAGGCGTCTGCCATCTGATCGCCCACCGCCTGGTGGACCTGAGCCCCTGGCTCGGCCGCCTGCCCACCCGCAGCCGTGATTTCCATTGAGGGACAGCCTATGAGCGACAGCGACTGGAAACCCCTGCAGCCCCCCGCCAGCCTGAAAGGCCGCGGCGCCGCCACGGCGATGCCGCACCGCTTTGAGAAGCTGGCGCGTGCCACTGAGGACGACGGCTGGCCGCAGGACGACGAGGAGGGCGCACCGGCACCGCCGCGCACCGAGATCCGCGAGGAACCAGCGCGTCGCATCCTCTCGCGCAACGATTCGCCCGACATCGGCTTCGAGCTCTCCATCAACCCCTACCGGGGCTGCGAGCACGGCTGCATCTATTGCTATGCGCGGCCCACGCACAGCTACCTGAACCTCTCACCCGGGCTGGATTTCGAGACCCGCCTCATCGCCAAGACCAATGCCGCCGCGGCACTGCGGGCCGAGCTGGCCGCACCCGGCTACCGGCCGCTACGCCTGTGCCTGGGCGCGGCTACCGACTGCTACCAGCCCGCCGAGCGCAAGCTGCGCATCACGCGCGGCGTCATCGAGGTCCTGGCCGAATGCCGTCACCCCTTTTCCATCATCACCAAGGGGGCGGGCATCGAGCGCGACCTCGACCTGCTGGCCCCGCTGGCGGGGCAGCGCCTGTTCTGCGCCTACATCAGCCTCACCACGCTAGACCCCGAGCTGGCCCGTGTGCTCGAACCGCGCGCCGCCAGCCCGGCACGGCGCCTGCAGCTGATCGAGCGCCTCACGGCGGCGGGCATCCCGGTCGGCGTCAGCGTCTCGCCCACCATTCCCTTCATCAACGAACCCGAGCTGGAACAGGTGCTGGCCGCTGCACAGGCCGCCGGTGCGCAGCGGGCCTTCTCCATCCCGCTGCGCTTGCCCTGGGAGCTCAGCGAGCTCTTCCAGGACTGGCTGCAGCGCCACTACCCCGGTCGCGCGGCGCGCGTGATGGCGCGCGTGCGCGAGATGCGAGGAGGCAAGGACAACGACGCCCGTTTCGGCAGCCGCATGACGGGCGAGGGCGTCTGGGCCGAGCTGCTGCGCCAGCGCTTCATCAAGGCCTGCGCCCGCCTGAGGCTGGGGCGCCAGCGTTTCGACTACGACTTCAGCCGCTTCCGGCCGCCGGGGCCGGCAGGGCAGGGCGAACTGTTCTAGCCGCGCAGCGCCACGCCGCCAGCTTGGCGCGCCCGGCCCACGCTGGCGCCCAAGGGCTTGACCCAACGGTCCTGCAGCTCACCGATGCGCAGTTCCATCGTGGCGGCCGCTTCGATCTTTTCCTCGTGGCGCTTGAGCACCGACATCGCCATGTCGATCAGCTTGGAATTGCGGGTCTGGTCGCCCTGCTGGATCAGCAACTCCACCGAGCCGGTGGCATTGCCGCGCAAGGCCTGCTTCATCGCCGTTTCGGCAATCTCGAACACCCGGGCGTGGCAGTCCTTCAGGGTCTGGACGGTGGCCTCGTGCCCATCGGCCATCGAGACCAGGACCTCGGTGCTGGCCTTGGAATTGCAGTAGCGCATGCCCAGGCGCTGGAACATCTCGTTCATCTCTTCCAGGCGCAGATCGGCCGCGGCCAGGCGCACCCAGACGGCGATCACCAGGCTGGCCGCCTCGTGGTCCGCGTGCGGCTGGTCCAGCTCGGCAGCGAGGCGGCGAGCACTCGTCAGGGCGTCGGCACTGCGCTTTTCCAGCATGGCCTGCAGAGCCTGAATGGCGGTTTGCAGCCGCAGCAGGCGGGGCGAATCGGGCACGCGCTCGATCTGCCGGTGCAGCGAATCCAGGGTGTGCTTGATGCCTTTGGCGTCGCGCTTGTCATAGCGCATCAGGGCCACCAGCACCAGGGTGTACATGTCGAAGAGCTTGGAGCGCAGGCCCGAGGCGATGGTGCGTTCCAGGGTCTTGAGCGCCTCGTTGCGCTCGCCGGCGTAGAAGGACAGGGTGCCCGAGCGCTGCATGCGCAGCAGGCAGCCCGGGGTCAGTTCGGCGGCGGTGCGGTAGGTGGCCAGGGCGGCGGCAATCTCGCCCTGTTCCATGTGGATGCGGCCCAAAACGTCGTAGCTGTCGGCATGGTCGGGCATTTCGCCGATCAGGTTCTCCAGCGTGCGGCGGGCCTGCGCCAGATTGCCGGACGCGAATTCGGACCGCGCCACCCCCAGCTTGGCCCAGGGCACAGTCTTGGCCGCGATGATGGCCTCGTACAGGGTCTTGGCCTCATCAGGCCGGCGCAGGCGCAGCAGCAGCTCGGCGCCGATGCGCGCGGCAAACAGCCAGAACTCCTGGCGCTTGTGAAAGCGCTCCAGGCAGAGTTCGGCGGCGAGGTCGAAGTTCTGCGCCTCGATGGCCTCGAAGATGCCTTTGAGCACGCGCTTGCGGTGGCGTGCCGACTGCACCCGCTCGGCCAGCGCCGTCAGCGTGTAGGGCTTGATCAGGTAGCCGTCCAGCGCGGCTTCGGCGGCCTCGGCCACCTTGGAGTAGGTGGCCTCGGCGGTCACCATCATGAAGACGGTGGAGTAGGGCAGCAGCTGCTCGCGGCGCAGCTCGTCCAGCAGGTCCTGGCCCGATTCGTCGTGACCTTCGAAGTGGTAATCGCAGATCACCAGGTCGAAGGGGGCGTTCTCCAGAACGATGCGGGCGTCCTTGACGCGCGTGACCGCCCGAACATAGCCCACACCGATCTCACGCAACTGGGCGGTGATCAGACTGCGAGCGTTGGCGTTGCTGTCGATCACCAAGGCGTTGGCCTTGTGGATCGTGCTGTCGATTTGCATGCCGAAAAACAAAAAGGGAGGCGAAAGCCTCCCGATTCTTCGTCCTAAATGCCACTGAACTTGAGAGGGCAAGCCCGTTGGGTGTTGCCCGAATGCTTCATTTTCAGTGACTTAGGCCACTTATTTAAACAAATCTTTGACTCGGTCAGCCCAGCTCTTGGTGCTCGGGGAATGGCGCTCCCCGCCCTCGCGGAAGCTCTTGTCCAACTCCTTGAGCAGCTTGCGCTGGTGCTCGGTCAGCTTCACCGGGGTCTCCACCGAGATGTGGCAGTAGAGATCGCCGGGGTAGCTGGAGCGCAGGCCTTTGATGCCCTTGCCCTTCAGGCGGAAGGTCTTGCCATGCTGGGTGCCCTCGGGCAACTCGATTTCGGCCTTGCCGCCCAGCGTCGGCACTTCCGTGCTGCCGCCCAGGGCCGCGGTGGTCAGCGGCACGGGCACCGTGCAGTGCAGGTCGTCGCCATCGCGCTCGAAGATCTCGTGCTGCTTCTGGTGGATCTCGATGTACAGGTCACCCGGCGGGCCACCGTTGACGCCCGGCTCGCCATTGCCGGCTGAGCGGATGCGCATGCCTTCGCTGATGCCGGCCGGGATCTTGACTTCCAGGGTCTTGGTCTTCTTGACCTTGCCCGCGCCATGGCAGGCGCCGCAGGGGTCGGGAATGATCTTGCCGCTGCCGTGGCAGTGCGGGCAGGTCTGCTGGATCGAGAAGAAGCCCTGGCGCATGTGCACCGTGCCGCTGCCGTTGCAGTGGCCGCAGGTCTTGGCGCTGGTGCCGGGCTTGGCGCCTGTGCCATTGCAGGTGCCGCAGCTTTCCCAGGTGGGAATGCGGATCTGGGTGTCGTGGCCGTGAGCCGCCTCTTCCAGCGTGATCTCCAGCGAATAGGACAGGTCGGCGCCGCGGTAGACGCGCTGGCCGCCCCCGCCACGCCGGCCGGCGGCGCCGCCGAAGATGTCGTTGAACATGTCGCCGAAGGCGTCGGCGAAACCGCCAAAGCCCTCGGGGCCACCGCGCCCGCCACCCATGTTCGGGTCCACACCGGCGTGGCCGTACTGGTCGTAGGCGGCACGCTTTTGCGGATCGGAGAGCATCTCGTAGGCCTCCTTGGCCTCCTTGAATTTCTCCTCGGCTTTCTTGGCGTCCTCACCCTGGTTGCGGTCCGGGTGGTACTTCATGGCCAGCTTGCGGTAGGCCTTCTTGATGGCGTCGTCGTCAGCGTTCTTGGCGACGCCGAGTACTTCGTAGAAATCGCGCTTGGTGGCCATGGTGTTCTTGAGAAATCAAAAAGCCCGGGCGGCATGCCCGGGCTGGTCTGAGGCCCGGGCAGGGCTTACTTGTTGTCCTTGACTTCCTTGAACTCGGCATCCACGACGTTGTCGTCGGCCGGCTTGGCTTGCGCGCCTCCCGCCGAGTGAGGTTGCTGGGCCTGCTGGAAATCGGCCCCCGGGGCCGCACCCGCCGCACCTTGGGCCGCCTGGGCCTGCTCGTAGACCTTCTCGCCCAGCTTCTGGCTGGCCTTCATCAGGGCCTCGGTCTTGGCTTCGATGGCGGCCTTGTCCTCGCTGTCCTTCAAGGCGTCTTCCAGCTCCTTGATGGCGGCCTCGATCTTGGACTTCTCGTCGGCTTCCAGCTTGTCGCCGAACTCGCTCAGGCTCTTCTTCACCGAGTGCACCATGGCGTCGCCCTGGTTGCGTGCCTGTACCAGTTCGAGCTTCTTCTTGTCCTCGGCGGCATTGAGCTCGGCGTCCTTGACCATCTTCTCGATCTCGGCCTCGCTCAAGCCCGAGTTCGCCTTGATGGTGATCTTGTTTTCCTTGCCGGTGCCCTTGTCCTTGGCGCTGACGTGCAGGATGCCGTTGGCGTCGATGTCAAAGGTGACCTCGATCTGCGGCACGCCACGCGGTGCGGCCGGAATGCCTTCGAGGTTGAACTCACCCAAGCTCTTGTTGGCCTGCGCCATCTCGCGCTCGCCCTGGTAGACCTTGATCGTCACGGCCGGCTGGTTGTCGTCAGCGGTCGAGAAGGTCTGCGCGAACTTGGTCGGGATGGTCGTGTTCTTCTTGATCATCTTCGTCATCACGCCGCCCAGGGTCTCGATGCCCAGGCTCAGCGGGGTGACGTCCAGCAGCAGCACGTCCTTGCGGTCGCCGCTCAGGACCGAGCCCTGGATCGCGGCACCGACGGCCACGGCCTCGTCGGGGTTGACGTCCTTGCGCGGCTCCTTGCCGAAGAAGGCCTTCACGGCCTCCTGGACCTTGGGCATGCGGGTCATGCCGCCCACCAGGATGATGTCGTCGATCTCACCGACCTTGACGCCGGCGTCTTTGATGGCGACGCGGCAGGGCTCGATGGTGCGCTCGATCAGCTCGTCCACCAGGGCTTCCAGCTTGGCGCGGGTCAGCTTGATGTTCAGGTGCTTCGGGCCCGAGGCATCGGCGGTGATGTAGGGCAGGTTGACGTCGGTCGAGGCGGCCGAGCTCAGCTCGATCTTGGCCTTTTCGGCGGCTTCCTTCAGGCGCTGCAGGGCCAGCACGTCCTTGGTCAGGTCGACGCCTTGCTCCTTTTTGAACTCGGTGACGATGTAGTCAATGATGCGCTGGTCGAAGTCTTCGCCGCCCAGGAAGGTGTCGCCGTTGGTGCTCAGCACCTCGAACTGCTTCTCGCCATCGACATCGGCGATCTCGATGATCGAGATGTCGAAGGTGCCGCCGCCCAGGTCATAGACGGCGATCTTGCGGTCGCCCTTGCTGGCCTTGTCCAGGCCGAAGGCCAGGGCCGCGGCGGTGGGCTCGTTGATGATGCGCTTGACTTCCAGGCCGGCGATGCGGCCGGCGTCCTTGGTGGCCTGGCGCTGGCTGTCGTTGAAGTAGGCCGGCACCGTGATCACGGCTTCGGTCACTTCCTCGCCGAGGAAGTCCTCGGCGGTCTTCTTCATCTTGCGCAGCACTTCGGCGCTGACCTGCGGCGGGGCCATCTTCTTGCCGCGCACTTCCACCCAGGCGTCGCCGTTGTCGGCGGCAGCGATGGTGTAGGGCATCAGGTCGATGTCCTTCTGCACTTCCTTCTCGGTGAACTTGCGGCCGATCAGGCGCTTCACCGCGTACAGGGTGTTCTTGGGGTTGGTGACGGCCTGACGCTTGGCCGGGGCGCCGACCAGCACCTCGCCGTCCTCCATGTAGGCAATGATGGACGGGGTGGTGCGCGCACCTTCCGCGTTCTCGATCACGCGGGTGGTGGTGCCGTCCAGGATGGCCACACAGCTGTTGGTGGTGCCGAGGTCAATGCCGATGATCTTGCCCATGAAGGTGCTCCTTGAATGCTTTGAGGGAATGCGGTGTATCTGGGTGCGCTGTGGGGGCTTTCAAGACCCCGCAGCCAGCAGGTTCATTTGGGTGCGGCCACCGTCACCAGGGCCGGACGCAGCACGCGGTCGGCAATCAGGTAGCCTTTTTGCAGCACAGCCACGATGGTGTTGGGCTCCTGCTGAACGTCGGCAGGCAGGGGCACCATGGAGATGGCCTGGTGCTGGTGCGGGTCGAACTTGGCGGCAACCGCCGGATTGATCTCGACCACCTTGTTGCGCTCCAGCGCCTGCACCAGTTGGCGGCGGGTGGCATGCGTGCCCTCCAGCAGCTGCTCGTTGCTGGCGTTGGGCAGGCCGATGGCGGCCTCCAGGCTGTCCAGCACCGGCAGCATGGCCTCGGCAAAGCCCTCGACGGCGTACTTGCGCGCCTTGGAGCTCTCCTCTTCGGCACGGCGGCGGATGTTCTCGGCCTCGGCCTTGGCGCGCAGATAGGCGTCGCTCATCTCGGCCAGGCGGGCCTTGAGGCTGTCAATCTCGGCCGCGGGGTCCTGCAGTGCGGCCTGCGGTTCCTGGTTCAGGTCCTGCTCGGGGGTCGGCATCTCGGGGTTCATGGTGTCGTCGCAAAAAAACGAAGGCCCACACTGAGAGGGCCGGACGGGGTTCTGGCGCACACCTGGGGCTGGCGGGCCGGAATTCAAGGGGGCGGATTTTCGCTCAGGGAAAGTCCGGGGCCTGGGCCGGCGCTACTCCGGATCCAGCTCCACGCTCCAGCGGTCCCAGTCCTGCAGCGCTCGCCGGTCCTTCTTGGTGGGGCGGCCTTGCTCGATGGCACTGGCGGGTTCGGGGCTGAGCCGGCGTCGCTCGGCCGCGGCGGCGGCGTCGCGCAGGCTTTGCTCGGTGTCGCGGTAGAGGGCCTGCGCCACCGGGGCCGGGCCGCGGGTCATTGAAAGTCCCAGGATCTCCACCTCACGCCGCCAGCCGGGCTGGGTCAGGCCGATGCGATCGCCCGGTCGCACATCGCGCCCTGGCTTGGACGCCTGGCCATTCACGTCCACGCGGTGCTTCTCGACCGCCTCGACGGCCAGGGCGCGCGTCTTGTAGAAGCGTGCCGCCCAGAGCCATTTGTCCAGGCGCATGCTGGCGGGCAGGTCGGCCATCAGCGCGGTGCCCCCAGTGCCTGGGCGCGTTCGCGCTGCGCCGCCAGGGCGGTGGCATCAGGCAGTTCGCGGGTCGGCCAGCCTTGCAGATGCTGCTCGGCGAGGGTGCCCAGGGCGCGCATGCCGGCCTCGCTGCTGTTGAGGCAGGGGATGTAGCGCAGCTGCCCGCCACCGGCGGCCTTGAAGGTCTCGGCGCCTTCCATGGCGATCTCCTCCAGCGTCTCCAGGCAATCGGCGGCAAAGCCGGGGCAGATCACATCCACGGCCTGGTGCTTGGCGCGGCCCAGTTCGGTGAGCACATGCTCGGTGCTGGGCCCCAGCCATTTGGCGCGGCCGAAGCGGCTCTGGAACGCCACCTGCCAGCTGCCTTGAGGCAGTTGCAGGGCCTCGGCCAGGAGGCGCGCGGTCTTGTGGCAGTGGCAGAAATAGGGGTCGCCCAGGTGCAGGGTGCGCTCGGGCATGCCGTGAAAGCTCATCACCAGCGGGGCATGCGGGCCGCCCTCACGCTGCCAATGTGCGCGTACCTGGGTTGCCAGGGCATCGATGTAGGCAGAGTGGTCGTGGTACTGGTTGATGACGCGCAGCTCGGGCTGCCAGCGCTGGGCCTGAAGCCACTCGTTGACCTTGTCCATCACGCTGGCGCTGGTGGCGGCGCAGTACTGCGGGTAGGCATTGAAGACGAGGATGCGCTGGGCGCCCGCGGCGCGCAGGGCATCGAGCTGGCTGGCAATGCTGGGGTTGCCGTAGCGCATGGCCCATCGCACCTGCACCTTGTGCCCGCGCTCGCCCAGCCAGCCCTGCAGCAGCTTGGACTGGGCCTCGGTGTGGACCTTGAGCGGCGCGCCTTCCTTCATCCAGACGCTGGCGTACTTGGCCGCACTCTTGGCCGGCCGAGTTCGCAGAATGATGCCGTGCAGGATCAGCCACCAGACCGGCCGCGGGATCTCGACCACGCGGGGATCGGAGAGAAATTCCGCCAGGTAGCGGCGCACGGCACCGGTTTCGGGCGCATCGGGGCTGCCCAGATTGCACAGCAGCAGGCCGACCGTCAGCGGGCGGCCATGGTCATGAGAAGCGGACATCAGCGCAGGTGGGGCAGGGTATCGGCGAAGTGGAGCACTTCGAAGCGCACGACAGGGGCATCCAACTCAGCGGGCGAACTGCCCAAACCGATCGAGCCCGAGCCATGCAGCGTGCAGGAGTTGCGGCGCAGCGGCAGCACTTCGCCACTGGTGCCGAAGCGCACATAACTGCCGTTGAAGCTCAGGTCCGTCAGCGTGTAGCTGCCGGCGTGCCAGTCAATGCGTGCATGGGAGCGGCTGACGCGGGCATCGGTGATGCAGAAGGCCGCCTCGGTGCTGCGGCCCAGCACGATGGGCAGCTGCTCGATGTCGAACACCCGCTCGTTGTCCAGCCAGGTCAGGCGGATGCCATCGGGTGCGGGCGGCGAGAAGGCGGCGTCGCCAAACTGGGTGGCGGCCCCATCGGTGTCGCGCACCGGTGCGTCCAGCACGTGGACATGAACGGGCTCGACCCGGCCGCGCACCTTGATGCCGTCCAGGCTGCGAAAGCGCGTGCGCTCCGCCGGGCTCAGCTCGGCGTGGAATTCGGCGGTCACCAGGGTCTCGTTGTCGCCCGCATGGTCAAGCAGACGGGCGGCCACGTTGACGGCGTCGCCAAAGCAATCGCCCGCCATGTCCACCACTTCACCAAAGGACATCGCCACCTGCAGTCGCAGCGAGCGCAGCCCCGGCGAGGCCCCGCGCTGGCGCCCCTGCTCCACCAGCTGGCCGAGCGCGTCGTGCATCGCGACGGCGGCACTCAGTGCGTCGCTGGGGTACTCGAAGACGGCCATCAGGCCATCGCCCAGCGTCTTGACGACCCGTCCGCCGCAGGCTTCGATCGACTGGCGCATCAGCCCGATGGTGTGCGTCACCACCGAGGTGGCCTCGGCATTGCCCAGGTTCTCGAACAGCGCAGTGCTGCCGCGCAGATCTGCGAAGACGACAGCGCGTTGCCGGATCTGCGTCATCGAATCAAAGTTGGAAAGTCGGCTGAGGGACTTTCAGTGTAAAGCCGGTAATTCCGCACGCGCCTTGCGCGGGGGCATGAAAAAGGCCGGGCAGTGCCCGGCCTTCGGTCCTGCGGCCGGCGACGGGCTTACAGGTTTTCCAGGTAAGTCCGCAGCTTGTCCGAGCGGCTCGGGTGCTTGAGTTTGCGAATGGCTTTCGCCTCGATCTGGCGGATGCGTTCGCGCGTGACGTCGAACTGCTTGCCCACTTCTTCCAGCGTGTGATCGCTCTGCATCTCGATGCCGAAGCGCATGCGCAGCACCTTGGCCTCGCGCGGGGTCAGGCTGTCGAGGATGTCCTTGACGACATCGCGCAGGCCGGCCTGCATCGCGGCTTCAACCGGGGCCACGTTGTTTGTGTCCTCGATGAAATCGCCCAGGTGGCTGTCGTCATCGTCACCGATCGGCGTTTCCATGGAGATCGGCTCTTTGGCGATCTTCATGATCTTGCGGATCTTGTCCTCGGGCATCTCCATCTTCTCGGCCAACGTGGGGGCGTCGGGCTCGAAGCCGAACTCCTGCAGATGCTGGCGCGAGAGGCGGTTCATCTTGTTGATCGTCTCGATCATGTGCACCGGGATGCGGATGGTGCGGGCCTGGTCGGCGATCGAGCGCGTGATGGCCTGGCGGATCCACCAGGTCGCGTAGGTCGAGAACTTGTAGCCGCGGCGGTATTCGAATTTGTCCACCGCCTTCATCAGGCCGATGTTGCCTTCCTGGATCAGGTCCAGGAACTGCAGGCCGCGGTTCGTGTACTTCTTGGCGATGGAGATCACGAGGCGCAGGTTGGCCTCGATCATTTCCTTCTTGGCGTCGCGGCTGGCGCGCTCGCCGGCATTCATGTGCTTGTTGATCTCCTTCAGGTCCTCGAGCGGCACGACCGCCTTGGACTGGATGTCGATCAACTTCTGCTGCAGTTCCTGGATGGCCGGCAGGTTGCGGCCGACCACGGCGGAGTAGGGCTTGCCAGCCTGCGACTCCTTCACCGCCCACTGTAGGTTCAGCACATTGGGCGGGAAGACCTTGATGAACTGCTCCTGCGGCATGCCGCACTTGTCCACCACGATGCGGCGGATCTCGCGCTCGAACTTGCGCACGTCATCCACCTGCGAGCGCAGGATGTCGCACAGGCGCTCGATGGTCTTGACCGTGAAGCGCAGCGTCATCATTTCGGCGCTGATGGCTTCCTGGGCCTTGTTGAAGGAGGGGCTCTTGTAGCCATCCTTCTCGAATGCCTTGCGCATCTTGTCGAAGTGGGTCGACAGGTTGTCGAACTTCACCAGTGCAGCGTTCTTCAGCTCTTCGAGCTTCTTGGTCAGGGCCTTGCTGCCACCCTGGCCGTCGTCGTCGTCTTCCTCGTCGAACTCGTCGAAGTCTTCTTCGGCCACATAATCGTCGGCCTCGTCGTCGGACACGAAGCCGTCGACGACGTCCGAAATCTGCATCTCACCGGCGCGGATCTTGTCGGCCAGCGACAGGATCTCGGCGATGGTGGTGGGCGAGGCCGAGATGGCCAGCATCATGGCCTGCAGGCCGCCTTCGATGCGCTTGGCGATCTCGATTTCGCCTTCGCGGGTCAGCAGTTCCACCGAGCCCATTTCGCGCATGTACATGCGCACGGGGTCGGTCGTGCGGCCGAACTCGGAGTCCACCGTGGACAGGGCAGCTTCGGCGGCTTCTTCAGCTTCCTCTTCCGAGGCGGCGGCGGTGCTCTGGCCCTGGATCAGCAGCGTGGCGGCATCGGGTGCCTGCTCGTAGACCGCGATGCCCATGTCGTTGAGCATCGAGACGATGGCCTCGAGGATTTCCTCGTTGATCAGCTTCTCGGGCAAGTGATCGTTGATTTCCTGATGCGTCAGGAAACCCCGCGTCTTGCCCATCTTGATCAGGGTCTTGAGTTCGTGGCGGCGCTTGGCCACTTCCTCTTCGGTCAGCTGGGTGTCGTCCAGGCCGAACTCGCGCATCAGCGCGCGCTCCTTGGCGCGGCTGACCTTCATGCGCAGCGGCTTGGCCTTTTCTTCTTCGCTGGCCTCGGCGGCCTGGGGCTCGTCTACCGCTTCCGGCTCGCCTTCCAGCTCCGCCTCGATGTCGCCCAGGTCTTCGTCCTCCTCGGCCTCGACCTTCTTGGCCTTTGGCGTCTCGGTGGCAGCCTTGGGCTTGCGTCCGCGCTTGGGCTTGTCGTCCTCCGCCACGGCAGCGGTCTTGGCTGCCTTGCCAGCCTTCTTCACCGTTTCTTCGGCAGCGGCCTTGGTCGCTTTCTTGGCTTCAGGGGCGGCGGCGGGCTTTTTGGCGGTCATGCAAGTCCTTTTGGGGCGGTGGCGCTATGGGCGTCAGCAAACCCTCTATTTTACCGTCGAAGAAGCGCTTTGCTCGTGAACGTGCCACATCAGCTGGGGCTCCTTCGGCCCTGATTCAAGCCCTTTGGAAGGCCCGGATCAGCCTTTGGGCCTGAGCGCGACCGCCGAGCGGCCCAGGATGGCGCTCAGGTTCTCGTGATCGGTCAGGACGGCGGCCAGCAGCCGGTTCATCTCGCTGCGGTGCAGCTCTACGGCGGCCATCTCATCGAGGCGCTCCAGGTCCAGTGCCGGCAGGCTGGCGGGAAGCTCGGCTTGGTCGAGCGCCTCGACGAGCCGCAGCCGCAGCTCGGCCCAGGCCAGGGCGCCGTGGTCGATCACCTGGCGGTCCAGCCACGCGAAGACCTTGGCGTGCGGTGTGCCGCGCTGGACCAGTCGGGCATGGGCGTCGGCGCTGAGGGACTCCCACCAGGCCGAGTGCAAGAGCAGCAGGCGCAGCAGCTGGTCCTCCGGGCTGGCGATCGGGAGCGGGCCGCTCGGCGCCTTGAGGCGGGCATTGCGAAAGGGCTTTTTGGCGTAGGGGCCGCCCACCCCGCCGCGCTCCGCATAGGGCTCCTGACGCTCCTGGGGTGGGCTGGGCGTTCGGCCGCCGCCATCTCCCTGCCACAGCGACTGCAGTTCCGCGTCGTCCAGCCGTGCGTGGCGCGCCAACTCGCCCAGCATCTGGCGTTTCAGCAGGCCTTCGGGCAGATCGACCCACAAGGGCTTGGCCTGCGCGAGGTAGCGGGTGCGGCCCTCCGGCGTGTCCATGCGGCAACCCTCTGAAGCCACCTCGACCAGGAAGCGCGACAGAGGCTGGGCATCGGCGATGCAGGCCTCGAAGGCGGCCATGCCGTGCTCGCGCACATAGGAATCCGGATCGTGCTCGGTCGGCAGGAACAGGAAGCGCACCTGACGGCGCTCGCCCAGGTGCGGGAGCGAGGCTGCCAGTGCGCGTGCGGCGGCACGGCGGCCCGCAGCGTCGCCGTCAAAGCTGAAAACGATGTCTTCGGTGAAGCGGAACAGCTTGCTGACATGCTCGCCGGTGCAGGCCGTACCCAGGGTGGCAACGGCCTGGCCGATGCCGAACTGCGCCAGCGCCACCACGTCCATATAGCCTTCGACCACCAGCGCATGACCGCCGCGGCGAATGGCGGGCCGCGCCTCGTAAAGACCATATAGCTCCTGGCCTTTGACGAATACGGGGGTTTCGGGAGAGTTCAGGTATTTGGGTTCGCCTTGATCCAGCACCCGCCCGCCAAAACCAATGACGGCGCCGGCCACGTTCCGGATCGGAAACATGATGCGGTCGCGAAAGCGGTCATAGCGCCGCGGATTGCCACTCTCGTCGAGCTTGTCCTCGCTCGAAATTACCAGGCCGGCGGCTTCCAGTTGGGGGTCGGCGTAATCGGGAAAACAGCGCGCCAATCCGCGCCACCCGGCCGGCGCATAGCCCAAGCCGAACTGGGCGGCAATCCGGCCGCTTAGGCCCCGCTGTTTCAGATATTCGACCGCACGCGCACTGGACTTCAGTTGTTGGCGGTAATGCTGCGCGGCCTGCGCCAGCAGTTCGCTGAGATCCTTCTGCCGCGCCTTCTGTTCGGCCTGCTGTGCGCGCTCCTCCACGCTGCGGCGGTCGTCAGGAACTTCCAGGCCGGCGCGTCGGGCCAAATCCTGGACTGCATCGACAAACCCGAGCCCCAAATGCTCGGTCAGGAATCGCAGGGCATCGCCATGGGCGCCGCAGCCAAAACAGTGGTAGGTCTGCCGGCTCGGGCTGACATGAAAACTCGGGGTTTTTTCACCGTGAAAAGGGCAGAGCCCTTTGAGGCTGGCGCCGGACTTCTTCAGCTGCACATGGGCGCCCACCACGTCGACGATGTCGATGCGGCCCAGCAGCTGCTGAAGGAACTCGGGAGGGATCACGCCCGCAGTTTAGAGGCGCAGAAAAAGCGACACCCGGCCTGGCAGGCTGCCAGGCCGGGTGTCGGGTGGAATTGCGCGCTTTAGACGGCGAAGTCGCTGAGCTTGGCGCCGCCGGCAAGCGCGGCCTTGAGCCACTTGGGCTGCAGACCACGGCCGCTCCAGGTTTCCCCGGTGGCCTTGTTGCGGTATTTCGCGGCCACTTTGGACGGCGCCTTGGTGGCTGTGCGACCGCTGCGCAAGCTGAGGTCAGCCGGGGTCAGCCCAAATTCGCTCATCAAGGCGCGCACCTTGGCAATGGCCTCGCCGCGCTCGCGGTCTTTGGTTTCAGCGATTTGCTGGTCGAGTGCGGCGCGTTGCGCCATCAGTTCTTGCAGGGTTGCCACGATGCCACCTCTTTCCGGTTCGAAACCAAGCGCTGCATCCTGTGCAGCTTTGGCGCATGATAACCAGAGAATGGCCTCGGGCAATACCCGGCTAATTACTTGTACCCAACGCGATCCAGCATTTGTTGTACCGCGGCAATATTTCCGGCCACGCGGCTCAGGGGAATCGTCTCGGCCTTGAACTCCCCCATGCTCTTCAGTGCGGGGTTCTCGGTGCGCAGCCCGGCCACCACGGGCCATTCATTGTTGCCCTCGGCGAAATACCGCTGTGCCGCATCGCTGGCGAGATATTCAAGGAAGCGTTGTGCCGCCTCGCGGTTCTTGCTGTGCCGTGCAATTGCGCCGCCGGCAATGTTCACATGTGCGCCCTGATCACGCTGATTGGGCAGAACAAAACCGATCTGCTCGACGGCTGCCTGGTCCTCGGGCTTCTTGGAAAGCATCATGCGCGCCAGGTAGTAACTATTGCTCAGGGCAATTTGGCATTCGCCGCTGGCGACGGCGCGAATCTGGTCGGTGTCGCCGCCCTTGGGCGCGCGGGCCATGTTGGCCACCACGCCCGCCAGCCATTTCTCCATCCCTTGGGCGCCCAGGCGTTCGTAGAGCGAGCCGAACAGCGAGAGGTTGTAGGGGTGGGAGCCGGAGCGTGTGCAGACCTTGCCCTTGTGGCGCGGGTCGGCCAGATCTTCGTAGCGCAGCACCTGCTCGCGCGGCACGCTCAGTTTGTTGTAGACGATGACGCGGGCGCGGGTCGAGAAGCCCCACCAGGCACTGCCCTGGGGGCCCGCTGCGGCGTGGTACTGGGCTGGCACACGCTGTTGCAGCGTGGCGGATTTGAATGGCAGGAACAGGCCCTCGCGTTCCGCCATGTCGAGGCGGGCAGCGTCCACCAGCAGCACCACATCGGCGGGGCTGGCGGCCCCTTCGGTCTTCAGTCGCGCCAGGATGCCGGCATCGTCCGCTTCGATGCGCTGGATGCGGATGCCGGTCGCCTTGGTGAAGTTGGCGTACAGGGCCTCGTCGGTTTGGTAATGGCGGGCCGAATACAGGTTCAGAACGGCGTCCTGCGCGCGCGCGGCGGGCAGGGCGAGGGTCAGGGTAGCGGCCAACAGGCCGGCCAGACGGGCGCGAATCATGAGCACTCCAGGGACGTCGGCGGATTGCCGGATGCCCAGGAGTTTAGCGAATGCGAATAGTTCGTGTTTGCGTTGACGCAAATCGCCTCAGGCCGCCGGCGGAACGAAGCCCGCCGGCGCGTCGGCTCCGCCGCCGAAGAAGAACTGTTCCATCTGGCGGGCCAGGTATTGGCGGGCGCGCTGGTCGGCCAGGTTCAGGCGGTTCTCATTCACCAGCATGGTCTGGTGCTTGATCCAGGCGGTCCAGGCTTCCTTGCTGACCTCGTTCCAGATGCGCTGACCCAGCGGGGTATGGGCAGGGTAGGGCGGAAAGTCCAGGCCTTCGGCCTCTTTCTTCAGGTAAGCGCATTGAACAGTGCGGGCCATGGCGGCAACTCCGGGGAACGTGAATTCGGGGCGGGACTGTAGCGGTGCCGCTCAGCCCAGTTGTTTGACAAGGACTTGCGAGCGCCGGTCCCAGTTGTACTTGCGCTTGCGCTCCTCGGGCAGCCAGTCTGGGTCCACCTGCACGAAACCGCGCTTGATGAACCAGTGCATGGTGCGGGTGGTCAGTACGAAGATGGATTTCAGTCCCTGGGCCTTGGCGCGCTGCTCGATGCGTTTGAGCAGGCGCTCCCCGTCGCCCTGGGATTGGGACTGCGGGCTCACCGTCAGCGCGGCCATTTCGGCGGTGCCCGCTTCCACGTAGGGGTAGAGGGCTGCGCAGCCAAAGATGACGCCATCGTGCTCGATCACGGTGTAAAGCTCGACATCGCGCTCGATTTCGGTGCGATCCCGCTTGACCAGCACGCCTTCGCGCTCGAAGGGTTCGATCAGGGCAATGATGGAGGACACATCGTCGCTGCTGGCCTCGCGCAGGCTTTCCAGCTTTTCGTCCACCACCATGGTGCCGATGCCGTCGTGCGTGTACACCTCCTGCAGCAGGGCGCCGTCCACCGCAAAGGGCAGGATGTGCGAGCGGTCCACGCCGGCGCGGCAGGCCTTGACGCAGTGGCGCAGGTAGAAGCCGGGGTCGGTGGGTTGCTCGGGTTCAGGCCAGCGCGCCAGCAGGCGTTCGGCTTCGGCCACGGCCAATTCGGTGTCGATGGCGCTGCTCGGGTCGTCCGGCACCTCGTGCACGCCGGGCGTCTCGGTCATGAAGATCAGCTTGTCGGCCTGCAGCGCGATGGCGGTGGCGGTGGCCACGTCTTCCATCGTCAGATTGAAGGCCTCGCCGGTGGGTGAGAAGCCAAAGGGTGAGAGCAGCACGATCGCGCCGGAATCCAGCGCGCGCTGGATGGCCACGCCATCGGCGCGGCGCACGTAGCCGCTGTGCTCGTGGTCGATGCCGTCGATGATGCCGATCGGCTTGGCGGTCAGGAAGTTGCCGCTGACCACTCGCAGCGTGGCGTTGGCCATCGGCGTATTGGGCAGGCCTTGGCTGAAGGCGGCCTCGATCTCGAAGCGCAGTTGGCCGGCGGCCTCCTGGGCGCAGTCGAGTGCCACGGCATCGGTGATGCGCTGGCCGCGGTGGTGGCGGGCCGGGTGGTTCTTCAGGCGCAGCTGCTCGTCCACCTGGGGGCGGAAGCCATGCACCAGCACGATGCGGATGCCCATGGCGTGCATCAGCGCCAGATCCTGAGCGAAGACCGAGAGCTTGCCCGCGGCGATCAGTTCGCCGGCCATGCCGACGACAAAGGTCTCGCCGCGGTAGGCGTGGATGTAGGGCGCCACGGCACGGAACCAGGGCACGAAGGTGTGCGGGAATACGAGGCTCATGGGCCGGGCCGATCAGGAGAATTCTGCAGAGCCCAAGATTGTGCGGCAGGGCCTGGGCATGACGAATGGTGGTGGCGCCGGCGCAGCCGAGCTGCGAGCATGGCCGCCCCAATCCATCCCCGGAGGAGCGCGCGATGAAGGACTTCACGGACATCTATGCGACCCCTGGCGCCTTCAGCTGGAGCGAGCTGAGCACCACGGACCCCAAGTCCGCCACCGAGTTCTATGGCGGCCTGTTCGGCTGGCGCTTCGAGAACATGGACATGGGCACCGGCCCGTACCACATCGTCAAGCTGGGCGAGACCAGCGTGGCCGGCGTGATGGCCATGCCGCCCGATGCCCCGCCCGGCATGCCTCCCTGCTGGGGTGTCTACATCACCGTGGCCGACTGCGATGCCACGGTGAGCAAGGCCAAGGGCCTGGGTGCGAACTGCCTGGCCGGCCCCTTTGACG
Source organism: Inhella sp. (assembly GCF_041912635.1). Classification (GTDB taxonomy): domain Bacteria; phylum Pseudomonadota; class Gammaproteobacteria; order Burkholderiales; family Burkholderiaceae_C; genus Inhella. The sequence goes on from NZ_JAYRMO010000001.1 coordinate 212,924, forward strand.
TGCCGACCGTCGGCCGCATGGCGGTGCTACAGGACCCGCAGGGCGCGGTGTTCCAGGTGATCGCCTACTTCCCCAAGGGCTGAGCCGCAGCAGGGCCCCGGCCTCGCGGGACAATGCGCCCGCCATGAATGAAGCCAAGCCAAACAGCCGGCGCGATCCGCCGGCTGTTTCTATTCGCCCGCCGAAGCCGTCCCAGCCGCCTGTCGCAGCACGGCCCGAGCCCAAGCCGCTGCCGCCGATCACCTTTCCCGAGTCGCTGCCCGTCAGTGCGCGGCGCGAGGAGATCGCCGCCGCGCTCAAGGCTCACCAGGTGGTCATCGTCTGCGGCGAAACCGGCTCGGGCAAGACCACGCAGCTGCCCAAGATCGCCCTGGCCCTGGGTCGCGGCACGGGCAATGGGGGCCGGCTGATCGGCCACACCCAACCACGCCGCCTGGCGGCGACCAGCGTGGCCAAGCGCATTGCCGAAGAGCTGAACTCGCCCCTGGGCGAGGTGGTGGGCTACAAGATCCGCTTCAACGACCGGCTCACCCCCGGCGCCTCGGTCAAGCTGATGACCGACGGCATCTTGCTGGCCGAAACGCAGACCGACCCGCTGCTCAAGCGCTACGACACGCTGATCATTGACGAGGCCCACGAGCGCAGCCTCAACATCGATTTCCTGCTCGGCTACCTGAAGAACATCCTGCCGCGCCGGCCGGATCTGAAGCTCGTCGTCACCTCGGCGACCATCGACGCCGAGCGCTTTGCCAATCACTTCGCCTCGCGCAAGGGGCCGGCGCCGGTGATCCAGGTCAGCGGCCGCCTGTTCCCGGTGGAGCAGCGCTGGCGCCCCTTCGAGGAGAAGAAGGACTACGGCCTGGCCGATGCCATTCGCGATGCGGTGGACGAGCTCTGGCGCAGCGGACCGGGCGATTGCCTGGTCTTCCTGCCCGGCGAGCGTGAGATCCGCGAGGTGGCCGAAGCCCTGCGTGCCCACCACCCGCCCGGCGTGGACGTGCTGCCGCTGTTCGCGCGCCTTTCCCCGCAGGACCAGGACAAGATCTTCCAGCCGCACGGTGCGCCGCGCATCGTCCTGGCCACCAATGTGGCCGAAACCTCGCTGACGGTGCCGGGCATCCGCTTCGTCATTGACGCCGGCACGGCGCGGGTCAAGCGCTACAGCTACCGCAACAAGGTCGAGCAGCTGCAGATCGAGCCGATCAGCCAGGCCGCTGCCAACCAGCGCGCCGGCCGCTGCGGCCGCGTGAGCAACGGCATCTGCGTGCGCCTGTATGACGAGCAGGACTTTGCCCAGCGCCCGCGCTTCACCGACCCGGAGATTCTGCGCTCCAGCCTGGCAGGGGTGATCCTGCGCATGAAGAGCTTGGGTCTGGGTGCCGTCGAGGACTTCCCCTTCCTCGAAGCCCCACCCGGCAAGGCGATTGCCGATGGCTACCAGCTGCTGGCCGAACTGGGTGCGGTCGACGAAGCCAACGAGCTCACCGACATCGGCAAGCAGCTCGCCAAGCTGCCGCTGGACCCGCGCGTGGGCCGCATGTTGCTGGCCGCGCGCGACCAGCAGGCCTTGAGCGAGATGCTGGTGATTGCGTCGAGCCTCAGCAGCCAGGACGTGCGCGACCGCCCGCCCGAGCAGCAACAGCAGGCCGATGCCAAGCACAAGCCCTTTGACGACGAGAAGAGCGAGTTCAGCGGCCTGCTCAAGCTGTGGAAATGGCTGGAGGCCGCGCGGGGCGGGGAGGGCGAGCACAAGCTCAGCCACCGCAAGTACGAGGCGAAGCTGCGCGAGCACTTCATCAACCCCCGCAAGGTGCGCGAGTGGCGCGACATCCACCAGCAGCTGCATGGCGTGGTGGCCGAGCAGGGCTGGCGCCTGAACGAGAGCGAGGCCACGTACGAGCAGCTGCACCGCGCGCTGCTGGCCGGCCTGCTGGGCAACATCGGCCTGAAGAGCGAGACCGAGGACACGAATGCCTACAACGGCGCGCGCGGCATCAAGTTCTGGCCCTGGCCGGGCGCGCACCTGAGTAAGAAGCCCGGCCGCTGGGTGCTGGCGGCCGAGCTGGTCGAGACCTCGCGCCTGTGGGGCCGGGGCCTGGCGAGCATTGACCCGGCCTGGGTGCTGGCGCAATGCGGCCATTTGCTGAAGACCCATCAGGCCGAGCCGCATTGGGAAAAGAAGGCCGGCGAGGTGGTGGCGCTGGAGCGCGGCACGCTTTACGGCCTGACCCTGTACCAGGGCAAGCGGGTGAACTTTGGCCGCATCGACCCGGTGAAGGCGCGCGAGATCTTCATCCGCGAGGCCCTGGTGGGCGGCGAGATCGAATCGAACCTGCCCTTCCTTGCGCACAACGCCAAGCGCATTGCCGAGGTCGAGAAGATCGAGCACAAGAGCCGCCGCCAGGACGTGCTGGTGGATGACGAGCTGATCCAGCTTTTTTACGACGCCCACATCCCCGCCGAGGTGTGTTCCACCGCTTCTTTGGAGCGCTGGTACCGCCAGGCCAGCAAGGCCGAGCCGAAGCTGCTGCACTTCAGCCGCGAGGAGCTGATGCGCCACGAGGCCGCCGGCGTCACCAGCCAGGCCTTCCCGAAGATGCTGCGTGTGGGCGGCGTGGACTGCCGCTGCGACTACCTGCACGAGCCCGGCGACGCGCGCGACGGCCTCACCGTCACGGTGCCGGTTTTTGCGCTGAACCCGGTGAGTGAGGCGGCCTGCGAGTGGCTCGTGCCGGGGCTACTGGAGGCCAAAGTCACCGCGCTCATCAAGGCCCTGCCGCAAAAGCCGCGTGCCCGCCTGGCGCCGGTGCCGGCCTTCGTGGCCGAGTTCGTTGCCGCCACGCCCTTTGGCGAGGGCTCGCTGATCGACACCCTGCTCGCCGCCGTCAAGACCAAGACCGGTCTGCCGCTGACCCGCGCCGACTTCAAGCTCGAACTGCTCAGCCCGCACCTGTTCATGAACCTGCGCATCGTGGACGAGCATGGCCGCCAGCTCGGCATGGGGCGCAACCTGGCGGCGCTGAAGGCCGAGTTTGGCGGCCTGGCGCGCTCCAGCTTCCAGGCCCTGGCGGCGCTGAAGCTGGCGCCCGCGGCCGCGCCAGCGGAAGAAGCGCCCAAGGCCAAGACCGGCGCCGCAGCAGCCGCCGCGCCGGCCGTGGAGGCGGCGCAGCGCCATACCGACTGGAGCTTTGGCGAGCTGCCCGAGCTGCTGGAGATCCGCAAGGGCGGCCAGAGCCTGATCGGCTTCCCGGCCCTGATCGACAAGGGCGCGCATGTCGAAATCGAGGTGTTCGACGAACCCGAGGCCGCCCAGGCCCTGCACCGCGCCGGCCTGCTGCGCCTCTTCGCCCTGCAGCTCAAGGAGCCGCTCAAGGGCCTGGAAAAGAACCTTGGCCCCGATCTGCAGCGCCTGGGTGTGGCCTTCATGGCCCTGGGCACGGTGGAAGAACTGCGCGCCCAGGTGCTGAACCTGGCGCTGGAGCGCGCCTTCCTGGCCGAGCCCCTGCCCACCACGGCCGAGACCTTTCATGCCCGGCTGGCCGAAGGGCGCCCGCGCCTGGTGCTGATAGCCCAGGAGGTGCTGCGCCTGGCGGGCACCGTGCTGGCCGAGTTCCAGGCCACCCAGCGCAAGCTCAAGGACGCCCGCGCCCCCAAGGAGGTTGCGGACGACATCCAGGCCCAGCTGGAGCGCCTGGTGCCCAAGCAATTCCTGCCGCGCACCCCCTGGGGCCAACTGCAGCATTTCCCGCGCTACCTCAAGGCCGTGCAAGTGCGCTTGGACAAGCTGCGCGCCGACTCCGAGCGCGATGGCCGGCTGCTGGCCGAGCTGCGCCCGCTGGAGCAGCGCTGGCAACGCCGTGTGGCCGAGCGCCGCGGCAGCCCGGACGCGCGCCTGGACGAATTCCGCTGGCAGCTGGAAGAGCTGCGCGTCAGCCTGTTCGCCCAGGAGCTGCGCACGCCGCAGCCGGTCTCGGTCAAACGCCTGGACAAGATCTGGCAGCAGATGTCGGGTTGACCCCCCCCGAAGCGCCTGCGGCGCCCTACGGGCCAGCCAAGGCCAGTGGCCTTGGCCTTCGGCAGGCACAGATGGCCCACTGGGCCGTCTGTGTCCAGCCTCAGCCCCCAGGGGGCGTCACCAGCGGCCCGGCAAAGCCGGTTCCGCGGTGGCACTTGGTGGTGTGTGTTCTTCGAAAGAATGGCGCGCGAGTTTCTGCTCTCAGAAGAGAAGTCACTGTGATCGGCGTCGCGTCTTGGCGCTTCTTCGGGGGTTTGACCCCTCGCGCAGCAGGTTTAATCGCTCCCAATGGTTTCCACGAATCCTCCCGCCCCGTCTCCCGCACCCCTGCGGCTGGGGCCTTTTGAGCTCAAGGCGCTGCTCGGAAAGAGCGAGCGCTGCATGCTCTGGCAGGTGCTGGACACCCGCAACCGCCAGGAACTGCTGGTGGCGCTGCCGCGCGTCAAGCCGGCCGACCCGCAGCAATGGCTGCAAAACGCCCGTCAGGCCGCCAAGGTCGAGCACCCCGGCCTGGCCGCGCCGGCCGAGATCGGCTACGCCGACCCCTGGCCCTACATCGCCTACCCGCGCAGCCTGGGCCTTACGGTGGCCGAGCGCCTGACGCGCCACAAGCAGCCCGCGCCGGTGGAAGTGGCACGCTGGCTGGAGCGCGCGCTCGATGGCTTGGCCATGGCGCATGACGCCGGGCTCTCGCATGGTGACCCGCAGCCCTTCATGCTGCTGCTGGGTGAAGACGGGTTCGCGGCTCTGCTGGGCATCGGTTTGCTGGGAGCGGGTTGGCAGAGCACCCCCGAGGCCCGCCAGCGCCGCCAGGCCGAGGCGTTGGAAGACGTGCTCTGCCTGGGCCTGCTGACCAACCGCTTGCTGGGCGGGCGCGCCCCACTGGAGTGCACTGACACCCGCGAGGTGCTGATGCGCCTACCCCCGCATGGGCGCGAGTTCGTGCGCCTGGGCTGGGAGCGGACCCACCCGGTGGACGAGGCGCTGCGCACCATCGTCAACCGCAGCACCGCCACGCAGCCCACGCATCGCTACCTGCAGGCGCGAGCCTTTGCACGCGCCCTGGAAGGATGGCGCGAGCGCGTGCAGAACCCCGAAGGCGGCATGGTGGCGCAGCTGCTGGACCGCCTCAAGCGCTTTGGCGGCCTGCCCGTCACCCGGCCCGAAGCCGTGCGCCAGGTGCTGGCTGGCGGCCTGGAGCAACGCCACGCCGACGAGTTGGCCGGCCTGGTGCTGCAGGATCTGGCGCTCACGCTGGAGCTGCTGCGCCGCGTGAACCTGGCGCAGCGGCGCGAGGGCGGCGCCGGCCAGCCGGCGGTGCTGAACATGGCGCGCGCCATCAGCCTGCTGGGCCTGGAGGAGCTGGCCACGGCGGCGCAAGCGCTGCGGCCCTGGCCGGGCCTGCTGGCACCCGAGCGCGTGGTGAACCTGCGCCTGGCCCTGGCGCGTGCCCACCAGGCCGCCGAGGTGGCGCGCCGCCTGGCCCCGGCCGGCTACGACCCCGAAGTGCTGCGCCTGGTGGCGATGGTGCAGAACCTGGGCCGCCTGTTGGCCCAGTACCACCTGCCCGGTGAGTGCGAGCAGATCGAACGCCTGCAAGTGCCGCCCGAGCCCACCGAGGAACACCCCAACCCGCAGCCCATGAGCGAGCGCGCCGCCGCCTTTGCCGTGCTGGGGTGTGAGCTGGACGACCTGGGCCTGGCCGCCTTGCGCCACTGGGGCCTGGGTGATGAACTGCAGGCCATGGCGCGTCGCCCGGAGCCCGATCAACCCATCCACCATGCGCATGGCGACATCGAACAGCTGCGCCTGAGCTGCGCGATGGCCAACGAGCTGGTGGATTGCCTGGTGCAGCGCGAGCCCCGCAAGCGCCGCCAGGCCATCGAAGCGGTGACGCGGCGCTATGCCCGGGCCCTCGGCCTGAGCCTGGACGACGTGCAGCGCGCGCTCTTTCCTGAATCCGCACAGGCTGCCGTGCAGCACACCCTGGCATGAAATCGCCCCCAGTCTCGCTGTCGCTCGCCACCCCCCAAGGGGGCGCTCAGTGGCTTCGGGCGGCCGGGCGCCACTGATATGAGAACGCTGGGCCGCTTCAAGCTCATCCGCAAGCTCGGCGGCGGCGCCCAGGCCATCGTCTGGCTGGCGCACGACCCGCGCCTGGACCGCGAGGTCGCGCTCAAGGTGTTGAACACCGAAGAAGCCACGCCGGACGCCGTGGACGAATGGCTGCATGAGGGCCGCGCGGTCAGCCGGCTCAACCATGTCGGCATCGTGCCCGTCTACGAGGCGGACCGCTTCGATGGCCAGCCCGCCTTGGTGTTCGAGTTGGTGCGTGGTGGCACCCTGAGCCGTGTGTTGGGCGAGGGCCCGCAGCCGCCGCGCAAGGCGGTGGAGACCATGGTGCAGGTGCTGGACGCCTTGGCCTTTGCCCATGCCGCCGGCATCGTGCACCGCGACCTCAAGCCCGGCAATGTGCTGATCGACGCCCAGGGCCGGCCGCGCGTCACCGATTTCGGCATCGCGGCCCGTGCCACCGACCAGAGTGCCGCCCAGGTGGTGGGCACGCCGGGCTACATCTCGCCCGAGGCCGCGCGTGGCGAGGCGCCGCAGCCGCGCATGGACGTATTTGCCGCCGCCATCATGCTGGCCGAGCTGATGAGCGGCCGCCGCCTGGTGGGCGAGGCCGATGTGGCGCGCAGCCTGCACCGCACCCAGCACGAAGACCTGGAGATGCCGCACATCGACAACCCGGACGCCGACGACGCGCTGCGCGCCATCGTGCAGCGCGGGCTGGCACGCGACCCGGCACGGCGCTGGGAGAGTGCCGCGGCCATGCGTGACGCGCTGATGGCCTGGCTGCACGGCCCGGCCGACGCGCCGGCTGAAAGTGGCGATGGCCCGGCCGGAGCCGCCGCGCTGGAGTTCCTGCTGCGCCGCATGCGCGCCAAGGCCGATTTCCCTGGCCTCACCGCCTCGATCGAGCGTATCCAGCGTCTCACGCACTCCGACAACGAGAGCCTCGCCGGCCTGGCCAACGAGATCCTCAAGGACGTGGCGCTGACCAAGAAGCTGCTGCGCCTGGTCAACACCGCGCAATTCCGCCATGCCGGCGGCGGCAGCATCAGCACGGTGTCGCGGGCCGTCGCCCTGGTGGGCTTTGGCGGCGTGCGCAATCTGGCGCTCAGCCTGGTGCTGCTGGAGCGCATGCAAGACCGCGCCCACGCCGCCCAGCTCAAGACCGAGTTCCTGCGCAGCCTGATGGCCGGCAGCCTGGCGCGCGAGCTCAGTGGCGCCAGCCGCGAGGGCGAGGAGATGTTCCTCGGCGCACTGTTCCAGAACCTCGGCCGCCTGCTGACCGAGTTCTACTTTGCCGAGGAAGCCTCCCAGGTGCGCCGCCTGGTGCGCGAGGCCCAGGGCACGCAGGCGCCGATCAGCGAGGCCACTGCCAGCGCGCGCGTGCTGGGCATCAGCTACGAGGAACTGGGCATTGCCGTGGCCAAGCGCTGGGGCCTGCCCGATGGCCTGACGGCCATGATGCGCCGCCCGGTGGGCGACCCGCCGGAGCGCCCGCCCGAGCAGGCCATCGAGCGCCAGCGCTGGCTGGCCCGCGCCGCCAACGAGGCCGCGGACGTCATCCTGCACAGCGAGCCCGACCAGGCCAAGCTGCGCCTCAAGCAGCTGGGCGAGCGCCACTCGCGCGCGCTGCGCGTGGGTGCCGAGGCTTTTGCCGGCGCCTGTGGCCAGGCACAGCAGAAGCTGGCTGACTTGGCCGACGCGATGGAGCTGCGGGTGGAGCGCAATTCGCCCGCCCAGCGCCTGATCAGCGTCACCCCGGAGCCCAGTTCGGACGCCGAGCTGGCCACCGTGGTCATGCAGGCCACGGTGGTGACGGACATCCATTCCCAGCCGCGCGAGCAGGCCTCGCAGCAGCTCGCCGCCGGCATCCAAGACATCACCGATGCCATGGTGCAGTCCAACGATGTTGGCGCCGTGCTGCGCATGATCCTGGAGACCATGTTCCGGGCGCTCAGCCTCAAGCGCGTGCTGTTCGCCATGCGCGACGCCCGCACCGAGCAGCTGATCGGCCGCTTCGGCCTGGGCGAGGGCGTCGAGGCCCTGGCACCGCATTTCAAGGTGCCGCTCAAGCCGGCCCCCGGACAGACGCCGGATCTGTTCTGCGCCGTCTGCCTCAAGGCCGTGGACACCCTGATTAGCGACGCCACCCAGCCCAACATCGCCCAGCGCCTGCCGCCCTGGTGGCGCGACAAGTTCAAGGCCGGCAGCTTTCTGGTGCTGCCGCTGGCGCTCAAGGGTGCGCCTTTCGGCCTGATTTATGCCGACCGCGAGAAGCCCGGCGACATCCAGTTGGATGAGAAGGAACTGTCACTGCTGCGCACCCTGCGCAACCAGGCGGTGATGGCGTTCCGGCAGAGCGGCAGCTGAAGCAGTCTCGCGATCCCAGGCAGCCACCAGCAGGCACACGGCGCACAGGGCCAGGCTGAACTCCGCGCCGCCGTTGCCAAATTCACCCACGAACCAGCCCAGGCGCAGGTGGATCACCCCGATGCCTACGGCGCTGATGCCGAACAGGCCCAGGGCTGCCCACCGGGCGCCCCGGTTCAGGAGCAGCGCGGTGCCGCCGGTCAGCTCCAGCGCCGTGGCGGCCACGCCAAAGTAGAAGCCGAAGGGCAGACCGAGCTGCTCCAGCCCGGCTCCCAGGCCGCGAAAGTAGTCGGCCTCGGTGAAGCGGCTGGCCGCATGGATCATGAAGAACAGTGCCAGCGCCCAGCGCAGGACGCAGTTGGCGCGGTTGGGGCTCAGCAGCGCCGCCAGCCGCCCGCTCTGCGCCTTCAGACCTATGGCGCTGACCCACAGGCACATGGCGCACAGCACAAAGCTGAACTCGCGCCCGCCATCGCCATGCTCGGCCACCCACCAGCCTTGCTCCATGAAGGCCATGCGGCCCAGCGTGATGAGCAAAAAGGCCGGGCCGATCCAGCGCAAGCCTTGGTTCATCACCAGCAGGGGGCTGCCCACCAAGGCCACGGCGGTGGCGGCCATCAGCCAGACGGAGGCCCAGGGCAAGCCGCGCGCGGCCATCTGTTCACCCGCCTGGGCGAAGTAGCCGGGGGTCAACACCCGCATCAGCGCATGACCGAAGAACACGGCGGCCAGGCTGAGCCGGAACAGCAGTTGCGTCAGCGGAAGCGACACAAAGGGAAAGCGTTGGAGCAGGGGCGGCATGGCAAAGCAAGTTTGAAAATGGCCGCCACCCTAATCGCCCGGCCCGCCGCTGTCTTCCGTTTGCCCCAGCCCCAGCGACGGGTGACGGATTCCGGGGGCCGAGGCGCGCCTCAGCGCGAAGCCAGCCGCACCAGGCTGTCGTTCAGGATCGTCGTCACCCAGTCGCTGGGGCCGGCGTTGGTGCCGAAGGTGTTGGTCAGCGCAAAGTGGGCGCGCTGGCCGTCCTGGCGCAGCACCACCATGCCCATGAACCCGTTCGAGGCGCCGGTGTGGAAGAGCACGGTCTGGCCCTTGACCTGGCCGCCGGCCCAGCCCAGGGCGTAGTCGCCGGGGCGGATGCTGCGCAGGTTCTGCACATAGCTGGCCGGCAGGCCATGGCCCTGGCCCTGCAACGCGCGCTGGTGTTCGGCCAGCCAGCGGGCGTACTCGGCCGGGCTGAGCCAGACGTCGCCCGAGGGCTTGATGGCATCCACCCAGGGCTGCAATTCCGCCCCGAAGCCGGTGAAGGGCTGCAGCTTGCCGGGGGCCTCGCCCTCGTAGCCCTGCGTCACGGGTGACAGGGTCTGCCAGACCGGGTGCAGGCCCAGCGGCGCCGTGAACTCGCGCAGCAGGGTCTCGAAGTCCTGGCCGGTGGCGGCTTCCAGCATGGCGCCGGCCAGGGTGTAGCCGGCGTTGGAGTAGACGAAGTCCTGACCGGGCTGACCGGCCGGAGGCAGGCTCAGCAGGTAAGCGCTCAAGAAGCGGCGGCGGCCGGTGTCGGTTTGCGGCAGCGGTGCGGTCTGGCTGGCCAGGTAGGCACCGAAGTCTTCGAGGCCCTCGGCGCTGTCCAGCGGTACCAGGCCGGCGCGGTGGTTCAGCAGCTGGGCCAGGGTGATCTGCGCATAGGCCGGGTGCATCTGCGCGGCCAGTTCGGGCAGCAGTTCGGCGGGCTTGCTGTCCCAGCGCAGCTTGCCCTTCTCGACCCACTGGGCCGCCAGAGCGGCGGTCATGGATTTGCTCATCGAGGCCAGGTGGAAGGCTTCATCCCCTTGCAGGTTTGCGCCGGCCTGCTTGCGCAGCCCTGCCGCACCCAGGTAGAGCTTGGCGGTGGATTCGGCCTGAGTGGCGAACACGGCACCCACCAGCCCGGCCTTGACGCCGGCCTCGGCCTCGTCGCGCGCCGCCTGGGTCTCGGTCAGCAGCTCGGGGTTGCGGATCTCATCAACCTGGGAACCGCCGCAGGCGCTGAGGATGGCGGCCAGGCCAAGGGCCAGAAGGGAACGTCGGGGCAGAAAGGCTGCAAACATGGTCGGAAATCAATGCGGGTGAACGAGGCCCGCATTCTTGAAATCCGACCCTAAAGGATTCCTAAAGCTGCACCCGAAAGCCGATGCCCCGGCCGAGCAGACCGGTCGAGATGGCCAGTTGGGCACCCAGCCGTTGCAGAGCCTGGGCCACGATGGCCAGGCCCAGGCCGGTGCCGGACTCCAGGGTCTGGGTGCCGCGCCAGAAGCGGTCAAACATCTTCTGGTGCTGCTCGGGCGGCACGCCGGGGCCATCGTCGGCCACGGCCAGCCAGGGGCGCCCATCGGGGCCCTGGCCGAGCTGCAGTTCCACTTCGCGGGCGCCGTAGCGGATCGCGTTGTCCAGCAGGTTCTGCAGCAGGGTTTGCAGGGCCAGGCGTTCGGCCTTCCAGGGCAGGTGGTCCGGCGCCTGCAGCGCCAGCTGCACGCCGCGGGCGCGGGCTTGCGCATGGGCCTGGCGTAGCTGGGTGGCGGCCAGTTCGGCCAGGTCCAGCTCTTCGGTCTGAGTGGGCCGTTCCTGGTCCAGGCGGGCCAGGTCCAGCAGCTGCTGGGACAGATGGGCCGTGCGTGCCAGGCCCTGCTGCAGGGCCTGGGCGGCCTGCTGGCGCCCGGCTTCATCCGGGCTGCTGAGCAGCACATGGGCCTGGGCGCCCAGGGCGGCCAGCGGCGTGCGCAGCTCGTGGGCGGCGTCGTGGATCAATGCGCGTTCGCGTGCCAGTTGCTCGCGCAGGCGTTTGAGCAGGGCGTCGAAGGCCTCGCCTAAGGGTTTCAGCTCGGTGTACCGCAGGTCCAGGTTCAGCGCGGCCAGCTCATGGCGGGTGTCCAGTGCGGCGATGCGGGCGGTGAAGCGGTGCAGTGGCGCCAGGCCGGTGCGCACCGCCAGCCACAGCGTCAGCAGCAGCACCGGCAGGGCCAGCAGCAGCGAGCTGCCGATTTCACTCAGCACCCAAATGATCAACACCTCATCGCCGATCAAGGGGTCCAGCACCTGCACCCGCCAGGGCCCGGCTTGGGCCTGGAAGACGGCATGGGCTTGGCCCCGAATGTCGGTCTGGCTCAGGCCTTCGGGCAGTTCGCCTGCGGGCTGCGGGCCGATCTGGCAGACGACACGCTGCCCGGTGTCGCGCAGCTGCACCCCCGCCCCGCCATAGGCATAGCCCTGCAGCTTGCGCATGCGCTCAAGCTCGCCCGCGAAGCCCTGGGCTACGGCGCAGGCGCTCTCGGCATCACGCAATTTCTCGACGCTGCGGGCGAGCAGGCTGCCGAGCATTTGCGCGGGTGACTGCTGCACCAGCTGGCTGCGTGCCTCCCAGTAGTTCCAGACCACCAGCAGCAGGGTGATCAGTGCATAGGCCACCAGCAGCGCGCCCACCAGGCGCTTGCCCAAGCTGTGTTTCATAGCGACTCCAGCCAATAGCCCACGCCGCGCAGCGTGCCGATGCGCTCGGCCCCGATCTTGCGGCGCAGATTGCTCAGATGCACCTGCAGCGCGGCCGTGTCCACGGCCTCGCCCAGGGGTTCCAGGCGCTGTGCCAGGGTGGCCTTGTCCACCACCTCGCCGCCGCCCTCGGCCAGGGCCAGCAGCAGCTGGTACTCGCGCGGCGTCAGGTCCAGGGTCCGGCCCTCCAGCTGGGCTTGCGAGCGCCGCGGCAGCAGGGCCAGGGCGCCGAACTGCCAGGTCTCGCCGGCCTGGGCGGCACTGCGCCGCAGCACGGCGCGCAGGCGCGCCAGCAGCTCGGGAATCTCGAAGGGCTTGACCAGGTAATCGTCGGCACCGGCGTCCAGGCCGGTGAGGCGTTCGTCCAGCGCGCCGCGTGCGGTGATGACGAGGATCGGCGTGCGGCTCTGTGCCGCGCGCCAGCGCTGCAGCAGGGCCAGGCCGCTGCCATCGGGCAGGCCCAGATCCAGCAGCACGGCGCTGCAGGCGGGGTCATCCAGCTGGGGCGGGGCATCGGCGGCGCGACGCAGCCATTGCACGCTGAAGGCCTCCAACTGCAGGGCGCTCAGCAGGGCCTGGCCGAGATCCAGATCGTCTTCGATCAGCAGGATGTGCATGGCAATGAAAAAAGCGGCTGCCGGGGCAGCCGCTTTTCAAGTGATGGGTGACGAGCCTTACCTCGGCACTGGTTGCAACGCTGAGGGCTGCTTGGTTCCCCACCTGACCCGGTTGGGCGCGCTCCCATGCGAGGGGGCCCGTCACCGCGCATTCTACGTGCGGCGGCAGGCCCGCCTCGGCCGCCCCTTCAAGGCTGGTAGCGCCAGACCTGGCGCGACTCGCTGCCCACCGCGTCTGAGGCTGCCGTGAAGCCGCCCAGCACATAGATCGCATCACCCACCGCCACCGCCCCCAGGCCATGGGCGGCGTAGGGCATGGCGGGCAGCGGGGTCCAGCTGCGCGTGGCGGGGTCGAAGCGCTCCACAGCGGCACTGACCGTGCGCGCTGCGGTTTCACCGCCAAAGGTGTAGAGCTTGCCGCCCAGCACGGCTGCAGCCAGGCTGCCGCGCGCGGTGGGCAGGGCGGGCTCGGCGGCCCAGCTGTTGCTGGCCGGGCTGTAGCAATCCAGGCGGTCCAGCGGCTGCTGGTCGGTGGCGCGGATGCCGGGGCCGCGGCCGCCGGCCACGCACAGCCGGGCATCCAGCACGGCTGCGGCGGCGGCATTGCGGGCCGGGCTGAGCGGTGCCAGGGCCTGGCTCAGCCAAGTCTGGCTGGTGGTGTCGAAGGCCGAGTGGCTGTCGACCGAGGCGCTGGCGGCGTTGTTCAGGTTCCAGCCGCCCACCAAGTGCAGGCGGCCATTCAGCTCGGCCGCCGCGGCGGCAAAGCGTGGCACCGGCAGGGCCGGGCCGCTGCTCCAGGTGTTGGCCGCCGGGTCATAGACCTGCAGCGCATTGCTGGCCTCGCCGCCCAGGGCGTAGACCTTGCCGGCCGCGCTCAGGGCCGCCAGGTTGTCGGTGCCGCGCGGCAGGCGTGGGCCCGTGGACCAGCTGTTGCTGGCGATGTCGTAGAGGTAGCTGCTGGCCGAGGTGTCGTAGCCGCCGGCCACGATCAGCTTGCCGTTGACGGCCGCCAGGCCGAACTTGGCCACGCCGGCGGGCAGGTCGGCCAGGCGGGTCCAGCCCGCCGGTGCAGGTGCTGGCGCGGGTGCCGGGGTCGGTGCGGGTGCGGGTGCCGGGGCAGGAGCCGGGCTGCTGCCGCCACCACCGCAGGCGGCAAGCAGGCACAGGGTGGCAAGGAGGCTGGGCATCGTGGTGCGCATCGGGGGGAACTCCGTGAGTGTCGGGGCCCAGGCTGGGCCGGAGCGCGCATTGGCGCCGCCCCCCTTTCAGCCCACAAGACACTCAGCCTCCAATCGCGCTCCGCTTTCCGTCAAAAAGAAATTTCTTCTCTTGAATCAATGCTTTAGCGGAGTTCCAGCAGGTCCCCCTGGGCACCGCCGGAGCGCTCCAGCACGAGCCGGCCAGGGCCGGCGCTGAGGCTGGGGAACTCGGCCAGCGTGCCCAGCGGCCAGCGCGCCAGCTCTTGCGCCGCTGCTTCGGGCCGGCGCTGGTGCAGCAGGCGCTCGAAGCGGCCACGGCTCAGCAGCCACAAGCCGGCCTCGGGGTGCGGGGTCCAGCCGATCACGCGCTCGCCGGTTTCGAGCCCCTGTGCCGTCCAGCGCTCGGTGCCGGCGCCATCTGGCGCCCAGCGCAGGAGGCCGTCCTCGCCCTGGCCCCAGAACTCGCCGCCGGGGCCAAGGTCCAGCCGGGCCTGGGCGTGCAGGGCCGGCGCGCCGGGCAGGGGCTGTGGCGCCTGGCCCGGTGTCAGCGCCCAGGCCCGCCAGCTGCCGGCCTGTGGGCGGCTGAAGACCAGGGTGTTGGCGTCGCGCCAGGTCGGCGGGCCGCCGGCCTGGCCGTCCTGCAGCAGGACCTGCACGGCGCTGCTGCTGCGTTGCCAGGCGCACAGGGCGAGCTGGCCGCCGGCGCCGCAACGGGCCCAGAAGGCCAGGCGCTGGCCGTCGGGCGACCAGGCGGGCCGGCCAATCTCGCCCGGCAACTGCAGGCGCTCCTGCGGGTCGGCCAGGGCCGGCGCGGCCACCCAGAGCTGGCTGAAGCCCGGGCTGCCGCGCGCCACGAAGGCCAGGGCGTCGCCGCCCGGCCCCTCGTGCAGGGCCGGATGGCGGCGCGAGCCCAGGGCCGGCGCCAGCACCTGCAGCCCGGCCGCGCCCAGGGTCCACTGCGCCAGACCTACGCTGCCGCGCAGCACCGCCACAGTGAGCCGGCCATCGCGTTCGCGCATCGGCGCACTGCCTTCCTGCCCCAGCGGCTGCAGCTGCCCGCTGCGGCGCTGCCAGCGCTGCAGCATGCGCACTTCCAGCTGGGTGGTGGAAAGGATCAGGTCCTCGCCCTGGGCCGTGTAGGCCAGGCCGTGCAGGCTGGTGAAGCCCTGCTGCGTGAGGCGGCGCTCCTGGCCGCTGGCCAAATCCAGCTCGAACAGATCGCGCGTGCCCGCGCCGGGCTGGCTGCGCGCAAAGGCCAGGCGGCGGCCATCGGGGGCGAAAGCGGGCTGGTGATCGGGCAGCAGGGGGTCGGGGGCGGTGGTGAGGCGGCGCAGGCCGCTGCCATCGGATTGCAGGGCAAACAGACCGGGCCGGCCCTCGCCCGGGGCGGTGAACACCAGGGTGCGGCCATCGTCTCTGGCGGCCAGGATGGGGGTGAACAGGGGCTGGCATTCGGCCAATGGGCGGGGCGGGGCTGCGGGTTCCAGGTCCACGCGCCAGAGCTGGCAGCGGCCCTCTTTCAGTGCGGTGAAGGCCAGCGCCCGGCCGCCCTCCAGCCAGGCCAGGCCGTGCACATCCCCGTGGGCATCCGCCAGCACCTGAGGCGGCTCGCGCCCTTTGGCACTGCGCAGCACCAGGGCCGCATCGCCCTGGCCCTGCCACCAGGCAAAGGCCAGCCAGCGGCCATCGGGCGAATGCTGGCCGAGGAACTCGACGCCGGGCAGTTGCGTCAGCCAGCGGCTTTGCAGGGCGGGGGCGGGTGCCGCTTGGCGTGCCTGCCAGGCCAGGCCGCCCAGCAGGCCGCTCAGCCCCAGCAGCACCCAGGCGGCGGTCAGCCAGGGCCGCTTGGGGCTGCTGGGCGCCGGAGATGAGGCTGTGACCGCGGCTGCAGCGGGAGCGGTCGGCGCCCGCGCCAGCATCTGCACCGGCGCAATCAGCCGGTAGCCCTTCTTGGCGATGGTCTCGACATAGCGCGGCGCCTCCGGGTCGTCGCCCAGGGCCTGGCGGATCGTCCAGATGGCCGTGTTGATGGCCTTCTGGGCCACGAAGGCGTTGCCACCCCAGACGCGCTCGATCAGGGTCTCGCGCGCCACCACCTGGCCGGGCGTTTCGGCCAGCAGCAGCAGGGTGGCCATGGCCTTGTGGCGCAGCGGGCGGCGCTCGCTGCCCTCCTGCCAGAGCTCGTTGGCGCTGCCGTCAACCGTCCAGTCGCCGATCCGCAGCAGCGGCGCCACGGCTTAGCGCAGCTGCAGATCCGCGTCCGAGAACTCGATGCCCAGCGGCTCGATGAACAGGCGCTTCGGGCCGGCCTCGACTTGGCCGGCATGCCAGGCCTGGATGCCGCAGCCCTGGGCCACCTTGACCACCTCGGCGGCCTGCTCGGGCGGCACGAAGAGGGCGAAGCCGGCGCCCATGTTCAGCGTGGAGTAGGCCTCGCGGTCGTCCAGGTGGCATTCCTTCTGCATGAAGCGCAGCACGGCGGGCACCGGGGGGACGGTTTTGATGCGGTAGGTCAGCTCACCCGGGTGGCGCAGCAGCTTGCGCCAGCCGTGGCCGGTGATGTTGGCGCTGTAGTGCACGGTCAGGCCACTCTTGTAGAGCGCTTCGGTGACGGGCGAATACAGCGGCGTGGGCGCCAGCAAGGCGGCGCCGTAGCTCAGGCCGGGCTCGATCTCGGTCAGGTAGCCGTTCTCCAGGCGCTCGGCCAGCTTGCGGGCCAGGCTCAGGCCGTTGGCATGGATGCCGCTGGCGGCCAGCAGCACGATGGCGTCGCCGGGGGCGAGCTGGTCGCCGACCGACAGGCGCGACTTCGGGTTGATCAGGCCGGTGCAGGAGGCCGCCAGGTCGATGCGGTCGTTCTCGACGATGCCGGCCAGCGCCGGCGTCTCGCCACCGCCCCAGGCCACGCCGCAGGTTTCGCAGGCGGCTTTCCAGCCGGCCACCAGGGCTTGGGCACGCGGGGCGTTGCCAAACCAGTCGGAGCCGCCGGCGGCCCAGTAGGCCTGCACCACCAGGGGCGTGGCGCCGACGGTGATGAGGTCGTTCACCGCCATGGCGATGGTGTCTTGCGCAATCGCGCCGTAGAAGCTCTGGCCGGTCAGCTGGGCCATCTCGTCGGCCACCAGGGTCTTGGTGCCCAGGCATTCGACGATCGAGGCCATGTAGAACGGCCCCACGTCCACCACATAGGCCGATTCACCCCGCGAGGCCTTCACCTCGTTGAAGCCGTGCACGCCCAGCTGGGTGGCGGTGCTGGCGGCGGCGCGCTGGGCGCTGACCTTCAGGGGGTCGATCAGGTCGTAGTTGACGCCGGCCTGGTCGTAGGTGAGGGGGGTGTTGGCGGGGGTGGACGTGCTCATGGCGCGGGATTGTCTCAGCCCGGCCTGGCTCAGCCGGCGCTCCTGCCGAGCCAGGGTTTGCCGGCCCGGTGGAATCCCGGGGCGATGCCCCGACGCCGGGCGCGGGCGGGCCGCGCCCTCCAGAATGGGCCGAACGCTCCCCACCCCCAAGGGCCCGCACCTTGCTCGACCGCTTTTTCCTGCTTGAGGCCCACCGGGGCCAGATCCTGCCCCAGGGGGATTACGACCTGCGGCTGGTGGCCTTGTCGCTGCTGGTGGCGGCGGTGGCGTCCTACTTCGCGCTGCAGCTGGCCGACAAGGCGCGCAGCAGCCCC
Source organism: Inhella sp. (assembly GCF_041912635.1). Classification (GTDB taxonomy): domain Bacteria; phylum Pseudomonadota; class Gammaproteobacteria; order Burkholderiales; family Burkholderiaceae_C; genus Inhella. Next base: position 230,393 of record NZ_JAYRMO010000001.1, read on the forward strand.
ACGCCCGGCCTGCGCAGGGGCGCGCTGCTGGTGGGCGCCGTCACGCTGGGGGCGGGCGTGTGGTCGATGCACTTCATTGGCATGCTGGCCTACCAGGTGTGCACCACGGTGCGCTACGAGCCCTGGCTGACGGCTCTTTCGGTCCTGCCCGCCATGGCGGCGGCCTGGGTGGCCCTGAGGGTGCTGGCCAGCGCGCGCCAGAGCCGCGTGGGCTTGCTGGGCGGTGGCGTGCTGATGGGGGTGGGCATCGGCCTGATGCACTTTGGCGGCATGGCGGCCATCCGCTCGAACGCCCTGCTGCGCTACGACCCCGCCTGGTTCCTGGCCTCGCTGCTGATTGCCGTGGGCCTGGCGGTGACGGCGCTCTGGGTGCGCCACGCGCTGGAAAGGCGACCCGGCCTGGGGGCGCGCAGCGCTGACCTGCTGGCCGCGTTGGTGATGGGTGGCGCGATCTCCGGCATGCATTACGCCGCCATGCGGGCGGCGCACTTCGTCGGCCTGGAAGAACAGGTGAGCGGCTCGGCGCTGGAACAGAACCTCGGGCTGGCGATGGGCGTGGCCTTCATGGCCGTGGTGGTCAGCGCGCTGGCGGCCCTGGTCAGCGCGGCGCTGCGCCATCGCCAGCTCTTCATGGCGCTGCAGCGCAATGAAAGCCAGCTGCAGGCGCTGTTCGATGTGGCGGTGGATGGGGTGCTGCGCATGGATGCGGCCGGCACCATCCTGGACGCCAACGCTGCGGCGCTGCAGATCTTCGGCGCCCGCCGCGAAGACCTGGTGGGCCAGACGCTGGAGCACTGGGTGCCCGCCGCGGCCGAGCTGCGCCCGCGTGGCCGCGCCGTGGCCGAGTGCAGCGGCCGGCGCCGTGACGGCAGCCTCATCCCGCTGCGGTTGGCGCTGGGCCATGCCGAGGCCGGCGGCGGCGAGGCCGCAATGGGCGTGGCCTTTGTTACCGACATCAGTGAGCGTCGCCGCGTCGAACGCGCCCTGCAGGACAGCGAGCAGGAGCACCGCAGCCTGATCGCCAACCTGCCCGGCGTGGCCGCCCATGGCGTGCACGACTTCGCCAGCGGCCGCACCGAACTGCGCTTCGTCAGCGAGGGCATCGAGGCGCTGAGCGGCTGGCGCGCCGACGAGCTGGTGGGGGCGGCGCAGGGGCTGGACCTGCTCGTGCACCCGGACGATCTCGCCGTGGGGGGCAGCCTGGCCCGCCGCGGCCCGCCGCGCCTTGGGAATTACCAGCTGGAGTACCGCATCCTGCGCCGTGATGGCCAGGTGCGCTGGGTGGCCGAGACCGGCACGCTATCGGCCCTGCCGGATTCCCCGCTGTGCCGGGTGGACGCCCTGGTGCTGGACGTGACCGAGGCGCGCCTGCGCAATGCCGAGTTCGCGGGCGTGCTGGCTGCCATCCGGCGCGCCCTGGTGGTGGTGGAGTTCGACCTGGACGGCTGCATCGTGCACGCCAACGAGCGCTTCCTGCAGCTGTTCGGCTACAGCGCCGAGGAGCTGCTGGGCCGCCACCACCGCCTGCTGTGCCTGCCCATGGAGCTGCACAGCCCGGCTTACCGCGAGCACTGGGCTGCGCTGCGCCGCGGCGAGGTGCGCAGCGGCGAGTACGAGCGTGTCGGGCGCGACGGCCGCCCTGTGTGGATCCAGGCCACCTACAACCCCATCCTGGACGCGGCCGGCAAGCCGCTGCGCATCGTCAAGTTCATCACCGACCTGACCGACCGCCACCGCCTGGAGCAGGACCTGCGCCAGGCCAAGGTGCGCGCCGAGCTGGCCGCCGACGCCAAGAGCGCCTTCCTGGCCAATATGAGCCACGAGATCCGCACCCCGATGAACGCCATCATCGGCTTCACCGAGGTGGTGCTGGACGGCGAATTGCCCGCCGACGCCCGCCGCCACATGCAGACGGTACAGCGCTCGGCGCGCGCGCTGCTGGGCCTGCTGAACGACATCCTGGACACCGCCAAGATGGAGCAGGGCGCCATGACGCTGGAGCAGCGCCCCTTCTCGCTGGCGCAGCTCTGCCAGGACGTGGTGCAGACCCTGGGCCTGAACGCCCGCCGCAAGGGCCTGGCGCTGACGCTGGACCTCGACCCCGCCCTACCCACCCAGGTGCTGGGCGACCCGCTGCGCGTGCGCCAGGTGCTGATGAACCTGGCCGGCAACGCGGTGAAGTTCACCGAGCAGGGCGAGGTCAAGCTGAGCGCCCACCCGCTGGACGATGGCCGGGTGGAGCTGGCGGTGCGCGACACCGGCATCGGCATCGCGCCCGACCGGCTTGAACACATCTTTGACCCCTTTGCGCAGGCCGATGCCACGATGAGCCGCCGCTTCGGCGGCACCGGCCTGGGCACCACCATCGCGCGCCAGCTCTGCGAGCTGATGGGGGGCGAGATCGGTGTCGAAAGCACGCTGGGGCAGGGTTCGCGCTTCTGGGTGCGCCTGCCGCTGGCCGCCACGGATGAAGAGCCGCAGGCCGCGCACACCGCTCGTGAACGCGTGACCCTGCCGCCGCTGCGCATCCTGGTGGCCGACGACGTGCCCGAGAACCTCAGCCTGCTGGAGCTGCGCCTGCGCAGCATGGGGCACGAGGTGGTGACGGCCGTGCACGGCGTGCAGGCGCTGCAACGGCTCGATGAGGGTCGCTTCGACCTGGCCTTGCTGGACGTGCAGATGCCCGAGATGGACGGCCTGCAGGTCTGCCGCGCCCTGCGCGAACGCGAGCGCCAGAGCGGCGCGCACCTGCCCGTCATCGCGCTCACCGCCAGCGCCATGCAGGGCGACCGTGACCTCACCGAGCAGGCCGGCATGGACGGCTTTGCCACCAAGCCGATTGACTGGCCGGACCTGACCGCCGAGATCGCGCGCGTGCTGGGCTTGCAGCCGCAGCCGGCCGAGCCCGCCGCCACGGCCGCGCAACCCGAAGCGGCGCTGCTGCCGCCCGGGCACGACTGGAGCGAGGGCCTGCGGCGCTGGGGCGACGCGCGCCTGCTGCGCGAGCAGTTGCAGCGCTTCCTGGCCGACGCCCTGGCGCGTTGGCCCGCGGGCCAGGAGGACGCCGCCTGGGCGCACCGCCTGCGCGGCACCCTGGCCAATCTGGGCTACGGCGTGCTTTCCGCGCCCTTGCTGGCGCTGGAGCAGGGCGCTGCGTCCGACCCCGCCACCGCATGGGTCGGCCTGCGCGCCCAGTTGCAGGCCCTGTGGGCGGCGCTGCCGGCAGCAGCCAATCCGGAACCCAGCCCTTCCGCGCCCCAGCCGAGGCAGCCTGAACCCGCCGATCTGCAGGCCCTGGACCAGGCGCTGGCGCAGGGCGAGCTGCCGGAGCCGCTGATTCAGCGCATCCTGGCCGCCCTGGGGCCGCAGCGCGGCCAGGCCCTGGAAACCGCGCTGGCAGACTTTGAATTCGAGCAAGCCCGCCGCCTGCTGGCGGCGCTGAAGGAGCCACACCCATGAACTGGGCCGACCCCCACCAAGACCGCCGCCCCAAGCTGCTGCTGGTCGACGACGAACCCGCCAATCTGCAGGTGTTGCGCCAGATCCTGCAGGCGCATTACCGCCTGGCCTTCGCCCGCGACGGCTTCAAGGCGCTGGAGCTGGCCGCGCAGGAGCGGCCGCAGCTGATCCTGCTCGACGTCATGATGCCCGGGCTCACCGGCCTGGAGGTCTGTGCCCGCCTCAAGGCCGATCCCGCGCTGCGCGGCATTCCGGTGCTGTTCGTGACGGCGCTTTCCGACCCTGCCCACGAGGCCGAGGGCTTTGCCGCCGGCGCGGTGGACTACCTCACCAAGCCCGTCAGCCCGCCCATCGTGCTGGCCCGTGTGCGCACCCACCTCTCCTTGGTGGCCAGCAGCGAGCTGCGCGCCAGCCGCCTGGCCATCGTGCAGTGCCTGGGCCGAGCTGGCGAGTACCGCGACAACGAGACCGGCCGCCATGTGATGCGCATGAGCCACTCCGCCCAGCTGATGGGCAAGGCCCTGGGCATGACGGACGACGAGGCCGACGACCTGCTCAACGCCGCCGCCATGCATGACGTCGGCAAGATCGGCATTCCCGACGCCGTGCTGCTCAAGCCCGGCCCGCTGGACCCGGCCGAGTGGGATCACATGCGTCGCCACGCCGAGATCGGCGCAGAGATCATCGGCGAGCACGAGGCCCTGGTGCTGCAGATGGCGCGCCGCGTGGCCCTGCACCACCACGAGAAATGGGATGGCAGCGGGTATCCGCAGGGCCTGGCGGGCGCAGCCATTCCGCTGGAAGCCCGCATCGTGGCCCTGTGCGATGTGTTCGACGCGCTGACCAGCGCGCGCCCCTACAAGGCCGCCTGGCCGGTGGAAAAGGCCACCGCGCTGCTGCAGGCCGAGGCCGGCAAGCATTTCGACCCCGAACTGGTGACGCTGTTCCTGGAGTTGCTGCCCAGCGTGCTGGCGCTGCGCGAGCGCTGGCCGGACTGAGCCGCGGCGCTGCCCTCAGCCCGGGCCCGCGGCGCGCCGCCCGAGCAGGCTTCGGATGGCCGCGACCACGGCTTCCGGCGCGGCCTCCTGCACGCGGTGGTGGGCCTGCAACTGGCGCAGCTCGGCCTGTGGGTAAAGGCGGTCCAGCTGGCGTTCGGCCAGCTCGGGATCCACCGCCCAGACGCCGAAATCCTCGGCGTAGATCACGCCCTTGAGCAGGTCGCGAACCAGGCCCTGGGGCTTGGCGGCGCGCGGATCGGGCAGGGCCACCAGGCGGATCATCGGCCCGCCGAATGCGCCGGGCTCGGCCAGCAGGCGCTCGCCCAGGTCGTGGATGCCGGCGATCTCGCGCCGCGCTGCGGCCGGGGCGAACAGCCACAGGCCCAGGCGCGTGAACCAGGGGAAGTCGGCCGCGGGTTTGACGGCGCCCGGCGGCAGCGCATCCACCAGCAGCAGTCCCTCGACCTGCTCCGGGTACTGGCGCGCAAACAGCTGGGCGTACTGCCCGCCCAGCGAATGCCCGACCAGCACATAGGGCGGCGCCAACCCCTGCTGCTGCAGCAGTTGCTGCAGCCGCGCTGCAGCCTGTTCGGGCGGCTGCGGCGTGGGCGCCAGTGCACTGCGGCCAATGCCGGCGCGGTGGTAGGCGAGCAGATTGCAGCAGTCCCCCAACGCCGCCACCACGGCGCGCCAGGTGTCGAGCGTGAGCATCAGGCCGTTCTCGAACACCAGCGTGGCGCGCGGCTGTGCAACGCGGTGCACCGCGTACTCGACAGCCAGCCCGTCGATCTCGGTCAGCACCGGGGACCAGTCCGGGGCGGCCACTTCGGCGGGCGGTGCCACTGGTGCGGGTGGCGCGTCTTCCTGCGCCCAGGCCATGGGCAGGGCGGCCAGCAGGCCGCAAGCCAGCAGAACTTTCCAGCTGCGCATGGTCTTACAGCCCCAGTTCTTCGGCCAGATGCTTGGCCGAGTAGAGCTGGCGCAAGGCCAGCCGGATGGCCGCCTGGTGCACCACCACCGCGCGGTTGTTGCGCTCGTCGAACGCAAAGCGCCCGGCCAGCGAGTCGAGGTTGCCGTCGAACACCACGCCCACCCAGTCGCCTTGGCTGTCGACGGCGGGTGAGCCGGAGTTGCCGCCCACGATGTCGGCGGTGCAGATGAAGTTCAGCGGCGTGGCGCCGGGCAATTCGCGGCGCAGCGCGGCCAGGCGCGGGCTCAGATCAAAGGGGCTGGTGCCGGCAAAGCCGTCGGTGCGCGCCCACAGGCCGTCCAGCGTCGTGAACCAGGGCTGGCGCAGGCCGCCCAGGGCCACCTCGGCCACCCGCCCGAAGGACAGGCGCAGGGTGCCGGTGGCGTCGGGCGGGCTGCCGTCGCCCAGCACGCTCCAGCGCGTCTGGGCCAGCGGGTCGGCCTGGGTGCGCACGGGCTGCGTCACCTCGCGGGCATAGGCGTCGAGCACGCCACGGCGCAACGCGTGCAGCTGGCGGCCGAGTTGCAGCATCGGGTCGTCCACGGCATCGAAGGCCGCAGGCTCTAGGGCCAGCCAGCGGGCGCGCTGCGCGGCGCTGCCGATCTGCGTGCCAGCCAGCCACTGGCGCGCCGCGCTGCGTGCATCGGGCTGGCCGGCCTTGAGGGTGCGCACCCAGGGATCGGCCGCGCCCAGCGCCTGTTCGCTGCGTTCGATGTAGCCGGCCAGGCGCAGTTCCTCCAGCACCGGGTGCAGGGGGTGTTCGGCCTTCAGGGCCTCGGCGGCCTCGCGTGCGGCCGCAGCGCTGAAGCGCTCCAGGCGCTGGCCCTCGGGCCGGCGCGCTTCCAGCTGCAGGCCGGCCAGGGCCAGGGCGTCTTCCAGCAGCGTGCCCGAGGGCGGACGCATGGCCACCAGTTCGCGCGCCAGGCGCTGCTGAGCGGCCGCGGCCTTGGCCACCACCTGCCAGGGCTGTTCGCTGGCGGCGCGGCCGCGCACCAGGTTCTCCTCGCGCTGCTTGGCGCCGAAGAGCTCGGGGTCCTTCAGTGCCGCCAGCTCGCCGCGGCGCGCCTTCAGGCCGTTTTCCAGCGCGTTGATGGGCTCCAGCGCTTGGCGCGCCTGCTCCTCGCCCTGGGCGGCATAGCGGTGCAGCAGGGCCTGCTCGGCCTCCGCCGTGGCAATCTCGGCCGGCAGCTGGGCGTCGCGCAGGGCGGCGAGCTGGGCCACGGTCAGCAGGCGGTCGGTCTGCCAAGGGTGGCCGGGCACAAACACGGCGTCGCCGAGCTTGAGGGCGGCGCGCGCCGGGCGCAGCCAATGCGCGGGGCGCACCGGCTTGCCCTGGTGGTAGACGCGCAGCAACGCGAAGTCGAAGGCGAAGCGCGGGTAGGCGAAGTTGTCGTCGTCGCCACCGAAATTGGCGGCCTGGGTCTCGGGCGCCATCACCAGGCGCAGATCGGTGTAGCGCTGGTAGCGGTAGCGCTGCTGCACCGCACCGCCGTACAGCGAGACCAGCTCGCAATGCTGCTCCTTCGGGCAGCTGGCGTCCAGCTTGGCCAGGGCGCTGACGCGCGCAGCCGGTTCGGCCGGCAGGCTGACGGGGTCGATGCCGATCAGCAGGCGCGCCGTCATGCCGGGGCAGCTTTTCTCGTCCTTGGGCGTCGCGGCGACGAAGCCATGCTTGGCCAGATCGGCCTGCGCGCTGGTCAGGCGGTCGATGCAGTCGCTCACCACATGGTGGTTGGTCAGCACCAGGCCCTGGGGCGAGACGAAACTGCCCGATGCACCGTCCAGGTTCAGCGCCGCGCCCTGCAGCTTGGCGACCCAGGTGGCATCGGGCGCGCGGCCCAGGTGCTCCTTCAGCGGGCCGTGCGGCAAGCGGTCCAGGGGCCACATGCCTTCGGCGGCGTGGGCGGAGGCAAACAAGAACGGGAGAAGCAACAGCGAGCGCATGGGTTTGGGCAGGCGGGAGGGGCGGGCAGGATAGCCCGACAGCCTCCCTAGAATCCGCCCCTCTATGAGCGCCCAAGTCCTCGCCCGCCAGTACCGCCCCCGTCGCTTCCAGGAATTGGTCGGCCAGGAACATGTGACCCAGGCCCTGGGCAATGCCCTCACCAGCGGCCGCCTGCACCACGCCTATCTGTTCACCGGCACGCGCGGGGTGGGCAAGACGACGGTCTCGCGCATCCTGGCCAAAGCGCTGAACTGCCAGGGGGCGGATGGCCAGGGGGGCGTCACGGCCGAACCCTGCGGCGTTTGCCCGGCCTGCCGGGACATCGATGCCGGGCGCTTCGTCGATTACGTCGAACTCGATGCCGCCAGCAACCGCGGCGTCGAGGAGATCTCGCAGCTGCTCGATCAGGCCGTCTACAAGCCGGTGGTGGGCCGCACCAAGGTCTACATGATCGATGAGGTGCACATGCTCAGCACCCACGCCTTCAACGCCATGTTGAAGACGCTGGAGGAGCCGCCCGAGTACCTGAAGTTCGTGCTGGCCACCACCGATCCGCAGAAAGTGCCGGTGACCGTGCTGAGCCGCTGCCTGCAGTTCAACCTGCGCCCGCTGCCGCCGCCGCTGGTGGCGCAGCATCTGGCCACGGTGCTGCAGGCCGAGAACATCCCCGCCGAACCCGGCGCCTTGCGCCTGCTGGGCCGTGCCGCGCGCGGTTCGATGCGCGATGCGCTCTCGCTGACCGACCAGGCGATTGCCTTCGGCGCCGGTCAGCTGAAGGAGGCCGAGGTGCTGGGCATGCTGGGCAGCACGCCGCGCGCCCAGGCCCTGGACCTGCTCGATGCCCTGGCCCATGCCGATGCCGCCGCGCTGGTGGCCGGTGTGGACGGCCTGCGCGCCGCCGGCCATGGCGCCCCGGGCGCCTTGGACGAGCTGGCCCGCTGGCTGCAGCTGATCGCCCTGGCCCAGGCCGCCCCCGAGGCGCTGGAAGCCCAGGACCCCGACACCCCCGAGGCCCTGCGCTTGGCCGGGCTGTGGGCGGCCGACACCCTGCAGCTGGCCTATGCGCTGCTGCTGCAGGGCCGGCCCGAGCTGGCGCTGAGCCCCGACGAGCACGCCGGCCTCTTGATGATCCTGCTGCGCGTGCTGGCCTTCCGCCCGGCCGGTGACCCGGCCCCCAGCAGCGCGCCGCTGCGCCGCACGCCTGCCACTGCGCGCCTCAACGTGCCGGTGCCCGCTCCGGCGGCACCCTTGCCCGCTGCCGCCGCTCCGGTGGAGCGGATCTCTCCGGTTAGCCCGGTGCGCGCGCCTGAGCGCATCACGCCGGTCACGCCGCCGCGGCCGGCACCGCAACCCGCGCCACAGCCCGCCCCCTCGCCGGCCCCGCGTGCCGAAGCGGCAGCTGCTGCGCAGCCGCTGCCCAGCAGCGCCGCAGACGACGACGCTCCGCCCTGGCTGGACCTGCCCGCCGAGGAAATGGAAGCGCCGCAGGCCGCCTTTGAGGAACCGCTGCTGGCCGATGAGCCCGCCGCCCCGGTTGCCAGCACGCCTGGTCTGGAGCCCACGCCCGAGGGCGAGGCCTGGGCGGCGCTGCTGGCCGAGCTGCAGATCACCGCGTTGGCGCGCACCCTGGGCATGCAGGGGCAATGCCTGCGCCTGCAGCGCGGTGCGAGCGAGTGGCAGATCAAGCTGCGCGTCAGCGCCGAGGCCTTGCGCATGGCGCCCGGCCCCGCCAAGCTGGAAGCGGCTCTGACCGAGCATGCCGGCGTGCCGGTGAAGCTGGAAACCGAGGTCGGCCCCGTCACTGACAGCCCGGCCTTGCGCGAAGCGGCGGCCAAGGCGGCCCGCCAGGTGGCGGCCGAAGAAGCCGTGGCGAACTCGGCCGAGCTGGCCGCGCTGAAGCGCCATTTCGAAACCACGCGCATCGTGCCCGGCACGGTGCGCCCCTTGTCGGAGAACTGAACATGATGAAGAACCAACTCGCCGGCCTGATGAAGCAGGCCCAGGCCATGCAGGACAACCTCAAGCGCGCCCAGGAAGAGCTGGCGACCATCGAGGTGGAAGGCCAGAGCGGCGCCGGTCTGGTCAAGGTCACCATGACCTGCAAGCACGACGTGCGCCGCGTGCAGATCGATCCCAGTTTGCTGGCCGACGACAAGGACATGCTGGAAGACCTGGTGGCCGCGGCCTTCAATGACGCGGTGCGCCGGGCCGAGGAGACCAGTTCGGAGAAGATGGGCAAGCTGACCGCTGGAATGCCGCTTCCGCCAGGAATGAAGTTCCCGTTCTGAGCTACTTGGGCGTGCCGGTTTGGCCTCTCCCAGACCCCGCCGGGATTTCGCCCCGGCAGGCGACCCCCTTTTCTTTGCTGCGCCAAAGAAAAGGGGGGAAAAGAAAGGCGCTGAATGCCGCCTTCGGTCTAGGACC
>NZ_JAYRMO010000002.1:0-218517 GCF_041912635.1 Inhella sp.
AGCCCGTGAAGGCCCTGATCGAAGCCAATCCGAGCTTCGGCTACCGCACGGTGGCGCACCTGCTGCGTATGAACAAGAACACCGTGCAGCGCATCTTCCAGCTCAAGGGCTGGCAGGTGCGCAAGCGTCCAGTGGGAAAGCGTCCGCGCATCCAGGCCCTGCCTTCGGTGGCCAAGGCTCCCAACGAACGCTGGGCCACGGACCTCTGCCGGGTCTGGGCTGGGCGCGATGGCTGGTGCACCTTGGCCCTGGTGATCGATTGCTATACCCGCGAGTTGCTGGGCTGGCACTTGAGCCGCAGCGGCAAGAGCAAGACCGCCGAGGCCGCCTTGGAGCAGGCCTTGATTGCCCGCTTCGGCTGCCTGGGCAAGGTCAAGGAACCCTTCCTGCTACGCAGCGACAACGGTCTGGTCTTCACCAGCCACGCCTACACAAAGCTGGCCAAGGGCTACGGCTTGCAGCAAGAGTTCATAACGCCCTACAGCCCCGAACAGAACGGCATGGTCGAGCGGGTGATCCGCACCCTCAAGGAACAGTGCGTGCATCGCACGCGCTTCGAAACCCTGCAGCACGCCAGCCGTGCCATCGGGGACTGGATCAACTTCTACAACCGCGAGCGGCCGCACCAAGCCCTACGCATGAAAACCCCTGCCGAGGCCTTCGCCAAAGCAGCCTGACCTGAGCAGAAACCGCTGGGTCAATACACCCGCGCATACCGCGAGGGGTTGCCAGCTTTCAAATGGCCCACGCGCGAGCCAGTGCCTGACCGTTCGTGGCTGTGCCTTCAGAGCCGGTGAAAAGGTCGCCGCATCGCGGTAGCCCTCACAAGGGCAGCGGGGTCAGGCCTTTAGTTTGCAAGGGCAGCGGGGTCAGGCCTTTAGTTTGTAGGGGTTCAGATTAAAGGCCTGACCCCGGCACCGTCCCAAGCGCCAAAACTCTGATGTTCAACTATCTCACCGTGGACCGATACAGCAAGTTCGTAGCTGCGCTAGATCAACTCGCGCTGGTGTTGGTCCTCAGCCGTTTAGCAGAAATGCGAACCCCACCATCGCCTTCTTTAGTGGCGTCCATGTTTGTGGCCTCGACTATGAACTCGTGGCCGTCAATGCAAACGAAAAAGCGCAAGTGCCTGTAGCCAGCAGACCAATCCGCGCCCAGTTTGTGTTCGAAGGCGAAATCGGAGATTCGGTCATATGTCAGAGAGGGCAACTCGGCGTCCACTTCTTGATTGGCCAACTTAAGAATCAAGAGCGCGATGGCAACATTGTTCGGGTCATTGAATGCCTTTTCCGGGTCGGACGCTTCGGCCTTGATTGAAAGGCTTACCTGCAGGTCGGAAGTCGCACCGCGTCGATCCAACCACACTTTGTCAGTTAGAAGCCACCACGCCTCGCCGGGACTGGCTTCAACGTGAATGCACGCTCCCTGACGGACAACCCGAAGCGTGAACGGCTCGCCGCCATTGAGCTTGGGATGCTGCAGGACGCCCCAATCAATGAACGGGACGCCGGCGCCGTGTTTAAGAGCCAGTAAAGAGTTTGAGAACTTCCCGAAAACACGCCCAATCGCACCACGGTTTACGTTGAATAGCAGATAGACCTGCCCAGTCGCCATCGACTGCTTTGCAGCAGCCAGAATGGCGTTCACGGCAGTTGAATCGTAAGGGCGCTTGAATGCGAAGTAGAAGATCAGAATTGAAAGGCCGCAGGTCGGAACACCAAGTGCGATTGCGGTGAAAAATAGGATTCGGGGACGAGGAAAAGGAATCATTGATTTCCGTCTATCTGGGTGACAACCGTGCTTTCATGGGCAAGTTTTGCGGTCACCGCTTCAAGTTCTCTCAGGTTGCGGAAGCGAATGAACTCAGACGCGCGTTGAGACTATGGTGGCGAACGCTTTTGGCCGCTGCTGTGCGCGTGAGCCGGGGGTCGTGAACTTGAGGCGTTTAGCCCTATTCGCTTTGCGCACTTCCCCTTGGCTTGAACCTGGAATGCCCCAGCGGCGGTAGGCTGAAGCCAGCTTGAACGATCTGACAGTCCTTCGGGTCAACACAGCAACAGCCGGACGTACATGTTGAGTCGGTCGTTCATGCGTTTCAGTTCGGCCTCATCACGGCAAGCATGAAACAGCGTTCGGTTCCCAGTTGAAAAGTCAGAAAGCACTTGATCAACTGGCGTGCTCCATGTGCCATTAAAGACATAGACCTTCCCGTTCAGTGCCTTCACATGGTTGATATGCGACCGAACAACCAACTTTTCGGTGAAGACAAAAATCCAGAATTCATTCTGGTAGCTCCCCAAAACGACGGCATCCTGTTCGTCGCGATTGATCATGTACACGACGGAGTCGCCAGGATTCATATTGAACCCCACATGCTTGAAGACAAGGCACAAATATTGAAGTTCAACTCGGTTTTCCTTGCGAGGCTGCGCAGTTATTGATGGGAGCGGCGGAGTGGTCTCCCGTTGGATGTATGCATATCCAGTTCAAAAGATCTCGAAACTGGTCTCCGGGACAGTCAGCCACTCTCACAACCGCCGATGCTGCAAACAAGGCAACGCCTTGCGGACCGCCTCCAGCCGCCGCCGTTCCAGAACAGCCACTGCCATCCCCTCCCCCTCGGCCACCTCGGCCAACACCTCGCCCCAGGGGTCCACGATCATGGTGTGGCCCCAGGTCTTGCGGCCGTTCTCGTGCGTGCCGCCCTGCGCCGGGGCCACCACGTAGGCCAGGTTTTCGACCGCGCGGGCGCGCAGCAGCAGTTCCCAATGGGCCTTGCCGGTGGTGTGGGTGAAGGCCGATGGGGCGCAGATGAGCTCGGGGGCCAGGGCGCGGTAGAGCTCGGGGAAGCGCAGGTCGTAGCAGATCGAAAGCCCGGTGCGCCAGCCGGCCAGGTCGAAGGCCACGGGTTGCTGGCCGGCCTGCTGGACGCGGCCTTCGTCGTAGCTTTCGCCCAGGCCGCTGTTGAAGCTGAAGAGGTGGATCTTGTCGTAGCGGGCGGCCAGGTGGCCGTCGGGGCCGTAGACGAGGCTGGTGTTCGTGACCTTGCCGCTGGCGGCGCGCAGCGGCAGGGTGCCGCCGAGCAGCCAGATGCCGTGGCCGCGGGCCAGGTTTTGCAGGGTGTGCTGGATGACGCCGGGGGTGTCCAGGGTTTCGGCGATGCCGAGCTTGTCTTCGTCGTTCTGGCCCATCAGGCAGAAGTACTCGGGCAGGGCGACGAACTGGGCGCCGGCGGCGGCGGCCTCGCCGACCCAGTGGGCGGCGCGGGCCAGGTTGTCGGCGGCGCGCGGGGTGGAGACGAGCTGGAGGGCGGCGACTTTCATGGCGTTCACTTCGGTGCGGAAGGGGCGGAAGGTGCGGATGCGGGAGGAGCCGGGATCTCGGGCTTGTCGAGCTTTTCCACCTTCGGGTCGGCCCAGGGGCCGGTGATGTGGAACTGCTGGGTGCCGGCGGCGGCGATGGGCCGGCGCAGGATCAGCTGGGCCAGGAAGGTGGTCAGGCCGATGGCGGGGTTGATGGCGGCATAGGCCAGCGAGGCGCCCCCGGCATTGACGTCCGGCACCATCAGGACCTTGAAGTCGGCGGTCTCGCGCAGCAGGTCGGCCTTGCCGTCCATCAGCACGCTGGCCTGCGGGCCGCGCATGCGCAAGTTGCTGCTGCGGGCGATGCCGCGCTCGATCTGCACGTCGCCCCCAAAGTCGTCGAAGGCGAAGCCGTCGGCGAACACATCGCGCCAGTCGAACAGCAGGCGGCGCGGCAGGGATTGCAGGCTGAGCACGCCGAGCAGGCGCGCCGCGCCCGGCTGGGCTTTGAGGAACTGGCCGGCGCCCAGCTGCACGCTGAACTGGCCGTCGAGGTTGGGGATGTCGAAGCTGAGCGGCGAGCCGCGCCAGCTCAGGCGGCCCTTGAGTTCACCCTGGCCGCCGCGCACGGTGTCGGGCAGGCCCAGATTGGCCAGCCAGCTGCCGCTATTGGCCAGTTCCAGCTGCCAGTCCAGTTCGGTGCGGTGGCTCTGCGGGCGCCAGGCGCCCTGGGCTTTGAGTGTGGCGTCGGGGTGCTGCAGGCCCAGATGGGCCAGCGACCAGGGCTGGCCGGCCGGCGCGCCCGTGGCCTTGACTTCCAGGCGGCCCAGCTTCATGCCGCGCAGCTCGAAGTCGTCCACCACCAGGTCCAGGCCCGGCAGGGGGCCGTTGGCTTCGTCCAGCGCCTGGTCGGCGCGCGCGGCCTCGCTCTTGGGCAGGGAGAGCCGCGCCAGCCGCGCCAGCAGCTGGCCGGGCTGGCCGGCGCTGCCGCCTTCCTGCCATTCCGCATAGCCGCTGATGGGTTGCGATTGCAGGGTGAAGCGCCAGACCGGCCGCCCGGCCACTTCCATCTCGCGGCTGGCAGCGGCGCTGATGTCGCGCAGCACGCGGCCGGCCACGCGCAGCTCGGGGGTGTTCAGGGCAATGCGGCTGGGCGCCACGCCGGCACCGGCGCCCTGCGGGCCCAGGCCGTGCAGCACGGCGCGCCAGGCGTCCAGGTCGATGCGGGGCAGGTTCAGGTTCAGCCACAGGCCCTGCTCGGGCAGGCTGGGCTCGGGCCCGCTGCCCACGCGCAGGCTGCCGCGCAGGGCCTGGCCGGGCGCGCGCTCCAGCAGGCCCTGGTGCGGGCCCAGGGCGATGCGCAGGCGGTCCACGCGCTGCAAGTCGGTGCGCCAACTCAGCTGCAGCGGCCAGCTGGCCTCGGCCGGCTTGGCGAAGGGCTCGGGCAGGCTGGCGCCCAGGCCGCTGAGCGGGCTTTGCAGGCTGAGCTCGCTGCCCTGGGCGTTCCACACGCCCTGGAACTGGAAGGGCGAGAGCCCGTTCAGCTTGCCCGCCAGGCCACTGACCATGGGGCCGAACTCGGTGGCGGCCTTCAGGCCTTCGGCGCTGGCGCTGCCTTGAGCGCGCAGCAGCAGGCTGCGATCCGGCTGGCTGCCGCCTTCCACCTTCAGCTCGCCGCCTAGCCAGCGCGCCTGGCCGCTGGGGATCTGCAGGCCGGCCTCGGTGAAGTTGGCCAGGGCACGCACGTTCTGGAAGGGCGGCAGGTCGGGGCGCAGGCGCAGTTCGTTGCCGGCCAGTTGCACGCTGCCCTGCACGGTGGTGCGCTCGGGGTGCTGCAGGGGGATCTGCAGCGCCAGCTTGCCGGCCACGGGGCCGCTGGCCTGGGCCAGGTCGAGCGCGTGGCCGGTCCAGCCGCCAATCGGGGTGTTGCGCATGAACTGCAGCGCGTCCTGCGCCGGGCCCTTCCAGCTGCCGTCGATCTTCATCACCGGCTCGCGGCCCAGGTGGGCCACCACGGCCTGGGTGACCTGCGCTTCCAGATTGCCGACCTTGGTGCGGGCGTTGCGGATGCGCATGCCCGGGCCTTCGAAGCTCAGTTCGCCGTTGAGCTCCTCCAGCGCGGGCCAGGGGGATTGGTAGGCGGGGCCGCGTTCATCCGCGCCGTGGCTGGGCACGAAGGCGTAGCGCAGGCCCTGGGCCTTGGCGGTGACCTTGAAGACGCCGCCGCCGTGTTCGAAGGGGAAGTCGTCCAGCGCGCCCTTGAGCGTGAGCTGCACCTGGCGGGCCTCGCCGGCCTGGAGCGATTCGGCCAGGTAGCGGCGCACGCCGGCGTCCAGCGGCAGCGGCAGATAGCGCGGCAGGGCGCGCACGTCCAGGCGCGGCAGCTTGGCGTTCAGCTCCAAGTGGCCGTGGCGCTTGGGGTCGTTCGGGCTCGCGCTGCGCCAGCGGCCGTCCAGCTCCAGGTGGCCATCGGCGCTGCGCAGCTTGGCCTGGCGCAGCTGCACGTCCCAACTGTCGGCCTGGCGCTGCCATTGCAGCTGCAGCTGCGCCTGCTCCAGCGGCAGCTGTTCGTCGGCCAGCAGGCCGGGCCAGGCCACATGGCCCTCGCGCAGGCTGATGCGCGCCTGCCCGCCCTGCTCGCTGGCGTTCAGGCTCAGCGCCGCGCCCTGCAGGCCGGGCTGGCCCAGGCCGGGCCTGCCGTCGGGCGCGGCGCTGGCGGGCAGTGCGGCCCAGGCCAGGCCTTCGGCGCTGGCGTCCACGCGCCATTGCGCAGGGGCGTCCAGGCTGCCTTGCCACTGCGCCAGCAGCTGATTCACGCGGCCCTGCGGCTGGCGGCTTTGCAGTTCGCGGTGCAGGGCCTCGCCCAGGGGCAGGCGTTCGGCCAGGGCGGCCAGCAGGCCCAGGTCCAGGCGGTCGGCCTGCAGCTGGCCGCCTTGCAAGCTGCCGGGCGCCAGCGGCTGCCACAGGCCGCGGCTGGCGGGGTGCTGCAGGCTCAGGGTGAGCTGGCTGGGCGCCCAGTGCTGCGCCGGGCCCTCCCCATCCTGCAGCTGGAAGCGCAGGCCGCGCAGCTGCCAGCGCGTGCCCTGGGGCTGCTGGCTCCAGCTGATGCGGGTTTGCAGATCGGCCAGCTGCAGCGGCTGCACGCGCGGCGTGAGGCGCAGGGCCACGGCGCGCAGGGCCAGGTCCAGGTCGGCGCTGTGCAGGCTGCCCTGCTTCAGCTCGGCCCAGAAGCGCAGGGCGCCGTCGCCCTCGTTCAGGTCGAAGGGCAGGCTGAAGTGGCGGCGCAGCTCGGCCACGCGGGCGCGCGGCAGCTCGGCGTAGAACAGGCCGTTCCAGCGCTTCCAGTCGCTCGGCCGGGCCAGGAAGGGTTGCGTCACGCGGGCGCGCAGGCTCAGGCGCTCGCCCCAACCGGGCGGGGGCACGGCGTCGATGCGCAGCTCGTGGCGGCGCAGGCCGTTGCGCCACAGCAGGTCCACGCCCTGCAGCACCAGGGGCTCGGCGCTGCGGGTTTCGTCCACCCAGCGCAGGCGCCCGCCCTGGATGGCGAACTCGTGCTGGCGCAGCAGCCAGTCGGCCAGGCGAGTGTCCTCTGCGGCGCCTTCGGTGCGCAGGCGTTGGCCGGCCACCCAGATCTGGCCCTGCGCGTCGCGGCGCAGCTCCAGCTCGGGTTCATGCAGGTAAAGCTGCTCCAGGCGCGGCGTGAAGGTGAGCAGCGAGCGTGCCGAGAGTGCGGCGGTGACGCGCGGCAGGTGCAGCGCCGGGCGGCCGGCGGCGTCCAGCAGCGTCACCTCGCGCAGGTCCAGCGCCGGGATCCAGCCGGCCGTGCGCACCTCGATCGCCCCAATGCGCACCGAAGACCCCAACCAGCTTGTGGCGCGCTGCTCCAGCTCGGGGCGCCAGCGATCCACGTTCGGCAGAATCACCCAATGCAGGATCAGCCACAGGCTGAGCAAGACAAACCACAGACCCAGCACCACCCACAGCAATGCCCGCAGGCCGCGGCGCAGCCAGCGGGCGGGGCGATGCGAGGCCGCAGCAAACTTGGACAGGACAGAGGACATGGGCGCAGGGCCTGAAGTGTCGCCGCTGAACGCCGGCGCGATGGATGAGGCCGACGCGGCGGCACACAGCCGGTTCGTGCAGCGCATCCGGCGCCGCTACGCCGCCGAATTGGCCTTGCTGCCGCCCGGCGCGCTGGATGAGGCCGCGCTTCGAACGCTGGTGCAAACCCTCGAAAGCCAGGGCCGCCCCCTGCCCGCCGCACTGCGCGTGGCACGCCAGCTCTGGCTGGAGCGCCTGGCCACGCTGGATTGCGCGGGCCAGCTGCCGCTGGCCGGTGTGACCACCGCCATGACCCTGCTGGCCGAGGTGACGCTGGACATCGCCGTGCAGGCCGCCCGCACCGAGCTGGCCGAGCGCCACGGCCGGCTGCGCAATGCCGAGGGCCAGGAGGTCGCCTTCTGGGTGATGGGCATGGGCAAGCTGGGCGCGCGCGAGCTGAACGTTTCGTCCGACATCGACCTCATCTATGTGTACGAGGAAGACGGCGACAGCGACGGCCCGGTTTCCTTGAGCGCTGCCGAGTACTTCGGCCGCGTGGCCAAGCGCCTGACCACGCTGATCGGCGACGTGACCGAGGACGGCCAGGTCTTCCGCATGGACCTGGCGCTGCGCCCCAACGGCAACAGCGGCCCGCCGGCCTGCAGCCTGGCCGCGCTGGAAACCTACTTCTACGCCCAGGGCCGTGAATGGGAACGCCTGGCCTGGCTGAAGAGCCGGGTGGTGGCGCCACGCGACCCCGAGACCTTGAAGCGCGCCCAGCAGCTCAGCCAGCTCGTCACGCCCTTCGTGTACCGGCGCTATCTGGATTACTCGGTGTTCGAGGGCCTGCGCCAGATCCACCGCATGATTCGCGAGGAGGCGCAGCGCCGCGCCGCCGGCCGGCCCGAGCGCGCGAATGACGTCAAGCTCAGCCGCGGCGGTATCCGCGAGATCGAGTTCATCGTCCAGCTGCTGCAGGTGGTGCGCGGCGGCCAGTTCCCCGAGATCCGCACCCGCTCCACGCTGAAGGCCCTGGACCGCCTGGCCGCTGCCGGTCTGATGAAACCCGAGGCCGCGCGCCTGCTGGCGGGCGACTACGAGTTCCTGCGCCAGGTCGAGCACCGCATCCAGTACCTGGACGACCAGCAGACCCACTGCCTGCCCGGCGCCGTCGAAGACTTGCGCTGGATCGCCCGCACCCTGGGCCTGCAGCGCACCGAGGCCAAGCCCTGCCAGGGCTTCGAGGACCACGCCGCCTGCCCGCTGTTCGAGCGCCTGTGCGAAACCCGCGAGCGCGTGGCCGCCGAGTTCGATGCCCTGCTGCACGAAGGCCGCGCGCCCGGCGGGCCCTGCAAGCCCGGCAGCTGCGGCGCCCCGGCCAGTCTGACCAGCGAAGACTTCCTGGCCGCCCTGCCCGAACCCCTGCAGGCCGCGGTGCGCGCCTTTGCGCAGCAGCCGCGCGTGCAGGGCCTGAAGGAAACCGCCCAGCAGCGCCTGGCCCAGCTGTTCCAGCGCGCCGCCCAGCAGGTGGCGCAGGGCCATTGCGAGGCCGCGGCGGCGGCGCGCTTCGTCGATTGGGTCGAGCCCCTGCTGCGCCGCGAGGCCTATCTGGCCCTGCTGATCGAGCGGCCCGCGGTGCTGACGCGCCTGCTGCGCCTGCTGGGCCTCGCCCGCTGGCCGATGCGCTACCTGATGCAGCACCCCGGCGTCATCGACGAGCTGGCCGATGTGCGCCTGCTGCACGAACGCTTCGAGCCCGCCGCCTTTCGCCAGGAACTGGCCGAGCGCCACGAGGCCTGGGTGCGCGCCGGTGAGGACGACGAGGAATCCCTGCTCGACGCCCTGCGCCGCGCCCACCATGCCGAGGTCTTCCGCACCCTGGTGCGCGACGTCGAGGGCTGCATCACCGTGGAAGAGGTGGCCGACGACCTCAGCGCCCTGGCCGACGCCCTACTGCAAACCGCCATCGACTGGTGCTGGGCGCGCCAGTTGAAGCTCGGCAAGGCGCACCGCGCGCAGCCGCGCTTTGCCGTCATCGCCTACGGCAAGCTGGGTGGCAAGGAGCTCGGCTACGGCTCCGATCTGGATGTGGTGTTCCTCTATGACGACGAGGACGAAGCCGCCCCCGAGGCCTATGCCGGCTTCGTGCGCAAGCTGGTGCCCTGGCTGACCCTGCAGACCCGCGCCGGCGGCCTGTTCGACATCGACACCGCGCTGCGCCCCAATGGCAACAGCGGCCTGCTCGTCAGCAGCCTGAAGAGCTTTGCCGCCTACCAGGAAGGGCGCGGCAGCAACACCGCCTGGACCTGGGAGCACCAGGCCATCACCCGTGCGCGCTGGTGCGCCGGCGACGCCGCCCTCGAAGCCCCCTTCGAGGCCGTGCGCCAGGGCGTGATGCAGGCCGCGCGCGAGCCCGCCGCACTGAAGGCCGAGGTGCTGGCCATGCGCGACAAGCTGCGCCAGGCCCACCCGGTGCGCGCCGGCCGCTTTGATTTGAAGCACAGCCCCGGCGGCATGCTGGACGCCGAGTTCGCGCTGCAGGCCCTGCAGCTGCTGCACAGCGCCGCCCACCCCGAGCTGATCCCCAACCAGGGCCTGATCGCCCTGTTGCAGCGGGCGGAACGCGCCGGCCTGCTGGGCCCGGGCATCGGCCGCGCCGCGGCCGATGCCTACCGCGAACTGCGCCGCGCCCAGCACCGCCTGCGCCTGGACGAACAGCCCACCCATCTGGACGAGGCCGAGCTGGGCGAACTGGCCGGCCACCGCGAAGCCGTGCGCGCGCTGTGGGCGGCCGTCTTCCCGGGCTGAGCTGGCTGCTGCTGGGCCTGGCCGCCGCCTGCGCGGCCGGCCTGGCGCTGCGGCCCGAGGCCTGGAACTGGCAGGCCGGGCGCTGGCTGGCCGAGCCCTGGCGGCTGTGGAGCTGCGTGCTGGTGCATGGCTCGGTATTGCATGCGGCGGGCAACTGTGTCGGCGCCTTGCTGCTGGCCGCCTTGGCCGCCCGCGCGGGTGCTGGTCGTCGCGACCTGCTGGCCCTGCTGCTGGCCTGGCCCTTGATGCACGCGCTGCTGGCACTGCGGCCGGATCTGCCGGCCTACTTCGGCGCTTCCGGCCTGCTGCATGGCGCGGCGGCGCTCATCGGCCTGCGCCTGCTGCAGCACCCGGGTGGGGCGCGCGCCGTGGGCGCGGCCCTACTAGCCGGTCTGGCGCTCAAGCTGGGCCTGGAGCAACCCTGGGGGCCGGCCCTGCGCCACGAGCCCTTCTGGGGCGGCATGGCCACGGTGCCGCTGGCGCATGCGCTGGGCGTGGCAAGCGCCGCGCTGGCTTGGCTGCTGCTGCGCCGCCTTACTTCAGCGGAATCGCCGTCTCACGCGAAACCGGCACCGCGGTGACGCTGTTCTGCGGCGAGCCGTCGATCAGCCGGTCGGTATAGGTTAGATACACCAGTGTGTTGCGCGCCTTGTCCACCATGCGCACAACGCGCACGCGCTTGAAGAGGATGGAGGCGCGTTCGCTGAACACCTCCTCCTGCTGCGGCAGCGCGCCTTTGGGGAAGCCGATCTCGCCCACCTGGCGGCAGGCGATCGAGGCCTCGGCCTTGTCTTCGGCCAGACCGAAGGCGCCCGAGAGGCCGCCGGTCTTGGCGCGCGAGACGTAGCAGGCCACGCCGGCCACCTTGGGGTCGTCGTAGGCCTCCACCACCACCTTGTGGTTGGGGCCGATGAGCTTGAAGGCGGTCGAGACCTCGCCGACGTTCTCGGCCAGGGCCGGGGTGGCGAGCAGGCTGCAGAGGGCCAGGCAGGTGAGGGTCTTCATACGGGGCTCCAGGAGGCCTGGCACTTTAGGTTCAGCGCAAGCCCGGCAGTCCGCTGATCAGCAGCCCGACCCCGGCGCAGCCCGCCAGCAGCGGCAGCACGCCGACCTTGAAGCGGAACAGCGAGACGCCGGCGGCCAGTGCGATGGCGCAGGCGCCCAGATCGAAGCGCCCGGCAAAGCCCTGCGGCCAGAACACATGCCAGGCGAAGAACAGCGCCAGATTGAGGATCACCCCCACCACCGCGGCGGTGATGGCCGACAGCGGCGCCGTGAAGCCCAGCCGGCCATGCGTGGCCTCCACCAGCGGCCCGCCGGCCAGGATGAAGACGAAGCTGGGCAGGAAGGTGAAGAAGGTGACCACGGCCGCGGCCAGGGCGCCGCCGAGGAAGAGCGCCTCCGGCCCCAGCACCTGCTGGCCCCAGCCGCCCACGAAGCCGACAAAGGCCACCACCATGATCAGCGGCCCCGGCGTGGTCTCGCCCAGCGCCAGGCCGTCCACCATCTGCGCGCCGCTGAGCCACTGGTAATGCTCCACGGCGCCCTGGTAGACATAGGGCAGCACCGCGTAGGCGCCGCCGAAGGTCAGCAGCGCGGCCTTGGTGAAGAACCAGCCCATCTGCGTGAGCGCGCCCTGCCAGCCGTACTGAACGGCCAGCAGCCCCAGCGCGGCCAGCCACAGGCCCAAGCCGATGCCCAGCACCTGGGCCAGGCGGCGGCGCGAGAAGTGCGCATGCGCGGGCGTCGGCGTGTCGTCGTCGATCAACGCCGGCCCGTAGCCGGCCTTGGCGCTGCCGTGCCCGCCGCCCAGCGCGAACACCTGCGGCCAGCGGCGCGCGCCGAAGTGGCCGATCAGGCCCGCCGCCAGCACGATGGCGGGGAAGGGCGTATCGAACGCGAACAGGGCCAGAAAGGAGGCGGCGGCAATGGCCCACATCCAGCGGTTCTTCAGCGCCCGCGTGCCGATGCGGTGCGCGGCATGCAGCACCAGGGCCGTGACGGCCGGCTTGAGGCCGTAGAACAGGCCGGCCACCACGGGCAGGTGGCCGAAGCGCAGATAGACCCAGCTCAGGCCCACCAGGATGAAGAGCGAGGGCAGCACGAACAGCGCCCCCGCCACGATGCCGCCCCAAGTCCGGTGCAGCAGCCAGCCGAGGTAGGTGGCGAGCTGCTGCGCCTCCGGCCCGGGCAGCAGCATGCAGTAGTTGAGGGCGTGCAGAAAGCGCTGCTCGCTGATCCAGCGCCGCCGCTCCACCAGCTCGGTGTGCATGATGGCGATCTGCCCGGCCGGGCCGCCGAAGCTGATGAAGCCGAGCTGGAGCCAGAAGCGCAGGGCTTCGGCAAAACCCACGGGGGCGGGGCGGGTCTGGGGCGCGGGGGCGGTCGTCACGCGACCAATGTATCGGCGCGAGATGACGGCCGTGTCACCGCGCGGCGGGCGCCGGGCCAGAGCAGATAGCCCAGCACGCCCAGCGAACCCAGCGCCAGCGTGGCCAGGGCCCAGGGCCAGAAGCGGCGGCCGCTGGCCTTGGCATCCTGCGCCACGAAGCCCAGCAGCAGCAGGCAGCTGACGATCAGGTCGATCGTGATTTGCGTGCTGCCCGGGTTGGCGAAGCCGCCTTGCCAGAGCCCGAGGTAGCCGACCTGGGCCAGGGCTCAGAGCGAGTAGGCGCCGAAGGCGAGCGTGACGATCCAGAGCAGGGGGCGGGGCATGGTGATCTCCTGGTTGGGTTGAAGGCGGCGCCAGTGTTGGCGCCGCGGTGCATGGCCGCAATGACCTGCCAGGTCATGGCCGCCAGTGCGCCGGCCGCGTAGGCTGCGGCCCCATGCGCCTGACCACCGCCCCCCACCCCATCACCGCCCTGCGCCGCGAGCGCCGCATCAGCCAGCTGGAACTGGGCCTGCGCGCCGGCGTGTCGCAGCGGCACCTGAGCTGCATCGAGACCGGCCGCGCCCAGCCCGGCCGCGCCACCCTGCTGGCCCTGCTGGATGCGCTGGAGGCGCCGCTGGAGGCCCGCAACGCCGCGCTGCTGGCGGCCGGTCTGGCACCGCAGTACAGCCAGCATGCGCTGGACGCCGAACCCCTGGCCCCGGCCCGCCAGGCGCTGGAGCGCCTGCTGCACGCCCCCGGCGCCGCGCCGGCCCTGGTCATCGACGCCGAGTGGAATCTTCTGATGGCCAATGCCGGCGTACAGCGCCTGCTGGAGCTGCTCGGCATTCCCTTCCCGGCCTGCCAGCCCAATCTGCTCGACTTCCTGCTTGGCCCCCAGGGGCTGCGCGGCTGCGTGCTGAACGAGGCCGAGGTGTGCGGCGAGGTGCTGCACCGCGCCCGCCGCGAGGCCCTGCATGTGCCCGCCCTGGCCCAACGCCTGCACACCCTGGGCCCGCTGCCGGACTGGCCGCTGCCCCAGGTGCAGGCGCCGCTGCTGTTCACCCGGTTGCGCGCACTCGACGGCCAAGTCTTGAGCCTGTTCTCAATCTTCAGCAGCTTTGGCGCGCCGCTGGACGTGACGCTGGCCTCGCTACGGATTGAGCATCTGTTTCCGGCGGATATGCAGACCGCGCAGGCGCTGGGGATGGGTTGATCGCGGCGCGAGCGCCTAGGATCCAGCCCAGTAAAACAAGGGGGCAGCATGGGTACCAGTACCGGCATGCGCGGCAAGGATCTGCAAAAGTTCCTGATGGTGGCGCGCGATCAGAACGTCATCCTGCTCGTGCGGCACACGAATGAGGACTCGCTCGTCTACGTGGGCAAGCCGGGCTACTACGCCAAACCGGCCCTGCTGAAGGCCAAGACCGCCGACCTTGACCCCCCGGCCGTGACGCGCAGTGTGGCCGGACGCCTGGTGGCGCAGACCTACCGCATTGCCGGCCTGGTGGTGCACCCCGGCATGCACCCCGGTGCCTACAAGCCCGCCAAGCTGGCCAAGGCCCTGCAGGCCTGGGAAGACGGCATGAAACTGCTGGCCGGCGCCAACCTGCCCGCAGCGGGCGACCCGCTGAAGTTGGAGAGCTGGGCGGCCTGGGGCGTTGGGCGCGTGGCGGCCTGCTCGTCCGATTGGCGCTGGCGCGTCGACGTCGATCCGGCCTCCAGCCACTTCGGTTGCCTGCAACTCAGCCGCGCTGGGCTCGATTGGGCCTACATCCACGGCGATTACGACCTCAAGGACGTCATCGTGCCGGGCCGTGAGACGGTCAACCAGCGTGCCGAGGGCAAGCTGCATGGCGTCAAGAATTACACGCCAGTGCTGGAGCGGGGCAACTTTGAGCGTGTGCGCGAACAGTTGAACCAGCTGATCGGGGCTGACATGGTCCAGCACGGTGCCGAAGCCCAGTTCGCCTGGCATGGCGACGAGCCCATCACCGTGGCTTTTCCGAACTGGACCTTCCTGGTTCTGAACGATGCCGTGACGGTGCAGCGCTGGTACGAACAGCTCAACCGCAGTGTGCTGGCCACGAAGGGCCATGACTACGCGGCCGACCGCTCGCGCATGTTCCATTTCGGACCCCAGGGCATGTTTGCCCCGGGAGCCCTGCCGTTTGCCAGCTGGGGTTGAGCCGGGCTCAGAACGGCTTCTTCGCCACCTTCGCGTGGTGCTCGTTCACCAGCATCAGCGCCGCTGAGCCGAAGTAGCGGTGGTACTCGGCCACCATCTCGCGCTGGGCGATCACCGGATCGGTGGCGACATGCTGCTTGGCGGTCTCGATGTCCGGCACCGCCAGCACAAAGAGGCCGCGCCAGCCGTCCACGCCATCCAGCGGGCCGGCCAGGGCCAGCACGCCGGCATCGGCCAAGCGTTTCATGTTGGCGAAGTGGCCCTTGAACATGGCGTCGCGCGCCTCGCCCTTGGGAACCGGCGTGCCGCTGGACTTCAGAATCACCAGCACGTAGGCGCGCATGCCGTTGTCGTTGGCGCCGACGCGCTGCGCCAAGGCTTCGTCGTAAGTCGGCGCTGGAGCGGTCTGGGCCGCAGTTTGGGCGCTAGCCAGCAGGGGCAAGCTGAGGGCCAGGGCGTGCAATAGATGGCGCATGGCGGTTCGGTGGCGCGGGGGAAAGGCCCCGAGCCTACGCCTGCCTTCCTAAAATTCGGCATGTCCCGCGCCCCGCTCGAACTCCTTGCCCCCGCCCGCGATGCCGATATCGGCATCGAGGCCATCAACCATGGCGCCGACGCCGTCTACATCGGCGGCCCCGGCTTTGGGGCACGCGACAAGGCGTCCAACCCGATCGAGGACATCGCCCGTCTGGCGGCGCATGCGCGCCTCTTCCACGCGCGCATCTTCGTGACGATGAACACCATCCTGCGCGACGACGAGCTCGAAGGCGCGCGCCAGCAAGCCTGGCAGCTGTACGACGCCGGCGTGGACGCACTGATCGTGCAGGACATGGGTCTGCTGGAACTCGACCTCCCGCCGATCCAGCTGCACGCCAGCACGCAGACCGACATCCGCACGCCCGAGAAGGCGCGCTTCCTGCAGGACGTGGGCTTCAGCCAGATGGTGCTGGCGCGTGAGCTCGATCTGCAGCAGATCGAGGCCATCCGTGCCCAGGTGCAGCAGGCCAAGCTGGAGTTCTTCGTGCACGGCGCGCTCTGCGTGGCCTACAGCGGGCAATGCTTCATCAGCCACGCGCACACCGGGCGCAGCGCCAACCGCGGCAGCTGCAGCCAGGAATGCCGGCTGCCCTACACGGTGAAGGATGCGCAGGGCCGCATCATTGCCCACGACAAGCATGTGCTGAGTCTGAAGGACAACGACCAGAGCGCCAACATCGAGGTGCTGGCCGATGCCGGCATCCGCAGCTTCAAGATCGAGGGCCGCTACAAGGACATGGCGACGGTCAAGAACGTGACCGCGCATTACCGACAGCTGCTCGACGGCCTGATGGAGCGCCGCGGCCGCGACTACGAACCCAGCAGCCATGGCCACTGCCGCTTCACCTTCACGCCCGAACCCGAGCAGGCCTACAACCGCGGTGGTACCGACTACTTCGTCAACGGCCGCAAGATCGACATCGGCGCCTTCGACACGCCCAAGCACGCCGGCATGCCGATCGGCCATATCGGCAAGGTGGGGGCGGATTACTTCGAGATCGACACCGGCGACGCCGCCATCCAGCTCAACAACGGCGACGCGCTGACCTGGTGGGACCGCCAGGGCGAGCTGCAGGGCGTGCCGGTGAACGTGGCCACGCACATCGAGGGCACGCGCTGGCGCATCGATCCGAACCTGAACCGCAGCACGCAGTTCAGCGACTTGAAGGACCTGTTCCCCAACACGCCGGTGAGCCGCAACCGCGACATGGCCTGGGAGCGCCTGCTCGCCAAGCCCAGCAGCGAGCGCCGCATCGCCGTGGACCTGAACCTGGCGCAAACGGCCGAGGGCTTCGAGCTCAGCCTGAAGGACGAGACCGGCGTGAAGGCGGCCGTGCGCATCCAGCACCCGCATGAGAGCGCACGCGACGCCGCCCAGGCCGAGGCCCAGCTGAAAGACGGCCTGGCCAAGCTGGGCGACACGATCTTCGAAGCCCGGCGTGTGCGCCTGAGTTTGCGAGAGCCCCTGTTCCTGCCGGCCGCCAAGCTCAACGCCCTGCGCCGCGAAGGCGTGGCGGCGCTGGAAGCCGCGCGCGCCGCCGCCTTCGAGAAGCTGCCGCGCGACGCCGAGGTGCAGCCCCCCGTGCCCTACCCCGAGGACACGCTGAGCTATCTGGCCAATGTCTACAACAGCCAGGCCGCCGCTTTCTATGCCCGCCATGGCGTGAAGGTGATTGGTGCCGCTTACGAAAGCCACGAGGAGCTCGGCGAGGTCAGCCTGATGATCACCAAGCACTGCGTGCGCTGGTCACTCAGCCTGTGCCCCAAGCAGGCCAAGGGCGTGACGGGCGTGCAGGGCACGGTGCGCGCCGAGCCGCTGACTCTGCAGCATGGCGAGGACCTGCTGACCCTGCGCTTCGACTGCAAGCCCTGCGAGATGCATGTGGTGGGGGCGATGCGCAAGAACGTTCTGAAGCAGCTCAAGGCCGAGCCTGTCACCTTCTACCGGACGCGACCCTGACGTAGGCTGCGGGCTCCACCCCGCGGGAGCCCGCCATGTCTGGAATGCGTCTTGGAGCCTTCTCCGTCAGCCTGGCCGTCAAGGACCTGGGCCTTTCGCAGGCCTTCTACGAGAAGCTCGGATTCAGCCCAGTGGCCGGCGATGCCGCGCAGGGCTGGCTGATCCTGCGCAATGCCGATGACATCACCATCGGCCTGTTCCAGGGCATGTTCGAGAAGAACCTGCTGACCTTCAACCCCGGCTGGGGGCCGCGCTGCGAGAACCTGCCCGACTTCACCGACGTGCGCACCCTGCAAGGCCAGATCGAGGCTGCCGGCATCACGCCCACCGAGCGCGTCAACTCCACCGCGGTCAGCGGTCCGGCCTTCTTTACGCTGACCGACCCGGACGGCAATGCCATCCTGGTCGATCAGCATCGCTAGGGAAGCCCCCTAGGAGACGGCGCCACGCCCGGGTTGGCCTGATCTGCATCAGATCCTCAACCGGCACAACTTGATCTCGCTCAAGTTCCGGCGCAGCATCGCCCCGGACACTGCGTTCACCAATTTGGTGCAGGAGGCTTGGATGTCGATTCTGGGTGTGGTGTTGCGGGTGCCCGCAGGCGCGGTGGCCGAAGTGCAGGCCCAGGTGCTGGCCCTGCCCGGTGTGGACGTGACCCACAACCCCGGCGATGGCCGCCTGGTGCTGGTGATTGAGGACGTGGCCGAGCGCTCTGCCGCCGCCACGCTGGGTGAGATCGCCCAGATGCCGCAGGTCTGGTCCAGCACCCTGGTGTACGAGTACTCAGGGGTGGATTCCCCGGCCCCCGAGGCGCATCAAACCGGCCAGCTGGACTGGCGCCGCAACCTCAGCGATCTGGATGGTGTGCGTCCTTGACTCCGTTCAAGGCAGCCGCAGCCCCATCCCCCGAGGATTCCCGCAGAACGAACACCCGGCCAACGGCCGCAGCAGGAGCGAACCCCATGGACGCCAACCGTCGTGACTTTCTGAAGACCCAGGCCGCTACCGCTGCCGCCTCCGCCGCCGGCCTGCCGGTGGTGATGATGCAGAACGCCGAGGCCGCGCCGGCCGCCAGCACCGTGCGCTGGGACAAGGCGCCCTGCCGCTTCTGCGGCACCGGTTGCTCGGTGGTGGTGGGCGTGCAGGACGGCAAGGTCGTGGCCACGCAGGGCGACCCCGAGTCGCCGGTGAACCGCGGCCTGAACTGCATCAAGGGCTACTTCCTGTCCAAGATCATGTATGGGCAGGACCGCCTGACCACGCCGCTGCTGCGCAAGAAGAACGGCGTGTACGACAAGGAAGGCGACTTCGTGCCGGTGAGCTGGGACGAGGCCTTCGACATCATGGCCGCCAAGTGGAAGGAGGCCCTGAAGGCCGAGGGCCCCGGCTCGATCGCCATGTTCGGTTCGGGCCAGTGGACGATCTTCGAGGGCTATGCCGCCGCCAAGCTGTGGAAGGCGGGCTTCCGCTCCAACAACCTCGACCCCAACGCGCGCCACTGCATGGCCTCGGCCGTGGCCGGCTTCATGCGCACCTTCGGCATCGATGAGCCCATGGGCTGCTACGACGACATCGAGCAGGCCGACGCCTTCGTGCTCTGGGGCAGCAACATGGCCGAGATGCACCCGATTCTGTGGACCCGCATCACCGACCGCCGCCTCTCGCACCCGCAGACCAAGGTGGCCGTGCTCTCGACCTTCGAGCACCGCAGCTTCGACCTGGCCGACCAGCCCATCATCTTCAAGCCGCAGACCGATCTGGCGATCCTGAACTACATCGCCAACTACATCATCAAGAACGGCAAGGTGAACCAGGAGTTCGTCAAGAAGCACGTCAACTTCAAGAAGGGCGCCACCGACATTGGCTACGGCCTGCGCCCGGTGCATGCGTTGGAAAAGGACGCCACCAGCAACGGCTACCCCGGTGCCGACGGCAAGCCCAAGGGCAACCCGAACGACGCCACGCCGATGAGCTTCGAGGAATACGCCAAGTTCGTCAGTGAGTACACGGCCGAGAAGGTCAGCGAACTCTCGGGCGTGCCCGTCAAGCAGCTCGAAGACCTGGCCAAGCTGTATGCCGACCCTAAGGTCAAGGTGGTCAGCTTCTGGACCATGGGCTTCAACCAGCACACCCGGGGCACGTGGGCCAACAACATGGTCTACAACATCCATTTGCTGACCGGCAAGATCAGCCAGCCGGGCAACAGCCCCTTCAGTCTGACCGGCCAGCCCAGCGCCTGCGGCACCGCGCGCGAAGTGGGCACCTTCGCCCACCGCCTGCCGGCTGACATGGTGGTGACCAACCCCGAGCACCGCAAGCACACCGAAGAAATCTGGGGCCTGCCCGAGGGCACCATCCCCGACAAGATCGGCCTGCACGCCGTGGCGCAGAGCCGCGCGCTCAAGGACGGCAAGCTGCGCTGCTACTGGGTCACCACCAACAACAACATGCAGGCCGGCCCCAACATCAACGGCGAGATCCTGCCGGGCTGGCGCAACCCCAAGGCCTTCGTGGTGGTGAGCGACCCCTACCCGACCGCCAGCGCCATGGCGGCCGACCTGATCCTGCCCGCCGCGATGTGGGTGGAGAAGGAAGGCGCCTTCGGCAACGCCGAGCGCCGCACGCAGTTCTGGCGCCAGCAGGTCAGCGCGCCGGGCCAGGCCAAGAGCGATCTGTGGCAGTTCATCGAGTTCAGCAAGCGCTTCAAGATCGAAGAGGTGTGGCCGGCCGAGCTGCTGGCCAAAAAGCCCGAGCTGAAGGGCAAGACGATGTTCGACGTGCTCTACAAGAACGGCAAGGTCAACAAGTTCCCGCTGGCCGACATGGGCAAGGTCAACGGCAAGTACATCCCCGACTACAAGAACGACGAGAGCCAGCAACTCGGCTACTACCTGCAGAAGGGTCTGTTCGAGGAATACGCCGAGTTCGGCCGCGGCCATGGTCACGACCTGGCCCCCTTTGACACCTACCACGAGGTGCGCGGCCTGCGCTGGCCGGTGGTGGATGGCAAGGAAACCCTGTGGCGCTTCCGCGAGGGCTATGACCCCTACGTGAAGGCCGGCGAGGGCGTGAAGTTCTACGGCCACAAGGACGGCAAGGCGGTGATCTACGCGCTGCCCTACCAGCCCGCCGCCGAGAGCCCGGACAAGGAGTTCAACCTGTGGCTGTGCACCGGCCGTGTGCTGGAGCACTGGCATACCGGCACGATGACCCGCCGCGTGGCCGAGCTGCACCGCGCCGTGCCCGAGGCCCTGCTCTACATGCACCCGGACGACGCCAAGGCCCGTGGCCTGCAGCGCGGTATGAAGGTCAAGGTGGCCTCGCGCCGTGGCGAGATCCACTGCCAGGTCGAGACCAAGGGTCGCAACAAGGTGCCGCGTGGCCTCGTCTTCGTGCCCTTCTTCGACGAAGGTCGGCTGGTCAACAAGCTCACGCTGGACGCCACTTGTCCGATCTCGAAAGAGACCGACTTCAAGAAGTGCGCCGTGAAGGTGCTGAAGGCTTGAGGCCATGAACCTGAACCGCCGCAACCTGCTGCAGGGCGCTTCCAGCGCCGCCGCTGCCTGCCTCACGGCCGGCGGCGCGGCCCTGGTCGCGCACCCGGCGCAGGCGCGGCCGGCCCAGGCCTTGCGCCCACCGGGCGCGCTGAACGAACCCGAATTCCTGGCTGCCTGCGTGCGCTGCGGCCTGTGCGTGCGCGACTGCCCGCCGCAGAACCTCAAGCTCAGCCAGTTCGGTGATGGCGTGGGCCGCGATGTCGCCATCGGCACGCCCTACTTCGTGGCGCGCGAGATCCCCTGCGCGATGTGCGAGGACATCCCTTGCGTCAAGGCCTGCCCTACCGGCGCGCTGGATCCGGCGCTGAAAGAGATTGAAAAGGCCCAGATGGGCCTGGCGGTGCTGATCGACCACGAGAGCTGTCTGAACTTCCTGGGCCTGCGCTGCGACGTCTGCTATCGCGTCTGCCCGGTGATCGACAAGGCCATCACGCTGGAAAAGGCCAGCAACCCGCGCAGCGACCGCCACGCCCTGCTGCTGCCCACCGTGCATGCCGACGCCTGCACCGGCTGTGGCATGTGCGAGCAAAGCTGCGTGCTGGAACAAGCCGCCATCAAGGTGCTGCCGCGTGAACTGGCGCAGGGCAAGCTGGGCGGCCACTACCGCAAGGGCTGGGAGGCCGAGAACCGCGGCTACCAGCCGCAATACAACCTGCCCAGCCAGCGCCTGCCGGAGCAGGGCACAGACATCGCGCCGCTGCGTGACGGCAGCCCGGCCTATCCACAGCCGGCTTCGGGGGCGAAGCGATGAGCGCCGTGCTGCCGCTGCCGGCCGTCACCGCCAAGCCCTGGTGGAAGCGCCAGCGCTGGCTGCTGCTGCGCCGCGTCAGCCAGCTGGGCATCTTCACGCTCTTCCTGCTCGGGCCACTGGCCGGCATCTGGATCGTCAAGGGCAATCTGGCCAGCAGCCTGACCCTGGGCGTGCTGCCGCTGACCGACCCCTTCGTGCTGGCGCAGAGCCTGGCGGCGGGGCACCGGCCCGAAGCCGCCGCGCTGATTGGCGTGGCCATCGTCCTCGCCTTCTACGCCGTGTTCGGGCGCGTGTACTGCTCCTGGGTCTGCCCGGTGAACCTGGTGAGCGACAGCGCCGGCTGGCTGCGCCGCAAGCTCAAGATCACCACCGGCCGCAGCCCCAGCCGCAGCCTGCGCTACTGGCTGCTGGCGGCCGTGCTGGGCGCGGCCGCGCTGACCGGCCAGGCCGTCTGGGAAGCCGTCAACCCCGTCACGCTGACCCAGCGCGCGCTGATCTTCGGCGGCAGCCTGGCCTGGGCCGCGGTGCTCGCCGTCTTCCTGTTCGAACTGCTGGTGGCGCCGCGCGGCTGGTGCGGCCACCTGTGCCCGCATGGCGCCGCCTATGCACTGCTGGGCAGCAAGCCTTTGCTGCGCGTGGCCGCCACGCACAGCAGCCGCTGCAACGACTGCGGCGACTGCTACGCCGTCTGCCCCGAGCCGCAGGTCATCGTCATGCCGCTCAAGGGCAAGCAGGGCCACGGCCCCGTCATCACCGATCGCGAGTGCACGGCCTGTGGCCGCTGCGCCGATGTCTGCACCACCGACGTCTTCCGATTCACCCACCGTTTCGACACAAGAAGGGACTGACCATGAAAGTACCCGGCTTCTTCAAGCGCTTTGGCCCCGTACTGCTGGCGCTCTCCGTCTTTGCCATCGGCGTGGACCAGGCGCGCGCGGCCGATCCCAAGCCCGCAACCGCCGCCGAGCCCGTCAAGCTGCAGGGTCTGCGCGGCGGCACGCCGCTGAACCAGGACAACCCGCCGGCCAACCACCGGCAGGAACGCGATCACCCGGTGGGTGACCGCGATTTTGTGCAGATGCCTCCGCTGATTCCTCACACCATCGGCGGCTATCAGATCACCAAGAACTTCAACAAGTGCATGGACTGCCATGCCTGGCAGAAGACCAAGGAGAGCGGCGCCACCAAGATCAGCGTCACCCACTTCAAGACCCGCGAGGGCGTGGAGCTGGACACTGTGAGCCCGCGCCGCTACTTCTGCACCCAGTGCCATGTGCCGCAGAGTGATGCCAAGCCGCTGGTCGGAAATACGTACGAACGTGCCAAAGGCATGAAGTGAGGGCCCGGCCATGAAAGCCCTCATCCAACGCGCCTGGGCCTTTGCCCACACCAAGCAGTTCTGGGTTCTGTTCGCGGCCTTTGCCGGCGGCATCATCTTCTGGGGCGGCTTCAACACGGCGATGGAGTGGACCAACCGCGAGGCCTTCTGCATCTCCTGCCACGAGATGGAGCAGAACGTCTTCGTCGAGTACCGCAACACCATCCACTACCAGAACCGCACCGGTGTGCGTGCCACCTGCCCGGACTGCCATGTGCCCAAGGAGTGGGGCCCCAAGATGATCCGCAAGATCCAGGCCTCCAACGAGGTGCTGCACAAGATCCTGGGTTCCATCAACACCCCCGAGAAGTTCAATGCCAAGCGCCCCATCCTGGCCGAGCACGAGTGGGCGCGCATGAAGCGCAACGACTCGCAGGAATGCCGCAACTGCCACAACTTCAGCTACATGGACTACGCCGAGCAGAACAGCCGCGCGGCCACGCGCCACCAGGTGGCCTTTACGGCGGGGCAGACCTGCATCGACTGCCACAAGGGCATCGCGCACACGCTGCCGCCGATCGAGCAGCCGATCGGCGCGGCCAAGGAAGGTGCGGTGCAGCTGCCCCCGAGCAACGCCGCGTCCGATTCGGCCCCAGGGCGCTGAGGGCCTGAAAGTCCGGTGCTGGCCTGCGGCGGCGCGAGCCCCGCAGGCCAGCCTTTTTTCAGGCGGGCACCACCAGCTTGATGGCCTGCGCCGGGCAGCCGCCCACGCAGGCCCCGCAACCGGTGCAGGCCTGCAGGTCCAGCACCGGCACCGGCGCGCCGCCACGCCGTGGCGGGAAGCGCAGGGCGCGTGCATCGCAGGCGTCGCCGCAGACGCGGCAGTCCACGCCACGCTGCGCCAGGCAGCTGCTGCTGATCTGCGCCTTCCAGGGGCCGAAGCCCGGCGCAGCAGCCAAGGCGCCCGGCGTGCAGGCGCGCTGGCAGGCGCCGCAAAAGTCGCAGCCGGCGCGGCTGAAGTCCATCTCCGGGAAGCCCCCGCTGCCGCGCCGAATCACCTGCGGCGGGCAGGCGGCGATGCAGGCATCGCAGCGCGTGCAGGCTTGCTCGAACGCGGCCTCGGGCAGGGCGCCGGGTGGGCGCTGAATCGCCGCGGCAGCGGGTTGGGCACGGAAGAAGAAGCGGCGGCGCGGATCCATCACCGCATTCTGGGCGCAGGCCCGCCCGCCTGGCTTGCAGTGCGTCAAGCCGGCACAACCACAATCGCGCGCATGAAAGTCTTTGGCATCGCCGGGCGCTCCGGCATGGGCAAGACCACCTTGCTGGAAAAGCTGGTGGCGGAATTCGGCCGGCGCGGCTTGAGCGTCTCCCTCATCAAGCACAGCCATAAGGACATCGAGGTCGACCGCCCCGGCAAGGACAGTTTTCGCCTGCGCGAGGCCGGCTGCCAGGAGGTGCTGCTGCTGGGTGCCTCGCGCTGGGCGCTGATGCACGAGCTGCGCGGCGCCGAGGAGCCGCCGCTGGCCTACCTGCTCAGCCGCATCCAGCGCTGCGACCTGGTGCTGGTGGAGGGCTTCAAGAGCGGCGACTTCCCCAAGCTCGAGGTCTGGCGCGCCGAGGTGGGCAAGCCCATGCTGTGGCCGGACTGGCCCGGCATCGTGGCGCTGGCGACCGACGCGCCGCCCCCGGTCGAGCGGCCCTGGCTGAAGCTGGAGGACATCGGCGCCGTCGCGGATCTCGTCTGGCAGCATGCGGCCCCCATGGAGGCAGCACATGGCCAGCAAGGAACTGAAATGCCCCGCGCCTGAGGACAAGGCCGGCGCCAAGATCGACTACCTGGCCAAGCGCCTGGGTCAGGCGCTGGCGCCGCACGGCTTCACGCGCAAGAGCCGCACCGTCTACCGCGAGCAGGGCGAGGGCGTGCAGCGGCACTGGCAGATCGTCAACCTGCAGGCCGGCTCCTGGAACGAGGGCCCGCGCGGCGAGTTCTACGTCAACCTGGCGCTGCAGTTCCCGGCCATCGAGCGCCTGCACGCCCAGCGCCCGGGGCAGGCATGGCGGCTTGAGCACCTGGAGCAGGTGGACGAGTGCCACGGCCATCTGCGTGCGCGCCTCGACGCCCTGCTGCCCGCCGACCATGCGCTGGTCCGCTCGGAGTACAAGCTCGGCCGCGACACCGATCTGCCCGCTCTGGCCGAGCGCTTTGAAGCCGCCCTCTCAGCCTTCGTGCTGCCCTGGTTCGAGCGCCATGCCCGCGTCGAGGCGCTGCGCGATTTCGAGGGCTCGCTGGCCAGCGCCGACATCCCGCTGCGCATCACCGCCGCGCTGGCGCTGCAGGACCGCACCGGCGCCGAGCGCCTGCTGGCCGCGCACCCGGGGCGCTGGCAACACCTGAGCGCGAGCTTCGTGCAGGAGCTGCGCGCGTGGCTGGACAGCCAGGGCCTGGACACCAGCGCGCTGGCGCCCGCCTGCGCGCCGCGCCCACCGGATGCCTGGACCCAGCGTCAGCAGGCCCGCGAAGCCGCCGAGTGCGCGGCCCACCAGCAGCAGGCCGAACGCCTGCTGGCGGCCACAGATCCGCAGGCGCCTGACCCGGACAGCCTGGCGGCGGCCTGGGTGGCCGAATGGCAGGCGCGCTGGCGCGAGAACCCCAAGACCCTGCAGGACTTGCCCAGCGGTGCCCGCATTGCCGCGCTTGATGGCCCCGGGCGCGAAGCCGTGCTGCGCGCCTTGCTGCACGCCCTGGCCACGCAGGAGGCCGGTGCGCACCGCCACCCCATCCAGGCCAGCGCCAAGGATTTCGAGGGCGACGAGGCCGCGGCCGCCCTGCTCAAGGCTTTGCTGCCGCAGCTCGGGCCCCTGCGGCAGCCCGAGCCCTTGTTTGCTGCCCTGCAGGGCCTGCAGACACGGCTGCAGCAGGACCTCGTGACCGCGCAATACCCCTGGGGTTTCGCCACTTTGGCCGCTTGGCTGGAGCGGCAGCCGCGCAGTGCCGCCCTGCAGCAGGGCGTGGCCGCCTGGCTGGCGCAACTGCCGCACACCGTGCTGGCGCGCTGGGACGCGACCGAGGCGGCGCTGGCCGCGGCCCGTGCCCAGCCGCTGGACCCGAACCATGCGGTGTACGAGTTCCTGAAAGACAGCCGCGAGCGCATGGACGAGCTGGAGGCCCAGGCCCCGCCCGTGGATCCGGCGGACGTGCGTCGCCGCCTGCGCGAGTACCCCGAGCAGAGCCTGGCCCCGGCCGACAAGGCCGCCGTGCGCAGCTGGCGACGCTGGCTGCGGCGCGACCCCGTGACAGGCTTGCTGCCGGTGCAGTTCGAACCCGATGACTTTGGGGGGGCCGCGCAAGCCGCCTGGGACAGCGCACCGCCCGCATTGAAGACCGCCGCCGCTCCCGTAGTCCAGCACTGGCTGGAAGGCGTGCCCACCAAGCCCAGCCAGCGCTGGCTGGGCGAGCTGCGCGCCCGCATTGATGGCTTTGATGCCGCGCAGCAGCAGCCCTGGCGCGCTTGGGTGCGCGAACGCCTGGCCGCCTTTGCGCAAAGCAGCGGCCGCACCGAATGGGCGACCACCGGCGCCCGCCCCGGCGTGGGCGCGCGCCTGGGCGAGTGCAGCGAGGACCTGCTGCTGGGCCTGCTGTGGTGGTCGGCGCTCGACCCCGAGCTGCACAACGCCCCCTGGCAGGCTGTGGCCACGGCGGCCTTCGAGCGCCTGCCCGAGGTGGGAGCGCGTGCGCCGGCGGTGGGCGCCCTGGCCCTGCGTTTGCTCGCGGGGCGCGGCGGCGCGGCCGCCGAGTGGGTGGCCACGCAGGCCAAGGCCAAAGGCGCCAAGCAGCTGGCCAAGGCGGCCGAAAAGGCCTTGGCCGAGCCTTGGCTCAACCCAGCTTGAACACCTTCTTGAGGATGGCGCTGCCGGTGCCCACCGGGTCCTGACGGATCTTCTTTTCTTCCTCGCCAATCAGGCGGTAAAGCCCGTCCAGCGCCTTGCGCGTCACGTAGGACTGGATGTTGCTGTCCTCGCCCTTCAGCAGGCCCAGGCCGGCGGCCTTGCCGGCCACGGCGTTGTACTTGTCGGCCAGGCTCTGCTTCTCGGTGGCCTTGGTGACGATGGGCAGGAAGCGCTCGGTCAGGGGCTCGCGCGTCTTGGTCTCGAAGAAGCGCGTCACCGCGTCGTCCTCGCTCGCGCGCACCAGGCGCAGCGCGTCTTCCACGCTGATCTTCTTCACCGTCTGCACCAGCAGGTCGCGCGCCTGCGGCACGGCTGCTTCAGCGGCGCGGTTCATCGCCAGCACCAGGGCGTCCACCTTCTTGCCCTGGCCGGTGGCCTTGAGCAACTTGGCGGCGTCCTTCAGCGCGCCGGGCAGTTCGATCTTCAGCTCGGGGTGGGCAAAGAAGCCGTCCACGCGGCCGAGCTGGCTCACCGCGGCCAGTGCGCCGCGTTCCAGCGCGGCGCGCACGCCCTGGGCGGCATCGCTTTCAAGCAAGGCCGCGTGGGCCGGCAGGGGGGCAAGCAACAGCAGGCAGTGGCGGCGCTTCATGGTGGGGGGGGCGGCAGCGGGTCGGGCAACGATTCTGCGCCTGCTAAGGTGCGCCGCCATGCACGCCCGCAACCCCTGGCCGGCGGCGCTGCGCCCCACAGGGCTGTGGCTGCTGGCCCTGCTGATCAGCCTGGCCGGCCATGCCCTGTGGCTGGGGCTGCTGCGCCTGGGGGCTTCGGCCGCCCCCGTGACGCCCGTGTCGGCGGCCAGCTTGCGCATCGTCACCGTGTCGGCCGCGCGCCCGGCAGCGGCGCCGGCCACGGCCCAGCCGGCGCCGCTGCCGCCCCCAGCGGCGGCTCGCGTCCCGCGCACCGAACCGGTCACCCACGCGCCCGCGCTGCCTGAAAACCTGGCACCCACCCCCGCATTGCCCTCCCCCGGGTGGGCGCCGCAGGCCGTGCTGCCCGACCCGCAGCGCTTTCGCTACCGCCTGGTGCAGCCCGGCCAGCAGGGCCAGGCCGAGCTGCTGTGGGAACGCGATGGCGAGCGCTACCGCTTGCTGCTGCAGCGCCAGGTGGAGGGGCGCGAGTTGCCGGAGTGGCAGTCGGAGGGGCGGGTGGGTGCGGGCGGCCTGGAGCCGCAGCGCTTCGAGGTGCGCCGCCACGGCCGCCTGCGCCAGGCCCTGGCGCTGCAGCCGCCGGTGCAGGACCGGCTGAGCTGGCTGCTGCAGCTGGCCGCGCTGGCGCAGGCCCGCGACCCGCAGCGCCCGCTGCCGCCCTTGAGCATCGAACTGGTGGGCTGGCGTGGGGGTGTGCAGCGCTGGGTGTTCGAGCCGGTAGACGAGGAGCCGGAGGAGGCCGGCCGCGCTGACGGGCCGCCGCGACCCCTGCTGCATCTGCGCGGCCAGCACCCGGCCGATGCCCGCTACCGCATCGATGTCTGGCTGGACCCGACGCGCGGCCACATGCCGCGCCGGTGGGTGCAGCGCTTCGACGAGGAGTTGCGCACCGAGCTGCAGCTGCTCGATTTCGAATCCTGAAGCGCGCCCGGGCGTGACAAAACGCCGCGTGCTTGCCACACCCGCAAAACCTTTCGCAGGCGCTGCGCCAGGCTCCATGCCAAGATGGGTTCGCCGTCAAGACCTTCAAAGGGTCTTGAAGGACCGATAAGCACCCTCAATTCGGCACGAGGAGGACCCCATGCACCTGCTCTACCAATCTGCCAGCTACATCGTCGTGCAGTTCGATGTGCCTGTGGCCGAGGGCGCTCATGACGAGCGTTCGCTCTCCCGAGGCGGCTTCGAAATCGTCGACAAGTTCGCCCGCAAGGAAATCTTCATCGAAGGCGCGCTGGCCCAGCAGTTTCAGGAAGGGGTCGAGGCCCTGTCCGAGGGCGACCCCAGCGAAGAGGATTACGACGACTTCATCGAGCGATACGCGAATTTGTCGCAGACGCCGGTGTTGATGCACTGAATGACGGGCCGCGCAAGCGGCCCGTTTCGTTAGGATGCACGCTTGGTCGGCAGTTCACCCAGGCGTTGCCGCGCGTTCCCGAACGCGAGCTAAACCTGCCCCATTTGATTGGTCTGCTTGCTCATGCCCACTTGAAGCATGTGCCAGCTGGAAGCCGGCAACCCCCAGCGCCCGCTGCCGCGGGTCCTGCACATGCTCTGGAGCCCTCCATGAGCCAGTCCTCTCTGTCCTTCGTCGTCCAGGACGCCAGCGCCTTTGCGCGCAGCCTGGGGCGCGCGCTGCGCGAACGTGAGCAGCCGCCCTCGCACCTGGAACTGCTGAACCTGATTGCCCGCGCCCAGGGTTACCGCAACCTGCAAGCCCTGCAGGCCGCGCTCGCGCCCTTGCCCAGCGCCCCGCTGGCGGTCGAGGATCGCCCCGAACCCCTGCCACTGAGCGAGACCGCGCGCAAGGCGCTGAGCCAGTTCGACAGCCGCGGCCGCCTGCTGCGCTGGCCCACCAAGTTCAGCGTGCAGCGCCTGGTGATGTGGCTGCTGTGGCAGCACTTCGAACTCAAGCGCGTGTACAGCGAGCGCGAGGTCAACGAATGCCTGAACGGTCTGCACCTGTTTGGCGACCCGGCCACGCTGCGGCGCGAACTGATCAACCACAGGCTGATGGCGCGCACGCCCGATTGCCGCGAGTACCGCAAGCTCACGCCGCGGCCGGATGAGGAAACGCGCGCGCTGCTGCGCGCCTGGCGAATGCAGCGTCGCACGGTGCAGTAAGTCAGGCGACATCGAGTCATGCCACAGTGACCCGATGTCGCCTTTGCTGTCCGGTACTGCTTTTGCCCTGGCCGCGGGCCTGATGTGGGGCCTGGTCTTCGTCGCCCCGCTGATGCTGCCCGAGTACCCACCGGCCCTGCTGGCGGTGGGCCGCTACCTGGCCTTCGGCCTGATCTGCCTGCCACTGGCCCTGCTGGACCGTGCCGACCTGCGCGCCCTCAAGCCCGCCGACTGGTGGGAGGCCGCCAAGCTCAGCGCGATCGGCAACTTCCTCTATTACCTGGCGCTGGCCGCGGCCATCCAGCGCGCCGGCAACCCGTTGGTGAGCGTCATCATCGGCACGCTGCCGGTGGTCATCGCCATCAGCAGCAACCGCCGCAATGCCGTGCGCGACGGCCGCCTGCCCTGGGCGCGGTTGGCGCCCTCGCTGGGACTGATCGGCCTGGGCATTGCCTGCGTCAACCAGACCGAGTTGGGCGCGCTGGCCGCGGGTGACACGCGCCGCTACGCCGAGGGTGCGGCCATCGCCCTGCTGGCCCTGGCCTGCTGGACCTGGTACCCGATCCGCAATGCCGACTGGCTGCGCGAGCACCCCGACCGCAACCCCAGGGCCTGGGCCACCGCGCAGGGGCTGGTGACGCTGCCGATGGCCGTCTTCGGCCTGGCCACGCTCTGGGCCCTGCAGGCCCTGGGCGGGCCGGGCGTGGCGGCCGATTTCGCGCTGCCCCTCGGCCCGCGCGCGCCGGAGTTCATCGGCCTGATGCTGGCCGTCGGTTTGTTCTCCAGCTGGGCCGGCACCCTGTGCTGGAACGAGGCCAGCCAGCGCCTGCCCACCACCCTGGTGGGCCAGCTGATCGTGTTCGAAACCTTGTCCGCGCTGGCCTATGGCTACGGCCTGCGCGGCGCGCTACCGGCCGGGCTGGCGCTGCTGGGCATCGGCCTGCTGGTGGCCGGGGTGGTGTGGGCACTGCGGGTCAAGCCGGTCGCGGTGGAGGGGGCGCACTGAGCCTGCGTCAGGCGAGCGTGCCGAGCGCGCTGCGCAAGGCGGGCGTCGCGGCCAGCCGGCCCACCGGCCGGCCATTCCAGTTGCGCTGCGCCAGGTCACTGTGGCGCTGCAACAGGGCGTGCTCGGTCTCGTTCAGGCGCAGCAGGGCCTGCACGCAGGCGGCCAGCACCACCTCGACGGCGCGGGCGGTGTTGCCGTCGTCCATCTTGATCGCCAGGCCCCAGCCGCGTTCGGGCAGGGCGGCGCAGTACACGCCCTCGGCGCCGACCTTGCAGAACAGGCGCTCGCCGAGCTGCTGCATCAGCACCGTGTCCAGCCGGTTCGTGCCCGCCACATGGAAGGGCTCGGCCGCCACGGCTTGGCGCAGGCGGCGCGCGGCGTTGGCATGGTCGGTGCTCAGGCCC
Organism: Inhella sp.; assembly: GCF_041912635.1. Classification (GTDB taxonomy): domain Bacteria; phylum Pseudomonadota; class Gammaproteobacteria; order Burkholderiales; family Burkholderiaceae_C; genus Inhella. Next base: position 30,960 of record NZ_JAYRMO010000002.1, read on the forward strand.
TGGCCGGTGCCAAAGCGCGCGAAGCCCAGGGCCAGCTGGCGCAGCGGGATGCCGTAGGTGGGGATGGAGCAGCCGTCGGTGCCCACCGGGGCCCGGCTCAGATCGGTGGAGGTGGCGGCAGCCAGCGCGGCCGTGACTTCGCGCATCACCGGGTGCTCGGGCTCCACATAGCCGCGCAGAAAGGCGCGCCGCTCCTGCTCGCCCGCCAGCACACAGCCCAGGCAGACAAAGCCCGCATGCTTGCCCGAGCAGTTGTTGTGCAGGGCCGTAGGGGTTTCGCCGCGTGCACCCATGGCGGCAATCTGCGTCTCGGCGCGCGGCCAGTGCGCGCCGCATTCCAGGGCGTCCGCGTCCAGCCCCAGCTTGGCCAGCAGGCCGGCGCTGGTGGCTACATGCGCGGGTTCGCCGCTGAGCGAGGCACAGGCCTGCGCCAGCTCGGCGTCGCTGAGGTCGAAGCGCGCGGCCGCGCCGCTGGCCACCAGGGGCAGGGCCTGCAGGGCCTTGACGGCCGAGCGCGGGTAGATCGGGCGCTCGATGTCGCCCAGCGCCAGCACCAGGGCGCCGTCAGCGTCCACCACGGCGAGCGAACCGCGGTGCTGGGATTCGACCCATTCGCCGCGCCAGACGTCGACCAGGACGGGATTCATTGCGTGCTCCTGCGAAAGCGGTGCGGGACTGTAGTGCCGCACCTGCGTCAGGGCAGATGCCGTTCGAAGAACCCGCGCAGCTGTTCATGCACTTGGGCCAGCACCCTGCGGTCCTGCCCCGGCGGGTCGTTCAGCATCTGGCCTTCCAGCCCGTCCAGCCCCGGTGGCAGCGGCGCCAGCAGCAGGCCGTGGCCGCCGGCGGGCACATGGGCCAGGCGTTCGCACCGCGGCTCGCAGGCCTGCAGCACGGCCTCGGCGTGGAAGCGGCCTTTCAGCCACAGGTCCTGGCCGACGGTGATCAGCCCCAGCGCCGCGCGCGGCTGGCGCAGCGATTCGGGGTCGAAGTCGGCCGCCGCCGGCACGCCGGCCACCACGGCGACGATGCGCGGGTCGTGGTGGGCGCGCGGGCGGGTGTCGCTGAAGCGGGCGTCCAGCACGCGGCGCGCCAGGGCCAGCCGCAGGCCGTCCAGCCAGGAGCCGGTGAGCTGCGTGGCCAGGCCGACGCAGGCCTGGAAGTCCTCGCGCAGATGGGTGCGGCAGTGGTCGCGAAAGCGCGCCGGCGACCAGACGCCGCCGGCCAGGCTGAGCGCGGTGTGCCCGCCGGCCGACATGCCGTACACGCCGACGCGGTCCAGGCGAAGGCGGGCCGCCCACTGCGGCTGTGCGGCCAGGCGGTCGATGGCGCGCGAGATCTCCTGCGGCCGGCGCTCCCAGCTGACCGGGCCGCGGTCGGCCACGTCGCCGCTGCGGTCGCCGCGGTGGCGCACGCCGGCCACGGTGAAGCCGGCGTCAACCAGGGCGCGGATGGTGTCGGCATGCACCCAGGGTGAGCCACCGGAGCCGTGCGAGACCACGACCAAGCGGCCATTGCCCGCGGCAAACGGGCCTTCGGGCGCGGCGGGGATGCGCAGCGCGCCACGCGTCAACGCCTGCTCCGGGCTGCTGCTGGGGTAGAAAACCAGCAGCTCTTCGTCGCCGGGGCCTTGCGGCGCCAGCGTGGTGACGCCCAGGCCGGCCTGGGCGAACGGGCTCAGCAGGGTGGTGGCGGCAAGGGCCAGCAGACGGAACAAGCGAGACATGGGGGACTCCGGGTTGCGAAGTCCGCAGCCTCGCCCTCATTCGCCCGGCGGTCTTGCCGATTCGCCCAATCCGGCGAAATTTCCTATTCCGATCAAGGGTTTGCAGGAATCGGCGATTCGCTTTTCAGCTTTCGGCCAGCTGCGCGCGGCGGAATTCGGTCGGCGTCAGCCCGGTCTCGGCCTTGAAGGCGCGGTTGAAGGGGCCGATGGAGCCGAAGCCCGCCGCCAGCGCAATGTCCAGCACGCTGCGGGCCTGCTGGGCCGGGTCGGCCAGCGCGGCGCGGGCCTCGTCCAGCCGCCACTGGTTCACATAGGCGTTGAAGTTGCGAAAGCCCAGGCCCTGGTTGATGGCGCGGCGCAGGCGGTACTCGGGTACGGCCAGCTGCGCGGCCAAGCCGGCCAGGCTCAGGCCCTCGTCGCGGTGGGGCTGTCGCTCGCGCATCCAGGGCTCCAGCCGGGCCAGCAACTCGGCGTCCGGCGCCGCCGGGGCCGGCTCTGCGGCGGCCGACGGTGCCGGCAGCGGCTCGGCTTCGGCCAAAAGGAGCCGCTGCCAGCGCGGCGCCTGAGGTTCCAGCAGGGCGACCGCGCCGAGCGCGATCACCGCGCCCAGGCCGAGCAGATCCAGCAGGGCCAGCGGCCCCGGCGCGCCCCCTGTGCCCAGGCGCAGGCCCACGCCCAGCAGGGTGTAGGCCACGCCGCCCAGCACCAGGCCAAGCCGCAGCCGGCGGCGCGCCTCCAGCAGATCGGCCGACCAGCCGCGCCCCAGCACCCAGAGCGTGGCGGCGGCGCACAGCAGCGGGGCGCCGCGCAGCAGCAGGGTCAGAGCGGGGTGCGGCGGCAGCAGGCAGTAGGCCGCCCCCACCGCCGCCACGGCGGCCCAGGCCAGCAGATGCCGCGCGTGCATGCGGAAGTCGTCATCGAACAGCAGGCGCACCAGGCACCAGAAGCCCACCGCATTGCCCACCGCCACCGCCACCCAGGGCGCCTGCCAGGCGCGCGGCACCTGGGCCTCGAAGGCCGGGGTGGAGCCGATCAGCTGCACCACCAAGCCGGGTAGGAACAACCCCAGCACCGGCCGTGCCGGCGCGCCGGCCGGCAGGCGGCGCCACAGCAGCCAAGCGCTCAGCGCCAGCAGGGTGATCAGGCCGCCGCGCAGCGCGGCATCCATCAAGGGCAAGAACTCGCTCATGCTTTCATCAACTCCGCCTTCGCCCCCAGCCAGCGCTGCACCTGGGCCTGAGCGGCCTCCGGGTGCTCGGCCAGCAGCCGCGGCGCCACGGCGCGGGCGGCCACCAGCAGCGGGGCGTCTTCCTGCAAGTCGGCAAAGCGCAGCAGGTCGGCACCGCTCTGGCGGTGGCCCATGAATTCACCGGGGCCGCGGATGTCGAGGTCGCGGCGGGCGATCTCGAAGCCGTCGGTGGTCTCGGCCATGGCCTTGAGGCGTTCGCGCCCGCTTTCGCTCAAGGGGCCGGCGTACATCAGCACGCAGACCGAAGCCGCCGAGCCGCGCCCCACGCGCCCGCGCAACTGGTGCAGCTGGGCCAGGCCGAAGCGCTCGGCGTGCTCGATCACCATCAGGCTGGCATTGGGCACATCCACACCGACCTCGATCACCGTGGTGGCCACCAGCAGCGGCAGCTCGCCACTGGCAAAGCGCGCCATCACCGCGGCCTTCGCGTCGGCCTTCAGGCGCCCATGCAGCAGGCCCACGCGATCAGGCCCGAGCCGCTCGGCCAGCTCGGCGTGCGTGGCCGTGGCGGCCTTCAGATCGCTCTCCTCGCTTTCTTCGATCAGCGGGCAGACCCAGTAGCTCTGCTTGCCCTGCTCGATCTCATGCGCGATGCGCTCGATCACCGCCTCGCGCTTGTCCAGCGCAAACACCTTGGTGACGATGGGGCTGCGCCCGGGCGGCAGTTCGTCCAGGGTGCTGACGTCCAGATCGGCGTAGTAGCTCATCGCCAGCGTGCGTGGAATTGGCGTGGCGCTCATCATCAGCAAGTGCGGCTCCAGGCCGCGCTCGGCCAGCTTGCGCCGCAAGGCCAGGCGCTGCGCCACGCCGAAGCGGTGCTGCTCATCGACGATGGCCAGGCCCAGGTTGGCGAACTGCACCTTGTCCTCGATCACCGCATGCGTGCCCACCACCAGCTGCGCTTCGCCGCTGGCGGCCTGGGCCAGCAGGGCCTCGCGGCGTCGGCCCTTCACGCTGCCGGTGATCCAGGCCACCTTCACGCCGATGGGTTCCAGCCAGCCCACCAGCTTGCGCAGGTGCTGCTCGGCCAGCAGCTCGGTGGGGGCCATGAGCGCGCATTGCCAGCCGGCGTCGATGCAGACGGCGGCGGCCAGCGCGGCCACCACGGTCTTGCCGGAGCCGACATCGCCTTGCAGCAAGCGATGCATCGGCTGGGCTTGGGCCAGATCTTGCGCAATCTCCTCGCCCACGCGCCGCTGCGCCCCGGTCAGCTCAAAAGGCAGCTGGGCCAGCAGCTGCTCCACCAGGCGGCTGCCGCGCAGCAACGGCGCGCGGTGCTGGGCGCGCAGGGCCTTGCTCTGCAGCTGGCTGAGCTGCTGGGCCAGCAGCTCCTCGAACTTCAGGCGCTGCCAGGCCGGGTGGGAGTGGTCCTCCAGCGTGGCCAGCGGCACGTTCGGGGCCGGGTGGTGCAGGAAGTTCAGCGCCTCGCGCAGCGGTGGCAACCCGCGCGGCACCGTGCCGGGCGGCAGCAGCTCCTGCAGCGGCGCACGCGGCAGCGCGGCCTCGATGGCCTTGCGCAGATAGGCCTGCGGCAGGCCGGCGCTGGTGGGGTAGACGGGCGTGAGCGCCGCGGCCAACGGCGTGTCTTCTTCCACCACCTTGCAGTGCGGGTGCACCATCTCGCGCCCGAACAGGCTGCTGCGCAGCTCGCCACGCACGCGCAGGCGCCGGCCCTCGGCATAGCTTTTCTGCTGGCTGGGGTAGAAGTTTAGGAAGCGCAGCAGCAGGCGCTCGCCGTCGTCGTCCTGCAGGCTTACCAGCAGTTGGCGGCGGCGCCGGGTCTCGACGCGGCAGTCCAGCACCACGCCTTCGAGCTGGATCACCTGGCCATGGCGGGCCTCGCGCAGCGGCGTCAGCCGTGTTTCGTCTTCGTAGCGCAGCGGCAGGTGCAGGGCCAGGTCGATCGGCCGCAGCAGGCCCAGGCGCTCCATCGCCCGGCGCGGACCGGACGGGGCGGGCTTGGCTTGGATGGGCTCGGCGGGCATGGGCGCGGATTGTGGCCAGGCTCCTAAACTCTCGGCCCCATTGCGCAGCAGGATTCACCATGGAAGGCCCCGAAACCCATGCTCACCATCACGGTCACAGCGGCCACCGCTGGCTGGATATGGCAGCGGCGGGCTGCGCCATCGTGGTCTCCGTCATCTCGCTGTTCCTGGCCATTCACCATGGCCAGGTGATGAAGGAAATGGCGGAAGCCAACGCACGCATGGTCACGGCCACCTCCTGGCCCTGGGTGGGCACGGGCACCAGCAATCTGAATGGCGAGGGCAAGCCGGAGATCGCGCTTTCGGTCGTCAACAAGGGCATTGGCCCGGCCCGCGTTCAGGGCGTGCAGATGCGCTATGAGGGCAAGGACCTTGCCCACGCGGCGGAGCTGTTGGAACACTGCTGCGGCGCGGCCCGTACCGCTGGGGAGACGCCCAAGCTGATGGACATCACCTCCGGCGTGAATGGCGAGGTGCTGCGCCCGGGCGAGCGGGTGGACATGCTGCGCGTGCCCAAGGAAGGCAGCGACGCCGAGGCTTGGTCGCGTCTGAACCGCGAGCGCTTCAAGGTCTCGCTGCGGATCTGTTACTGCTCGGTGTTCGATGAATGCTGGACCACGCGCACCGATTCGAATGAAGTGGACAAGGTGCAGGCCTGCCCTGCCGAGTGGAAGAAGTTCAAGGGTTGACCCGCTGTGACGCTTGGCAGGGCCAGGCCCGCGGCCTAGGCTGCGCGCACTTTCCGATGCTGAGCCCGTCATGCCCGAACGCCGTCACTTCCTCGTGGGCGCTGCCAGCCTGCCCTTGATTGCCGGGGCGCAGCCCTCCTGGCCCGAGGCCGCCGAGATCGCCCGCCGCACCGAGGACCTGCGCGCCACCGAGAGCGCCTTTGCCGCCACGATGGCCGCGCGCGACCTGGCGGCCTTCCGCCGCTTCCTGGCGCCGGACACGGTCTGGATCAAGGGCAAGAACGAACCCCTGCTCGGGCCTGAGGCGGTGGTGGCGCATTGGGCCAAGTTCTTCGAGGGACCGACCCCGCCCTTCAGCTGGAAGCCCGACCTCGCCCTGGTGCTGCCCAGCGGTGAACTGGGCCGCACCAGCGGGCCGGTGCACGACCCCGCAGGCCAGCTGGTGGCGCGTTTCCAGTCCACCTGGCGGCGCAAGCCGGGGGGTGATTGGGAGATCGTGTTCGATTTCGGCACCGGGCCGACTTGAGCAGTCGTTGCGGGCCGCAGCGTGTCGGCCTGCTTGACAGGTATCCCCATTCCGAACCCAGCTGACCCCAAGAAGGGCAAGCCGCTGCACGCATTTTTGCGATCTGGCGCGGTCCATGCATGGAGCGTCACCATCTGGATCCAACCTGCGAGAAGCCCATGCGCACCACCCTGACCCGCCTTTGTGCCACCCTGGCCCTGAGCCTGCCTCTAGCCGCACAGGCCTTTGTGGTGGGGTCCACTACCCCTGGCAAATGGGGCTCACCGGTGATGGGCACCGGCGCCACGGTGACCTACAGCTTCGTGGCCGACGGCGTGTCTTGCGCCGATGAGTTCTCTGGCTGTACCAACACCTCCTTCGCCACCCTGTTCGCTGGCCTGCCGGGTTGGCTGACCCAAGTGCAGAACGCTTTCAGCGCTTGGTCGTCGGTGGCTGACATCACCTTCGTGCAGGTGGCGGACAGCGGGCTGGCCTTCAATGCCGCTGGCGCCGGTGCTGACATCCGTCTGGGCGCGCACACCATGGACGGGGTCTTCGGCACCCTGGCGCACGGCTACTACCCGCCTGCCAACGGAGGCTCCGCAGCAGGTGACATCCACTTCGACTCGGCCGAAGCCTGGAAGATCGGCTTCGGCGGCGCAGGCTTTGACATCTTCCAAGTGCTGGCGCATGAGATCGGCCACGCCATCGGCCTTGATCACACGGCGGTGCCGGGTTCGTTGATGAACCCCTTCTACACCGAGGCCTTCGCCGGCGTGCAGGCCGATGACATCGCGGGTGCGCAGTTCATCTACGGCCGCGCCGTGACGCACAACGTGCCCGAACCCAGCCCGGCCCTGCTGCTGGCCCTGGGCCTGTGCGTCGCCGGCCTGAGCCGCACGCGCGCCGCGCGCAAGCTGTGAAGCGAGGCCTGCGGCGCCGCGCCCTGCTGGGCGTGGTGGCCGCGGCCAGTTCCCAGGCACACGCCATGTGGGCACCGCTGCGTGATGCCGAGTTGCTGCGCGACTCCGACCTGATCGGCTTCGGCATGTGGCTGGGCCAAACCCAGTTGCAGACCGGGCCGCAGGCGGCACCGCTGGATCTGGGTGTGCTCCAGTTCAGCGAAGTCTGGAAAGGGCCGCCCGGCTTGCGGCTGGCGCTGGTGCGCAGCCGCTCCGCGCAGGCACCGCGCTCCAGCAGCGACCTCGTCTTCCAGCCCGGCCAGAAAGGCCTGTGGCTGCTCCGCCTGGAGCCCGGTGCGCAGGGGCTGTATCGCTGCGAACACCCCCAGCGTTTCGTACCGGCTGGCGATGCGCATATCGAGGTGCTGCGCCGGCTCTGGAAAAACCAGGCGGGCTGAGGCACCGGGCCTGGATAGGGGGCGACGCTGCTGACGTTGACTCCGCACAGCATCCAACCGCTGCCTTTCGCCCAAGGGATGAATTCGGCGCCCCAGAGCAGATTCAGCTCAGGCTCCCGACGAAGCGGCTCACCCGCGCTGCCCAGGCCGCAGGCTCTTCGATGAAGGGGCGGTGGCCGCTGTGCTCGAACACATGCTGCTGCGCATAGGGTAGCGCGGCGGCCATTTCCAGCGCTGCGGACGGCGGGCAGATGCGATCCGCCCGTCCGCTCAGCACCAGGGCCGGCGCCTGTATGCGCGGCAGCTGCGGCAGCATCTCCACGCCCGCCAGCGTGCCGCCCACCTGCCACTCGGGGTCGTCGCCCAGCATGACCCGATAGACCGCACGGTTCAGCCGGTCGCGCTCCGGCTGCGGGCTGGGTGGTGGACCGACGGGGGGCCTGCGCCCTGCGTGCTCGGGGTTGTGCCAGTACAGCGTGTCCAGGCAGGGGCCGAGCAGGTCGTCGAAGGCGTCGCGGTCCGAGCGCAGACCGCGCGCCCGATCCGCCCGCCATTGCGCCCACACGGCAGGGTGCTGGAAGCGCACCTGCGCCTTGCAGCGCTCCAATTGCTCCTGCCAGGCGCGCGCGCCGTGCAGGGTGTTGCCCAGGATCAGCCCCCGCACGCGCTGTGGGTGCGCCGCGCCCCAGGCCTGGGCCAGCAGGCCGCCGTAGCTGTGGCCGTACACGCATAGGCGCTCCTGGCCGAGGTGCTGGCGCAGGCGCTCGAGGTCCTCGACGTCGCGAGCCAGCGTGTAGCGGCGCGGGTCGGCCAAGCGCCCGCTGCGGCCGCGGCCGATGTTGTCCAGCACCACCACGGTGAAGTGATCTGTGAGCGGTGCTGACCAATGGCGCAGGGCCCATCCGCTCCCGCCGGGGCCGCCGGGCAGCAGCACCAGCAGCGGACCCTGGCCGGCGCGGGCATAGGCCAGCGGACCGTCCGGGGTCTCGGTCGCGTGCTCCTTCCAGTCCGTGGAGGGGGCTGTTGCATTTGCCGGCTCCAGGTTGGAGAGCGTGCTGGCCCCGAGAAACAGGGCCAACTGGCGGCGTGTCGGCATCAGGGGGTGGTGAAGGCTGAACATGGCGGTCGGGGGCAGGGAGTGGCGCGATCCTAGGCAGCAGGGGCGCTCCAATCCAGCGATGAATCCTGGCGCCACTGGATAGCATTGCTAACCATGTTGCCCCTCCAGACCCTGCGCGCCTTCCGCCAAGCGGCGCAGACTCAGAACCTGCGCGCCGCCGCCGAGCAGCTCAACCTGACCCATGGCGCCGTGAGCCAGCAGATTCGCCTGCTGGAAGACCGCCTGGGCCTGCCGCTGTTCGACCGCGTCGGCCGCGGCTTGCGCCTGAACGCCGCCGGCACCGCCTTGCTGAGCCGCGTGCAGCAGGCCTTGGCGCTGCTGGAGGCTGGCGAACGCGAGGCGCGCGCACTCGGTCAGGCGCCGCAGCGCGTGCTGCGGCTTTCCATGCTGCCGAGCGTTGCGCAGTGCTGGCTGCTGCCACGTCTGTCGCGCTGGCAGCGCGCCCACCCGGGCTGGCGCCTGGCCATCGACGCGCGCCAAACCGTCGCGGAGGTGCTGGGCCCGGGGGTCGATGTGGCGATCCGATATGGCCAGCAGCCCTGGGAAGGGGCCGTGGCCCAGTCGCTTGGCTTCGAGTGCCTGGTGCCGGTGGCCAGCCCCAGCTTGGCGGCCGCGCTGCGCGGCCTGGCGCCCGCCGATCTGCTGCGCTTTCCGATGCTGGAGGGCACCGCCAGCTGGACGCTGTGGATGCAGCCGGCCGGCGTGCTGGAGCCACTGCCCGAGCCGGTGGCCAGCTTCAACGACGCCGGCCTGCTGCTGCAGGCGGCCGAGAGCGGACTGGGCATCGCGCTGGCGCGCGGTCTGCTGGTGCTGGACCGGCTGCGCGACGGGCGCCTGCTGCCCCTGCACACCCTGCAGGTGCCGTCGCCGCGTCAGTACTGGCTGGTCGCCAGTGCCCCGACCTGGGAGCGGCCCGAGGTGCAGGCCCTGCACACCTGGCTGCTGGCGCAGCTCGCGGAGTCGGAGCGCGAGCTGGCCGGGCTGCTGTAGACCCTACTTCAGCGTGATCTCCTGCATCGTCTTGTTGCCTAGGATCTCGCGCGTCTCGGTGCGCTTGACCATCATCTGCACTTGCTTTTCCTCGGTGCCGACCATCTTCAGCGACAGTGCATCGAACTTGTCGGTCAAACCGTCGAAGGCGGCCCAGTTCTTGAACTCGACCATCAGCATCAGGTCCCAATCCTCGCGATCCGAGGCATGGCCGATCAGGATCTTTTCGGACAGGATCAGGCCCTGCTTCTTGGCCTCTTCCATCAGCTTCTTGCGCGCCACGCCGAGGTCGCGCAGGTAGATGTCCTGCATGCCGGGTTTGACCTTGATGAGGCTGATGCCCCAGACCGAGCCTTCGTTGTAGGGCTTGGTCTGCGCCGCTGCGGGCAGGCTGGCCGCCAGGGCCAGCAGGGCAGAGAGAGCGAGTGTTCGTCCGAACTTCTTGAACCACCTCCTGCGCTGTCCATTGAAGGACAGGGTCAGATGTGGACAGCCTGCGGCGGGCCCCTTGGAGGCGGACGATTGTGGGACGGACGCCCCGCGGGCGCACGCCCTATTTCGGCAGCGCCAGGCGGCTGGAGAGCGCGGCCATGCGCGCGCCGCCGCCCAGCAGGCGCTGGTCGTGGCGGTAGTCGGCGTGCTCGCGGATCTGCCAATGCTCGCGTTCGAACCGCGCCTTCAGCGCGGCCACGATCTGCGCAAAGGAAAAGGCCTCGTCGGCATTGCTGTCCAGGTGGTGCACGCCCGGCTCGGGCGCGCGCAGCAACGTCAGCAGGGCCGCTGCGGTGTCGGCCATGAAGGAGCAGGCCGACGTCCAGGCCGTGCTGGCGGCCACGCAGCCCTCGCGCGCCTGCCAGTCGTCCCGCGCCATCAGCATGTTGTTGCCGGGCTGCGCGGGGTCGATCTGCCAGCCGATGCGCGCCACCATCGCGCCTGCGTGGGCGTGCCGCACCGCGTCCTCGCAGCGGATCTTGTAGCGGCCGTAGTCATCTTGCGCATTGCGCGGCGCGTCCACGGCGTGCGGGCCGTCGGGCTCGTGGTGGAACACCATTGCGGTGCTGGTGAAGACAAAGGGCAGGGCCTGGCGCGCCGCGTGTGCGGCCAGCTGCGCGCCCAGGCCTCGCTGCCCATCGCCAGATGGGCGATGGCATCGGGCCGCTGCGCCTCCAGCCAGGCCTGGCCGGCGGCGGCGTCATCGGGCGGCAGGCGTTTGCGATCCCAACCCAAGATTTCGTGCCCGACGGTCGCGGCAGCGCGCGCCAGTTGCGGGGCCAGGGAGCCATTGAGGCCGGTGACCAGCAGCTTCATGGGGTGGGGGCCTTGCGCATGCCGATCAGCCAGGGCCTCACTTCGACCTTCAGCAGACCCGACTGCACCGCCGGGTCAGCCTTGGCAAAGGCCTCCACCTCGTCGAGCGAGATGCCAGCCTCGGGCAGCATCATCCCGCCCGCGCCGCCGTCCATGAAGGGGCCACCCAGCACCAGCTTGCCCTGCTGCTGCCATTGGCGGTAATGGGCGATATGGGCCTGGATGCCGGGTTGCTCGAAGGGCGAGCGGCCGGCCACCCAGGCCGGGCCGGGGCTGTGGATGACGATGGGGCGGATGTCGCGGGCAAGCGGCGTCTGCGCCACAGTGTTGCCGAGCTGACCGACGACAAGGGCAAGGGCAAGGAGGAAGGTACGCATGGCATCGCGAACGGGCAGGACTTGGCCGGCACTTTAGGCAGCATCGCTGCATCTGCAGCAAGTCAAGCGTTGGTGCGACCAGCGCGCTCCTTGGCCTGCCGGTCGTACATCACGATGGAGGCGCAGACGCCGAGATTCAGCGATGCCGGCGTGCTGATGCGAACGCAGTCCATGCGTGCCGTCTTGCGATGCGTGGCCCGGTGCTCGGGCGGCACGCCGTCCGAGAGTTGTTCAATATGGGCCCGGATCAGGTCCACCTCGCTCTTCAGGACGCCCTTGGCCTCGCGCCCCAGCAAGTAGGTCGCGTTCCCGGGATGCACGAAGTCGGGCAACTCGGTGGCACCCTCCAGCGTCTCCACCAGCACCAGAGTGGTCTGGGCCGGCAGATGCTTGAGAAAGTCCGGCAAGGTCTCGAAGTACATTAGCGTCAGATGGGCGAGCCCATCCTGCGTGTTCATCTGATGGCTGAACTTGTGGATGCTGCCTTTGTAGCTGTCGCGGATGAAGCCGCCGATCACGAACACCGCCTGAACCCCGAAGTTCTGACCGCTGCGGATGACGGTGGCCAGGTTCTCGCGGTTCTTTGGCTCAAGCAAAGCGAAGTTCATGACGGGCTACCTGGATCGGTCTCCGAGATCTGAGCTGTCACCCTGAAGAGGAAGCGAGCCGTGTACAAGGCGCACAGGCTCCAGACCACCGAAACTATCAGTCCCAGGAGGGGTACGGGACCAGCAAGCAGTGCAAGCAGGTTCAAAGCTGCGCCCACAGCCAGCATGTACCCAAGTGCTTTGGCTGCCGGGCGACTTCCGAAGATCGAGCTCAGCCCCAATGCCACAAACATGGCCGGCCACAACATGGCGGGCAGGAGGGGAAGGCCGGTAAGGATGGCCCGAAGGGCTTGGCCGATTCCCAGTATCACCAGCAGAGCGGAAAGCCTTTGTGCGGCGTGTTTTTGCATGGCTTATGAATCGAGGTGTCGTGTCTCGCTTGGCGTCCTTGGGGGTGTGCCGGCGTGTCTCTAGTTAATTCGGGAGGTGCAGCTTTCAGGGTCGAGCATCGGCCAAGGGCAGGGCGTTCTCGGGGCCCAGGTGCTCATGGTTGTGCGAGCGACCGCCGGAGACCAGGCTATCGAAGAGCTCTGGATCCAGGGCATCAAGTAATGCAATCTTCATTCTGGTTTCCAGGAGATGGCTGGTAGCGGGTTCTGGGACGGAGGAAATGGCCGCTCAGCGAGGCGCCCTTGCTGGCCCCCACTGCGGATGGTGCAGCCGCCCGGCCGGCGCGCAGGCCAGGGTCTTGAGCGTGGGCCGGCGCGTGCCTGGGTAGGGCGCCAGTTCGGCCACGCGCGGGTGGAAGAGTTCCAGGATGCGCAAGAGCGCGCCCTTGCGCTTGAACACCGAGTGGCGTGCCCACAGCATGCCGGCCGGCGCCGCTTCGCCGGTGGCCTGCCGCCATTGCTGCTGCATGTGGCGGCGCGTCGGGCCTTGCGCCATCAACCGCTTGGGTTGCAGGGTGCTGCGCTGCACGCGCCGGTCCTGGTAGAGCAGCTCGGCCAGCGGTCGCCGACCCAGGCCCTTGAGCGCCTGCCAGGGGCCGGCGAGCGTGCTTTTGTGCAAGCTGGAGCGCGCCCACACCAGCGGCTCGCCGTTGACGTGCAACACCACCTCGCGCACCAGCGTGCAGCCGCGCCGCGGCCGGCCGAGTTGCTGGCGCTCGGGCGCGCGCAGCTTGGCGGTGGCCTGCCGCAGCAGCTGCACCTCGAAGCGGCCATGGCGGGCCAGGCGGGCGGACAAGGAGCCGGGGGCGCGCAGCCAGGCGCGCAGGCTCATCCGGGATGCGATGCCCAAGGCGTGCGAATCAGGTTTTGCCGAGCTCGGCGGCGCGCAGTGCCGCGGCACGCACGGCGCGCTGCAGCGCTTCGCCCACGCCATCGGCGCGCAGGCTCTCCAGCGCGGCGTAGGTGGTGCCGCCCTTGCTGGTGACGCGCTCGCGCAGCGTGGCGACGGCCTCGTCCGATTGCAGCGCCAGCGCGGCCGCGCCGCCGCAGGTGGCCAGCGCCAGCTCGCGCGCCTGGGCCTCGTGCAGGCCCAGGTCCAGGCCGGCCTGGATCATGGCTTCGACGACGTAGAAGAAGTAGGCCGGGCCCGAACCCGAGAGCGCGGTCACGGCGTCCAGATCGTCCTCGCGCTCCACCCAGAGCGTGCGGCCGGTGGGCGCCAGCACGGCCTCGATCTCGGCGCGGTCCAGCTCGGTCACGGCCTCGCGGGCATACAGGCCGGCAATGCCCTGGCCGATCAGCGCCGGCGTGTTGGGCATGGCGCGCACCACGCGCTGCGTGCTGCAAACGTCGGCGATCGTGTCGCTGCGCACGCCGGCCATCACGGAGAGGTGCAGGGCCTGGCCCAGCCAGGCGGCCGCGGGCGTGGCGGCCTCGCCGAACAGCTGGGGCTTGACGGCCCAGACCACCAGCGCGGCCTGGCTGAGGCGCTCGTCCGCATGGGCTTGGGCCTGAACGCCGTACTCGGCCGCCAGGCGTTGGCGCTGGGCCTCGAACGGTTCGACAACCAGGAAGGCGTCGGCGGGGCGGCCGGCACGGCGCAGGCCGCCGAGGATGGCGCTGGCCATGTTGCCGCCGCCAATGAAGGCGAGGGTGGGATGCATGGCGGTGATTGTGGCGCGCTCAGTCTGCGCCAGGCAGCCCCTGCCACTGCCCGCGCCAGGCCTCGAACGAGGCCAGCGGCAGTGGCCGGGCGATGCCGTAGCCCTGCGCCAGCTGGCAGCCCATGCGGCGCAGAGCCTGGGCATGCTCTAGGGTCTCGACGCCCTCGGCCACCGCCTCCAGGTGGAAAGCGCGGGCCAGGCCGATGACGCCGACGACGATCTCCAGATCGCTTGGGCTCGCCAGCATGTTGCGGATGAAGCTCTGGTCGACCTTGATCACGTCCACCGGCAGCTGGCGCAGGTAGCTGAGCGAGGAGTAACCGGTGCCGAAGTCGTCGAGCGCGAAACGCACGCCCAAGGTTCGGCACTCGCGCATCACGGCCACCGCCTGGGTCATGTCGCCGATGGCGGCGGACTCCAGCACCTCCAGCTCCAGCAGGGCCGGTGGCACGCCGGGGTGGCGCGCCAGCGTGGCGGCCAGGCGTTCGGCAAAGCCAGGCGCCAGCAGCTCTTGGGCGCTGATGTTGACGCCCATGCACAGGGCCTGGCCCTGCGCGTGCCAGCGCGCCGCCTGGTCCCAGGCCTGCTCCAGCACCCATTGGCCGAGCAGCAGCTCCAGCGCGCTGCCGGGCAGGTAGGGCAGGAACTCGCCCGGCGGCAGCAGGCCGCGTTCCGGGTGCTGCCAGCGGATCAGGGCCTCGGCCCCGGTCAGGCGGCCCTCGGCGAGCTCGACCTTGGGTTGGTAGAACAGCACGAACTCGCCGGCCTCATAGGCCTGCTGCAGGCGCTGCAGCTCGCTGCGCTGCGCCTGGGCGCGGCGCTCGGCCTCGGGGTCGAAGAGCTGGTAGCGGTCGCGTCCGGCATCCTTGGCCTGGAACATCGCCTGATCGGCGTGACGCAGCAGGGTGTCGGCATCGACCTCGTCGTCAGGGAACAGGGTCACGCCGACGCTGGCGCTCAGGGCCGGGCTCAAACCCGCGCTCAGCGCCACCGGCAGGCGGGCGGCGGCCAGCACGCGGTCCAGCACCTGCAGGCATTCCTGCGTGGAGTGCAGCTCGGTGAGCAGCAGAACGAACTCGTCGCCCCCCAGGCGGGCCAGGGTGTCGTCGGCACGCAGCACGGCCTGCAGGTGCTGGGCCACGCCCACCAGCAGGCGGTTGCCGGCGTCCTCGCCATGCTGTTCGTTGGCCTGGCGGAAGCCGTCCAGGTCGAGCAGGCCCACGGCCAGCGGCTTGCCGCTGCGGCGCGCGCGCGCCAGCGCCTGCTGCAGGCGGTCGGTGAGCAGGCGGCGGTTGGCCACGCCGGTCAGCGGGTCGTAATGGAGCATGCGCTCCAGCTCTTCCTCGTGGCGCTTGAGCAGGCTGACATCGGTGAACACGGCGATGTAGTGCAGCACCGCGCCCTCGGCGTCGCGCACCACCGAGATGGAGAGGATCTCGGCGTACACCTCGCCGTTCTTGCGCTGGTTCCAGATCTCGCCGCGCCAGCGGCCATGCTGCTTCAGGCTGGCCCACATGCCGGCGTAGAAGGCGGCGTCGTGGCGGCCGGAGGAGAACAGGCGCGGCGTCTGGCCGATCACCTCGGACGGGCTGTAGCCGGTGATGGCGCACAGCGCCGGGTTGATCTTGGTGATGCGCAGCTCGGCATCGCAGAACATGATGCCCTCGTCGCTGCGGTCAAACACGGTCTGCGCCTCGCGCAGGGCCAGCTGCAGCTCGTGGCGTTCGGTGATGTCGTTGAACGTGCCGGCCATGCTCAGGGCCTGGCCCTGGGCGTCGCGCTCCAGCACGCGGCCGCGCACCGACAGGCGGCGCCAGCGCCCGTCCGCCGTCTGGCAGCGCAGCTCGGCCTGGTAGTGCGGGGTGGCGCCGCTCTTGTGGCGCTCCACCGCGGCCAGCGCCAAGGGCAGGTCCTCGGGGTGGACGAAGTCGTCCCAGCGCGTGCCGCGCTGGTGCAGCTGGCCCTCGGGGTAGCCGAGCAGGCGCTCCAGGTTCTCGCTGACCTGCAGGCGGTCGCTCACCAGGTCCCAGTCCCAGTAGCCCTGGTCGGAGCCGGCCAGCACGCGGCGCAGCTGCTGCTCGCGCTCGGCCAGCGCCAGCTCGGCACGCTTGCGCGCGCTGATGTCCTGCAGCGCCCCGCTCAGGCGCGCGGGCCGGCCGGCGGCATTCAGGTCCACGCGCAGGCGAGCCGTCACCCAGGCGCGGCTGCCGTCCGGGCGCCGCAGCTGCAGGTCGCCCTGGTAGGGCTCGCCGATCGCCAGCGCGCGCTCCAGCGCCGCCTCGAACTCCTCGCTGGGCTCGAAGCAGCGCGCCAGCTCGCTCAGGCTGTGCAGCAGCTGGCCCTCGGGCAGGCCGAGCAGGCGGCGCAGCTCGGCGCTGGTCTGCGGCTGGCCCTCGGGCAGCTCGATCTCCCAGCTGCCCATATGCGCCAGCTGCTGCGCCTCGGCCAGGGCCAGCTGGCTGCGCGAGAGCACGGCCAGGCTGTCGCGCAGCTCGGTCACGTCGCGGGCGATGGAGAACACGCCTTGCCGCCCGCCCTGCGCGTCGGGCACCGGCCCCACGGTCAGCAGCAGGTGGTGCAGCGGGCCGTCGCGCAGGCGCCGCGTGGCCGCGACGTTGTGCACATGGCCATCGCCCAGCGTGGCCTGTTCCAGCGGGCTCAGCGGCCCCTCCAGCACGCCCTGCTGCTGCTGCGCCACCTGGTTGGCCAGCAGCACCTGGCCCTGCGGGTCGCGCACCCAGATGGCGTCCGGGCTGCCGTCGATGACGGCGTCGATCAGCAGGCGGTGGCGGCGCTCGCGCCGCAGGCTGCGCAGCAGCACCGCGCTGAGCAGGCTGATGACCACGCCCGTGCTCAGCATCAGCACCCACAGAAAGCTGTCCAGCCCGCTCCAGCCGAACGGCGACCAGCGCAGCTCCGGCGTCCACAGCGCGGTCAGCAGGCCCGAGAGCGTGGTGGCCAGCAGGCCGGCCGTCAGCCCGCCCAGCAGCGCGGCCAGCACGATCGGCAGCATGAAGAGCAGGAACACCGGCCGCCCCTCGGCCAGCGGGGCCAGCTGCAGGCGCAACAGCAGCGCCAGCAGCGGCAGCAGCAGCGCGGCCAGCAGGGCCAGCCAGGGCGGCGCCAGGCCCTCGCGGCGCGTCAGCTGGCGCGGCATCGGGTCGGGCGTCAGCGTGCCGATGTGGTGCAGCGCCCAGGTCCAGAAGCCTGTCGTCAGCAGCACGAAAAGCACGCCTTTGACGGTGGAGAGGCGCTGCATCTGCTCGGGCAGCAGCATCAGCGCCAGCAGCGCGTCCGACAGCAGGATCCAGGCCAGGCCGAAGCACAGATAGCCTGCGGCCAAAGCGGCAATGGCGCGGCGGCGCTTCGGGTCTCCCTGCATGGCTGATGACTCTTCTTCGGCCCTGTTTGGCCTGGGAGTGGGTTTGTACACCCCGGCTTGCAGAAGGGTTGGCCAACTACGCTCGGCGGGTTGTCGCCTTCCTTGACAAAAGGCTTGGCATGCCGACTCTGCCGAGGTGCTAAAGGACTAATGTCAAACGATTTTCTTGTGTCGGCACAGAAGCTGCTTATGACCTTTCACATTTACCTGGAGGTCAATCATGCGAAAAATCAAAACGGCGCTGGCAGTGGTGAGCTTGGCAGCAGCGAGCCTTGGTGCTCAGGCTGGCGTGGTTCGCAGTGCCGTGGGTGGGGTCATCAACTCCGGCGGTCCTGGTTTTGGCACGCTGGTCGAGACTTATAACCAAGCCGGCTTGTCGGGCGGGTATGTCAACGGTGTGACCGACTTTGACACCTACATCGCGGGCAACCCGATGCACACGACGAACTTCGGTGGCTTTGAGTGGTTCAGCAACCAGGGCAGCACCAGCGCCAGCGTCACATATGACCTGGGCGCCAGCTACAACCTGAACGCCATGGCCGTCTGGGTGGAAGAGTCCTCGGGCTTCGGCGCCTTGGACCTGCTGGGTTCCACGGATGGCGTGAACTTCTTCAATCTGTCGATGGGCATCATCCCGGTGGACTATCCCTTGGCTGCCTACCCCGCGCAGGTGTTTGGCTTCGGTGCCACTTCGGTGCGCTTCGTCCGCATGGACATGTCGAATTGCCCGCAATCCAACCCGGGCAGCTTCCAGGCCTGTGCAATCGGGGAAGTGGCCTTCCGCGACGCAGGCAACCAGGTTCCTGAGCCCACGGGTCTGGCGCTGGCAGCCCTTGGTCTGCTGGCGGGCGGGGCTCTGGGCCGCCGAGCCAAGCGCTGATCGGCAGGTGATCTGACGAGACGAAGGCCCGCTAGCGCGGGCCTTCGTTGTTTTTTTTGGGGCCGTTGATTCTGGCCCTGGAGTTACGGCTGCGTTACAGCTCGCGCCCGCACAATCGCCGGCCCATGTCGCGCGCCACCCCCAAGCTCTGGCCCCTGCTCTGGCCGCTCTTCCTGGAACTGGCGCTGGGCATGGCGGTGGGCCTGGTGGCCACGGCCCTGGCCGCGCGCGTGAGCGATGGCGCCGCCGGCGCCTTCGCGCTCACCAACCAACTGCAGGCCACGCTGTTCATCGTGTTCCGCGTCATCGGCGCGGGCATCGGCGTGGTCATCACTCAGGCCCTGGGCAGCGGCCAGCGAGGGGCGGCCGACGCGTTGGCGCGTGCCGCGCTCGGCGCCAGCAGCTGGATCGGCCTGGGCTGCGCGCTCGCCGCCTGGGCGGGTGCGCGCCCGCTGCTGGGCCTGCTGCAGGCCCCGGCCGAGCTGCTGCCGCTGGCCCTGCCCTTTCTGCAATGGCTGGCCCCGGGCCTGCTGCTGGACGCCTGGAACGCCAGCATGGGCAGCGTGATGCGTGCGCATCTGCGCGCGCGCGAAAGCCTGGCGGTGCTGATCGTGATGAACGTGCTGCAGCTCGGCCTGGCCCTGGTCTGGATGCCGGCCTACGGCCTGGTGGGCTTTGCCTGGGCGCTCATTGCCAGCCGCTTTCTGGCCCTGCTGCTGCACAGCCTGCTGTGGGCCCAGCGCCTGGACCTGCGCCCGCGCGTGGCCGACTGGTGGCAGTGGCGCAAGCCCGAGGTGGCGGCCATGCTGCACATCGGCCTGCCGGGCGCGGCCGAGAACATCGCCTGGCGCCTGGCCTTCATGGTCAGCGTGGCCGTCACCGCCCAGCTCGGCAGCCAGGCGCTGGCGGTGCATGCCTATGTGATGCAGCTGATGCACTTCATCCTGCTGGGCGGGCTGGCCATTGGTCTCTCCATGGAGATCCTGATCGGCCATCTGATCGGCGCTGGCAAGCTGCGCGAAGCCAATCGCCTGCTGCGCCGCTCGCTGGCCCTGGGTCTGGCCAGCGCCGTGGCCGTGGCCGGTGCGGCCGCGCTGGCCGGGCCCTGGCTGCTAGCGGCCTTCACGCGGGATGAACAGATCACTGCCCTGGCCCTGACCCTGCTGTGGTGGACGGTGCTGCTGGAGCCAGGCCGCACCTTCAACCTCGTCGTCATCAACGCCCTGCGCGCGGCCGGCGACGCCAAGTACCCGGTGGCCGTGGGCGCCGTCTCAATGGCCCTGGTGCTGGCCGGCGGCAGCTGGCTGCTGGGCCTGCAGCTGGGCTTCGGCCTGGTGGGGGTGTGGATCGCCTACGCGGCGGACGAGTGGCTGCGTGGGCTTTTGATGTGGCGGCGCTGGGCCACGCTGGCCTGGGTGCCGACGGCGCGGGCGGCAAGGCGGCGCTTGCGGCGGATCTGAGGCGCGGGGACCAGCACGTTCACCTTCAAAGGGCCTCAGACCTCTTCCCGGGTCAGTTCGAGCGCCGCCTCGGACACGTTCAACCTGCCCACCCACCGGAAGTCAGTGGTAGTCACTCTCCAACTGGTGCCGTACCGCAAGCACCAGCACGCTGGCAGCGCCGTCGATCTCATAAAAGGCCACATACCCGGTTGAGCCGGCCGGCACGATCAGTTCACCGCTGGTGGAGCGAACAGTCGCTCAAGATCCTGTTCCGGCTCGGGCGCAAAGCGCACCTTGAAATTCATGCCGAGCGCGGCTGCTTGCGTTTGGCGTCCAGCTTGCGTTGCAGGCGTTCAATCACCTCATCGGCGGGTGCGGCCACCCCGTCCTGCTGAAACCGCGTCCATGCCGCCTCGCCGCGGGCTTGAAAGTCGGCTTCCACACGCCGCTGTTCCACGGCCCGCCGCACCGCGTCGGTCACGA
The DNA here is from genome assembly GCF_041912635.1 of Inhella sp. Taxonomy (GTDB): domain Bacteria; phylum Pseudomonadota; class Gammaproteobacteria; order Burkholderiales; family Burkholderiaceae_C; genus Inhella. Next base: position 51,117 of record NZ_JAYRMO010000002.1, read on the forward strand.
ACTCCGACAGGGTCTCGTGCTCACGCAGCACGGCGTCCAACTGCTCGCGCAATTCAAGTTCGACGCGGACTTGGGGGATGACTGAGGACTTCATGCGAACGAGTGTCGTGCGAATGGATTGCATAAGGGCGACGGCTCTTCGGCGCCAGCGCTGATCCAGTTCGCACCACAAGTGGGAACGGCGGGCATTGCCCGCCGTTCCCGTCGCGCCATCAGGGCGCTGCCCCACTCAAACGAGGTTGCGCAACTCCCGCATCGCCACCGACAACATCGCCAGATCCGCCTGCCGCGTCTCGGCCAGATCGGCCAGCAGACGCTGCGCACGCTCCAGCGTGGCGGCGTTGAGCTGCTGCCAGCGCGCCAGCATCTCTTCCAGCGAGCCGCCGCCTCCCGCCAGCACGTCTTGCGAAAGCTGGCGTTGCAGGCTGGCGAGGTCATCGGCCAGCGCGCTCTTGGCGCGGCTTTGCCAGTAGCTGCTGGCGGGCAGTTGCTCGATCAAGCCGGCCAGGCGCGAGAGGCCGAGTTGGCGCGCCACGGCGACGTGCACGGCGCTGACCTCGTCAAAGCTGCGCTGCACCGAATCGGCCACCTCGGCCACGTCCAGAGCGGAGAGCAGGGACTCGGCCGCCGCCACGCGGGCGGCCAGGGCGCTGGGCACGCCGGCCGCGATCCAGCGCTGGGCCAGTTCACTGGCTTGCGCCTCCGGGGCCAGGCGCGCGGCGAGTGCGCTGACAGCCGGTTGCAGGCGCTCGATGGTGGGCTGCAGCGCTTCACTGAGGCGGCGCGAGCGCAGGAACCAGGTGGTGGCGCGCGCGGTGAGCTGGCCTTCCTCGATCAGCAGCTCGGCCTGGATGGCGTCGGGCACCTTGTTGTCCAGGGCCTCGACCTGCTGCCACAGCGGCACATGGCCGAACACCTCGCGCGCCATCAGGTAGGCGCGCACCACCTGTGCGGGCTTGGCGCCGGTCATTTCCACCAGCCGGTGCACATAGGTGGCGCCGACGCGGTTGACCATGCTGTTCAGCACGTGGGTGGCAATGATTTCGCGCTTCAGCGGGTGGCGCGGGATGTAGCTGCCCAACTGCTCGCGCAGCGGCACCGGGAAGTAGCGCTGCAGCGCGGTGGCCACCCAGGGGTCCTCGGGCAGGTCGCTGTTCATGATTTCGTCGAACAGCCACATCTTGCTGTAGGCCAGCAGCACGGCGCGCTCAGGCGTGGTGAGCTGGCCGCCGGCGGCCTTGCGCTCGGCGATCTCGTCTTCGCTGGGCAGGAACTCGATGGCGCGGTTCAGGCGGCCGGCCTTTTCCAGGAAGCGCATGAAGCGCGCTTCCTGCTCCAGCAGTTCCTTGCCCAGGCGGTTGGTGACGGACAGCACCTGGGTCTGGAAGGTGTTGTCGCGCAGCACGAGCTGGGCGACCTCGTCGGTCATCTGCGCCAGCAGGGCGTTGCGCTGCTTCTCGGTCATCTCGCCATCGGCCAGCGCCAGGCCGAGCAGGATCTTGATGTTGACCTCGTGGTCCGAGGTGTCCACGCCGGCCGAGTTGTCGATCGCGTCGGTGTTCAGGCGCACGCCCGCCTGCGCGGCTTCGATGCGGCCGAGCTGGGTGAAGCCCAGGTTGCCGCCTTCGCCCACCACCTTGCAGCGCAGCTCCTTGCCGTTCACGCGCAGCGCGTCGTTGGCGCGGTCGCCCACCTGGGCGTGGCTTTCGCTGCTCGCCTTCACGTAGGTGCCGATGCCGCCGTTGTAGAGCAGGTCCACGGGGGCCTTCAGCAGGGCGTGCATCAGCTCCAGCGGTGTCAGGCGCTCGGCGTCAATGCCCAGACGCTCACGCACCTGGGGTGAGATCGGGATGGACTTCTCGCTGCGCGACCAGACCCCGCCGCCCTCGCTGATCAGCTGGGGGTTGTAGTCGGCCCAGGAGGAGCGGGGCAGCGCGAACAGGCGCTGGCGCTCGGCAAACGAGATGGCGCAGTCGGGGTTCGGGTCCAGGAAGATGTGGCGGTGGTCAAAGGCCGCCAGCAGCTGGATCTGGGTGGAGAGCAGCATGCCGTTGCCGAACACATCGCCCGACATGTCACCCACGCCCACCACGGTGAAGGGCTGGGTCTGGGTGTCGTGGCCCATTTCACGGAAGGCGCGCTTCACGCTCTCCCAGGCGCCGCGGGCGGTGATGCCCATGGCCTTGTGGTCGTAGCCCACGCTGCCGCCGCTGGCAAAGGCGTCGCCCAGCCAGTGGCCGTACTCCAGGCTGACGGCGTTGGCGTAGTCGCTGAAGGTGGCGGTGCCCTTGTCCGCCGCCACCACCAGGTAGGCGTCGTCCGGGTCGTGGCGGTGGATGTGCGGCGGCGGCACCACCTTGCCCCCGACCAGGTTGTCGGTCAGGTCCAAGAGGCCGCGCAGGTAGTTCTGGTAGCAGGCCACGCCTTCCTTCATGAAGGCCTCGCGGTCGCTCGCGGGTGGGGCCTTCTTCAGCACGAAGCCGCCCTTGGAGCCGACCGGCACGATGACGGTGTTCTTCACCATCTGGGCCTTCACCAGGCCCAGCACCTCGGTGCGGAAGTCTTCCAGGCGGTCGCTCCAGCGCAGGCCGCCGCGCGCCACCTTGCCGCCGCGCAGGTGCACGCCTTCGAAACGCGGCGCGTAGACAAAGATCTCGAACAGCGGGCGCGGTTCGGGCAGGCCGGGCACGCGGGCGCAGTCGAACTTGAAGCTCACAAATTCGCGGCGCGGGCCGGCTTCGCCGCTATGGCCCTTGCCGGTGCGCCAGAAGTTGGTTCGCAAGGTGCACTGGATGAGCGCGAGCAGCTGGCGCAGTACGCGGTCTTCGGAGAGGCCACTGACCTTCTCCAGCGCCAACTCGATGGCGCGCACCTGCGCGGCCTCGCCCTCCGGGTTGGCATGCACCGGGTCAAAGCGCAGCTTGAAGAGCTGAACCAGCATGCGCGCGATGGGCGCGTGGCTGGCCAGCGTGGCCTCGATGGTGGCCTGGCTGAGCGCAAAGCCGATCTGCTTGCAGTACTTGGCATAGGCCCGCAGGATCACCACCTCTTCCGGCGGCAGCCCGGCGCGCAGCACCAGCTTGTTGAAGTCGTCGTTCTCCACCTGGCCGGCGAACACCTGCGTGAAGGCCTGCTCGAACAGCGGCGCCATGGTCTGCACGTCGATGTGGTCGGGCACCTGGGCGCGCAGGTCGAAGTCGTGCACCGACACCTTGCCGGCGGCGATGCGGTGGTTGTGCTCGCCCATCACGCGCACGCCCATGTGCTCGAGCATCGGCAGGCTGTCGGACAGCACCACGGCGCCGCCCAGGCGGTAGACCTTGAAGCCCCATTGATCGGGCTCGGCCCCCAGCGGCCGGTACAGCGCCACCGCCACCGGGTTCTCGGGGCTCAACTGCGCAAACTTGCGCACATCGGCCACGGCGGCGCGGGCGGACACGCGGGCGCGGTAGTCGGCCGGAATGCTCGCTTCCCAGGCCTTGAACAGCGCCAGGCCGCGCGCCTCGCCTTCGGCTTCGACCAGGGCATCGCGCAGCTGGTCGCTCCAGCGGCGCGCGGCGGCGGCCAGCTTGGCCTCCAGGTCCTTGCGCTCGTAGGCGGGAATGGCACCTGGCGTGGTGCGCACATAGAAATGGATGCGGGCCAGACCGGCCTCGCCCAGCATCACTTCGAACTCGGCGCTGCTGCCTGCAAAGGCGGCCAGCAGGATGTCGTGGATGCGCATGCGCAGCTCGGTGCCGAAGCTCTCGCGCGGCACGTAGACCAGGCAGGAGATGAAGCGGTCGAAGGGGTCGCGGCGCAGGAACAGGCGCAGGCGCTGGCGGTCGCCCAGGGCCAGGATGCCCATGGCGGTTTCGTACAGCTCGTCTTCGCTGCCCTGCAGCAGCTCGTCGCGCGGGTAGGTTTCCAGCGTGTGTGCCAGGGCCTTGGCGCGGTGCGAGCCTTTCGGGTAGCCGGCGCGGCGCGCAATCGCCTCCACCTTGCCGCGGATCAGCGGCGTCTCGGCCACTCGCGCCATGTAGGCGGTGGAGGTGTACAGGCCCAGGAAGCGGTGCTCCCCCACCACCTCGCCGGCGGCGTTGTAGCGCTTCACGCCCACGTAATCGGTGTAGCCGGGGCGGTGAACGGTGCTGCGCTTGTTGGCCTTGGTGACGACAAGGACCGGCAGCGGCGCACGCGCGAGCGCCTTGGCCTCGCGCGGCAGCACGGCAAAGCTGGCCGAGCGCTGTTCCTCGGCGGTTTCGCGCAGCACGCCCAGGCCGGAGCCGGGCACCAGGTGCAGGACTTCCTCGTCGTTTTCGCTGCGCAGTTCATGCTGGCGGTAGCCCAGCAGGGTGAAGTGGTCGTCGGCCAGCCAGTTGAGGAAGTCGCGGCTCTCGGCCACCACGGCCGGGTCGACGGAGGCCGGCACCTGATCCAGCTCGGCAATCGCGTCGGTCAGCCGCGCCAGCATGGCTCGCCAGTCGCTCACCGAGGCGCGCACATCGGCCAGCACGGCCTCGATGCCCTGCACCAAGGCCTGGCGGCGTTCCACTTCCACGATGCGATCCACCTGAATCTGCATCCAGCTCTCGCGCGGCAGATCGCCGGCGTCCGCGGGGCGGGCGAGCTGGGTCAGGTTGCCGGCGCCGTCGCGCGCCACGGCAAAGAGCGGGTGCACGATGAAGTGCAGCGTCAGGCCCTGGCGGTTGATCTCGACCGTGGTGGAGTCCACCAGGAAGGGCATGTCGTCATTGACGATCTCCAGCACCGAGTGGCGTGCCGCCCAGCCGTCTTCGCCCACGTTCGGATTGATTAGGCGCACCTTGGGGCTGCCTGCGCTGCGTTGCTGAGCGAACTGCCAATGCGACAAGAGCGCACCCGCCAGGTCGTCGGCGCTCTCTTGCGCAAGGTCGTCGGCATCGAACTGGCTCAGGCAATCCTGCGCAAACAAGCTGAACGCCGCGCGCCGCTCGGCACTCAGTCTGGCGGTGGCAATGGCGTCGATCTGGGACAGGCGTTCGGCACGCAGGCTGTCGCTGGCTGCTTCCATGGGAGGTCTCCGTCTCGGGGTGGCAGGCATCCTAGTGCGGGGTGGGCCGGGCGGCCATGCCAGTGGCGAAACAGGTGATGCGTCGGGTGATTCGCCGTCCTTGTTGGTGCCTCGTCTGGCTGCACAAGGCGAGAGCCCGCCGGGTCTCGGCCTGGCAGCCGACCTACCTTCTTTGCTTCGCCAAAGAAGGTAGGCCAAGAAAGGCGACCCCGATGCCTGCGCCCCTCGCCTGCGGCGAGGGGTTCCCTGCGGTGCGCGAAGAGCGGGCCCCGGCCCAAAACGCACTGCGCTTCCTACGGTCGCTCCGCTCAGACAGTTGGGCCGAGTCAGAACTTGAAGCGCGCTGACGCGCGCGGGCCCACTCTTCTGTGCTCCTCGGCTTGGCATAGGGGAGGCTCCAAGCAGCCAACAGCCAACAGCCAACAGCCAACAGCCAACAGCCAACAGCCAACAGCCAACAGCCAACAGCCAACAGCCAACAGCCAACTCAAGCGCAAGGGCCAGCAGCCTAGCCGCTCACCCCACCCGATTCCGCCCACCCTGCTTGGCCCGGTACAAGGCCGCGTCCGCCGCCGTGAACAGGCTCATTGGGTCCGCGCTGGCGTCGGGCACGCAGGCTGCCACGCCCAGGCTGAGCGTGACCACGGCGGCGGCGGGGGAAGCGGGGTGGGGCAGGGCGCGGGCTTCGCAGGCGGCGCGCAGGCGTTCGGCCAGGGTTCGGGCGGCATCCAGGTCCAGGCCGGGCAGCAGCAGCACGAATTCCTCGCCGCCGTAGCGGGCGGCGCAGTCGCTGGCGCGGCCGCTGGTGTGGCGGATCACTTCGGCCACCTCGCGCAACGCGGTGTCGCCCGCCGCGTGGCCCAGGCTGTCGTTGTAGGCCTTGAAGGCGTCGATGTCGGCCAGCACCAGGGCCAGGCTCTGGCCTTGGCGAGCGCAGCGGCGCCATTCCTGCTGCAGGCGCTCGTCGAAGCGGCGGCGGTTGGCCAGGCCGGTGAGGGCGTCGGAGAACGACAGCTCGGCCAGGTGCTCGTTGGCGCGGCGCAGCTCCTCGGTCTTGGCGGCCACCAGGCGCTCCATCTCAGTCTGGCGCAGGCGCAGCTGGCGGGTGCGCCACTGGTACAGGCCGATGACGGCCAGCAGCGCCGCCAGCGCAGCCAGCACCTGCACGCCACGGCGTTCGTGCAGGCGCGGTTGCACGGTCACGGCGAGTTGGGCGCTCTCCAGCCAATGCTGGCCGTCCAGGCTGCTGGCCAGGTGGAAGCGGTACTGGCCATGCGGCAGCGCCGGGAAACTGACCTCACGGCTGCCACCGACCTCGATCCAGTCCGGCGTCATGCCCTCCATGCGGTAGCGAAAGCGCACGCGCTCGGCGTGCTGCACGGTGGCGGCGGCGTAGCGCAGGGTCAGCGGCGGCACCGAGTCCGGGGGCAGCAGCAGCTCGGTCTCCAGGGGCACGGCCTGGCCGCCGAGGCTGATGGACTCGATGCGCACTGCCGGTGGGCTGCCCAACTGCGGCAGGCGGCGTGGGTCCACCTGCACCAGGCCCTTGAGCGAGGGCAGCCAGATGCGGCCCTTGGGGTCGCGCGCCGCCACCGGCTGCAGGCCGCCGGAGAAAGTGGGGGAGCGCAGCGCCTCGCCCACGCCGTAGCCGGTGGTTTGCACGCGTGCCAGGCGGCCGTCCAGGAAATCGTTGAGCTCGCGCCGCGCCACCCAGTAGAAGCCGCGGTTGCAGCTCATCCACAGGCGGTCCTGGTCGTCGGCGATGAAGACCTGGGTCAGGCCGTCCCACAGCCCGTCGCCGGGCCGCACGGTGCGGATCTGGCCGTCGCGCAGCCGGCTGATGCCCTCGCCATTGGTGCCGATCCAGAGCGTGCCGTCGGCGTCCTCGTGCAGGGCCAGGATCCAGTTGGAGGGCAGCCCATCCTGACGCGTCAGCGTGCTGAAGCGACCGTTCTCGTAGCGCACCAGGCCGTCACCGGTGGTGGCGAACCAGAGGCGACCCTGGCGGTCCTCCAGCATGGCCACCACGCCCTCCTTGGGCGCGCCGGGTTCGTCCACGGCGACGAAGCCGCGGCCCTGCTGGCGCGCCAGCCCGCTGCGCGTGCCCACCCACAGGCGGCCTTCGCGGTCGCGCAGCAGGCTGCGCACGTCCACATGCGGCAGGCCCTGGGCGGTGCCGAAGCGCTCGATGCGGCCGTTCTGCCAGCGCGCCAGGCCGGCGGTGTAGCTGCCCAGCCAGATGGCGCCGTCCTGGTCCTCGTACAGGGCCGACATCTCCAGCGTGGCCAGGCCCTCGCGCAGGCCCAGGGTCTGCATCCGGTCGCCGAGGATGCGGTTGACTCCGCCGCCGGCGGTGCTGACCCAGAGCGTGCCGTCGCGAGCCTGCAGCACGGCGCGCACGTTGTCGGCCGCCAGGCCCTCGGGCTTGCCGACGACCGGGAAGCCGCGCTTGCGCAGCCGGTTCAGGCCGCCATTCCAGCTGCCGGCCCACAGGCTGCCCTCGCGGTCGGCGTAGACGGTCCAGATTTGGTCGCCGCCCAGGCCGGAGGCGCTGTTCACGCTGCTGAAGCGGCCATCGCGCCAGCGGCTCACACCGGCGCCCCAGGTGCCGATCCACAGTGCGCCTTCGGTATCGCGCACCAGGTAGGTCAGCTGATCGGTGGGCAGGCCCTGGGCCACGCCGTAGCGCTGCAGGCTGCCGTTGGCGTGCACGCGCACCAGGCCGGCGCCGGGCGTGGCGGCCCAGACGCCGCCTTCCGGGTCGGCCAGCAGGTGGCGCACCTCGGTGTGCGGAAAGCCGGCCACGGGCTCGAACTGCGCCTGACCCGGGCGCAGGCGGAACAGGCCGGCGCCGGTGCTGCCGATCCACAGCACGCCCTCGCGGTCGAACACCAGGGTGCGCAGGCGCTCGCCGGGCAGACCATCGGTGCCGCGGTAGACCGTGATCTGCTGACCCTGCCAATGCACCAGCCCGCCCTCGGTGGCACCCCAGACGCTGCCGTCGGGTGCCTGTGCAAAGGCCCACACGCGTCGGCCGTTCAGAAGCGCGGGATCGATGGCCGGTTCCCACACGCCCTCGCGCAGGCGTGCGGCGCCACCCGCATGGCCCACCCAGAGGCGGCCCTCACGGTCTTCCAGCAGGCCGAAGATGGGGCGGCGGCCCAGCGCCGGCACCTTCTCGGGCTGCACCAGCGTGAAGCCGATGCCGTCAAAGCGCGCCAGGCCGCTGCCGGTGCCGACCCAGAGCGTGCCGTCACGCGTCTGGTGCAGGGTCTGCACCGCGCTCACCGGCAGGCCCTGTTCGGCCTGCCAGCTGTCGATGCGGTACTGGCTGAGCACGGCATCGCTGAGTTCAGGCGGCAACGCGTGTGCCGTGCCGGTCAGCAGGGCCAGACAGAGCAGCAGGGGGGTGAGGAAGGGCAGGCGCATCGCGGTCGAAGAGGCCCAGGTTAGCCCAGCCGGTGCCTCCGGCCGGGCCGGGGAAGCCAGGATCAGCGCTGCATCGCGTCGGCCAACGCCTGCTGGCCGCGTGCGCGCAGGGCGTCCGCGCTGCCCTGCTGGTCGCGCGGCTCTTCGTCCTGGCCGTGCTTGAACTTGCCCTCCAGGCGCTCGACCGCCAGCTCGACACCGACGACGGCGCGCTGCAGCGCATCGATGAAACCGGGTGCGGCATCGTCCAGGCGCCAGGGCTTGGGCTGGCCGGCCTCGTGGTGGGCGGTCAGCTCCTGCAGCAGGCTGCGCACCCAGCCGGGTTCAGCCACCGCGCGCAGCTGGCCATGGGCGTGCACGGTGCTGTAGTTCCAGGTCGGCACCACGCGCTCGGTCTCGGGCTTGCTGGGGTACCAGTTGGGCGAGATGTAGCCCTGCGGCCCCTGAAAGATCACCAGCACCGGCAACGGGCCGGCCGCCAGCGCCTTCAGCAGCGGGTTGGCGCGGGCCAGGTGACCGGCCAGCTGCAGGCCGGTGCGCTGGCGCAACAGCCAGGGCAGAGGCGTGGCCTCCAGGCGGCCGGCCTGTTGCCATACCACCGTGCCCAGCGGGTGGGCGCGCAGCAATTCGATGCAGGCGGAGTCGGACGGGGCAGCATGCAGCGGGGGGATGTACATCAGGCGCTGGGTTCGGAGAGCACGACACGGTCACGGCCCTGCTGCTTGGCCTGGTACAGCGCGCGGTCGGCGCGGGCCAGCAGGGCGTCGGGGTGCGCATCGTCCGGCCTGCAGCTCGCCACGCCAATCGACACGGTCATGCTCAACGGGATGGACTCGCCTTCGGGCACGAAGCTGAGCGGCGCCCGGCACAGGCGCTCGGCGGTTTGGGCCGCCAGGGCCGGGGACACGCCCGGCAGCACCACGCAGAACTCCTCGCCGCCCAGGCGGCCCAGCAGGTCGTAGGGGCGCAATTGCTGGCGCAGGGTGTCGGCCAGGTGGCGCAGCGCGGCGTCCCCGATCGGGTGGCCTTGCTTGTCGTTGATCTGCTTGAAGTGGTCGATGTCGATCATCAAGGCCGCCAGGCCTTGCTCCAGGCGCTGGTGGCGGCGCCACTCGCGCTGCAGTGCGACGTCGAAGCCGCGTCGGTTCAGCAAGCCGGTCAGCGGGTCGGTGGCGGCCTGGGCCTCCACGGTGTCGAGCAGGCGACCGGCGTGCAGGCTCATGAAGCCGAAGGCCATCGCCATCACGCCCAGGCTGTTGAGCATGATGATGAAGATCTGTCCCTGGCTGACGAACATCGACTGGTGCGACACCCCGCCATCCTTCAGCGTGATGCCAATGCGCAGCAAACCCAGGAACACCTGCAGCAGGTGCACGCCCAAGGGCAGCGCCAGCACCGCCCCGCCGATGCGCCGGCGGTGGTCCCACAGCAGCAGCGCGCAGGCGGCCGAGAGCAGGCAGAGCAGGGCGTTGAAGAACAGCACCCGCAGCGTGTACGAATCCCAGACGTAGGTCAGCAGCGCATAGACGCCGGCGACGGCCAGGTAGCCCGCGAGGATCCAGGGCCAGGGCCGGCGCACGCCGAAGAGGCGCGCATAGCCGCTCCAGCTGAACACCTGGTTGGAGAGCAGCAGCAGATTGGCCACGATGACACCCAGCCAGGCCGACAGGCCGTCGCGCAGGCCGTACAGGGCCATGCCCACGCAGACCAGCACCAGGGCGGCGGCCCAGTCGCGCAGGTAGGCGCTGCGGTCGCGCCAGGCCAGCAGCGCGATGCCGACCGTCACGCCGGCCGTGGTCAGCGCGGCGAACAGCAGGACGGTCTGGAGGTGCAGCTGCACTTAGTCGAGCAAGGGTGCGAGCGCGCGGCGCGCCGCAGCTTCGTCCAGGCCGCAGCGGCGCGCCCAGTCCTTCAGCTGGTCTTCGCCGATGCGGCCGACATTGAAGTAGACCGCCTCCGGGTGGGCCAGGTAGAAGCCACTGACTGAGCTGGCCGGGTGCATGGCCATGGATTCGGTCAGCGTCATGCCAAAGCCCTGCGCCTGCAGCACGCGCAGCAGGTCCTTCTTCACCAGATGGTCCGGGCAGGCCGGGTAGCCGGGCGCGGGGCGGATGCCGCGGTACTGCTCGGCAATCAGCGCCTCGTTGCTCAGCTGCTCGTCGGGGGCGTAGGCCCAGAACTCGGTGCGCACGCGCTGGTGCAGGTGCTCGGCAAAGGCCTCGGCCAGACGGTCGGCGAGGGCCTTGAGCAGGATGGCGGAGTAGTCGTCGTGGTGGGCCAGGAACTCGGCTTCCTTGGCCTCGACGCCATGCACCGTCACCGCGAACAGGCCGACATGGTCTTGCGCCTGGCCGTCGCGCAGTGGGGCCACGAAATCGGCCAAGCAGCGGTTCGGGCGGCGCTGGCCGTCCACCACCGGGCGCTCGGTCTGCATGCGCAGGCCATGCCAGGTCATCAGCGGGGTGCCGTGGGCGTCGAAGACGGCGATGTCGTCGTCTTCCACCTGGCCGGCGGGTAGCAGGGCGAAGGCACCGTCGGCACGCAGCCAGCGGCCGGCCACCAGCTGGTTCAGCATGGCCTGGGCGTCCGCAAACACCTTGCGCGCCTGCTCGCCCACCACCTCATCCTGCAGGATGGCCGGGTAGGGGCCGGCCAGGTCCCAGGTCTGGAAGAAGGGGCCCCAGTCGATGCAGGCCACGAGCTCCTGCAGCGGGTAGTTCTCCAGCCGGCGCACGCCCACGAAGCGCGGCACCGGCAGGCTGCGGAAGTCCACGATGGCCTTGTTGGCGCGTGCAGCATTTAGCGTGACCAGCGGGGTCTGCTTCTTGTTGGCGTGCAGGGTGCGCACCTTTTGGTAGTCCGCCTGGATCTCGGCCAGGTAGGCGCCACGGCGCTCGGGGCTCAGCAGTTCCGAGCACACTGACACCGAGCGCGAGGCATCGGGCACGTAGACCACCGGGCCTTCGTACTTGGGGGCGATCTTGACGGCGGTGTGCACGCGGCTGGTGGTGGCGCCGCCGATCAAGAGCGGGATGCCGGCGTCGCGGAAATGCGGGTCGCTCTGCATCTCGGCGGCCACATGCTGCATCTCCTCCAGGCTCGGGGTGATCAGGCCGCTGAGGCCAATGATGTCCGCCCCTTCCGCCTTGGCGCGCGCCAGGATCTCATGGGCCGGGACCATCACGCCCATGTTGATGACCTCGTAGTTGTTGCACTGCAGAACCACGGTGACGATGTTCTTGCCGATGTCGTGCACATCGCCCTTCACGGTGGCGATGACGATCTTGCCCTTGGCGCGCACGTCGGCGCCGGCCGCTTCGAGCTGGCGTTTTTCCTCTTCGATGTAGGGGATCAGGTGAGCGACGGCGGACTTCATCACGCGCGCGCTCTTCACCACCTGGGGCAGGAACATCTTGCCGGCGCCGAACAGATCGCCCACCACGTTCATGCCGGCCATCAGCGGGCCTTCGATGACGTGCAGCGGGCGGCCGCCGCCGGCCTTGATGGCCTGCCAGGCTTCTTCGGTGTCCTCGGTGATGAAGTCGGTGATGCCATGCACCAGCGCGTGCTTCAGGCGCTCGTTCACATCGCCGCTGCGCCAGGCCAGCTTGGCGCTGTCGTCCTTGGCGGCGCCCTTGACGGCGTCGGCCACCTCCAGCAGGCGCTCGGTGGCGTCAGGGCGGCGGTTCAGCACCACGTCCTCCACGCGTTCGCGCAGGTCGGCGGGGATCTCGTCGTACACGCCGATCATGCCGGCGTTGACGATGCCCATGTCCATGCCAGCCTGGATGGCGTGGTACAGGAAGACGGTGTGGATGGCCTCGCGCACCGGCTCGTTGCCCCGGAAGCTGAACGAGACGTTCGACACCCCGCCGCTGACCTTGGCGCCGGGCAGGTTCTGCTTGATCCAGCGCGTCGCCTCGATGAAGTCCACCGCGTAGTTCGCGTGCTCCTCGATGCCGGTGGCGATGGCGAAGATGTTGGGGTCGAAGATGATGTCTTCGGGCGGGAAGCCGATGCCGAGCAGGGCGTCGTAGGCGCGCTGGCAGATCTCCTTGCGGCGCTGCAGGCTGTCGGCCTGCCCCTGCTCGTCGAAGGCCATCACCACCGCGGCGGCGCCGTAGCGCTTGACCAGCTTGGCTTGGCGCAGGAACTCGGCCTCACCCTCTTTCAGCGAGATCGAGTTGACGATGCCCTTGCCCTGCAGGCAGCGCAGGCCGGCCTCGATGACGCTCCACTTGCTGGAGTCCACCATCACCGGCACGCGCGCCACATCGGGCTCGCTGGCCAGCAGGTTCAGGAAGCGCACCATGGCGGCCTGGCTGTCCAGCATCGCCTCGTCCATGTTGACGTCGATGATCTGGGCGCCGTTCTCGACCTGCTGGCGCGCCACGGCCACGGCCTCTTCGTACTGGCCGGCCAGGATCATGCGGGCGAAGGCCTTGGATCCGGTGACGTTGGTGCGTTCGCCCACATTGACGAACAGGCTGCCCATGCCGATGGTCATGGGTTCAAGGCCGGACAGCTTCAGGGGCGGAGGATTCATTGACGGGGATCCAGGCGGCGCCACAAAGGACGCCAAAAGCGCAGAAATACGCGGGAAAAGCGTGCCGGATTCTAGGAACCCCCCTCTCCAGCCCGGGCGAGCCATGCCGACAATCGAAGGGTGGATCTCGTTCGACTGCCCCCAAACGCCCTCAAGCCCGGCCAGCGCCTGAGCTTTTCGCTGCGCGACGCCAGCGGCAAGCTGCTGTTCTCGGCCGGCACCGTGCTGCCGGGCAGCGAGGTGGTGCGCGAACTGCTGGCGCGCGGCGCCTACACCCAGGTGCACGAGACCGAGGCCTACCAGCGCGAGATGACGGCCAAGGCCAACACCTTGCTGCACCAGAACGCCTCTCTGAAGGAAATCGCCCGTGTGGCGCCCGATTTCCAGCACGAGCGCCAGCGCGCCGCCGTCGTCACGAGCGACTACGCCCAGTGGCTGGACCTGCAGTTGCGCGTGCACAACCTGCTCAAGGACCCCAAGGCCGAGGACTTTTTGGGCCGCTTCGAGGCCCTGCACCAGGAAGCGCTGGAGCGCCTGCAGCGTCACCCCGACCAGACCCTGCTGCTGCTGGTGCACGACGCCAGCCAGGAGCTGGCCCAGTACACCGCCCGCCACGCCCTGCTGTGCACGGTGCTATGCCAGCTGGCGGCCGAGCGCATGGACTGGCCGATGGAGATGATCGGCGCGCTCACGCGCGCGGCCTTGTCGATGAACCTGGCTCTGGGTCTGCTGCAAGACCGGCTGGCCCAGCAGCGCGAGGGCCTGAGCCCCGAACAGGCGCGCCAGCTCGCCGGCCATGGCGACCGTGCCGCGGCGCTGCTGCAGAGCATGGGCGTGAGCGACCTGAACTGGCTGAACTCCGTGCGCTTGCACCACGACACCGGCCCCGGCCCGCTGACCGAGCGTGCCTGGCCCGAGCGCCTGGCGCGTCTGCTGCAGCGCATCGACGTGTTCGCCGCGCGCCTGTCGCCGCGCATCGCGCGCAAGGCCCAGGCCGGCGCCCAGGCCTCGCGCGCCATCTTTCTGGACGAACGCAAGCAGCAGGACGAGGCCGGCGCGGCACTGATCAAGGCGGTCGGCCTGTACCCGCCGGGCACCCTGGTGCGCCTGGCCAATGGCGAGGAGGGCGTGGTCATCAAACGCGGCGCCTCGGCCACCGAGCCCCTGGTGGCGGCGCTGATCGGCAAGAGCGGCAATCCGCTGACCGAGCCGGTGCCACGCGACACCCGGTTGGCCAGCCAGGCCATCAGCCAGAGCCTGGCCCCGCATGAACTGCGTCTGCGCCTGTCGATTGAAAAGCTGATGCGTCTGGCGGTATGAGGCGCCGGGCTTGGGCGGCGCTGCTGGGCCTGTCAGGTCTGCTGGCCCAGCTTCCGGCGCAGGCACGCGAGACCTGGCAGTTGGCCACGGCCGAGCTGCCGCCGGCCATCACCGCCAAGCAGGCCGACAACGGCTACTACGCCGTGCTGGTGCGCCGCGTGCTGCAGGAGCTCGATGTCGATGCCCAATTGCACTTCCTGCCGCCGGACCGGGCGATCCAGCAAACCATGGCCGGCCGCTACACGGCGGTCTTTCCGCTCTCGCGCACGCCCGAGCGCGAACGCGAGCTGATCCCCAGTGAGCCGATCTTTCACGTCAAGGTGCGCGTGTTCGTGCGCCGCGACGACCCCTGGTCCGGCGGCGGGTTGGAGGCCATGCGCGGCCATCCTCTGTGCAACATCCAGGGCGCGCGCCTCTACCCCGAGCTGGAAGCCGCGCTGGCCGCGGGCTGGCTGCAGATGCAGCGCGTACCCGAGATCGGCGCCTGCTTCCGCATGCTGGCGCTAGGCCGGGTGCGCTTCGTGGTGACGGGCGAGAACACCGGCTTCGAAGGCATGGCCGCGGTGCCCGACGGCGCGCGCAAGTTCCGCATGGCGGCCGAGCAACTGGCGCTGCAACCGGTGTTCCTGATGTTCTCGCGCCAGGTGAAGGGCAATGTGCAACGCGCCGAGGCCTTCAACCAGGCGCTGCGCCGGCTGCGCGCCGAGGGCGTGATGCACAAGCTGGAGCATCAGGTGCTGCCCCAGGGCTCGGGCTACCGGCCTTGACGCACACTGCGGCCCATGTGCCGCTTGCGGGTGTTCGCCTTCCTGCTGCTGGGCAATGCTGCATGGGCCCAGCCGGCGGTGCTGCGCATGGTCAGCAACGAGTTCCCGCCCTACGTGGGCAAGGAGCCGCCACAGCAGGGCTTCTATGCCGCCCTGGTGCGCCAGGTGCTGGCCGAGCAGGGCGTGCAGCTGGAGCTGCAGTTCCAGCCCCCGGCGCGCGCCCATGCCTCGGCGGCGGCCGGCCAGGTGGATGCCGCCTTCCCGATGCTGCGCACGCCCGAACGCGAGCGTGAGTTCCTGTTTTCCGAGCCCCTGCTGCTGGTGCGCTCCTATCTGTTCGTGCGCGCCGACAGCCCCATCAGCGGCTTGGCCGACCTGCCCGGCCGGCGCAGCTGTCATCTGCAAGATTCCAACCAGCCCGAGCCCGTGCAGCGCCTGGTGGAAGGCGGCAGCGTCAAGGTCGAGCGCGTTGCGCAGATGGCCCAGTGTTTCGAGATGCTGACGCGCGGCCGCGTCGATTTCGTGGCGCTGAGCGACTACGGCGGCTGGGCGGCAGCGCGCCAGGCCACGGCCGGGCCGGAGGGCTTCAAGCGCGTGGGGGCACCGCTCTCGCTTGGCCTGCTGCACCTCGTGTGGCCGCGCGTCGAGCCGCGCTCGGCCGAGCGCGCCGCGGCCTTCAACAAGGCCCTGACCGAACTGCGCCGCCGCGGCGTGGTGGCGCAGCTGGAGCAGGAGTTGCTTCCCCCGCTGCCGGTGGACGGCTCGCCAGCTGCGTCCGCGCCGCAGCGGCAATTGCGACGCACGGCGTCACCCTGATCAAGTGCCATCGCGGAACCGGCCTTGCCGGGCCGCTGATGGCGCCCCCATGGGGGAGGCGCCGCAGGCGCTTCGGGGGGAGCGGAGTCAGGCAGCGAGCAGGGCGCTGAACAACCCGGCCGGGCGCGGGCGATAGCGGCCCACTTCGGCGGCAATGGCCGCCACATGTCCAGGCGTGGTGCCGCAGCAGCCGCCGGCGATGTTCAGCAGGCCGCGCGCGGCAAATTCGCCTACCAGCCGGCCGGTGATCTCGGGGGTCTCGTCAAAGCCGGTGTCGCTCATCGGGTTGGGCAGGCCGGCATTCGGGTAGCAGCTGATCGGCGTGTCGCCCGCGGCCTGGGCCAGCTCCTCCAGATACGGTCGCATCAGGCTGGCACCGAGCGCGCAGTTCAGGCCCACGGCGATCGGGTGCGCGTGGCGCACCGAATGCCAGAAGGCCGTCACCGTCTGGCCGCTGAGGATGCGGCCCGAGGCGTCCGTCACCGTGCCCGAGATGATGACGGGCAGGCGCTCGCCGGTGTCCTCCATCAGCTCGTCCAGCGCGAACAGCGCGGCCTTGGCGTTCAGGGTGTCGAAGATGGTTTCGACCAGGAAGAGGTCGCAGCCGCCGTCCAGCAGGCCCTTGGCCTGCTCGTAATAGGCGGCGCGCAGCTGCTCGAAATCGATGTTGCGCGCGCCGGGGTCGTTCACGTCCGGGCTGATGGAGGCGGTGCGCGGCGTCGGGCCCAGGGCGCCAGCGGCGAAGCGGGGCCTGTCCGGCGTCGAGTACTTGTCGCAGGCGGCGCGTGCCAGGCGGGCGGCGGCCACATTCATCTCGTAGGCCAGCGGGGCGAGGTCGTAGTCCTCCTGCGCCACCGAGGTGGCCCCGAAGGTATTGGTCTCGATGATGTCGGCCCCGGCGGCCAGGTACTGCTCGTGAATTTCCGAGATCACCTCGGGCCGGGTGAACTGCAGCAGCTCGTTATTGCCCTTCAGGTCCTTGCCATGGTCGGCAAAGCGCGTGCCGCGGTAATCGGCCTCGCTCAGCTTGCAGCGCTGGATCATGGTGCCCATGGCGCCGTCCAGCACCAGGATGCGCTCTTGCATCAGTTCGGGCAGGCGGGCGGCACGGGTGTAGGCGATCGGTTTCATGCCGCGATTGTCGCGGCCGCTCTCACAACAGGCCCAGCCAGGGGTCTCGTGTCTGGGAAACCCCGACGATCAGGCCCATGCAAAGCAGCGCACCGACGTAGCAGGAGGCCCTGAGTTCGATGCTGCGTTCGGCGTCAAAGGCCAGCGCACCGAGCAGCGCATAAATCGGCAGCAGGATCAGCTTGGCCATCAGCCAACCATGGTGAACGGGGCTGATGTTGAGCAAGCCCCAGAGGCTCAGGCCGGTGACGGTGAGCAGGATGTCCACGCCGCCATTGATGGTGCGCAGCCGGCTGTCCAGCGGCCAGCGCGCACCCAGCAGCAGGCCCAGGCCGCGCACCGCGATCATGGCCATGCTCACCACCGCCAGCAGCAGGTGCAGTTCCTGGATCTGCGGGTAGTCGTAGGGCATGGCCGGCGGTGGCCGGGTCAGCGGCCGCTGAGCGTGAACCGGATCAGAAAGCTATGTCAGCCCTTCTGTTTCAGCAAGGCTTCGCAGGTGCTGCGCTGCGCGTCGGCCGTGTCCAACTTGGCGCACACCCCACCCAGCTGGGCCTGCAGGCGCTGCAGCACCGGGGCGTTGGCGCCCTTGGCCCAGGGCACCAGCTGGTCGCTGACCTTCTGCAGCGAGCGCGCGCTGCGCTCGTAGAAGGCGCCCTTGTCCTTCTCGGCCTCGGCGATCAGCTGGGCGGCGAGCTTCTCGATGCGCGCCCCGTCCTGCGGGCTGAGCTTGATCAGGTTCTCGAAATAGGTCGAGCCCCATTGCAGGCGCGTGGCCGGGCCCTCGCTCTTGTTGAAGGCCTGCTCGTACCAGCTCAGCGCCTCGTCCTTGCGGCCGGTCTTGCGCGCATTCGCGCCCAGCTGGTTCATCAGGTAGTAGGGCGAGTGGCTCTTGGCCAGATTGGCCTTGAGCATGGCATCGCTCTCGGCCCACAGGCCGGCCAGGCCCAGCACATGGCCCACGGCCGTCATCACGGCCTGGCGCTCGTAGCCGTCCTTGATTTCGCGGTCCATCAGGTTGGACAGGCCGCGCACCTCATTCAGCAGGGCGGCGTCCAGCTTGGGGTTGACCTCGCCCTCGGGCAGGTCGATGCGGGCCAGCTGCACGCGGGCGATCAGGCAGTTCACGCGGTCGGCGCGTGAGAGCTGGGCGTCGGCCTGCTGGGCGGCCAGGGCCTGGTTCAGCTGCGCCACCAGCGCGCTGCGCGCGGCGCCGGGCTGCGGCTGCAGGGCGCGCACCAGGTCGTCGGCGAAGTTGCTCAGCACGTCCAGGTGGGTGCGCACCTGCTTGGCGTCCTTCAGCACGCTGGCCAGCAGCTCGGCATCGCCCTTGGCGGGGGCGGCTCCGGCGCCCAGGGCTTTGAGGCTCAGGCGGGTGCGGGCGTCGGTCGGCACACCCTTGGCGGTGGCCAGGCGCTGCAGCAGGGCGCCGCGCTCCTTGGCGGGCACGAGCTGCTGCTCATCGGTGTCCCAGCTGTAGTAGCTCAGCAGTTGCCACTCGCCGGCCTTCAGCGCCTTGCCGGCACGAGCCTCAGCCAGCACGGTCTTCATGGGTCGGCCGCCCGACAGACCCATCTGGAGCAGCTTGACGACGCGCTCGGCATCGGCCTCGCCGGGCAGGCGGGTCAGCTCCTGGCCGCTGGGGCTGAAGAGGATCAGCGTGGGGTAGCCGCGCACCTTGAAGCGGGTACCGAGCTTTTGCGCGCCCGGCAGGTCGCCGTCGATCTGCACCGGCACCACGGCACGGCTTTGCTCGATGAAATCGGCGCGGTTGAACAGCGTGGCCTTGAGCTGGTTGCAGGGCGGGCACCACTTGGCGCCCCAGTACAGCAGCACCGGCTTGTTCTCGCCCTTGGCCGCGGCGAAGGCGGCCTCGATGTCGCTGTCCTGCGCCGCCGCGCGCCAGGCGATGCCGGGCGGCATGTCCACGGCGGCCTGGGCGGCGGCACCGAGGGCCAGGGTCACAGACAGGGCAAGGGCGCGAAGGACGGGACGCATGCGACGGGCTCCGGGAGTCAAGCCGGCGATTGTCGGCCGCTTGCCCCGGTGCTGTCTGTGCAGGGTTGCGCGGGTGTCGGAAGTCAGGCGGGGGCCGTGGGGGCTTTGCGTGACGTCACCCCCGGCGGGTGGCACACTGCCCCATCCCTCGCGCCCACGCCGGCCCGCGCCGACCTGCATGTCCGCCATCGATATCTTTGTCTGGAGTGACCGCTTCAACACCGGGCTGGTCGAGATCGACCAGCAGCACGCCCGCCTGGTGGAGTTGCTGAACCGGGTGGCGCGCCAGGCCGCCTTCGGCGCCGACGAGGCGGCGCTGCGCCAGGTGCTGCAGGAACTGCTGGACTACACCGACTACCACTTCCGCACCGAAGAGGCGCTGTGGGCCCAGTACCTGGGCGGGCGCGAGGACGAACGCGCGCACCAGCAGATGCACCGCGACTTCGTGCAGCGCGTGCAGCGCCTGCTGCCGGCCGGCGCGCCGCAGCCGGTGGCGGCGGTGATCGACGAGCTGCAGGCCTTTCTGGTGCACTGGCTGGCTTCGCACATCCTGGAATGTGACCGCCACTTCGCTCGCGTGGTGCTGGACCTGCGCCGGGGCGTGCCCCTGGCGCAGGCCCTGCAGGGCGCCGAGGCCGAGCTGAGCGAGACGGCGCTGTCGATGATCGACATCGCGCTCGGCATCTGCAGCGCGCTGTCACGCAACACCTTGCGCCTGATGCACGAGCTGGCCGCGCGCGACGCGGCCGAACGCGGCCTGCGCCTGGCCGCCAGCGTGTTCGAGCATGCCAACGAGGGCATCATGATCACCGACCCCGAGGGCTGCATCCTCGACGTCAACACCGCCTTCAGCCGCATCACCGGCTACAGCCGCGCCGAGGCCCTGGGGCAGAACGCGCGCCTGCTCAAGTCCGGCCGCCATGGGCCGGAGTTCTATGCCGCGATGTGGGCCGCGCTGCGCGAGCAGGGCAGCTGGAGCGGCGAGATCTGGGGCCGGAGGCACAACGGCGAGCTGTCTGCCATGCAGCAGACCATCAGCGCCGTGCGCGACCCGCAGGGCCAGGTGCTGCGCTACGTCGCCCTGTTCACCGACATCACCACCGTCAAGCACCAGCAGCAGCAGCTCGACCTAGTGGCCACCCACGACCCGTTGACCCATCTGCCCAACCGCGCCCTGCTGACCGACCGCCTCCAGCAGGCCCTGGCCCAGGCGCGCCGCCATGGCCAGACGGTGGCCGTGGCCTATCTGGATCTGGACGACTTCAAGCAGGTCAACGAACGCTTCGGCAGCGTGGCCGGCGACCGCCTGCTGGTGCAGCTGGCCGAGCGCATGCGCCCGGTGCTGCGCAGCGCCGACACCCTGGCCCGACTGGGCGGCGACGAGTTCGTGGCTGTGCTGCCCGAACTGGCCAGCGCCGAAGCCGCCGAGCCTGTGCTGAGTCGGCTGCGCCAGCAGATCAATCAGCCCATCGAGCTGGAAGGCGAGAGCCTGCAGCTTTCCGCCAGCCTGGGTCTGAGCTACTTGCATCAGGCCGAGCCCGGCGCCGATGCCGACCAACTGCTGCGCCAGGCAGGCCAGGCCATGTTCCAGGCCAAGCAGGCCGGACGCAACCGCCTGCAGGTGTTCGACGCCGCCGGTGAGCGCGTGCAGCGCGACCGCCAGGAGCAGACCGAGCGCCTGCGCCAGGCCCTGGAGCGCCAGGAGTTCGTGCTGCACTTCCAGCCCAAGGTGCAGATGCGCAGTGGCCAGGTGCTTGGGGCCGAGGCCTTGATCCGCTGGCAGCACCCGCAGCGCGGCCTGGTGGCGCCGGCCGAGTTTTTGCCCCTGATCGAAGACCAGCCGCTGGAGCTGGCAGTGGGCGAATGGGTGCTGGAAACCGCGCTCAGCCAGATCGAGGCCTGGCGCGCCATCGATCTGGTGCTGCCGCTCAGCATCAACGTCGGTGCCCACCAACTCGGTCAGGCCGATTTCCTGCCGCGCCTGCAGGCCGCGCTGGCCCGCCACCCGGCCGTGCAACCCGGTGATCTGGAGATCGAGGTGCTGGAAACCAGCGCCCTGGACGACATGCTGCGTGTGGCCGACATCATTCGCGATTGCAAGAGCTTGGGCGTGGGCTTTGCGCTCGACGACTTCGGCACCGGCTACTCCTCGCTGGCCTACCTGAAGCAGCTGGCCGCCGACCGGCTCAAGATCGACCAGAGCTTTGTGCGCGACATGCTGGACGACCCCGACGACCTCGCCATCCTGGAAGGCGTGCTGGGCCTGGCGGCGGCCTTCCGGCGCGAGGTGATTGCCGAGGGCGTGGAATCCGAGGCCCATGGCGAGATGCTGCTGCGCATGGGCTGCGAACAGGCCCAGGGCTACGCCATCGCCCGCCCGATGCCCGCTGCCGCCCTGCCCGGCTGGGTGCAGAACTGGCGCCCGCCACCGCAATGGGACGGCTGCAAACGCCTACCGCGCAGCGAGCTGCCGCTGCTGAGTGCGGTGGTGGAGTTGCGTGCTTGGCTGAGGGCACGGCGCCAGGGCAGCGCGCCGCCGCTGCCGGCTTCGCTGCAGACCCTGAGCGTCCGCTTGCCGCTGCCTTTGCAGCAAGGCCTGACGGAGCTGCAGGCGCTGGCCTGGGGACCTTCAGAAGAGGCCCTGCAGGCCCTGGGTGAGCAGTTGGTGGAGGGGCTGCAGGGTTTGGTGGCGGTGGCGGGTTGAAGCGTGACGCAGCGCGGACGCTCAGGGCGAGACGTTGAACTTGCAGCTGAGGCTGTTCCCGTTGATGTTTTGCTTCGCGTCAACCTGGAAGTCGCCCCCCGCGGAGAAGAACAAGCCGTCCAATCGCCGCGCGTCTACGTCAAAAGTTAGGAATGAGCCCGAACCGGCAACAACAAGCAGGTCAAAGGTGCCCGAGGCCTGTGCCTTGGAGTAGATGACTTGAGACTGTTCATTGGCTGGCAGGGCGAATCGCGTCCCGTCCGAGGAAAGCGAAAGCTCTCCGTCGGAGGCAACTGTGAACGTGCAGGTCTTGTTCTTGTCAAAGGTCTGAGCGCCGACCAAGGTTCCAACCATGCACGTGTAGTAGTTCTTGGCGCTGCTGCCAGAGGCATCTGGGCATTGAGCCAGCTTGCCCGCAGTGAGAACAGATGCCCCAGCACCCTGGCCGACGTTGACGTATTTGGTCAACTCACCTGCATCGATCACCTCTGGGCCAAACGGACCGCCCATCACATAAACGCGCCAATCGATGACTGCCAAGTAGGCGCCGGTTTCGGGGTAGTAGCGATACGTCCAGCCGTGCAGCTGCCGGGTGGTCTGAGCTGAAGGGAAGTAGTTCTTGAGGTTTGCCTCGGCAAACGCAAACAGCTGATTGGCTGCATCCGTGGCATCCACGCCGGGCACAGCTGCCTTGGCCTTGGAGTTTGGGCCGGCGCCCTGGGCGAGATGCCGCGCCTCGATCTGCTCCGCGCGCAACGCGACGGAGTCAAGCTCCTGGCTGCCGCCCCCGCATGCCGCCAACGCAGCCAGCATGACCGCGCAGCTGGTTGCGGCAAACACCCGACTGATTTCGCTCTTCTTTCTCATGGTCGTATCCCTGAACTGGCGCCGTCCATTTGCGGCGGCGGGCATCCTGCCAAGGTCAGGAGCGATCACAGAGGGGAGCGTTGAAACAGTCTGCAAGCGACCCCCGGCTTGCGGGGCTCAACGCTTGAACAAGCCCAACCGCTCCTTCGCCGCCGCCTCGCTCTTGCGCGCCACCGTGCCGCACACCAAGTCGCAGAGCTGGTAGATGCCTGCATCTGCCACGCAGTAATAGGCACTCGTGCCACGGCTCTCGCGTCGCACCAAGCCGCGCTGCTGCAGCAGGCTGAGGTGGCGGGAGACATTGGCCGTGGTCATGCCGGTCTGCTCGGCCAGATCGCCGACGCGCTGCTCGCCATTGCGCAGCAGGTTCAAGAGGCGCAGCCGGTTGGGTTCGGCCAGGGCCTGGAAGAAGGAAGCCACCTCGTCTAGGGCGGGGTCGGGCAGTTCGTGCATCGAGGGCGCGATGGCGGGCATGGGCATTCCTGACGGGTTCACGGGCCGCATTCTGTACTTGATTGACTATTTGAGCAAATGCGTAAATACTTGAGCCCAAGACAGACAGCCACCCTTCCATCGCGCCATGAAACCCACCCTGCTTCGCGCCCTGCCCCTGGCCTTGACCCTGGCCCTGATGGCGAGCCTGCCAGCGCACGCGGCCGATGCGGCCGCTCCGTACCGCACCCTGACCCTGCAAGCCGGCAGTCAGGCCGGCCTGCGCGGCTTCGAGGGCGTGGTGGAGGCGCAGCGCCAGACCGTGCTGGCGGCGCAGGTCTCCGGAGCCATCGTCGAGATCGCCGTCAAGGTGGGCGACCGCGTCAAGGCCGGCCAGCTGTTGATCCGCCTCGATGCCCGTGCCGCCGAGCAGGGCGCCCAGGCCAGCGCCGCGCAGGCCCAGGCCGTCAAGGCGCAGCTTGCCCTGGCGCAGCGGGACTTCGAGCGCCAGCAGCAGCTGCGTGCCCAGGGCTTCATCAGCCAGGGCGCGCTGGACCAGGCCGAAGCGCAGTTCAAAGCCAGCAGCGCGCAGCTGCAAGCCCAGGCCGCCGCGCTGGAGGCCGCGCGCACGCAGACGGGCTTCCACCGCGTGACGGCGCCGTATGACGGCGTGGTGGCCGAAGTGCCCGTGTCGCTGGGCGACCTGGCGATGCCGGGCCGCGCCCTGGTGACGGTGTTCGACCCGCGCGCCCTGCGCGTCACGGCCAGCGTGCCGCAGCAGCTCAAGCTGCCGGACGCGACCGTGCTGCAGGTGGAGATCCCCGCCCTGGGCCAGCGCCTGAACCCGACCCGCGTGCAGCGCCTGCCGCTGGCCGATGCCGGCTCGCAAACCCAGCAGGTGCGCCTGGAACTGCCCGACTCCGCCGCCCAGCCGGGCCAGTTCGCCCGCCTGCTGGTGCCGCAAGAGCAGGCCGGTGCGCCCACCCGCCTGTGGGTGCCGCAGGCGGCGGTGGTGCGCCGCGCCGAACTGCGCGCCGTCTACGTGCTCGACCCCAAGGGCCAGCCGCAGCTGCGTCAGTTGCGCCTGGGCCCGGTGCAGGGCGACCAAGTGGAAGTGCTGGCCGGCTTGAGCGCCGGTGAGCGCGTGGTGCTGGAGCCGCAGCGCGCGGCCAAGGGAGCCCAGTGATGGCCAAGCTGGGCGTGTCCGGCCGCATCGCGGCCTTCTTCCAGAGTGCGCAGATCACGCCGCTGCTCGCAATCGTGGCGCTGCTGCTGGGCGTCTTCGCCGTGGCGGTGACGCCGCGCGAGGAGGAGCCGCAGATCAACGTCACCATGGCCAATGTGATGGTGGCGCTGCCTGGTGCGGCGGTGACGGATGTCGAATCGCTGCTGGCGGTGCCGGGCGAGCAGGTGCTGTCGCGCATGCCGGGCGTCGAGCATGTGATGTCGGTCTCGCGCCCCGGCATGGCGGTCATCACCGTGCAGTTCAAGGTGGGTGTGCCGCGCACCGAGGCCCTGGTGCGCCTGCACGACACCATTCAGAGCAATGCCGACTGGCTGCCGCCCGGTTTGGGGGCTTCGCCCCCGCTGGTCAAGCCCCTGGGCATCGATGACGTGCCCATCGTCAGCTTCACCCTGTTCAGCCGCGATGCGAACTTCGGCCGCTACGACCTGGAACGCGTGGCACACAGCCTGGAGGCCGAGCTGAAGCGCGTGCCTGGCACGCGGGACATCACGACGATTGGCGGCCCCGGTCGCGCCGTCCGCGTGGAGGTGGACCCGGCCAAGCTGAACCGCGTCGGCCTGTCGATGGGTGAACTGCGCCAGGCCCTGCAGGGCGCCCACCAGGGGGCCCAGGTGGGCGAGCGGGTGCTGGGCAACCAGACCATCCAGCTCGAAGCCGGCCCTTTCCTGCGCGATGCCCGCGAGGTGGAGGAGTTGGTGGTCGGCGTGCACCAGGGCAAACCGGTGCAGCTGCGCGATCTGGCCCAGGTGAGCGACGGCCCGCTGCCCGACACCCGCCTGGTGTGGCACCGCGTGGACGGCCAGGACTACCCCGCCCTGACCCTGGCCGTGACCAAGAAGGCCGGCGAGAACGCCATCGACGTGGCGCGCGCCTTGAGCGCCCGCGTGGCCGAGCTGCGCGGCACCGTGCTGCCAGCCCAGGTGGACCTGGAAGAGACGCGCAACTACGGCAGCACCGCCAACGACAAGGCGAATCAGCTGATCCAGAAGCTGCTGTTCGCCACCGCCTCCGTCGTGGCCCTGGTGTTCTTCGCCTTGGGTAAGCGCGAGGCCGCGATCGTCGGCGCGGCGGTGATCCTGACCCTCACCGTCACCCTGTTCGCTTCCTGGGCCTGGGGCTTCACCCTGAACCGGGTGTCGCTGTTTGCGCTGATCTTCTCCATCGGCATCCTGGTGGATGACGCCATCGTGGTGGTGGAGAACATCCACCGCCACCAGCAGCTGTTCCCCGGCAAATCCCTGCGCGAGCTGATCCCGGGCGCGGTGGACGAAGTGGGCGGCCCGACCATCCTGGCGACACTGACGGTCATCGCCGCCCTGCTGCCGATGGCCTTCGTCTCCGGCCTGATGGGCCCCTACATGGCGCCCATTCCCATCAATGCCAGCATGGGCATGCTGCTGTCGCTGGCCATCGCCTTCGTCGTCACGCCCTGGCTGGCGCGTCTCTTGATGAAGGCCGTGCCGGCCGGCGCGGGCCACGACCCCGAGGCCCTGCATGGCCTGTCCAAATGGCTGGCCCCGCGCTTCGAGCGTCTGTTCGGCCCGCTGCTGCACGCGCAGCGCGGCGGCCGCAACCGCAAGCTGCTCGGCGCGGGTGTGGCGGGGCTGATCGCGCTTTCGGTCGCCCTGCCGGCCGTGGGCCTGGTGATGCTGAAGATGCTGCCCTTCGACAACAAGTCGGAGCTGCAGGTGGTGGTGGACATGCCCGCCGGCACGCCGCTGGAGCAAACCGCCGCCACCCTGCAGGCTCTTGGATCGTGGCTGGACGAGCAGCCCGAAGTGCGCCACTTGCAGGCCTATGCCGGCGCTTCAGCCCCCATCAACTTCAACGGTCTGGTGCGCCAGTACTTCCTGCGGGCCGACCCGCACCAGGGCGACCTGGCGGTGACCCTTGCCCCAAAGGGCGAGCGCAAGGAGCAGAGCCATGCCATCGCCACCCGCTGGCGCCCCGAGCTGCAGAAGATCGGTCAGCGCTTTGGTGCCAATGTGAAGGTGGTGGAAGTGCCGCCCGGCCCGCCGGTGCTCGCCCCCATCGTGGCCGAAATCTATGGCCCCGAGCAGGAAGGCCGCGCCCAGGTGGCGGCCGCCGTGCGCAAGGTGCTGAGCGGGCAAGAGGGCGTGGTGGACGTGGATGACTCCGGCATCGCCGCCGCGCCGCGCCAGCTGCTGCAGGTCGACCGCCGCAAGGCCATGGGTCTGGGGGTGGCCCCGGCCCAGGTGGTGGCCACGCTGCGCGCGGCGCAGAGCGGCGACGCCGCGATCTGGCTGCACGACGGCTCGCACCGCGCGGTGCCGGCCACGCTGATGCTGCCGCCCGAGCGCGCGGGTGAATTGGACGCGCTGCTGTCGCTGGGCGTCAAGTCCGCCAGCGGCGCGCTGATTCCGCTGCGCGAGCTGGTGACCGTGGTGGATGCGCAGCGCGAGCAGCCGATCTACCGCAAGGACGGCCTGGCCGTGCACTACGTGGTGGCCGACATGGCCGGCCGCATCGACAGCCCGCTCTACGGCCTGTTCAGCGCACGCTCGGCCTTGCAGCAAATCGAGACGCCCGACGGCGGCCGCCTGCAGGAGTTCTTCATCCGCCCGCCCAGCGACCCCTACCGCGGCTACAGCCTGAAGTGGGACGGCGAGTGGCAGATCACCTACGAGACCTTCCGCGACATGGGCCTGGCCTACGCCGTCGGCCTGGTGCTGATCTACCTGCTGGTGGTGGCGCAGTTCGGCAGCTACCTGACGCCGCTGATCATCATGGCGCCGATCCCGCTCACGGTCATCGGCGTGATGCCCGGCCACGCCCTGCTGCACGCACCGTTCACGGCCACCAGCATGATCGGCATGATTGCCCTGGCCGGCATCATCGTGCGCAACTCCATCCTGCTGGTGGACTTCATCAACCTGCAGGTGCGTACCGGCATGGCCTTCGAGCGGGCTATTCAGCGCTCGGCCATCACCCGCGCCCAGCCCATCTTGCTGACCGGCCTGGCCGCCATGCTGGGCGCCTTCTTCATCCTTGACGACCCGATCTTCAACGGGCTGGCTATCAGCCTGATCTTCGGTATCGCGGTCTCGACCGTGCTGACCCTGGTCGTGATTCCGGTTCTCTACTACGTGGCCTATCGCCACCGCCTGCACCTCTTGAAAGGAGAGTGACCATGAGCTCTTGGCAAATCGTCCGTGTCGTCGCCGGCAGCTTCATCCTGCTGTCCCTGCTGCTCGGCATCCCCGGCAGCCCCGTCTTCCACTCGCAGTGGTGGCTGGCCTTCACCGCCTTCGTCGGCCTGAACCTGCTGCAGTCCGGTTTGACGCGCTGGTGCCTGATGGAAACCATCCTGCGCAAGCTGGGAGCGAAAGGAGGCTGCTGATGCATCTCGTCTGCGCCCAATGTGGCGCGGTCAACCGCGTGCCCGAGGAGCGCCTGGGTGACGGCCCGGTCTGTGCCAAGTGCAAGACCGAGCTGGCGCCCGCGCACCCGGTCGCGCTGAATGACGCGCGCTTCTTCGACTACATCGCCAAGACCGAGCAGCCGGTGCTGGTGGACTTCTGGGCCGAGTGGTGCGGACCCTGCCATGCCATGGCGCCGCACTTCCAGGCCGCCGCGGCGGCCTTGCCGGGCGTGCGCTTTGCCAAGGTGGAGACCGACAGCAACCCGCAGGCCAGCGTGAAGAACCGCATCCGCTCCATCCCCACCCTGGTGCTCTACCGCGGCGGCGCGGAAATCGCGCGGCGCAGCGGTGCCATGCCGGCGGCGGAGCTGCAGCGCTGGGTGCAGGGCGCGCTTTCGGCGGGATGATGGCGGCCATGTCCGCCTCGCCTTACCTGCTCGAATCCTTCCACGACCCCGCCACCGGCACCGTCAGCCACTTGCTGGCCTGCGCGCGCACGCGCCGCGCGGCGCTGATCGACCCGGTGCTGGACTTTCAGGCCAACAGCGGCAAGGTGCACACCACCAGTGCCCAGCGCCTGGTGGAGCGCGTGCGCGCACTAGAACTGAGCGTGGACTGGCTGCTCGAAACCCATGCCCACGCCGACCACCTGAGCGCCGCGGTGTGGCTGCAGCGCGAAGTGGGTGGGCGCATCGCCATCGGCGCCGGCATCGACGCCGTGCAGGCCCATTTCCAGCCCGTGCTGGGCTTGGGCGAACCCTGCGACGCGCGCGCCTTTGACCAGCTCTTTGCCGAGGACGACAAAGTGCCGGTGGGCGATCTGCGCCTGCAGGTGCTGCACACCCCCGGCCACACACCGGCCTGCATCAGCTACTACCTGCCCGGCGAGCCGGGTTGCGTGTTCGTGGGTGACACCCTGTTCAGCCCCGACTACGGCTGCGCCCGCGCCGACTTTCCCGGCGGTGACGCGGTGCAGCTTTACCGCTCCATCCAGCGCCTGTTTGCCCTGCCCGACGCCACGCGCGTGATGCTCTGCCACGACTACCCGCCCGCCGGCCGCGCACCCTGCCTGGAAACGACGGTGGCGCTGCAGCGCGCCACCAATGTGCAAGTGGGCGGCGGCGTCTCCGAAGCCGACTTCGTGGCGCGCCGCCAGGCGCGCGACCGCCAGCTGGCCGTGCCCGCCCTGCTCTGGCCCTCGCTGCAGGTGAACCTGCGCGGCGGCCGCCTGCCCGAGCCGGATGCGCAGGGCCGACGCTTTCTGAGGATCCCGCTGGGCCTGTCCGAATGAAGGCGCTGGACCTCGGCCGCCCGACGTTCGACGACGCGCTGGCCGGCCTGTTGGTCAGCGCCCTGCTACTGCCGCAAAGCCTGGCCTACGCCCTGCTGGCCGGCCTGCCGCCGCTGGCCGGGGTGATGGCCAGCCTGCTGCCGCTGCTGGCCTATGCGCTGGTCGGCAGCTCCACCACCCTGGCGGTGGGCCCGGTGGCGGTGCTGGCGCTGATGATCGGCGAGGCCGTCGGCCGCCTGGGCCCGGCCCATGCCGTGGGGCCAATGACGGTGGCCCTGGTACTGGCTGCGGAGGTCGGCCTGCTGCTGCTGCTGGCGGCGCTGCTGCGCCTGGACGCGCTGGGTGCGCTGCTTTCCAGTCCGCTGATGCAGGGCTTCGTCAGCGGCTCGGCGCTGGCGATCGCTTTCGGTCAATTGGTGCCGCTGCTCGGCCTGCAGTGGGCCCCGTCCTCGCCCTGGCCGCAACTGGACGCCTTGACCGCCGGCTTCGGGCTGGCCGCCCTGCTGCTGCTGGTGCTGGCGCGCCAGTTCGGCGCGCGCGGGTTGCGCGCCCTGGGGCTGGGGCCCGCGCGCGCCCAGATGCTGGCGCGCATGGTGCCGCTGCTGCTGGTCGGGCTGGCCATTGCGGTGGTGGCCTGGCTGCAGGGCCGTGGCCAGGCCGGCGCGCTGCCGCTGGCCGGCCGGATTGCGCTGGACGAGGTGCACGGCCCGGCCTCCTTGGCGGTGGCGCCGCTGGCGCTGTGGCGCGCGGCCCTGCCCACCGCCCTGATGGTGGCGCTGGTGGGGTACGTGTCCAGCCTGGGCGTGGCCCAGGGCCTGGGTGCGCGGCGGCAGGAGCGGGTGCTGCCGCGCCGCGAGCTGCTCGGCCTGGCGGCGGCCAATGGCGTGGCGGCGCTGAGTGGCGGCATGCCGATTGCCGGCAGCTTCTCGCGCAGCGGCCTGGTGGCCGAGGCCGGGGCGCGCACACGCTGGACCGGCATCTTCATGGCCCTGGCTTTCGCGTTCTGGATCAGCCTGGGCGCGCGCTGGCTGGCCCTGCTGCCGCAGGCGGTGCTGGCCGCCACCATCATCGTGGCCGTGCTGCCCATGGCCGAGTGGCAGCCGCTGCGGCGCGCCTGGCGCTACTCGCGCGCCGAGGGGCTGTTGATGGGGGGCGTCACCCTGGCGGTGCCGCTGCTCGGCGTGGAAATGGCGCTCGGCCTTGGCGTGCTGGGTTCGGTGGCCCTGCTGCTGCAGCGCACCGCGCGCCCACATTGGGCCGAGGTGGGGCGCATTCCGGGCACCGAGCTGTTCCGCAACACCAAGCGCTTCGCGGTGGAGCTGCTGCCGGGCGTGCTGGCCATCCGCATCGACGAGGGCCTGCGCTTCACCAACGCCCACTGGGTGCGCGACCTGCTGTGCGAGGAGGCGGCCGGCCGGCCCGAGCTGCGCCACCTGGTGCTGATGATGAGTGGCGTGAACGAGATCGACCTCAGCGGCCTGGAGGCCCTGCAGCAGTTGGCGCTGGAGCTGCGCAGCCAGGGGCGGCAGCTGCACCTGAGCGAGCTCAAGGGCCCGGTGGCCGACCGGCTGATCGCCGCGGGTCTGGAAGATTGGCTGCCCGGCCGGGTGTTCCGCACCCAGATGGACGCCTGGCATGCGCTGATGGCCGCGCCCGGCGAGCCGGCGAGCCATTGGGTCTCGCCCTGAGCGGGCGGGGATTCACCGGCGGTGTTTGTCAGCGAGATCTGCCGGCCGACCGGTCGGTCGGAAAGCAGAACGGCCCGGGCAAGGCCGGGCCGTTCTGGGTGGCGCGCCCGCAAGGCGCGCCGGGGAGTCCGCGTCGAGTCCGATGCAGGCCGACTTAGGCGGCCACGGCCTCGGCGGCGGCCTGCTCTTGCATGAAGAACAGGTAAGGCACCTCGACACCCCAGTCCTCGCTCACGTCATTCAGCGGAGCGGGTTCGACAAAGCTGCCGGACAGGAAGGACAGGACGCTGCTGGCGGAGCTGATGGAGGGGGTGTTTTGGCTGTTCATGTGCTTCTCCCGGGGGGACTGCGGACTGGAATGCTTTGCATTGTTCCGAGTCAAGCGTTTCGGGCATGTGATGGCGATCACTTCCGCCCCCCGGTTTGTGCGGCGGCCCGCAAACAGGGGGTGGTGAGGGGGCGGCGGCATCGGGACCTTCCCGGTCCGTGCCAGCGCGCCACAGTCAGGCAGGGGCGCCCAGGTCTAGAGTCGAGCGACCCGCCCAACCCAGGTTCACCCCATGCTGCGCAACTTCAATATCGGCCGCCGACTCGGCGGCGTGTTTCTGATCTGTGCTTTGCTGCTGACGCTCTTGGGTGGCTTCGGGGTGTACTCGACCTACACCTTCATCAAGTCCTTCGACCAGTACGTCTTCCATGTCGTGGAGGCGGGCCAGCACGCCGGCAACATCCGCGCCGAGATGATCAACTTGCGGCGCTTCGAGAAGGACATGGTCATCAATGTGGCTGACCCGGCCAAGGTCAAGGAGTACCAGGGCCAGTGGACGGCAACTTATGAGTTCATCCAGGAGGCCTTCGGTGAACTCAAGCCGCGCCTGCGCGACCCGGCCGTGGCCAAGCGGGTGGAGGAGGCCCAGCAGAGCCTGAAGAGCTATCACGACGCCGTCGCGGCAGCGCTCGGCAAGCTGGAGGGGGCGGATGTGGCGGCCGCCAACAAGGCCGTGCGCGCCGGACGTGACGGCTTTGTGGGCGCCGAGAAGATCTTTGCCGAGACCATGCAGCGGGTGGCCAAGGCCACCGGGGAGATCAAGCAGAAGTTCGACGATGGCGCCCGCGCGGTCTTCATCTGGACCATGGTGCTGGCCGCCGGTGCCCTCGGTTTCATGATCTGGATGGGAATGGCCGTCACCGCCAGCGTGGTAGGCCCGCTGCGCAACGCCAAGGAGTTTTCCGGCGCCGTGCGCGATGGCGACCTGACCGGCGACATCCCCACCCACGGGCGCGACGAACCCGCCCAGCTCGCGCAGGCTCTGCTGGACATGCAGACCTCGCTGAACCGTATCGTCAGCGAGGTGCGCACGGCGGCCGACAGCATCCAGGTCGCCAGCTCCGAGGTCGCCAGCGGCAATGCCGACCTCTCCCACCGCACCGAACAGACGGCGGCCAGCCTGCAGCAGGCTGCCAGCGCCATGAACGAGCTCACCGCCACGGTGAACCAGACGGCCGACTCGGCCCGCACCGCCAACCAGCTGGCCAGCCAGGCCAGCGCCTCGGCCGAGCGCGGCGGCGCGGTGGTGGGCGAGGTGGTCAGCACCATGGAGCGCATCAACCAGGGCAGCCGGCGCATCGCCGACATCATCGGCACCATCGACGGCATCGCCTTCCAGACCAACATCCTGGCGCTGAACGCCGCCGTGGAAGCGGCCCGGGCCGGCGAGCAGGGCCGCGGCTTTGCGGTGGTGGCGGGCGAAGTGCGCCTGCTGGCCGGGCGCAGCGCCGAGGCCGCGCGCGAGATCAAGACCCTGATCACCAGCAGCGTCGAATCGGTGGAGGTGGGCAGCAAGCTGGTGGCCGACGCCGGCCAGTCCATGCAGGAGATCGTGGCCAATGTGCAGCGCGTGAGCGACATCATTGGCGAGATCAGCGCCGCCGCCGGCGAGCAGAGCAGCGGCATCGGTTCGGTGAACGACCAGGTGGTGCAGCTGGACCAGGCCACGCAGCAGAACGCCGCCCTGGTGGAGCAGAGCGCGGCGGCCGCGCAGTCGCTGCGCGAACAGGCTCAGCGCCTGGCCGAGGTGGTGGCGGCCTTCAAGGTGCAGGGCGCCGCGCGCAGCCAGCCGGCTGCCCGCGCGCCCGTCAAGGCGCCGGTGCAGTCCCCCGCCCGGCCGGCCGCGGCACCCAAGCCGGTAACCAAGCCGGCGCCCAAGTCTGCGCCCACCCCGCGCCCCGCTGCGCCGAGCCCGGCGCCGGCCAGCGACGGCGACTGGGAAACCTTCTGATCAACGCCTGGCGCTGAGCAGCAACACCACCCCGCCCAGCACCACGCCGGCCGCCGCCCACTCGAAGCCGCTGACCACCTCGCCGCCCAGGCCCACACCCAGCAGCAGGGCGATGACCGGGTTGACGAAGCAGTAGCTGCTGGCCAGGGCGGTGCTGGCGCGCGCCAGCAGCACCATGTAGGCATTGAAGGCCACCAGCGAGCCGAACACGATCAGATAGAGCCAGGCGCCCACGGCCAGGGGCTGCAGCGGTAGCAGGGCTTCGCCGCGCAGAGCGGAGAGAACCATCAGCACCGCGCCGCCGGCCAGCATCTCGGAAGCAAAGCCCATCGCTCCGGGGGCGAGCGGGAAGTGGCGGCGGCTCAGTAGGCTGCCGGCCGTCCAGGCCGCGCAGGCAATCGCAATCGCCGCCAGGCCGGCGGGCGAGGCCTGGAAGCTCGCCCCTTGCGTCAGCAGCAGCACGCCCACCAGCCCGAGGCCGATGCCGGCCGCCTCGCGTGGCGCCGGGCGCTCGCCCAGCAGCAGGCCGCCCAGTGCCATCAGCACCGGCACCACGGCGATGAAGGCCACCACCAGGCCCGAGCCCACGGTCTGCTCGGCATAGGCGGTGCCGCCCATGCCGCCACCCAGCATCAGGCTGCCTACCAGCAGGGCGTTGCGCCACTCGCGGGCCGTCGGCCAGGGGGTCTGACGCACCCAGCGCATCCAGGCCAGCAGGAGGGCGCCGGCCACCAGGAAGCGCGAGCCCATCTGCAGGAAGGGCGGGAAGCTCACCAGCGCGAACTTGATGGCCAGGTAGGTGGAGCCCCAGACCAGCCAGGTGGCGGCCAGGCAGGCCAGCACCAGGGGGTTCAGACGGGCGGCGGCGGGCAAGGGCAGGGCGGCGGTGTTCATGGGCCTCATGCTAAGAAAGCCGTTGCCACCATTGAATACCAAAGTGCTGGCATTCAGGCCGAATGACTTTTAGAGTGAAGCTGAAATCAACGAATCACCTTGGATATGGAATTTGATGCCAAAGACGACCGCATCCTGGTCGAACTGCAGCGCGACGCGCGCCTGACCCTGGCCGAGTTGGGCCGGCGCGTGCACCTGAGCCAGCCGGCGGTGAGCGAGCGCGTCAAGCGCCTGGAGGACGCCGGGGTGATCACCGGTTACCGGGCGGTCATCAACCCGCTGGCCCTGGGCCATGCCATCCGCGCCGTGGTGCGGGTGGGCCGCGTGGACTTCGAGCGCATGCGCAGCCTGATCGAGACCACGCCCGAGATCAGCGATGCCTTCAATGTCACCGGCGAGGACAGCTGGATCCTGCTGCTGGCGGTGCGTGATGTGGTGCACCTGGATGAAGTGCTGGGCCGCTTCTGCGCCGAGGGGCCGACGGCGACCTCGGTGATCCTGAAAGTGCTGCGCGAGCGCGGCGAGGTGCGCTCGCCGGGCGCGCTCACATCCGGAACAGCTCGCGCACCGACAGCTCCCGCGGCCCCGGCAGCAGCTCGAAGGGCTCGCCGGCGCACAGCGTCCCCGGCTGGCTGACGGCCAAGTAGAAGCCGCAGTAGCCGCTTTGCCGCATCAGCTTGACGGCGTGCTTGAAGCCCATCACGGCGTTGAACTTGAAGCAGGGCTGGCGCGGTTCGGTCACCACCAGTTCGCAGTTTGTGAAGCGCAGGCGATCGCCCTGCCAGACCTGGCCTTCCTGCAGGCCCTCCAGGCTGAGGTTCTCGCCCATCGCCCCCCAGGGCAGCGCGTCCTGCCAGCCGGCCACGCCGGCCTGGGCGCGCACGGTGCGCCAGAAGGCGTAGTGCTCGCCCGGGTAGGCGTACAACGCCCGCTTGGGGCCGCCGTGCACGCTCAGGTCGGCCTGGGCATCGCCTTCCAGCCCCAGTTCCAGCACCGCCACAGGCTCAGCCACCGCCTGCTTGGCAATGCCGCTGGGCACTGTTTCCCCTTCCAGGGTGATCAGGGGTTTCACGGGGGAACGGTTCAGGCTGAGGAGACGCATGTCAACAAATCACGAAGGGGGCCGGGAACTCGCATTGCAGCATGCGCCACGTGCATAACCCCACGCCCCGGGGGAGTTACAGCGTGGTTACGGCCGCCGGACAATCCGCCACCCCGCTCCGGCGCGGGATTCGGTGAACCCCCCTCAGGCAGTTGCAGGGGCTGACCCAATCCCGTTTCTTCACTTCCATGGAACCTTCTGTCAT
Organism: Inhella sp.; assembly: GCF_041912635.1. GTDB lineage: Bacteria > Pseudomonadota > Gammaproteobacteria > Burkholderiales > Burkholderiaceae_C > Inhella. The sequence goes on from NZ_JAYRMO010000002.1 coordinate 86,246, forward strand.
GAACCGACCCGTGCTGGAGGGGCTGCGCTTGAATGTGCCGGCCTACGTCAAACATGCCCGCCTGATTGCCTGGGTGGCCGAGATCGCCGCCCTGACCGAGGCCGCCGAGGTCTACTGGTGCGACGGCTCGAAGGAGGAGTACGACCGCCTGTGCGCGCAGCTGGTGGCCAAGGGCACCTTCAAGAAGCTGAACGAGGCCAAGCGCCCGGGCAGTTTCCTGGCCTGGAGCGACCCCAGCGATGTGGCGCGCGTCGAAGACCGCACCTTCATCTGCTCCGAGCAGAAAGACCAGGCCGGCCCGACCAACAACTGGATGGCTCCGGCCGAGATGCGCGCGCTGCTGCAGACCGGTGACAAGGCCCTGTTCCGTGGCGCTATGAAGGGCCGCACGCTGTATGTGGTGCCCTTCAGCATGGGCCCGCTGGGCAGCCCGATCGCCCATATCGGCGTCGAGTTGACCGATTCCGCCTATGTGGCCGTCAACCAGCGGCTGATGACCCGCATGGGCCGTGGCGCGCTGGACGTGCTGGGCGAGGACGGCGAGTTCGTGCCCTGCGTGCACACCGTGGGCGCCCCGCTGCAGCCCGGCCAGCAGGATGTGACCTGGCCCTGCAACCAGACCAAGTACATCGTCCATTACCCCGAAACGCGCGAGATCTGGAGCTATGGCTCGGGCTACGGCGGCAACGCCCTGCTGGGCAAGAAGTGCTTTGCGCTGCGCATCGCTTCCACCATGGGGCGTGAGCAGGGCTGGCTGGCCGAGCACATGCTGATCCTGGGCGTGACCAACCCTGAAGGCGTCAAGCGCCATGTGGCGGCGGCCTTCCCGAGCGCCTGCGGCAAGACCAATTTCGCCATGCTGATCCCGCCCCAGGGCTTCGAGGGCTGGAAGGTCACCACCATCGGCGATGACATCGCCTGGATCAAGCCGGGCCCGGACGGCCGCCTGCGCGCCATCAACCCCGAGGCCGGCTACTTCGGCGTGGCCCCCGGCACCAACACCCTGACCAACCCGAACTGCATGGCCTCGCTGGAGCGCGACGTGATCTTCACGAACGTGGCGCTGACCGATGACGGTGATGTGTGGTGGGAAGGCATGACGGACGAGCCGCCCGCGCACCTGATCGACTGGCAGGGCAAGGACTGGACGCCGGCCGACGGCAAGATCCAGGGCCGCAAGGCCGCGCACCCGAACGCGCGCTTCACCATCGCCGCCACCAACAACCCGGCGCTGGACGCCGAGTGGGACAACCCGGCCGGCGTGACGATCGACGCCTTCATCTTCGGCGGCCGCCGCAGCACCACCGTGCCGCTGGTGACCCAGGCGCGCAACTGGACCGAGGGCGTCTACATGGCCGCCACCATGGGCAGCGAGACCACCGCCGCCGCCGCCGGCCAGCAGGGCGTGGTGCGCCGCGACCCCTTCGCCATGCTGCCCTTCATGGGCTACAACATGAGCGATTACTTCGCCCATTGGCTGCAAATGGGCGCGAAGCTCGGCGAAAAGGCCCCGGCGATCTTCTGCGTCAACTGGTTCCGCAAGGGCGAGAACGGCAAGTTCGTCTGGCCCGGCTATGGCGACAACATGCGCGTGCTGGGCTGGATGCTCGACCGTATCGACGGCAAGGCCGAGGGCCATGAGAACCCCTTCGGCGTCAGCCCCAAGTACGACGAGATCAACTGGACCGGCCTGCCCTTCACCCGCGCCCACTACGAGACCGTCACCGAGATCCACAAGGCCGACTGGCTGGCCGAGATGAAGCTGCACCAGGAGCTGTTCGACCAACTGGCGCTGCGCCTGCCGGCCGAGTTGCCGGCCACCAAGGCGGCGATCGAGCAGCGCCTCGCGGCGCTCTGATCGACTGGCAATGCCCCACCCAGGCCCGCGCAAGCGGGCCTTTTTTCATTTCGCCCGCCGACAATCCAGCCCATGAGTACCCAAGACCTCACCGACGCCGAGTTCGACGAACTCGACCACCTTCTCGAACAGGCCCCCGGCGGGCTGGACCCCATGGATGTGGCCATGCTCGACGGCTTTCTGGCCGGCCTGCTGGTGCAGCCGCGCCTGATCCCGCTGGACGAAGCCCTGCCCTTCATCTTCGACAGCGAGAACCGCCCGCTGCCGGCCGAGCACGACCCGGCCTGGCTGGCCAAGCTGCGCGGCCTGATCGAACGCCGCCTGGCCCAGTTGCGCCGGGATCTGGTGGATGTGGGCGCCTTCGACCCCATCGTGCTGCAGCTGGATGAAGAGGCCCTGGCCAACGAGGAGGAGCCCGCGCTCAAGGCGCTGCCGGCCTATTCGCGCGCGCTGCTGCCCTTTGCCGGCGGCTTTGCCACCGCGCTGGGCGCCTTCCCGAACGATTTGGCCAGCTTCGTGGAAGACGAGGCCCACGAGGCCATCGCCCGCATCCTGCGTCACCTGCCGCCCGAGAACGACGAGGAGCGCGCCATCAATGCCGAGATCGATGCCGCGCTGCCGCTGAAGAGCGTGGACGAAGCTGTCGAGGACCTGGTGCTGGCCGTGGGTGAGCTGGACGCCTTGACCGAGCCCTACCGCTACAAGGTGGACGTGCGCAAGCACGAGGCGCCCAAGGTGGGCCGCAACGACCCCTGCCCCTGCGGTTCGGGCAAGAAGTTCAAGAGCTGTCACGGCGCCACTTGATTCTCCAACTGCTGAGCGATCTGCACCTGGAGCGCGAGCCGCAGCACCAGCCGCTGATCGCCCCCGAGGCCGAACTGCTGGTGCTGGCCGGTGACATCGGCTCCTACCAGGCCGGTTCGCACCTGCTGCCCTTTGGGCCGGAGGCCGATTGGGGCCTTGCCCGCTTCGCGCCGGCGCGCGTGGGGCGGCCGGTGCTGTTCGTGCCCGGCAACCACGAATACGACGGCCTGCCCTTCGAGGCCGGGCGCGCGCAGCTGCGCGCCTGCTGCGAGCGCCTGGGCATCCACTGGCTGGACCGCGAGGTGCTGGTGCAGGGCGGCGTGCGCTTCCTGGGCTGCACGCTCTGGGCCGACTTCGACCTGCTGGTGGACCCGCGCGCCGACATGAGCGTCCAGCTCAAGTCGCGTGACAAGGCCTACCGGGCCGCCAACTTCTACCTGCGCAAATACAGCGCGCTGGAGAACGACCAGCCCATGCTGGCCGAACGCCTGCGCGAGCTGGCTCTTGCCGACCAGGCCTGGCTGCGCGCCGCACTGGCCCAGCCCTTCGAGGGCCGCACCGTGGTGGTGACGCACTTCGCCCCCAGCGGCCTGAGTGCCGACCCGCGCTACGGCCTGAACCCCGGCACGGCGGGCTTCTGCAACGCGCTGGACGAGCTGCTGCCGCAGGCCGATCTGTGGCTGCACGGGCATCTGCATTGCCGGCACGACTATCGGGTGGGCCGCTGCCGCGTGGTGGCCAATGGCCGGGGCTACGTCAGGAAGGGCGAGCAGGAGGGCTACCGCGAGGCCCTGACCCTCACGCTCTGACCGTCAGGCTTTGACCATCCGCAAGCCAGGGCACTGGCACGCGCGCGACACTCGCGCCCGCTTTCCCGGTTCAACCCCTCGGAGCTCCCCATGAAGATTCTGGTCGCCATCGACGGCAGCCCCTACACCAAGCGGGCCCTGGCTTACCTGACCGCGCACGACGAATGGCTGGGTGCGGCCCACAAGTACACCCTGCTGACCGTGGTGCCCGCCGTGCCGCCGCGCGCCGCCGCGGTGATCGACAAGGCGACGCTGCAGTCCTATTACGAGGACGAGGCCGAGAAGGTCTTCAAGCCGGTGCGCGCCTTCTTTGCCAAGCAGGGCGTCGCCGCTGAATTTGTCTACAAGGTGGGCCATGCGGCCGATGTGATCGCGGCCATTGCGGCCAAGGGCAAGCACGATCTCATCATGATGGGCAGCCACGGCCACGGCGCCCTGGCCAATCTGGTGATGGGCTCGGTCAGTGCCAAGGTGCTGGCGCAGTCCGAGGTGCCGGTTCTGCTTATCCGCTGATGCGGCGGGCGCGCACCCAGTCCATCGGGCTTTCCACCGGCGGGTGTTCGCGCTGGCTTTCCAGCTGCCCGTAGCTGCGGCTGCGCTTTTCAAAGTCGCCATCGCCCTCCAGGCTGGCTTCCATGCCGAAGGCGGTGCCCAGGTCCGCCGGGTCGGTCTGCGCCACGGGTGCGGGGCCGCTGCGGCGGCGCAGGAAATGCAGTGCGGGAGCGAATCGCATGGGGTACCTCTTCTTGCGGGAGCTCTACAACGTGGCACTGAAGCGTTGGCGGCACCGGCCCGGTTGACACCCCCCGGCCCTGCCGCCTGCTCTGCAACCCAGTGTGCGCCGCTGGCTTGGCAACACCACCCCCCTTTCGGGTGAGAGCAACAGCCGCGTTGGCAAAAGCGCACAGCAATTCACGCCGCCCGCTTAGCGTCATGAAATCGTCAGCAAGCCGCGCTTGCGCCCACGCGCAGGCGAGCGCCGGCCGAATGGGCTAACGTGCCGGCTTCCCCCTGGGCGGCTTACCCGCGCGCCCGGCAACCTGTTCACGGAGTACACGCCATGAAGGTGGTGGTTCTGGGCGCCGGCATCGTCGGCGTCAGCACGGCCTGGTATCTGCTGGAGGCCGGCCATGAAGTGGTGCTGGTCGATCGCCAGCCCGATGCCGCACTCGAAACCAGCTACGCCAATGGCGCGCAGATCTCGGTCAGCTTCTGCGAGCCCTGGGCCAATGCCTGGGTGCCCATCAAGGTGGCCAAGTGGCTGCTGAAGGACGACTCGCCGCTGCTGTTCCGCCCGCGCCTGGAAATCGCCCAGATGCGCTACGGCCTGGCCTTCCTGATGCAGTGCACCACCGCCAGCTTCGAGCGCAACGTCGAGGAGCTGGTGCAGCTGGGCCGCTACAGCCATGCGCGCCTCAAGGAACTGGTGCCGGCCACCGGCATCGAATACAACCGCCTGGAGAAGGGCATCCTGCACTTCTTCAGCAGCCAGCAGGACTTCGACAACGGCGTGGCCGGCGCCGAGGTGATGCGCCGCCACGGCGTGGACCGCCGTGTGCTCAGCCGCGACGAAGTGCTGAAGGTCGAACCCGCGCTCGCCACCTTCGGCCCGCGCATCTTCGGCGGCACCTACACGCCCAGCGACGAATCGGGCGACGCCCTGGTGTTCACGCAGAAGCTGGCGCAGAAATGCTTCGAGCGCGGCGCCGAGAAGCGTTTCAACACCCACATCCTGGCGCTGGAAAAGCAGGGCCAGGCCATCAGCGGCGTGCGGGTGAAGAACGCCCAGGGCCAGACCGAGACGATCACCGGCGACGCCTATGTGGTGGCGCTGGCCAGCTACGCGCCGGCCCTGGTCAACCCGGTGGCCGACTGCCTGAACATCTACCCGGCCAAGGGCTACTCGGCCACGCTGCGCTTGAAGAAGCCCGATCAGGCCAGCACGGTGAGCCTGCTGGACGACACCCGCAAGATCGCCATCAGCCGCCTGGGCGATCGCATCCGCATCGCCGGCACGGCCGAGCTGGTGGGCCTGGATACCAGCCTGAACTCCGCCACCAGCCGCACTCGCTGCGAGGCCCTGGTCAAGCGCTACGAAGAGCTCTTCCCCGGCGTGGCCGATCTGAGCGAGCCGAACTACTGGACCGGCCTGCGCCCCAGCACGCCCACCAACATCCCCTACATCGGGCGCAGCAAGAAGGTCGACAAGCTGTGGTTCAACTGCGGCCATGGCACCCTGGGTTGGACGCACGGCGCTGGCAGCGGCCACGCGCTGGCCGAACTGATCAGCGGCCGTCGGCCGCCGACCGAGTTCCACTTCTACGGGGTCTGAGCCGATGCCGGTGCCGAGCCAGCTTCTGCGGGTCGTGTTCGCCGCCAGTGCGCTGGCCTGCTCCCTGATCCTGATGCTCTTCCTGCGCGGCCGCGCGCCGCAGGACGATCTGAATTGGGGCCTGCTGCTGCTGGGCACCGTGGGTCTGGCGGCAGTGATCTGCGCGCTGGCTTTTCGTGGTGGCCGCATGCGGGTGCAGGGCGTGGCCTGGGCGCCGCTGCTGCACGGCTTCCTGTGGCAGCTGCTGGGCGCCTATTTGGTCTGCGCCACGCTGTTGACGCTGATCGGCTGGTGCCTGGTGGTCTGGGTCACGCGCTCGCCGCTGAACGCCGCCGCCCTGGCCCTGCTGGCCGGCGCCTGGCTCTCACTGTGGCTGGCGCCGGGCGTGGCGGCGTGGCGCACGGCGCAGCGCCTGCAGTCACCAGCGCCGGCCGCGCTCGCATGAAGGCGGTGGCGCGGGTGCGCGCCGAGCGGGCGGGCGAGGCCGAGGCCATCGGCGCCCTGGTTTCTGCGGCCTTCCTGGGCCATCCGCACAGTGCAGGCACCGAGGCCGCCATCGTGCGGGCGCTGCGCGCGGCCGGGGCGCTGTCGCTCAGTTTGGTTGCGGAGTGTGATGAACGCCTGATCGGCCACATCGCCTTCTCACCGATCACGGTGGAGGGCCGCGCCGGCGCCTGGTTCGGCCTGGGCCCGCTGGCGGTGGCGCCGCCCTGCCAGCGCCAGGGGGTGGGCGCCGAACTGGTGCGCCATGGCCTGCAGCAATTGCAGGAGCGCGGTGCCGCCGGCTGCGTGGTGTTGGGTGATCCGGCGTACTACGGGCGCTTCGGCTTTCGGGCGGTGCCCGGCTTGGTCTACCCGGGCCCGCCGCCCGAGCTGTTCATGGCCCTGGCCTGGAAGGGGCCGGTGCCGCAAGGGGTGGTGGCTTATCACTCGGGCTTTGAGGCGCGCGACTGAAGCACCGCCACGCTTCGTTGCGCAACGAAGTGTGCGGGCCGCTGTCGGCCCGACAGTGGTGCCTCACGAAAGGAGCGCCGCATGGCCATCACCTGCTTCATCCGATACGAGATCGAGCCCTTCCGCAAGGACGACTTCCGCCGCTACGCCCAGGCCTGGCTGCACATCATTCCGCGCTTGGGCGGCCAGCTGCTGGGCTACTGGCTGCCGCACGAGGGCACGAGCACCGAGGCCTGGGGCCTCATCGGCTTCGATTCCCTGGCCACCTACGAGGCCTACCGGGCGCGCCTCAAGGCCGACCCCGAGGCGCAAGCCAATTTCGCGTTTGCAGCGCGTGAGCGCTTCATCCGCGCCGAGTGGCGAACTTTCCCTGAGCCGGTGCAGCCGTGATCGCGGTGATCTTCGAGGTCGAGCCTGCAGCCGGCGCACAGGCCGACTACCTGGCACGCGCCACCGCGCTGCGCAGCGAGCTCGAACGCGTGCCGGGCTTCCTGTCGATCGAGCGCTTCGAGAGCCTCAGCCAGCCGGGCAAGCTGCTCTCGCTGAGCTTCTGGCAGGACGAAGCCGCCGTGCAGGCCTGGCGCGAGCAGGGCGAGCACCGCCTGGCCCAGGCCGCCGGCCGCGCCGGCCTGTTTGCCGACTACCGGCTGCGCGTGGCCAGCGTGCTGCGCGATTACGGGCTGCATGATCGGGCCCAGGTTCCTGCTTCCACCCCATGCAACTCGCCGCCCTTGCCAGCCTGATCGCCGACCCCAGCCGCGCCGCCATGCTCAGCCATTTGCTGAGTGGCGAGCTGGCCAGCGCGAGCGAGCTGGCGCGCGCAGCCGGCGTGGGCGCGGCCACCGCCAGCGCGCATTTGCGCAAGCTGCTCGATGCCGGCTGGCTGGCCTGCGAACCGCGCGGCCGCCACCGCTACTACCGCCTGGCCGATGCCGAGGTGGCGCAAGCCCTGCAGGCCCTGCAGCTGGTGGCCGAACGCGGCAGCGCCGAACGCAGCTGGAGCCGCCAGGCCGAGCTGCGTTATGCCCGCCGCTGCTACGGCCATCTGGCCGGGCGCCTGGGCGTGTGCCTGGCGCAGCGCTGCCAGGAGCTGGGCTGGCTTCAACCTGTGGAGGGCGGCCTGGGCCTGAGTGAACGGGGCCTGGCCGGCACGCAGGCCTTGGGCATGGATGCCCAGCCCTGGCAGCGCCGCAGCCTGCGCGCCGCCGTGGCCCACCCCTGCCTGGACTGGAGTGAGCGCCGCGACCACCTCGCCGGCCCCTGGCCGCGTGCGCTGCTGCAGCATGCGTTGGCACAAGGCTGGGTGCGCGCGGGCGCGCAGCCGCGCGTGTTGCAGCTCAGCCCTCCGGGTCTGCAGGCGCTGGGGGCCGTGCTGGGGCCGCTGCCCACGAGCTGAGCCCGGTCGGGCGCGGTAGCCTTGACTCCCCGCGCCGCGGCTCCCAAGGACTCTTCATGCGCCTGGAAAAGGTCTTCGCCATCAAGATCGGCAGCCTGTACCCGCTCTATGTCAAGAAGGCGGTCTCGAAGCAGCGCTCGCAGGATGAAGTCGATCAGGTGATTTGCTGGCTGACGGGCTACAGCCCGGAAGGGCTGCGGGAACAGATCGGCTCGGACCACGATCTGGAAACTTTCTTCGCCCAGGCGCCTGCCTTCAACCCGAATGCCGCGCTGATCAAGGGCGTGGTGTGCGGGGTGCGGGTGGAGGAAGTGGCGCACCCGCTGATGCGAAAGATCCGGTATCTGGACAAGCTGATCGATGAGCTGGCCAAGGGCAAGACGCTGGACAAGATCATGCGGTCATGAGGGTCTGCCGGCCTCATTCAAGCGAGGAGATGACCATGGCACTGCCTGAAGACGAGGACGCCCTGCTGGGCACCCTGCAGACCCGCTTCGGCAAGCACCCGCAGCGCCACCCCGGCCTGGCCTGGGCAGAGGTGGCTCAGCGCCTGCAGGCGCGGCCCGCGCTGCTGCCGACCCTGCACCAAATGGAAGCCAGTGGCGGCGAGCCGGATGTGCTGTGCCTCGACGGCGAGGCCCTGGTCTTTTGCGACTGCGCCCCCGAGAGCCCGGCCGGGCGCCGTTCGCTCTGCTACGACCGCGCTGCGCTCGACGGCCGCAAGGAGCACCCGCCCGCCGGCAGTGCGCTGGAGCAGGCGCAAGCCATGGGTGCCACCTTGCTGGACGAGGCGCAGTACCGCGTGTTGCAGCAGCTGGGCGAGTTCGACCGCAAGACATCCAGCTGGCTACTGACCCCGCCCGAGCTGCGCGCCCAGGGCGGCGCGCTGTTTGGCGATCGCCGCTATGGCCGCGTGTTCTCGTACCACAACGGCGCGGCCTCGTACTACGCGGCGCGGGGGTTTCGGGTCTGGGTGGGGCTCTGAACCCGGTGCTGGGCAAGCCAGCCTCCGTGAGCGCTGAAGCGCGCTCCCTGATCGCCGCCGCCCCGCACCAGAATCCCGCCATGCCCACGCTCCCCGACAAGCTGCCGGCCATCGGCGCCACCATCTTTTCCCGCATGTCCCAGCTGGCGGCCCAGCATGGCGCCATCAATCTGGGCCAGGGCTTTCCGGATTTCGACTGCGACCCCGCGCTGCTCGAAGCCGTGAACCGCGCGCTGCATGCCGGCCACAACCAATACCCACCCATGCCTGGCATCCCGATGCTGCGCCAGCGTGTGGCCGCGCAGCTGCTGGGCACGCATGGCCGGGCCTACGACGCGGACACCGAGATCACCATCACCGCAGGCGCCACGCAGGCGCTGTTCACCGCCATCCAGTGCAGCGTGGGTGCGGGCGATGAAGTGATCCTGATCGAGCCGGCTTACGACAGCTATATCCCGGCCATCCGCCTGGCCGGCGCGACGCCGGTGGGCGTGCCGATGACGGCGGACTACCGCATCGATTGGGACGCGGTGCGGGCCGCGGTGACGCCGCGCACCCGCGCGCTGATCCTCAACACCCCGCACAACCCCAGCGGCACGGTGGCGTCGGAAGAGGACCTGCACACCCTGGCCGCGCTGGCCGAGCAGCATGACCTGATCGTCATCAGCGACGAGGTCTACGAGCACATGGTGTTCGATGGTCAGGCGCATCAGTCGGTGGCCCGGCACCCGCAGCTGGCGGCGCGCAGCTTCCTGATCTCGTCCTTCGGTAAGACCTTCCACGTCACCGGCTGGAAGGTCGGCTTCGTGGCCGCCCCCGCGGCCTTGAGCGCGGCCTTTCGCAAGCTGCACCAGTACACGGTGTTCACGGTGAACACGCCGGCGCAGTGGGGCCTGGCCGAGTACATGGCCGACCCCGCCCCCTGGCAGGGCCTGGCGGATTTCTACCAAGCCAAGCGCGACAGCTTCCGCAGGGGCCTGGCCGCCACACCCTTGAAGCTGCTGCCCTGCGAGGGCACCTACTTCCAGACCGTGGACTACAGCGCCGTGTCGGATGCCCCCGAACTGGAATTCGCCGAGTGGCTGACCACGCAGATCGGCGTGGCGGCGATTCCGCTCTCGGTCTTCTATTCCAAGCCGCAGGAACGCCGCCAGGTGCGCTTCTGCTTCGCCAAGAAGGCGGCCACGCTGGAGGTGGCGCTGGTGCGCTTGCAGGCGCTACGGCCCTGAGCAGCCTGGGGCGGTACGGGCACAATCCCGCCCCTTTTTGAAAGCTGGAGCCCGGTCATGGCCATTCCTTCGTTCTGCGCCATCGACTTCGGCACCTCCAATTCCGCCGTCGCCCTTCCCCAAGGTGATGCGATGGCCCTGGTGCCGCTGGAAGGTGCGGCGCGCACCATGCCCACGGCCGTCTACTACTACGCTGAAGGCGCGCACGATGCCGATGGCCCGCCGCGCGCCTTCGGCCGTGCCGCGCTGGCGGCGTACGTGGACGGGCACGACGGGCGCCTGATGCGCTCGATGAAATCCATCCTCGGCAGCGACCTGCTGGAGCGCCACACCGATGTGGGCGGTGGCCGCTCGGTGAAGTACGCCGACGTGGTGTCCGGCTACCTGAAGCGGCTCAAGCGCGTGGCCGAAGCCCAGCAAGGCGGCCGTGCGCTGACGCATGCCGTGCTGGGCCGCCCCGTGTACTTTGTGGACGACGACGCCGCGCGCGACGCCCAGGCCCAGGCCGCGCTGGAAGCCTGTGCGCGCGCGGTGGGATTCACCGAACTGGCCTTCCAGTTCGAGCCGATTGCGGCGGCCTTCGATTACGAGCGCCAGGCCACGCGCGAGCAGACCGTGCTGGTGGCCGACATCGGCGGCGGCACCTCGGACTTTTCCGTGGTGCGCGTGGGCCCCGCGCGCATGCTGCGCGAGGACCGCCGCGAGGACATCCTGGCCCACCACGGCATCCACATCGCCGGCACGGACTTCGACCGCCGCATCGCCCTGGCCGGCCCGATGCGCGCGCTCGGCCATGGCAGCCTGGGGCCGTCGCGCGCCGATGGCCCGCCGCGCGAGGTGCCCACTGGCATCACCTTCGACCTCGCCACCTGGCACCTCATCAACACCTGCTACACGCCCGCCGTGGTGGCCGAGATGCGCTTGCGCAAGGCCGACTATGCCGACCCCGCCGAGCACCGCCGCCTGATGACGGTGCTGGAAGACCACCTGGGCCACCACCTGGCGGACCTGGCCGAGCAGGGCAAGATCGACCTGAGCGGCTCGGATGGCCGGCGCGCGCCCGAAGACCAGCACGACTTCGACCTCGGCCTCATCGAGACCGGTCTGCACTGGCCCATGTTGCGACGTGAATCCCAGGCAGCCCTGGCGGAGGACGTGGCCGCGATCGCTGCCGCCGCACAGGAGACCGTGCACCGCGCCGGCCTGGCGGCGGTCGACGCGCTCTACTTCACCGGCGGCTCTACCGGCCTGGTCCATCTGGTGGAGGCAATTGCCGCGCCCTTCCCGCAGGCGCAGCGCGTGCAGGGCGACCCGTTGGCCTCGGTGGCGCAGGGTCTGGGTATTCATGCGCGGCGGGTGTTCGGCAGCTGAACCCGGCGCGCGGCATGCGCCCGCCGGGTGCATGCCGCAATACCTTGGCAGGCGCGCTGGTCAAACGCGGGCGGGCTTTGCAGCATGCGCGCCGCGGCATGTGCCGCGAACCCATCAGGTGACGCATGAACGCTCGCCCCTTGACTGCCCCGTTCCGAATGCCACGCCGCCGCGCGTGGCTGGCATCCACCGCCTTGATCACCAGCCTGAGCGCCTGCATGGTGGTGCCGCTGGAGCCCCACCACCTGCGCCAACCGGCGCCCGCACCGGCCGTGATGCTGCAGGCCACGCCGCTGGGTCCGCAGGTGCTGCAGGTGCGCCTCTACCCCTTGAATGCCGAGGCCACCGGCGCCGGCCCCTTGAGCGCCGTGGTGATGGACAACCAGAACGGCAAGGGCAGCTTCAGCATCGCCTACCAGGGCCGCAATCTGCAGGGCGAGGCCACGCGCGTGACGCCCGACTACCCGGGCTTTGGGGCCCTGCTCAGCCAGCACTTTGGCGAGGCCGCACAGCGCAGCAGCGGCCGGCGCGGCATTGCCAATGCCGCTGGCACCGGCGTGAACGCCCAGTGCGAATACATCCTCACCGGCGTCAACCAGGGGGTGGGCGCCTGTCTGTTCTCAGACGGGGCGCGCTACCAGATGCACTTCGGCCAGTAGGCGGCGCTCAGCGCGAGTAACCACCGCCCCGCGGTGGCGGGCGGCGCGGGGGCTTGCGCGCGCCCCCATGGCCACCCGGCCGGGGCGCGGCGGCGGCCTTCTGCGGGCGGCTCACATCCGCGAGCAACAGGCTGTGCGCCACCAGGTGCTCGATCGCCTCTTCCAGATTGGCGGCCGGCTCGATGCCTTCGATCGCTTCGAGCAACTCGTCGGCATCCTCCAGGTCTTCGGGGTCGAGGAACTGGTAGATGCCGGCCAGGCCTTCGAGCAGATCGGCCTCCTTGCAGCCCATCAGGCCGCGCGGGAAGCTGTCGGCGCCGAGCGCGAAGCCGGCCACCCAGGGGTAGACGGCGGCCAGCACGGTTTCCCAGTCCTCGGGGTCGGCGTCCTCGCCGTCCTCATCGGCCGGGGCAAACACCCAGGGGTCCCACCATTGGCGGCCGCGGATGGCGGTGTCGAGCTGCTGCAGTCGGCGCATGGCCAGGGCGCGAATCGGTTCGGCGTCAAAGCCGGCGGGGGGTGAGCGGCCTTCCTCGCTGTCCAGCACCCAGCGCAGCCACTCGCCCGGCGCCGGCGCCTTGGGCTGCAGGGCGATGGCGGTGAGGTAGCCGTCGAGCATCGCGACGTCCAGCGGCTCCAGCGGGGCTGGCACGGCGTCCAGCAGGTCTTGCAGGTGGTCGAGGTCGATGGGGGGGGCGGGCTGCTTAGGGGTGGTGCTCATGCGCCGGATTGTGGGCTTCGCGCAGCACGGCGCGCTCCCAGGCGGGGCTGTAGGCCTGCAGCAGCGCCACCGAGCGAAGGTGGTGGCGCAGCGCCAGGTTCTGCAGGTCCAGTGCGCCCACATAGGGCCCCGCGCTCCACCAAAGCGTTTGACGACCTTCGTCCAGATGCAATTGCCGGAGGCGACAGCCCATGCCCTCATCGCCTTCCCACAGCATGCGAAACGGGCCCTGCGGAGGGCCCACCACGAGCCGGGTGGGGAAGGAGACAAAGAGCGTGCCGTCGCGCGCCTGTGTCCATGCGCAGGGCCGCTCGGGCCAGCGGATCAGGCGCTCGACCTGCCAGCCAGCGTCAGCCTTGTGGAGCTTCCACAGCCCTCCTTCGCCGCTTCCCAGATGGGCGAAGCCGGTCAGCGCCAGCACGCCACCCTGGGGTTGGTGCAGCAGACCGAGTGCGGGTTCATCGACGAGGCGCCGCGTCTGGCCACCCTGCGCATCGGCCCAGTAGAGCCCGCCGCCAAAGTAGTGCATCAAGCGCCCGTAGAGCCAGCCGTCGGCCACCTTCAGTGTGGCCGTGGTGCTGGTGACGGCGGCGGTACCGTCAGGCGGTGCAAAGGGAAGCGGGGTTTCAAGCGGGTGCGTGAGCGGGCGCGCGCAGAGCCCCTGCGCGCTTGCGTTGAACTCCCAATGCAGGGGTGTGTAGGACTTGCGGGCGTCCCAGAGCCTTCGTTCACGCGTCTGGCTGGGAGCCGGACGTTGCACCACGGGCCAGGTGTACGGATCGGCACAGCTTGAGAGGGCGTTCCGAAGCTCCTGCTGCAAGGTCGGGAAGGGAAAGTCTTCTGGCTCATCGGCGTCCGGCTCGGCGGCCCAGAGGGGCGAGCACGCGGCCATCAGCAGGGCCCCCAACCAGCGGACGCAGGGCCAGCACCCGGACGGCCGTGAACGGGGGGATCGGTCAAGGTCACGCATGCCGCCATTGTGGGCATCGCGGTCCGAGCCGGCCTCGCCTCCGGGTCAACCCGCTGTGACGGACGACCCGCCCGACGGGGCGCCGCCAGAATCGCGCCCATTTCCGACTTCACGGACCGCACCATGTCTCGTCTTCTTCCCCTGCTGGCCGCACTGTCTGCCGCCGGCCTGGCCCAGGCCAACCCGCAAGGTTTCTACCGCCAGCCCGCTGTGCAGGGCGACACGGTGGTGTTCGTCAGCCAGGGCGATTTGTGGCGCAGCAGCCTGGCGGGTGGCGCGGCGCAGCGCATCAGCTCGCACGCGGGGCAGGAGATCTCGCCCGTGCTCCTGCCGGACGGCAAGACGGTGGCCTTCGTGGCGCAGTACGAAAGTGCAGGCGACGTCTACACGCTCAGCCTGGACGGGGGCGTGCCGCAGCGTCGCACCTGGCTGGGCAGCCCCTCGGTGCGCGTGTGGGGCCACGACGGCAAGGGCGGCCTGCTGATCACCGCCGCGGCCGAGGACGGTCGGCCGCAGACCCAGCCCTATCTGCTCAAGGGCGAGCAGCTGCAGGCCCTGCCGGTCAGCGACGCCAGCGACGCGGCCTTCTCGCTCGACGGCCAGCGCCTGCTCTTCACCCGCAACGGCCTGCGCGGCGACCACGCGAAGAACTACCGGGGCGGTGGCCTCTCCGTGCTGTGGGTGCTGGACCTGGCCAGCAGCGCCGAGGCCCGCCCGCTGCTGGGCGCGGACTTTCCGCGCGCCAACAACCGCCGCCCCATGCCCTACCGCGACGCCCAGGGCCGCGAGCGCATCGCCTTCTTGAGCGACCGTGACGGCTTCTTCAACGTCTGGTCGGTGGCTGCCGATGGCCGCGATGCCCGCCAGCACACGCGCTTCAAGGACTTCGATGCGCGCCAGGCCTCGCTGAGCGGCAGCACCGTGGTGCTGGCGCGTGGCGCCGATCTGCAGCGCGTGGACCTGAACGCCGCCGGCGCCGAGGCCCCGGTGCTGCCCATCACCCTGGCGGGAGACCAGCCCGCCAGCACGGCGCGCTGGATTCAAAAGCCGCAGAACTTCCTGACCGACGTGGCGGTGGCGCCCAATGGCGAGCGCGCGGTCATCGGTGTGCGCGGCCGCCTGGCCACGCAGGGCACGCAGGCCCTGCGCCGTGCGGTGCTGCAGATGCCCGAGGGCGCACGCTGCCGCGAGGCCGCCTTCAGCAGCGACAGCCAGTCCGTGTTCGCCATCTGTGACATGAGCGGCGAGATGGAGGTCTGGCAATTCGATGCCCTGGGCCTGAGCGCCCCCAAGCAGATTACCCGCGGCGCCAAGGTGTTGCGCACCGACCTGAGCGTGGCGCCGGATGGCCGCCATTTGGTGCATGCCGACATGTCCGGCGCCCTCTACCTGACCGACCTCAAGGCCGAGGGCGGCGCGCAGACCAAGAAGATCGACCAGCTGCCGGACGACAACGGCATCGAATTCGCCTGGCACCCCGACGCCCAGGCCCTGGCCTATGTGCGCCGGCCCGATGGCGGCGGCGCGCGCAGCCAGGTCTGGCTCTACACCCTGGCCGATGGCGACAAGCGCGCGCTGACCAGCGCCAAGTACAACAGCGCGGGCCCGGCCTTCAGCCCGGATGGCCAATGGCTGTACTTCGCCTCGCGCCGCCATTTCCAGCTGCAGCAGGGATCCAGCGTCTGGGCCGAGCGCAATATGGGCCCGGCCTTCGAGCCCGGCACCAAGCTCTATGCGCTGGCGCTGCAAAGCGGCCTGCGCTCGCCCTTCGCCGCCAAGGACGAACTGCCGCCGCCGGCCAAGACCGAGGGGAAGAAGGACGACAAGGCCGCCGCCAAGCCGGATGACAAGAAAGACGAGAAGAAGGACGACAAGAAGGAAAGTAAGCCGGCACTGCCGCGCATCGAGCGCGCCGGCCTGGCCGAGCGCCTGCACGAGTTGCCCGCGCCCGCCGGCCGCTACCGCGGCCTGCAGGCTGAAGCCAAGCGCCTGTGGTGGATCGAGTCCGACTTCGGCGCCGGCGCGCTCAAGAGCCTGAGCCTGGAGCCGGGCGCCAACCCCGACACCCACAGCGACAAGGTGCGCCAGTTCCAGCTCAGCGGCAACGGCAAGACGCTGCTGGTGCAGCGCGACGCCGCGCCCGGTCAGCCCACCGAACTGCTGCTGCTTGACGCCGCGCCCAAGCCGCCGGCCGACACGGGCAAATTCGCCGTGCGCTGGGCCGATTGGCAGATCGCCGTGAACCCGCGCCAGGAATGGCGGCAGATGTTTGCCGATGCCTGGCGCATGCAGCGCGACTTCTTCTACGACGCGCAGATGCACGGCATCGACTGGAACGCCAGCCGCGCCCGCCACGAAGCCCTGCTGCCGCGCGTGGGCGACCGCATCGAGCTCGGCGAGCTGATGGGCATGATGGCCTCCGACCTGAGCCTGCTGCACAGCCAGGTGGGCTATGGCGACCTGCCCCCGCTGGCCGAAGAGGCCCCGGCCGTGGCCGGCCTGGGCGCGCGCCTGGAGCCGCACGACAAGGGCGCTCGCATTGCCCGCATCTACCGCAACGAAGCCGAGCTGGTGAGCGAGCGCGGGCCGCTGCAGCAGCCGGGCCTGCATGTGAGCGAGGGCGAGGTCATCACCGCCATCAACGGCCAGGCGCTGCGCTGGCCGCAGGGTGCCGAACTGCTGGAAGGCCAGGCCGGCAAGCAGCTGCGCCTGGAAATTCAGAAGGCCGACGGCAGCGGCGCGCGCAGCCTGATCGTCACCGCCGTGGACCCGCGCCGCGAGATGGCGCTGCGCTACCAGGATTGGCGCACCACCCGTGCCGAGGCGGTGACCAAGCTCTCGGGCGGCCGCATCGGCTACCTGCACCTGCGCGCCATGGGCGGGCAGGACATTGCCGACTTCGCCCGCGAGTTCTACGCCCAGCTGGACAAGGAAGCCATCGTGCTGGACGTGCGCTTCAACAACGGCGGCAACATCGATTCCTGGGTGCTGGACAGGCTGCTGCGCAAGAGCTGGGCCTACTGGCAGCCGCGCCACCCCGAAGGCGGCCCGCGCTTCGCCAACATGCAGCAGAGCTTTGCCGGCAAGCTGGCCATGCTGATCAACGAGAACAGCTACAGCGACGGCGAAACCGTGGCCGAGGGCTTCAAGCGCCTGGGCCTGGGCCCGCTGATCGGTAAGACCACCAGCGGCGCGGGCGTGTGGCTGAGCGACCGCAACCGCCTGCTGGACAACGGCATCCTGCGCGCCGCCGAGATGGCCCAGATGAGCCCGGACGGTCAGGTGCTGATCGAGGGCAAGGGCGTGGTGCCGGACCTTGAGGTGGAGAACCCGCCGCGTGCCACCGCACAGGGGCAGGATGCCCAGCTGGAGGCCGCCGTGCAGCAGCTGCTCAAGCAGCTGCCGGCGCGCGCGCCGGCGGCGGACGAACGTTTGCCGCGCGTCAAGGCCTACCCGCGGCCGCGCGGCTGAGGCGCCGGGGCGCTGGCGATACTCGCGGTCTCCATCCCTTGAGGCCGCGATGCGCTGGAACCTGTGCCCGACCGTGTTGTGCCTGCTGCTCGGCCTCGGCGCGGCACGGGCCGCCGAACCCCTGCCCATAGCCTTTGACGCCGGCAACCCGCCGGCCATGTGGGGCCAGGGCAAGGCGGTGCGGGGCGTACAACCGGCGCTGATCGCCGCGGCCGCGCAGGAGGCCGGGCTGACGCTGCGCATGAGCGGCATGCCCTGGCCGCGCGCCATGGAAGGCCTGGCGCGCGGCGAGCATTGCGTGGGCGGTGCCTACCGCAATGCCGAGCGGGCGGCGCGCTACCTGTTCAGCGAATCGATCCGCGAGGAAACCGTGGTGGCCGTGGCGCTGGCGCGCAACCCGCTGCCCGCACTGCAGCAGGCCAGCGACCTGCGCGGCCTGCGCGTGGGCCTGCACCGCGGCTGGAGCTATGGCGAGGAGCTGGACGCCGCCCTGGAGGACCCGGCGCTGCGGGTCACCCGTCTGACCTTCGGCAACCGCCTGTTCCTGGCGCTCGAATCCGGCAAGGTGGACGTGGTGCTGACCGATGGCGACAGCGTGCGCCACGAGTCGCGCGCGCTGCGCGAGCCCGTCAAGCAGCTGGCCGAGCTCTCGCGCAACGGCACGCACCTGATGTGCCCGCGCGGTGAGCCCTTTGCCAAGGCCCTGGCGGCGCTGAACCCGGTCATCCGGGCGCGCCGCGACAGCGCCGCCTGGGCGCAGTTGACGCAGCGCGAGCTGGCGCGCTGAGCCGGCTTTAGAAAATCTTCAGGCGGGGCGCCTACAGTGCGCCCGCTTAAAAAAGCACAACAGGGAGAACCCATGCAACTCAAGAAGAGGGGCGGCGCCTTGGCCGCCCTGGCGCTGGCCGTGGCCAGCCTGCCCAGCCATGCCCAGCTGCTCGTCAGCAACCAGCCCGGCGTCTATGGCCAGCTCGCCTTCGGGCGCGCGCACCTCAGTGCGGACTGCAGCGGCCAGGCCGCCTGCGGCAGCAGCGGCGTCTCGGCCCGTCTGGGGGCGGGCCTGCGCGTGGGCGGCGGCTGGGCGATCGAGTTCGGTCGCCAGGGCCTCGCCAACTTCGACTACAAGCGCCGTGCCGACGACAGCCACCGCGACATTGAGGTCGAGGCCTGGCAGGTCGGTGTGGCGCAGCACATCGAGCTGACGCCGCAATGGCTGCTGGTGCCGCGCCTGGGCCTGGGCCGCGTCAGCAGCCAGACCGATGCCGGCTATTGGCCCAGCTCGGACAGCGAGCGCCGCCGCGAGTGGCGTCCCTACGGCGGCATGAGCCTGGTGTGGCGCCTGAACCGCGTGCTCAGCCTGCAACTGCAGGCCGACTACCAGCGCGTGCCGCTGCGCCATGACAACGGCAGGAGCGAGGACGCGGATGCGGCCACCCTGGCGCTGGGCCTGGGCTTCAACTACTGAGGCCCGCGGCCCCCCTGGGGCCCTGACCTGACACCCCGAGGTGGCGGGCTTGGGCTTCGTGGGCCGCAGCAGCGTGGCGCGTTCGCTCTGCGCACGCGGTGCCGAACTGTGCGTGCGCGTGCAGGCCTGGCGGGCGCCACCTTCGGCTCGGCCAGGCAGCGCGGCATGGCGGTTTCCGAGGCCCTGCTGGTGGACGGGCGCGGCCTGCGCGTGCCCGATCTGGAGGCTGCGCAGGCGCTCATCGCCGCCTTCGTATTTCCCGGAGCGCGCTGACAAGCCCGGCGTCAGCCGCCGGGTCTATCCTGGCTCCTCCTTCTTTTGGTGGAGTGCGCATTGCGGCGCCGAGCCCTGTTCCCGATCCTGGCCCTGCCCGCCGCGGCGCTCTCGGCCGCGCCAGCGCCCGCGCTGCGCGTGGTGTTCGGCGTCTCGCGTCCGCCCTTCGTGGACGAACGCAGCCGCAGCGGCATCGCGCTGGACCTGTTCGCCGAGGCCGCGCGCCGCCTGGGCTGGCGCTACGAGATCCAGCACGCACCCAACAAGCGCATGCTCAGCCTGCTGCGCCAGGGCGTGGTGGACGTGGCGGTGGAAGTGCAGCAGGGCGAGGCCGGCCTGCACTTCTCCACGCCCTTCCTCAGCTACCGCAATGTGCTGCTGCTGCCGCCCGGGCATGAGGCGCCGGTGCGCGACTGGGCTGATTTGGCGGGCCTGCGCGTCTGCGCCTGGCAGCTGGCCGAGGCCAGCCTGGGCCCGCAGTTCGCCGCCGCCCGGCCCCGCTTTGCCCAGTACCACGAGTTCGGCAACCAGCGCGACCAGGTGCGACTGTGGCTGCTGGGCCGCTGCGAGGCGCTGGTGATCGACCGCGATCTGCTGCTCTGGCATTTGCGCGAGCTGGTGCGTAGCGAGCCGCAGCTGGCCCAGCCGCGCCCCGAGACCCTGCGCTCCCTGCCCGTGCCCGGCCAGGCTGGGCTGGATTGGTTCGTCGGCTTTCGCGACGCCGCGCTGCGCGACCGCTTCAACGAGGCGCTGGCCGCCCTGCGCGCCGATGGCAGCTACCAGCGCATCGTCAACCTGCACTTGCTCGGCACCCCATGAGCCCCTGCACACGCCGCCACTGCTTGGCCAGCGCCGCCGCGCTGCTGCCGCTGGGCGCCATCGCCGCCAACGGCCCCCAGCGCGTGCTGGTGCCGGTGGACGTGCGCCAGGACTTCGAGCGCTTCCTGGCCGGCCGCGACCCGCTGCAGCTGCAGCAGTACGGCGGCCCGCACGCGCGCCGCGATGTGGCCGAGCTGGTGCTGCTGCTGCAGGCGCTGGCGCTGGGCGGCATCACCGAACGCCCGGAGCGCGTGGCCATGCCCAGCGTGGCGCGGCTGGTGCGCGAACTGGCCCAGGCCCAGGGCGTGTGCAGCGGCACCACCTACTGGAAGGAGGACGTGCCCTCGCCCGAGGACTTCCTGTTCAGCCGCACCATGGTGGCGGACGGCGAGTTCGTGGCCGGCCTCTATACCCGGCCCGCGCGCGCCGACGTGCTGGCGATGCAGAGCCTGGACGAGCTGCGCCGCCTGCGCTTCGTCTCCAACCGCCACTGGCGCGTCGACTGGGCCACGCTGCTGGGCCTGGGCATCGAGCGCCTGGCCCATGCCGACACCTGGGAGGCTATGCCGCGCATGCTGGCCGCCGGCCGTGCCGACGTGGTGCTGGCGCCCTTCCAGCCCACGCCCGACCTGGCGCTGGACGTGGACGGCGTGCGCCTGGTGCCCATCCCCGGCCTCAAGCTCGGGCTGCGTGGCACGCGCCACTACCTGGTGTCGCGCCGCCACCCGGAAGGTGCGGCCTGGCTGGCCGCGCTGGACAAAGGCCTGCAGCAGCTGCAGTCGCAGGGGGCGGTGCTGCGCGCCTACCAGCAGTCGGGCTTCCACCACCCGGCGGTGGCGGGCTGGAAGCGGATCTAGATCGGCAGCCGCAGGTGGAGCAATTGCGCGGCCAGGCCGCGCTGGTCGGCATCGGTGACCAACCAAGCCTCCAGGCCCGCGCCTGCGGGCCGCGTCGCCAGGCCCTCAACCTTGAGCGCACCCGGTAGCCGACCCAGCAGCTGCAGGCCGCCGGCCGGGTCCAGGCAGCCCAGTACCGAACCGCTGACGGCGCCATCGGCCACCGGGTTGTCGCTGTCCTCGGCGGCGGCGCTGAACAGCAGGCGCCCATCGGCCAGGGCGCACAGATCCGTCAGGCCGAGCGGCACGCCGTCGAGTGCGCCCAGCGGGCAATCCAGGGCCTGCGCCGGCGGGGTGGGGGCCGAGCGCCCGGCCAGCCAATCCAGCAGCGCTGCCAGCGGCCAGCCCAGCAGGCGGTTGGGCTGGCCACCGGGTTGGCCGCGCTGGGCCAGCCAGAAGCGCTCGCCGGCCACGCAGGCGCCCTCGATGTTCAGCAGCGGGTGCGCAGGGCGCAGCGCGGCATAGAGCGCGCTGGTATCGAAGGGCAGGGCGGTGCCGGTGGGCAGCCCAGCGGCATCCAGGGGCTGCAAGGCCCAGTTGCAGCGCTGGGGCGTGGAGCCCGAGCCCAGGGCCAGCAGCGCGCCGTGCGGCCAGGCCGCGGCGGCGGGCAGGCTGCACAGCGCCTCCAGATCGGGCTTGCGGGCCTTGCGGGCGGCGGCCTGCTCGGGCAGCGCGGGCGCCGCCAGCAGGGGCCAGCAGCGCCCGGCCTGCGCGGGGCGGGCCAGCTCGAAGCCGGCCAGGCCGAGCTCGTCGTCGGCCACCGAGAACAGGCGTTCGCCCAGCAGCACCAGGGCGCTGGCCGCGCACCAGGGCTGGCCCCGGCCCTGCGGGTCCAGCACCTGCAGATCGGCGACATGCCGGGTCTGCAGCGGCGTCATCGGCGCAGCAGCAGGGCCGGCAGATCGAGCGCGCTGCGCAGGCGCGCGGCCACGTCCTGGGCCTGGGCCTCGGTCTCGAAGGGGCCGAGCTGCACGCGGTGCAGGCCGCGGTCGCGCAGCAGGGTCAGCAGCGGGCCCAATTCGCCCAGGCCGTCGGTCACGCGCTGCTTCAGCGCCACCGCGCCGTCCAGGGCGCGGAAAGCGCCGATCTGCAGCCACAACCCCGGGCTGGCGGCGCGCACATCGGTCACGGGCTCGGGCAGCGGCGGGCTGGGCGTGGTGGCCGGGCTGGCCTGGGCGAGCTGGGTGTCCTCGGCCGGATCGTCCGCCCGGCGCCAGCGCCCGGTGCGGATGTCCTCGAAGCTCAGGCGCTGGATTTGCACCGGCGCCACGCCGCGCAGCAGGTCCAGCTTCAGCGCGGCGGTGTAGCTGAGGTCGATCACCCGGCCCTTGCTGAAGGGCCCGCGGTCGTTCACGCGCACGATCACCTCGCGCCCGTTGGCCGGGTTGCGCACGCGGGCATAGCTGGGCAGCGGCCAGCGCGGGTGGGCGGCCGTCATGGCGTACATGTTGTAGGTCTCGCCGCTGGCCGTCTGGCGGCCGTGGAACTTGCGCCCGTACCAGCTGGCCAGGCCGCCCTCTTCGTAGGGCAGGTCTTCCAGCAGCGGCACGTAGCGCACGCCGTCGATCTCGTAGGGCTTGTTCGGCCCACCGGGGCGGATGGGCTCGATGCGCGGCACGGCGTCGGGCACGCGCTGCAGGTCGGGCGGCGGCTGCAGTTCGGGGCCATCGCGCTCGGCCAGCGCCGGCGTGCGCGTGGCGCAGGCCTGCAGCAGGGCCAGCAGCAGCAGGGCGAGCAAGAGGTTCAGTCGCATGGGGGCGCAGCGTAGACGAAGGGCGCTCGGTCGATCACTAATTCCACTCGAATACCAAAACTGTCGTTCGTCTGCAGGTATTTGATTGGTATCTTTTGGGCATGAACGCTGTTTCCTCCCGCCTGGCCTCGGTGGACGCGCTGCGCGGCCTGTGCGTGGCCGCCATGTTGCTGGTCAACAACCCGGGCGACTGGGGTCATGTCTATGCGCCGCTGCAGCACGCCGCCTGGCA
Source organism: Inhella sp. (assembly GCF_041912635.1). Taxonomy (GTDB): domain Bacteria; phylum Pseudomonadota; class Gammaproteobacteria; order Burkholderiales; family Burkholderiaceae_C; genus Inhella. Next base: position 109,243 of record NZ_JAYRMO010000002.1, read on the forward strand.
GGGCTGGACGCCGACCGATCTCGTCTTCCCCTTCTTCCTCTTCCTCGTCGGTGTGTCGCTCGCGCTGGCACTGGGCGCGCGCATCGAGCGCGGCCAGACCGCCGGGCTGTTGCGCACGGTGTGGGGGCGCGGCCTGCGCATCCTGCTGCTGGGCCTCGCCCTGCACGCCCTGGCCTGGTGGCTGATGGACAAGCCCGCGCTGCGCCTGCCCGGCGTGCTGCAGCGCATCGGCCTGTGCTTTGCATTGGCCGGCAGCCTCGTCATCGGCTGGCGCGCGCGCGGCCAATGGGCCTGGATCGCCGCCCTGCTGCTGGGCTATGGCGCGCTGCTGCTCTGGGGCGGCATGGCGCCCGAGCACAACCCCGCCAGCCGCCTGGACGCCTGGCTGTTCGGCCCGCACGCCTACCAATGGGACGCCGCCAGCGGCCGCGGCCACGACCCCGAGGGCCTGCTGGCCACCTTGGGCGCGCTGGCCACCACCCTGCTGGGCTGGCGCTGCGGCGAGGCCCTGCGCCAGGGTGCCCTGCGCACGCTGCTGGCCCTGGGCGCCGGCCTGGCATTGGCCGGCTGGGCGCTGGACGCCGCCGGCCTGATGCCCATCAACAAGAACCTCTGGACGCCCAGCTTCGTGCTCTTCACTGCCGGCCAGGCCGCGCTCACCCTCGCCGCCCTGCACCAACTGGTGGACCGGCAGGGCTGGCCGCCGCTGGGCCGCGCCTTCGGCGTCAACGCCATCGCCGCCTACGCCGGCGCCTGGGTCTGTACCGTGCTGCTGGAGGGTCTGGGCTGGATGCAGCCGCTGTACGCGGCGGGCTTGGGCTGGCTGCAGCGCGCCGCCGGGCCCGAGGCCGCGTCGCTAAGCTTTGCGCTCGCCTTCGTGGTCGTCTGGGCGCTGATCGTGGGCCTGCTCGATCAACGTCGCATTTACTTCAAGGTTTGATCCGATGACGGACTTCCCTCTGCGCCTGCCGCCCGATGTCCAGTCGGTGCAGATCGGCGCGCACCAGCTGGTCTTCATCGACAACTTCCTGCAGGACCCGCAGGCCCTGGTGGAGGCCGCCTGCGCAGCGGAGTACGAGCCCTGCCCGGGCGCGGCCGAGGGCAAGGGCTACCCCGGCATCCGCGCGCCCGCACCGGCCGCCTACGCCGAGGCCCTGCGCGAACTGGCCGAGCCGCTCATCCAGATCAACTTCGGCGTCCCTGAAAACCTGCCGATCCGCTCCAGCGTCGACAGCTTCTCGCTCACCACCACGCCGGCCGCGCAGCTCGGCCCGCTGCAGCGCACCCCGCACTTCGACGCCAGCACCCCGCACCACATGGCGGTGCTGCTCTACCTGTGCGACGAGCGCCATGGTGGCACCGGCTTCTACCGCCACCGTGCCACGGGCATCCAGCGCGTCACGGCCGAGAACCGCGAGGGCTTTTTGGACCAGTACTTCGCCGAGATCAACCGCCAGGCGCCGCCGCTGCGCTATTTCGCCGAAGGGAACGAGCAATTCGAGTTCCTCGGCATGATCCCGGCGCGCTTCAACCGGTTGGTGGTCTACCCGGGGAGCTTGCTGCACACGGCTTGCATCAATCCGGCCATCAGCATCAGTGCCGACCCGCGCAAGGGGCGGTTGACGGTGAATACCTTCTACGACTTTTGAGCGGCCCCGGCGTCTGCATGGCGCTCGAAGTGGCAGATGTCGTGCCATTGGCCTGAGAGTTCAAAGCTGCGGCTGGAGCGGCCGTATTGGGCGAAGCCATTGCGGCGCAGCACGGCGATGGAGGCCAGGTTGTCGGGCCTGCTATTGGCTTCGACGCGCAGCAGGCGCAGCGGGCCGAAGGCCTGCAGCAACACCAGGCGAACGGCTTCCCCTGCGTAACCCTTGCCGCCCTGGGACTCGGCCACGCGGTAGCCCAGTTCAGCGCAATGGAAGTGCTCGCGCCGCACACGGTGCAGGTTGACGCGTGCGACCAGGCGGCCGGCCGCGTCCCGCGCCAGAAACTGGTAGGCCTTGTCCTGCGCGGCGTCCTGCAAGGCCGCTTCGATGGCGGCCCGCACGCCGCCTGGCGCGTAGTACTCCGCGGGCCGGGCGTTGATGTGGCGCCCGAAGAAGGTCCGGTTGCCGTGCTCGAAGTCGTGCAACTCCTCGTGATCGTCAAAGGTCGGAGGGTGCAGGCTGAGCATGGGCTTTGGGGCATCGGAGCGGGGCCTGAAGTGTCGCGGCGATACCAGCCCCAAAAAAAACAGCCAGTCAGATCGCGCTGACTGGCTGTTGATCGCAAGCCCAGGCGGCGCCGGGCTCAGACCCCGGCGCAATGGTGGGCAGTCTCGGCTTCGATCAGAACTTCGCGCTCAGGCCCACGCGGTAGGTGGTCTCGCCTTCGAAGTACCAGGTCGGGAAGCCGGACTTGAGCGAGGGGCGCAGGGTGGTGTTGGCGCCGGCGGCGCCGTACTGCACGTCGTCCTTCTTCAAGAGGTTCACGGCGTCGAAGCTCAGGCGCAGGGTGTCGGTGAGGTTCCAGCCCAGGCTCAGGTCCAGGCTGCCGGTGGCGTCGTGCATGCGGTTGCCGTACCAGCCGCTCTCACGCACCATGTACTTGGAGCGGTAGTTGTAGGCCAGGCGCGCCGAGTAGTCCTTGGTCTCGTAATAGCCCACCAGGTTCATGTTGTGCTTGGACGAGAGCGTGAAGACGTTCAGCTGGTCCTGGTAGCTGGTGGCGGGGGCGGTGGCGTCGGAGTAGGTGTAGTTCGCCGCCACACCGAAGCCGCCGGCAAAGGCGTGGTTCAGCTGCAGCTCGACGCCCGAGATCTTGCCGCCGCCGGCGTTGACGAACTGGTTGATGGTCCAGTTGTCTTTGCCGCTGTCCGGGCTGACCACGCCGACCTTCTGGTTCACCAGGGTCTGGGTGGTGATGAAGTTGCTGATCTTCTTGTAGAAGAAGTTGGCCGAGACCAGATTGCCCTTGCCGTAGTAGTACTCCAGGCCGATGTCGAACTGGTTGGAGGACTGCGGCTTCAGTGCCGGGCTGCCGTAGTTGAAGGCGTCGTTGCTGGCGTTGGTGTCGTCAAAGCCCACCACCGTCGAATTGAACATATTGGTGAAGTTCGGACGCGTGATGGCCTTGGCGGCGGCAACGCGCAGCAGCGTGTCGCTACTGAGCTCGTAGCCGGCGTTCAGGCTGGGCAGCCAGTCGTTGTAGCTGCTCTTGCGCGAGGTCTTGCTGCGGCCCCAGCCGTTGTTCTGGCCGACGTCGCCCGCGGCCAGCGGCGTGCCGTCGAAGGCGTAGCTGGTGGCGGTGGCTTCGGTGCGGATGTAGCGCAGGCCGAAGTTGCCCTTCCACTTGTCGGCCTCGAAGTCGAACATGCCGTACAGGGCCTGGTTGTCTTCCTTCAGCTGGCCGTAGGCCGAGCGGTCCTCCACCCAGCGCGTGATGTTGGCGCTGGCGGCGGCCAGGGCGGCGCCGATGTTGGGCTTGGGCACGCTCCAGCCGCCCACCAGCTCCAGGCTGCCGTCGTACAGGCTGGCGCTGCTGGCCGGCACGGCGGTGGCGGCGTGCACGCCGCGGTAGCCGCTCTTGGTGAAGGTGTGCTGGGTGGCGCGCAGGCCGGTCTTGAAGGCGGTCAGGAAGCCCTCGCCCAGATCGATCGTCAGGTCGGCCTGGGCAAAGTTTTCCTTGTCCTCGTTCGGGCCGCGGCCCGAGGCCCAGCTCTCCGGGGTGGAGTTGGCGGGCAGGTTGCCCACGCCGATGTTCTGGTTCGACGAGGGCGTGATGCTGATCTGCTTGCCGGTGGCGTCAATCGTGCCGGTGAAGATCGGCAGGGTGCGCACGCCCGTGCCGTCGTTCCAGCGGCCGTAGGCGAAGTTGGTGGTCTGGTTGGTACCGCCCTCGGCCTTGGTGCTGCCGGCCACGCCGCTGAGCTTGAAGCCATTGCCCTTGAAGGAGCCGTCCAGCACCAGGCTGTCGCTGTTCATCGAGGCCGAGCGCACCCAGTTCTGCAGGAAGACGTTGTGCAGGTTCTCGTTGGCGGCGGGGCGGTTGAACTGCACGCACAGGCCGTTGGCCGCATTGGTGGCCTTGCAGTCGGCGGCGGCGTTGCCGGTGAAGATGTAGTGGCTGCTGTTGCTGTTGTCGGCATCCAGCTCCAGGCGCAGGTAGTTCAGGCCCAGTTCCACGCCGGTGGCGGGGCGCGCCTGCAGACTGACATTCAGGCTCTTGCGCTGGCGGTCCTGCACGAAGGTGGTGGGCGCCACATCGCCGCTCCAGCGCATGTCGGCTTCCACACCGCGGCGGATGTAGCTGCCGTCTTCCATGGCGGCGGCCACCATCAGGCCGAAGCTCTTGGCCGGGTTGCGCCAGCTGAACAGGCCCGAGACTTCCTTGTTCAGGTCGTCGCTGATCGTGCCCTTGCCCAGGCGCACGCTGGCGAAGCCGGTGCCGGCCGGCAGGTCGAGCGGCTTGCGGGTCTTGACGATCACGGTGCCGCCGATGCCGCCTTCGGTGAGGTCGGCCTGCGAGCTCTTGTAGACCTCCATGCCGCCGATCAGCTCGGGCGGCAGCAGCGAGTAGTTGAAGCTGCGGTCGATGTCCTTCTGGTCATACCAGCCGGTCGAGGCCACGGTCTGGCCGTTCAGGGTGGTGTAGGTCATCTGCGGGTCGGTGCCGCGGATCGAGACCGAGGCGCCCTGGCCGAAATCCTTGCCCACCGAGATGCCGGGGATGCGGCCCAGGGCCTGGCCGACGTCGTTGTCCGGCAGCTTGCCCACGTCCTCGGCCGAGACGGCGTCCACCACCGCGCTGGCATTGCGCTTCACATTGACGGCGGTCTGCAGCGAGGCGCGGATGCCGGTGACGACCACGGTGTCCAGCTGGTCGGCTTTCTTCTCGGTCGTGCTCTGGGCCAGCAGGGCGCTGTGGCTGATCAGCAGGCCAACGGCCAGGGCGGCAGGGGTCAGACGGGGGCTCATGGGAATCTCCGGATCGGCGGGGGTGGGGGTCGGGCGGTGGTCTCATCCGGTGTGCATCTGGCATGCCTGTTTGAGACCGTGTGCAGTCCACTATAACCATCGAGCAATCCACTTAGCTACCACTTTTCATCAGGGGATTACCCGGATCACCGCCCGTCGGCGCCCCATGAATTCACGCTTTCACATAGAGGAGTGAGAGGCTGGGTGCCCATGGGTCTGGACGGCGCTGGTATTTTGGTACGCAAGTGGTATCGTTTGTCTGTTGCTTAAAACCAGCAGACCAATTCCATGCGAATCCTGAGCCTGTGCGCCCTGGCGCTGAGTCTTCTGAGCCTGCCGCCTGCCCGTGCCGCCGAGCCGGTGCGCGGCGTCTACCTGGCCAGCTGGGAAGGCCTGCAGGCCCTGGAGCGCCTGCCCGAGGGGCGCGTCAACACCCTGCTGTTGGCCTTCCTGCGCCTGTGCGGCCCGCACGAGCTGCCCAAGGACCGCGCCGCCTGCGCGGGCAAGCCGGCGCATGGCCTGAGCGATGGCGCCGTGGAGGCCGCCTTCAACCACGCGCTGCGCCAGCGCAAGCAGCGCGAGCCGGGGCTGCGGGTCTGGGCCTCGGTGGGCGGCTGGGGCGGCTCGGACGGCTTCTTCCCCATGGCCGCCAGCGCCGCCACGCGCGCCGTCTTCATTGCCGAGGTCAAGCGCTACCTGCTGGCGCACGAGGCCACCGATGGCATCGACCTGGACTGGGAGCACCCGGGCGGCAACGGCGCCGCCAATGGCGTGGCGCTGGGTGGCCCGCAGGACGGCGCCAACTACCTGGCCCTGCTGCGCGAACTGCGCACCGCGCTGGACGAACTGGGCCGAGAACAGGGCCGGCGCTACGGGCTTTCGGTGGCGGTGAACGTGACGCGCCCGGTGCTGCAGCGCATGCACTGGCCCGCCATGGCGCCGCTGCTCGACCATGTGTTCATGATGAGCTACGACTACCACGGCGCCTGGAATCCGCGCACCGGCCACCACGCCGCGCTGCAGGGCGCGGGCCAGGACGACAGCCTGGCCGAAAGCGTGACCACGCTGCGCGCTGCCGGCGTGCCGGCGCAGAAGCTGGTGGCCGGCGCCGCCTTCTACGGCCGCGCCTGGCGCGGGGTGCGCAGCGCGCAGGCCGGCGCGGCGGCCACAGGTCCAGGCCTGAACGCCGAGGGCGCTGTGGGCTGGCGCGAACTCAAGTCCCTGGTGCAAGAGCGCGGCTGGCAGCGCGGTCATGACGCAGCGCGCGGCGGCGACTGGGCCTGGCACCCGCAGCGCCGGGTCTGGATCAGCTACGAGAGCCCAGCCAGCGTGCGCGCCAAGGCGCAGTGGGCGCAGGCACAGGGCCTGGGTGGCGTGTTTGCCTGGGAGTGGACGCAAGACTACGGCAGCCTGCTGCAGGCGCTGCGGCCCTGAGGCCGGCTCAGTGCGTCGGCAGCGCCACCAGCTCCAGGCTCTGGCCCCGGCGCAGCAGCAGCAGCGGGCGCCCGGGCCAGGCCTGCACCTCGTCCACCTCGGCGGCCCCTTCGGCAGCTGGTGGCTCCCAGACCCAGGCCGCCCGCGGCCCTGAGGGCTCGTGGGTGATGAGGGTCCATTCAGGGCGCCCGCTCAGGCCCATGAAGGCGCGCCCTTCTCCCAGGTTCTGCAGCCAGGGCGGCGTCAGCGCCCGGGGCCAGGGCCGGGGCACCGCAGCCAGCAGCTCGGTCCCGTCCACGCCGGCCCACAGCAGCACCCGCTCGCCCTGCAGCGCCTGCACCGATTCGTAACGCGCCACGCGCCAGCGCAGGGTCGGGGCGTCGGGTGCGGGCAGGGCCCAGCGGACGGGCCCGCCCTGCGGGGTCTGCAGACGCTCCCAGGCGGGCGGATCCTCATCTGGCGCATCGCCCTCGAACCGGGAGGGCCCGGTCGCGCCCTCCGCCTGGCCCTGGCCCTGCGCTTCCAGGCGCCAGCCGCCGCCCGGCGCTTGCCGGTACAGCTGCATCTCGGCCTGTTTGCCGCGCAGCCAGCGCACCAGCACCCGCTCACCCAGCCAGCGCGCTTGCTCCACCTGCCAGCCGGCTCGCCGCGCCAGCCGCTGCATAGCTGCGCTGGCGGGCTGCGGCGCAAAGGGCCGCAGGCTCAGCGTGTCGCCCTCCCAGTTCAGGAACTCGGCCCGCTCGAACGAGGGCACGCTGCAGATGCCCAGCTGGCGCGGCGTGGGCCAGCGCGCGGTCACGCCGCCCTGGGGGTCGAGCTGGTGAAGCTCGTCCCCCTGGTCCAGCCACAGCCGGCCTTGCGGGTCAAAGCCCCAGCGCCGGGGCACGGGGTCGCGCCCGCTCTGGAAGGACCAGTCATTGCGGTTGCAGCGCGTGGCCGGGAGTTCGCCGGCATCCGTGATCTCGATGGCGCCACGCGACTGCTCCCAGGCCTCACGCTCGTCCAGCGTGATCTGCCAGCGCGGGATGGCCGGTGCGCGCGTGATCTGCAGCCCGCGCGCGTTCGGGGCTTCCCGGGGCGTGCGGCACAAGCCGGTGTCGGGCTTGGCGCTTGGGGCGGGCAAGGCCGCCAGCTGCTGCGGCAGCTTCAGTGCTTGCCAAGGCTCCAGTCGAGCGGCCTGGGGCCCTGCGCCCTCGGGCCGCGCCAGACGCCAGAGCAGCCCCCGGGCATGGGCTTGCAGGCTGACGGCGCGGGTGCCTGGCGGCACGGCCAGGGCGGTCTGTGCCAGCAGCTGGCCCTGCTGGGCGTGCAGCCACAGCACGGCGGTCTGCCCCTTGCGGCCGGCCAGCACCGCCAGCCAGCGGCCCTGCGGGTCGGCGCCCAGTGCCAGGGCCCGCCAGCCTGCCGGCAGGGCCCAACGCGTCGCCTGCACCGGGCAGGTCTCCAGGTTTTGCGCCACCACGCGGCCGGGCCCGTCCAGCCAGAACTGCCGGCTGGCCGTGGCCGCCTCGGCGAAGTCCAGGGGCCGCTCCAGCCGGCCCGGTCGCTCGACCTCCTGCCAGAGCGCGCCGCGCGCCAGGTCCCAGCGTGTCATCACCAGGCTGCTGTCACTGCCCGGTCCGTTTTCGTTGATGCCGAGCACGGCCGTGAGCACGCGCAGGCGCGCGCCACCGTCTTCAAAGCGCAGGGCCTCGACCGCTTCGTAGTAGCCAAAGCCCGGCCCGGCCGGCAGCAGGCGGACGCGCTCGAAGCGCTGCAGGTCCAGGACCTCGATGCGGCCGCCGCTCACGCGCGCCAGGCGGCTGCCGTCGGCCGAGAGGGCCATGGGCTGTGGCGCGCGGGGTGGCGGCTGCGGGGGCGCGTCCCGCTGCAGGCGCGTCAGGCAGGTGGGTTCGAAGGGTGTGCTGAGTTGCGCTGCCGCGCCCGCGTCGCTGAACTGCACCCGCAGCAGGCAGGCATCATGCTCGGGAGCTTCCAGGCTCAGCCAGACCTCTTGCGCCCGGCCCCAGGTGGCCAGGGCGAGCAGAGGCTGGCCGAGCTGCAGGCGCTGTGCCACGCCGGGGCCACCGCCCTGCGGTTCGCGCAACAGCTCGCCCGCCTCGTTCTGATAGACACGCCAGGCGCCGTCGTCGGAAAAGGCGATTGCGCGGCGGGTCTCCTGGTGCGCCTGTTGGGCGATGCCCTCACGCGAGATCTCGCCGGCCTGCAGCGGCGGCAGGGCCAGCAGCAGGGCGGCCAACAGCAGGGGCTTCATACCGGGTTCCTGATCGATGAGGGGGTCAACGCAGCGCCAGCAGCTCGCCGCCTTCGCGTTCCATCAGCAACAGCTGAGCGGCCTCCCACCACCAGGCATCGGACCAGCGTGAATCCTGATCCGGCACGCCCTGGCGCCGCCACTTCAGCGCGGCCTGCGCCGCATCGCGCAGGCGGTAGTGGTGCAGATGCACGCCCTCCAGCAACACCGCACGCCCGCCGCCCAGGTCGATCACGCGGCCCGTGCCGGCCGGCCGGCCCGACACCCCGTCCCACAGCAGCAGGCGCCCGGCGTCCTCGGCGCGCACGCTTTGGTAGCGGCTGGCCTGCCAGCGCGGCCCCGCGCCGCGCACGCCGCGCTCCTCGCGCTCCAGCTCGGCGATGGCCGCCGCATCCGGCATCAGTTCATGCCAGCCGACGGCCGAGGTGTTGCCGTCGTCCTCCTCAATCCAGCTAGCACCCTCGCGCAGCGCACCGCTGCGCGCCTTCACCAGGGTCCAGCCGCCTTGTGCAGCGGCGCGGTACAGGCGCAGCTCGGCGCGGTCCGCCTTGAGCCAGCGGGCCAGCACCTGGTCGCCCAGCCACACGGCGGTTTCCAGCTGCCAGCCCGGGCGGCGCTCGACGGTGCTGCGGGCCTGGCTGTTGAGCTGTTCGGCGAAGGGGCGCAGGCTGAGCGTGTCGCCCTGCCAGCTCAGGAACTGGGCGCGGGCAAACGAGGGCGTGCTGCAAAGCCCGAGTTGGCGCGGTGTGGGCCAGCGCGCCAGCACCTGGCCGCTGGCGGGGTCGAGCTGGTGGATCTGTTGGCCCTGATCCAGCCAGAGCTGGCCTGCGGGGCTGAGGCCCCAGCGGCGCGGCGCGCGGTCGGGGTGCCGCGTTTCGGGCCAGTCGGTGCCCCGGCAGCGCTTGGGCTGCGCCTCCGACCAGGTTTGCAGCTGAAGGCGCCAGAGCGGCTCAGCCGGCGCGGCCACGCGCTCCAACTCGCGCGCCTGCGCGGCCTCCTGGGGTTCGCGGCACAGGCTGGCCGCCGCCGCGCTGCGCGCCGGCAGGGCGGCAAGATCGACCGGTACGCTCAGGTTCTGCCAGGGCTGCAGGCGCCAGGGGCTGTGGTCGTACTGGGTCCCTTCGCGCGGCACGCGCAAGCCACGGCGCAGCAGCAGGCCCTGGGCATGCCCCTGAAGCGCCACCGCCTCGACGCCTCCTTCGATGGGCAACCGGGCGCTGTGCACGAGGCGGCCGTTGCTGGCATCCAGCCAGAGCAGGCGCTGGACCTTGGCCTTGGCCTCAGGGCGCGCCTCCAGCACCGCCACCCAGCGCCCCAATGGGTCGGCGGCCAGGCTCTGCACGCCGGCCAGCTCGGGCAGGGCCCAGGTCTGTCGGCGCACCGGGCATTGCAGCTCCAGGGCCTCCAGCGCGCCCTGCCGGTTCAACCAGAACTGCCGCACGGCGCTCGCGGCCTGCAGATAGCCCTCGGGTTCCTGAAAGCCTCCGTCCCGCTGGGCCTCGTTCCACAAGGCGCCACTTTGCAGATCCCAGCGGCTCCATTGCAGGCTGCTCGGGCCGGCGATGTCCTCCCATTGCTCGCCGCGTTGCAGCGTCAGCGCGGCCAGGCGCGCGCCGCCGTCCTCAAAGCGCAGCGCGAGCGGCGGGTGGGCCAGCTCCAGCACGCGCAGGGTCTTGCCGCTGCGCGGGTTCAGCACGCTGACCTGGGTGCTGCCACTTTCCCCGCTGTGCGCCAGCCATTGCCCGTCGGCCGACACGGCCAGGGCGCCCGGTGTGTAAACGGGCAAGGCCTCGCCCGAGCCCTCAGCTTGCGCTGCGCAAGGGCTCCAGGGCAGTGCCATGCGCTTTGGCGCGGCGGTGCCGAAATCGACCCGCAGCAGGCAGCCGCTTTCGTGCAGCGCCCAGGCCTGCAGGCCGCTGCCGTGGCTGGCCAGCGCGCGCACGCCCGCGGGCAGCTGGAAGCGCTGGGCGGGCGCGCCGGCCTGCTGGGCTTCGCGCAGCAGCTCACCGCGCGGCGTCAGGCTGAGCCGCCAGGCGCCGTCGTCCGAGACCCAGACTGGCCGATGGGCGTGCGCATGGGCCACGTGGGCCAGGTCTTCGCCGGTGGGGCCGGCCGCCTGGGCGCCGGAAAGCAAGGCCAGCAGCAGGGCCAGGGCGTAGAAGGGGCGGGGGCGTCGCATCGGCACAGGAGTCTCCTCAGCGCCAGGCCAGCGCCTGCGCCCGCAGGCGCGCGCGCTCGGCCGCGCTGCCGCACAGCAGCAAATGGTCGCCCGGCCACAGCAGCTCCCGGCCGGTGGGCAGCAGCTCCAGCCGGCCATTGCGCTCCAGCAGCAGGGGCACCACGCCCAGCGGGCTGCCATCGGCGCGGGTCAGCAGCTGGTCCAGATGGAGCGCCTGGCCCTCGGCCAGGCGGGCGCAGGCCTGCGGCAGGCTGTCGGGCTCCAGGCGCAGGCTCCAGCTCTCCAGCACCTCGTCGCCCACCACCTGGCGCACGCGCGCCAACAGCGCGGCGGCCCAGGCCTCGTCCTCAATCTCGGCGCGGTTCAGAAAGCCGTGCAGCAGCGGCGCGCGGGTGTGGCGCAGCACCTCGGTGGCCACCATGTAGCCGGTGCCCATCACCAGGTCCACCGCGGCGGCGCGGAACAGCGAGGCGTTGCGGCGCTGGCTCAGGCGCGCCACGGTGAACAGGCCGGGGCGCAGCTGGCGCGCGGCCTGCAGCACGGCCAGGTTGTCGATGTCGTCGCCCAGGCCGGCCACCAGGGCCACGGCATCCTCCAGGCCGGCGCGGCGCAGCACGCCGGGGTCGGTGGGGTTGGCGCGCTCGCCGCTGCAATGCGGGTCGCCGTGGAAGTCGGCATCCACCACATGCACCTCCAGCCCCTCTTCCAGCAGGCGGCGCTTCAGGGCCTTGGCAAAGCGGCCCCAGCCGCACACCACCCAGCGGCCGCGCGGCAGTTCGGTCACCGGGGCCATGGCGGTCTGGCGCTGTGCGGTCAGTGCCTCGTACAGCACATGCAGGCTGGGGCTGCGCAGCGCCACGCCCATGCGGGCGGCAAAGCGGTCGTAGGGGTTGATCAGCGCGCGCGCGCCGGCGGCGGCGATGCGCGGGTGCCAGGCGTGGTCGCGCGCGGCGCACAGCACCATCAGGCCGGGGTTGAGCAGGCGCGCGGCCAGGGTGATGCGGGCGTTGGCGGCGTCGCTGCCGGTCAGCACCAGCAGGCCGCGGCAGTGCGGGTGGGTGACGCCGGCCTGGCGCAGCACGCGCGGGTCGGTGGCGTCGCCGGCTAGCGCGGGCACGGGGCTGAGGTGGTCGTCCACATCGGTGGTGGCCACCTGCTGCGGGTCGGCATCCAGCACCACCACGCGCAGGCCGTCCTCGGTCAGTTCACGCGTCACGCGGCGGCCGGCCTGGTCGTAGCCGCACAGCAGATAGAAGGGTTCGCGCAGGCGCTGCACCTGGTACTCGAAGCGCTGCTCGCGCCACAGGCGGCGCAGCAGCGGGTCCTGCAGGATGGTGAGCAGGCTGCCGACCGAGTACAGCCAGGCCAGCACCGTCAGGTAGATCGAGAAGGTGGCCCAGAGCCGCTGGGCGTCGCTGAAGGGGTAGGGAATCTCGCCCAGGCCGATGGTGTTGCCCAGGAAGCTGACGAAGTAGAAGGCGTGGAAGAAGCTCATCTTCCAGGGCTGACCGTCGGGCGTCTGGCCGGGCATCAGCGTCATTCCGAGCACGGCGAGGGCGTAGCTGCAGATGAGCACCATCAGCGGCGCGCGCATGCGCCGCAGCAGCACGAACAGGCCGTGCCGGGGCGGGAGCTGGATCATGGCGTCAGCGAACCTCAGCGGCGCAGATTGGCCATCTCGATCATCAGCAGCACCACCGAGATCACGTTCGCCACCGCCGCGCCGATGGCCAGCGAGACCACGGTGGCCATCTGGTGCTCGCTCAGGGCCGCGGTGTGGGCGCCGTACCAGCCCCAGCACACGGCGGCGGCGATGAGCTGCACATCGGCCACCAGGCTGGTGGCCAGCATGGCCGAGCCGAGCGGCGAGCGATCCCCGAACTTCATCACCGTGGCCAGCAGGCTGACCACCAGCGCGAAGAAGAGCTCGACGACGTTGTGGTGCGCGGGGTTGCCCAGCTCGCCGATGACGAAGCCGACGTTCAGGGTCAGCGCCAGCACGATGACGAAGGCAAAGAAGACGCGGTCCAGGCTCATGCGGTGGGTTCCTCGGGGGTGGGTGCGCCATCTTCCCTCAGCACCTGCTGCGCCGGCTCCTCGGGTGCGCGCAGCGGGCTGGCCTTGGCCAGCTCCAGCCAGGTGGCGTGGTCCGGTTGATGGGGCCGCTGCGGCGCCGGGCGGCCCAGTTCGAAATGGGTGGCGTGCGCGATCCACACGCCGAACTGGGGCGGCACCTCGTCCACCTCGGCAATGCCCGCGGCCAGCACGAACCAGGTCTGGCCCGAGAGCGCCGCGTAGGCCGCGCTCTTGGCGGGGCGGCGCAGCTCGCCCAGCAGATCGGCGCGGCTGACCTTGATCTCGTGGATCGCCACCTCCAGGCCGGCCGGCTTGCTGCTCGGGCGCAGCGAGTAGACGTCCGGCTGGCACATCAGCCAGCGCAGCTTGGGCGGGGCGGCGGCGGGTTCGATCAGTTCGCCCTCGGCCGCTGGCGAGGGCTCGCGCTCACGCGGCAGCCCGGCGCGCAGGCTCAAGGAAGTCCACACCAGGCGGCCGGCGCGCTGCAGCTCGCGCGCGGTGCGCTCCACCAGGGCTTCATGCGCACTGCGGCGCGCACGGTTGCCCTGCAGGCCCTGCACGGCGGCCTGGATGCCGGCGTCGGTCAGCCGCAGGCGCTCGCGGCCGTCGGGCTCGCGCAAGCGCTCCAGCCAGCCGGCGGCCAGCAGTTCCAGCTCCAGGCTGTCCTGGCAGGGCCAGCCGGCGCTGCGGTAGAGCTCGCGCAGGCGGCGCGTCTGGGCGGGCGTGGGTTTCATTCGCCGGGCGGGCTGTCGATCGGGGGCTTGCGGCTGCCGAACTGGGCGAGCGCCACGCCGGCCAGGATCAGCACCGCGCTGCCCAGCTTGTGCAGGCTGAAGGCCTCGTCCACGAAGAACCAGGACGACAGCCCGGCCACCACCGGCATCAGGTAGATCAGCGGCGCGGTGCGGCCCACGCCGCGCTGCGCGCCAGCGTAGCCCCAGGCCAGCCAGCCGATGAAGCCGCCTCCGATCACGCTCCACAGCGTGCCGGCCCAGGCCCAGGCCGGCAGCTGGCCCCAGGGCACGGCGGCCATGCTGGGTGCGCAATAAGCCAGCGTGGGCAGGGTGCCCAGCAGCGTGCCGTAGGCCAGCACGGCCACGCCGCCATGCGCCTGAATGAGCGGCTTGCTGGCCACCGAGTAGTAGCTGAACAGCGCGGCGGCCAGCAGCAGCACGCCATCGCCGGCGCTCGCGGCCCAGGCTCCGGGCTGGCCGCCGAGCAGCTTGTCCGCCGTGTAGGCCAGCGCACCGGCCGCGGCCACCGCCACGCCCAGCCACTGCGCCCAGGCCAGGCGTTCCACCCCCAGGCTGCGGAGGATCAGCAGCGTGAATACCGGCCCGCAGGCCAGCAGCACGCTGGCCGAAAAGGGCGTGGAACCTTGCAGGCCCACGGCGGCCAGCACCAGGTGCAGGGCCTGGCCGAACAGGGCCACCGGCAGCAGCTTCCACCACTCCGCACGCGCCAGGCGCGGCCAGTTCCAGCGGAAGTAGACCCAGAGCAGCAGCACCGAGCAGACCGGCGCGATCAGGTAGCGCAGGCCTACGAAGGCCACCGGGCCCATCAGGCCGAACAGGGCCTTCTGCAAGGGGAAGTTCAGGCCCCAGACCAGGATGGTGGCCAGGGCCGCGAGCAGGGGAAGCGAGGGCATGGGGCTCATCATGCCTTGACGGCATTTCTCAAAATTGGCTAGCATTGTCTCAAATATGAGAAATACAACCGACACCGAAGCCCCCGAAGACCCCGCGCTGGAGCAGCGCCTGGCGCAGCGCCTGGCCGCGCTGCGGGCCGCCGCCGGCTGGAGCCTGGACGAGCTGGCCACGCGCAGCGGCATCAGCCGTGCCACGCTCTCGCGCCTGGAGCGTGCCGAGACCAGCCCTACCGCCAGCCTGCTGAACCGCCTGTGCGCGGCGCATGGGCTCACCATGTCGCGCCTGCTGGCCGATGTGGAGAGCGCACCGGCCCGGCACCTGCCCGCCGCCCAGCAGCCGCTGTGGCAGGACGAAGCCAGCGGCTTCACGCGCCGCATGCTGGCGCCGCCGTTGGCCGGCTTTGCCACCGAGCTGATCGAGGGCCGGCTCAAGCCCGGCGCGCGCATCGCCTACGAACACCCGCCGCTGCCGGGCCTGGAGCAGCACCTCTGGCTGATCGCCGGGCGGCTGAACCTGCACTTGGGCGAGACCGTGCACGAGCTGCGTGCCGGCGATTCGCTCAGCTTCAAGCTCTGGGGCCCCTCCGCCTTCGAGGTGCCCGGCGCCGCCGAAGCCCGCTACCTGATTGCCATCACGAACCCCCGATGAAGCTCGTTCCCCTGCAAGACCTGAACCCTGACGCCCTGGTGCCGCTGCTGCGCGACACCGTGCAGCTTGGCGCCAGCATTGGCTGGACGGCCACCCCGAGTGAGGACGCTGCGCGCGCCTTCTGGCAGCGCTGCCAGGACAGTTGCCGCCGTGGTGAGCGCCAGGGCTTCGTGGCCGTGGAGGGCGAGCAGGTGCTGGGCAGTGCCCAGCTGGTGCTGGACACGCCGGACAACGGCGCGCACCGCGCCGAGGTCTGCAAGGTCATGGTGGCGCCGGCCGCGCGCCAGCGCGGCCTGGGCGCGCAGCTGATGCAGGCCGCCGAGGCGGCCGCCGTGCAGCAGGGCCGCCGCCTGCTGGTGCTGGACACCGTGCGCGCCAGCCCGGCCGAGCGCCTGTACCGGCGCCTGGGTTATCAGGTTTGCGGCCACATTCCCGCCTACGCCATGAGCACCGCCGGCGCGCTGGAGCCCACGCAGGTGATGTTCAAGCGCCTGGGCGCGCAGGGCGAATGGGTGCAGCCGGTGGCCACCGATCACCCCGAGGCCCTGGCGCTGCAGGACGCGCTCTCGGCCCTGCTGATGCAGCGATTCGGCAGCGATGGCCGCGCCAATTTCCAGGCCAGCGGCATGCCCGCAGGCGCCGTCTTCGCGCTGGCCCGTGCCGCCGATGGGCAGCCCCTGGGCTGCGGCGCCCTGCGCCCGCTGGCCGAATTCGCCGGCGTGGGCGAACTCAAGCGCATGCATGCGCAGGCGCCGCGCCACGGCGTGGGCCGCTTGCTGCTGAACTATCTGGAACAGGAGGCCTGGCAGCAGGGCTGGCGCGAACTCAGGCTAAGCACGCGCCGCGCCAACCACGAGGCCCTGGCCTTCTATGCCGGCGCGGGCTTCAGCGAATGCCCGCCCTATGGCCCTTACGTCGGGCGGGCTGATTCAATCTGTCTGCACAAGCGCTTGGGCTGATCAGGGTCGCTGATCACTGCAAGCCATAGCGCGCCAGCAGCGCGCGCCGGCCCTGCTGGGTCAGCTGCATGCGCCGCGCCGCCAGGCCTTCGATGCCTTCCAGATCGGGCAGAGGAGGGACGGTGCGGCCGGTCTTGGCCCGCCAGCGTTGCGCAGCGGCCTGGGCGGCGGCGCTGTCGCCCCGCCAATGCGCTTCCTCGACCTCGCGCAGGGCGATCGGAGCGCCTGAGGGCGCACCGCTGACCCAAAGCAGCACTCGCACCATCAGCCCTGGGGTGGGTGCGGCAGCGGGCGCGGGCAACTTGGACACCTGGGCGCGCTGCCAATCGCTGCGGCCCACGGTCTCGGCCAGCCACAGGCCCTGGCGGCGCAGCGACTCGCCGGTGTGCGGGCCGGCCCCGGGCGCAGCCTGCAGCGCGGGCAGCAGGCGTTCCAGCAGCGCCAAGCCGGCGGCCGCGCCACCGCGGGCCACACTGGCATCGAGCTGCAGCTGGGCCAGATCCTCCTGCAGGTCCGCGTCCGGCCCGGCGGTCTCTTGCCAGGCGCGCAGCTGTTCGAACAGGGCGGCGCTGTCGCCGCGCGCATGCAGCGCGTCCAGGTGGTGGCGGCGCAGTGCCGCCGCATCCGGCCCGCCGGCCGCCCCGGCGCCACGCGCCAGCGCCCGGGCCAGATGGGCCTGGCGTTGCGCGGGGTCGCGGGCCAGCGGCAGCTCCAGCCAGCGCGCGGTGGCGCGGTACAGCGGCGCGGGGTCGGCGTACGCGGCCTCGGGCTGCTCGTAGCGCGCCAGGGCCTGCTCCAGCAGCGCCTGGCGCTCGGCGGGCTCGGCGCGCGCCTGCGCTTGCCACAGCGCCAGCTGGGTCTGCCGGGCCAGCGCGTCGGGCAGGCCCGGGGCCAGCCGCGCGGCCTCGTTCAGCAGGGCCTCGGCGGCGGGCAGGCGGCCGGGCGGGTGGGTCGCGAGCTCGGCACTCACCGCGTCCAGCTCGTCCTCCAGCAGGCGCCATTGCGCGGCCGGGTCGCCCAGCGTGGCCAGGCGTTCGCGCAGCGCCTGCAGCTCCTGGTTGCGCTGCGCCAGGTAGGCCGCCATGCCGGCGGCCTGGGCCTGGGCATCCGGTTCGCCGGCCGACACCTGCGCCAGCGGCTCCGGCGCGCGCAGCCGCCCGAAGTGCAGGCCCGCCGCCAGCAGCGGCAGGGCCAAGCAGAAGGCGTACAGCAGCAAGCCGGCGCTGCGCGCCGTCCAGCCCAGCCGCGGCTGCTGGGCCAGCGGCAGCAGGGCCTGCACCAATAGCTTCTGCTCGGCCCACGGCAGCCGGCCATGGCCGAGCGCTTGCAGGCCCTGGAACAAGGCCCGCAGCGCCGCAGCCGGGCTCAGGCCGCCCCAATGGCCTTGCGTCTGCAGATGGCGGGCCAGGCGCGCCTGCCGGGCCTGGTGCTGCAGGCCCAGGGCCATCAACAGCAGCGCGCCCAGAAAGACCGTGCGGCCGATGCCCGCCTCCCCATCCAGCACCCAGGCGGCCAGGGCCAGCAGGCCGAGCACGCGGCCGGTGAAGGCGGCCCAGGGCCAGCGGCCCAGCAAGAGCAGCTCGAACACCTTGCCGCCATCCAGCGGGTGAAAGGGCAGCAGGTTGAAGGCGTTCAGCAGCCCGGCAAACCAGGCGGTGTTGCGCAGCCAGCTGGCTTCCATGGGTAACCACAGCAGGCCGGCCAGGCCCAGCAGCAGCCCGGGCAGCGGCCCGGCCAGCAGCACGAAGAGCTCGCGCCCCGCCGTGGGCCGCTCGGCCCGGCCGCTGACGGCCGCGCCCATGAAGGGCAGGAAGAAGACCTGCAAGTCGCGGTAGCCGCACAGGCGCATCGCCGCCAGATGGCCCAGCTCATGAAAAAGCAGCACGCCCAGCAGCGCCGGCAGCACCGCCCAGTCCAGGCTCAGGCCAAAGGACAGCGCGGCCGCCGCGGCGGTGACCAGGAACAGCCCCCATTTGGCGGCGCCGCTGCGCGTCGTGCTGCGCGCGGCCTGCTGCTCGCGCTCGAAGCGCTCGATCTGGTCCTCCAGGCTCGCGGGCGGCAGGGCGACGTCGTCCGCCATACCCCGCTGCGAGGGCCCGAACACGGCCCAGGCGCGCCCCAGCATGCGCAAGGCGGCCCGCGCGCCGACGCGGTAGCTGCCATCACCCACGGGCAGGTAGTCGCCGCGCTGGACGCGCTGCTCGAAGGCCTGGCGCTCGGCCTGCGCACCGGCCGCCACCCAGTGCTCGGCCGGCCAGCGCAACCAGGCCGCGGCATCGGCGCGCAGCGCCTGCATGCGGGCCCGGTGGGCCTGCCAGACGGCGGCCCAGCTCGGCAGCCACAGGTCCTGGGTCTCGGTGTCGGGCAGGTCCAGTGCGCCGGCGATGCTGGCGCGGTTGCGGGTCACCAGGGTCTGGCCATCCGCCGTGCGGCTGACGAAATACAGCGCGAAAACGCGCCCCCGATCCGGCACCGCCAGCTGCAGCAGGTAGGCGGCGGCGCCGTCGGCATGCGTCAGCACCAGCGCATGCTGCGGCAGCGGGCGCCCGGCGCTGCTGAGCGCCACCACGCGCAAGGCCTGCGGCGCGCCAAAGCCCAGCGCCTCGACCAGGGCCCGGGCCGGCGCCAAGGCGCTGCTGGCCTCGGCCGGCAGCTCGGCCAGGGCCTGGGTCTCAGGCGGCAGCAGGCGCAACCGGCGGATGGCCGTCAGCGTCATGGCACTGGCCGCCAGCCCGAACAGCAGCAGCGCGGCGCCGGCCACCAGCAGCAGAGTCAAGGCCAAATCCATGGCCTCAGGCCTGACCGTAGACCTGGGCCTCGCGCCAGCCCAGCGCCGCCATGTCGGGCTCGCGCAGATGGGCCTCGCTGGGCATCATGAATTCATCCAGCTGCGGCGGCGCCACCCCGGTGCTGCTGAGCATGGCGTGCACCTGGCCGCGGTGGTGCGTCTGGTGCATGAACAGATGGGCCAGCAGATGCGCCACTCGGTCCACCTGCACATGGTCGGCGCGCGGGATGTGCACCGCCGCGTCGCAGCCGGCGGCGTCCAGGCGGGCGCAGAAGTCGATTAGCCGCAGATCCACCGCGCGCTGGGCGGCCTCCCAGTCGGCCAGGGTCTCGGGGTTGCGGAAGGTTTCGAACACCCGGCGCGCGCTGGCATCGCCTTCGAGCACCGCCACGTAGAACAAGTCGACTTCCAGGATGTGCCCCAGCGTGGCGGCCAGGCTCGGGAAGAAGCCCACGCGCGGGGCCTGGAACTCGGGTGCGGTCAGACCCTGCATCGCGCGGGCCAGGCGCTGGTTCATCAGGTGGTTGGCGTGGGCTTGGATGCGCAGGTAATGGCTCAGGTCCATGAGAGGCAGGGGCAGGAGTGGAGCCGGGCACGATAGCGCGCCCTGGTGAAAACCCAGGCCCGCGGTCGGCAGCACGCTCTAGAGCGGCACGAGGGCCGGCGCCTAGCATCCGCAGATGACCACCTACCCCCACCTGCTTGAGCCCCTGGACCTGGGTTTCACCACCCTGCGCAACCGCGTGCTGATGGGTTCGATGCACACCGGCCTGGAAGACGGCCGCAAGCATTTCGATCGCGCGGCCGCCTATTTCGCCGAGCGCGCGCGGGGCGAGGTGGGGCTGATCGTCACCGGTGGCTTCGCGCCCAATGTGGCGGGCTGGGTCAAGCCCTTCGCCGGCATGCTCACAACCAGCGGCGCGGCGCAGCGCCACAAGGTGATCACGAACGCGGTGCACGCCGAGGGCGGCAAGATCGCGCTGCAGATCCTGCATGCCGGGCGCTACGGCTACCACCCCTTCATCGTCGCGCCCTCGCGCATCCAGTCGCCCATCACGCCCTTCAAGCCTTTTGCCTTGAGCGAGCGTGGCATCGAGCGGCAGATCCGCGCCTTCGTGCGCTGCGCCAAATTGGCACGCGAGGCCGGCTACGACGGCGTCGAGGTGATGGGCTCCGAGGGCTACTTCATCAACGAGTTCCTCAGCCCGCACACCAACCAGCGCACGGATGCCTGGGGTGGCGCGTACGAGAACCGCATGCGCCTGCCGGTGGAGATCGTGCGCCGCATCCGCGAGGCCTGCGGGCCGGACTTCATCATCATCTACCGCATCAGCCTGCTGGACCTGCTGCCGCAGGGCCAGCGCTGGGACGAGGTGATGCAGCTGGCGCAGGGCGTCATCCAGGCTGGCGCCACCATCCTCAACAGCGGCATCGGCTGGCACGAAGCGCGCGTGCCCACCATCGCCACCAGCGTGCCGCGCGCCGGCTTCGCCTGGGTGACCAAGAAGCTGCGCGAGGGCCTGCGCGCGCAGGGCCTCAGCACGCCGGTGGTGGCCACCAACCGCATCAACATGCCCGAGGTGGCCGAGCAGGTGCTGAGCGAAGGCAGCGCCGACATGGTCAGCATGGCCCGCCCCTTTCTGGCCGATGCCGAGTTCGTCAAGAAGGCGCGGGAAGGCCGGCGCGACGAGATCAACACCTGCATCGCCTGCAACCAGGCCTGCCTGGACCACACCTTCAAGAACCAGATCGCCAGCTGCCTGGTGAACCCGCGCGCTGCGCACGAGACCCTGCTGCGCATCACCCCGGTGCCGGCCAAGAAGAAGGTGGCGGTGGTGGGCGCCGGCCCGGCCGGCTTGGCCGCGGCCACCACGGCGGCCGAGCGCGGCCATGCCGTCACCTTGTTCGACGGTGCGGCCGAGATCGGCGGCCAGTTCAACCTCGCCAAGCGCATCCCCGGCAAGGAAGAGTTCTTTGAAACCCTGCGCTACTTCGGCACGCGCCTGCAGAAGACCGGCGTGGACCTGCGCCTCAACACCCGCGTCAGCGCCGAGGATCTGAAGGGCTTCGACGTGGTGCTGCTGGCCACCGGCGTGACGCCGCGCAACCCGCGCATTCCCGGCCAGGACGACCCGGCGCTGGCGCACAAGGTGCTGGGCTACATCGACGTGCTCAAGGGCACGAAACCGGTGGGCCAGAAGGTGGTGGTGGTGGGCGCGGGCGGCATCGGCTTTGATGTCAGCGAGTTCCTGCTCGAAGCCGGCCACAGCCTGACCCTGGACCTGCCGGCCTGGAACAAGCACTGGGGCGTGGGCGATCCGGCCGAGACCCCGGGCGGCTACCTCAAGCCGCAACCCGGCAAGCCCAGCCGCCAGATCACCCTGCTGCAGCGCAAGGCCGGCAAGCCCGGCGGCACCTTGGGCAAGACGACGGGCTGGATCCACCGCGCCATGCTGAAGATGGCCAATGTGGAGATGCTCGGTGGCGCCAACTACGAGCGCATCACGCCCGAGGGCCTGTTCGTCACCTGGGGTGAAAAGCGCGAGAACGGCCAGCTGATCGAGGCCGACAGCATCGTCATCTGCGCCGGCCAGGAGCCGCTGCGCGAGCTGCAGGCGCCGCTGCAGGCGCTGGGCATTCCGGTGCACCTGATCGGCGGCGCGCTGGAAGCGGGCGAGCTGGACGCCAAGCGCGCCATCCGCCAGGGTACGGAGCTGGCGGCGGCGCTTTAGGGCGCCATGCCACTCTGTCCGCGCCGCACCTCCAGGCGCGGGTCGCTGAGCCAGCGGCCCAGCTGCTGCGGCACGTCCTGCGGCGCCAGGCCGTTGGCGCGCACGGCGCCCAAGTAGCCGTCGCGGCCCTGGGCCTTGGCGGCGTAAAGCGCGGCGTCGGCCATCTGCAGCGTGGCGGCCCAGCCCCAGGCCTCGGGGCGTGTGGGGTCGAGCGGGAAGGCCACGAAGCCGATCGAGGCGGTGACCCGCACCGTCTGCCCGCCCTCCAGCACGAAGGGCGCGCTGCGCACGGCCTCGCAGACGCGCGCGGCCAGCTCGGCGGCGTCGTCGCGGGCGGTCTCGCGCACCAGGGCCAGCACCTCTTCGCCGCCCCAGCGCACCAGGGAATCGCTGGCGCGGAACACGCCGCGCAGGCGCTCGGCCAGCTGCACCAGCACGGCGTCGCCGGCGGCGTGGCCGTGCACGTCGTTGACGTGCTTGAAGTGGTCCAGGTCGAGCAGCATCACCAGCAGGTCGCTGTCGCTCGGCGGGGGCTGGCTGGCGTGGCGGCGCAGGCACAGGCGCAGGTCGTCGGGCAGGCGCAGGTCCAGGTAGCGGCGGTTGCGCAGGCCGGTCAGCGCGTCCGTCAGGCTGGCCTCGCGCAGCTCGGCGGTGCGCGCTTCCACCTCGGCGCGCAGCTCGGCCTCGCGCTGGCGCAGGCGCTGGGCGCGCCCGCGCACCCAGCCCCCCAGCGCGCCCCGCGCCAGCCACGGCAGGGCGGGCAGGGCCCCCCCGGTCTGCCACCAGGCCGGCCGCAGGTCGAACTGCAGTTCCAGCAGCTGGTCACCCCACTGGCCGGGCAGAGCCGAGGCGCGTACCTGCAGGGTGTAGTGGCCCGGCTGCAGCGGGCCGAAGCTGGGGTTGCGCTGGCCGGCATCCACCTCGGTCCAGGCTTCGTCCAGGCCGCGCAGGCGGTACTGGTAGCGCAGGCGGCCGGGGTCGGCGTAATCCAGCCCCGCGAATTCCACGCCCAGGCTGCGCGTGCCGGGCGGCAGGGGCAGGCCGGCGATCGGCACGCTGGCCGGTACGGGTTGGCCGTTGATGCGCAGGCTGCTCAGCACCACCGGGGTGGAGCGGCGGGCTGTGGTACGCCAGCGGCGCCACTTGCAGGATGCCGGCGCTGCCGCCGAACAGCAGACGGCCGTCGGGCAGGGCGGTGTTGCTGAAGAACCAGTAGGTGCCGAAGGCCGCGCCCTCGGCGGGGCCGAAGCGGTCGATGCGGTGCTGGCGCGGGTCGTAGACCAGCATCTGGCTCCAGATGCGGCCCAGGCTGTCTTCGCGCAGATTGCCGCCGAAGCGGCCGTCCACGCCGAGGGACTCGCTGATGCGCTCGAAGCGCGCGCGCTGCGTGCTGTCGAAGCCGCGCAGGCGGTGCAGGCCGCTCACCGCGGTGTCCACCCACAGCGTGCCGTTGCGCCCCACCAGCAGGGCCATGACGATGGGGGAGCCCAGGCCCTCGCCGGGTGCTTCAGCCACCGGGCGAAGCGCGTCCTGCTGCCAGCGGTAGAGGCCGAGCTGGCCCCCCACCCACACGCTCTGGTCGCGCGGGTCCTCGATCAGCGCGTGCACGGCGCCGGTCAGCGGCTGGCCGCCCGCCGGCTGCACGCGCTCCAGTGCCGCGGACTGGGCGCTGCGCAGGCGGTACAGGCCCTCCTGCATGCCCAGCCACACCTCGCCGTTGGCGCGCGGCAGGATCTGCTGGGCGCGGCCGCCGTCGAGCGGCCAGTCGTGCAGCAGCCGGCCCGCGGGCGTGCGTTGCTCGAGCCGGCCGGCGCTGGCCATCCACAGATTGCCGTCCGGGCCCTCGGCCATGAACTCGACGATGGTGCGGCGCTCGCGCGGCCAGATGCCGCGCGTGGCCAGGCCCTGCTCGGGGCGGCCGTCCAGTTCGACGACCAGGCCGGTCTGCGTGGTGACGAGCACGCGACCATTGCGCAGGCCCAGCACCGAGCGCACATCGGCTTCGGCCAGCGGGGCGTTGGGTTCCAGGTCGGCCCCGCGCACCGTGAAGGCGGGGTGGTGCTGGTGGCGCTGCAGGCCCACGCCGAAGCCGGCCACCCACATCGCGCCGTCCTGGTCGCGCAGCAGCTGGCTGATGTCGCTGCCTGCCAGACCAAGAGGGCGGCGGGCGTCCGGGCGCAGGCGCTGGCGGATGGCACCGCTCACCGGGTCCACCCACAGCAGGCCGCTCTTGGTGCCCACCCAAAGCATGCCGTCGCGCGCCTGCGCCAGCGCGTGCACGGCCACCTGCAGCTGCGTCAGTACCCAGCGCGCGCGGCCGCGCTCCACCACGCCCAGGCGGCCGTCCTGGGTGCCGAACCAGAGCCGGCCGTCCTCGTCCTCCAGCAGGCTCAGCACGGTGGCGCCCTCGGGGGCTTCGGGCAATGGCAGGTCCTGCCAGCGGCCGTTCACCCGCTGCGCCAGGCCGCGCCAGTGCGCGGCCCAAAGCTGGCCGCTCGGGCTGCGGTGCAGGGCCATCACGCGGTTTTCGGTCTGCTCGCGCCAGGGGATGGCCTCGGTGTCGAGCTGCCCGGTGGCGGGGCGGAAGCGCTGCAGGCCCTGGCCCACGGTGGCGATCCAGACCTGTCCCTCGTCGTCTTCCAGCAGCGCCCGGATGACGGCGCGCACCGTGCCGCTGGGCGAATGGCTTTCGACGCGGTCGCGCGCCGGGTCGTAGCTGAGCAGACCCTGCGAGTCGCTGCCGATCCACATGCGGCCATCGCGCCCCGGGCTGAGCGCGCGGATCCAGCCCAGATTGCGCCGCAGCGCAGAACCGCTGCCCTGTTCGATCGGGCGCAGGCGGTAGCCGTCAAAGCGCATCAGGCCTTCGCTGGTGGCCACCCACAGAAAGCCGCGGCGATCCTGCGCCAGGCTGGGTACCTGGTTCTGCGGTACCGGCACGCTGCGGAATTGCACATCCAGTGCGCCCGGCTCGTGGTGCGCCTGTGCGCTGCCCCAGGCCCCTGTCAGCAGGGCCAAGGTCCAGGCCAGACGAGGGACAGCACAGCGCATGGGCGCGCATCCTAGCGAGAGGCCATGACCCCCCTGGCACGCCATCCGTGCATTCCTGCCCGCCATTCGCCCGGCCGTTGGTGCACCCGTCTCGCCCTTGCCCTGAGCTGCGGCCGTGCCGCCTAGCCTGTGGGCTTTTGGGGAGACTTCAATGATCCGTTCCTGGTGGCGCGAACAGCGCGGCGTTCTGCTCTTCCTGGCCCTGTTCGGCCTGTTCCGCACCGCCGTAGCGGACTGGAACCCGGTGCCCACGGCCTCAATGCGGCCCACTGTCATTGAAGGCGACGTGGTGCTCGTCAACCGCCTGGCCTACCAACTCAAGCTGCCGCTCAGCGACGTGGTGCTGGCGCAGTGGCAGGAGCCGGCGCGCGGCGACATCGTCACCTTCGGCTCGCCCGCCGATGGCACGCGCCTGCTCAAGCGCGTCGTCGGCCTGCCGGGCGACCGCGTGACGCTGCGCGCCGGCCGGCTCTCCATCAACGACGTGCCGGTGCCGCTGAGCGAACCCGAGTGGGCCGAGGAGGCGCTGGGCCCGGCCCTGCGCGGCTTTGAGCAGCTGGGCGCGCGCCGCCACGCGTTGCAGGCGCTGCCGGCCGTGCCGGCGCGGCGCGATGGCGAATGGCAGGTGCCGCCCGGCCACTACTTCATGCTGGGCGACAACCGCGACAACAGCCACGACTCGCGCTACTTCGGCCCGGTGCCGCGCGCGCTGCTGATCGGCCGCGTCAGCCGCCTGTTGGCCTCCTTCGACCCCGAACGCCATTACCTGCCGCGCCTGGCGCGCCTGGGGCAGGCGCTGGAGTAAAACCGGCGGCATGCCTGCACCCCATTCCCCCGCCGCCGAACGCAACCAGCAGCCCATCCTCGAACAACTGCAGCGCCTGCTGCTCGCGCAGGGTCAGGCGCTAGAGATCGCCTCCGGCACCGGCCAGCACGCCCGCCATTTCGTGGCCGGCCTGCCGGGCTGGTTGTGGCAGCCCACCGAGGCCGACCCCGAGCTGCTGCACTGGCTGCGCCAGCCCCCGCTGCCGGCGCGCTGGCGCCCGCCGCTGGCGCTCGACGTCGCCCAGCCCGACTGGGGCCTGGGCGAGGCCCGATTCAACCTCGTCTACTGCGCCAACCTGCTGCACATCGCCCCCTGGGCCTGCTGCGCCGGCCTGATGCAGGGTGCGGCCCGCCACCTGGCGCCGCAGGGCCGGCTCATTACCTACGGGCCCTATCTGGAAGAAGGCGTGGAGACCGCGCCGAGCAACCTGGCCTTTGACGCCGACCTGCGCGCCCGCAACCCCGCCTGGGGTCTGCGTGCCCTGGCCGATGTGGGGGCCGAGGCCGCCCGTGCGGGCCTGCGGCTCAGGGAGCGGGTGGTGATGCCGGCGAACAACCTGCTGCTGGTCTGGGCACGCGATGCCTGAGCGGCTCGGCCTGTCGATGTCCCTGACGCCATTACAAAAGGAAACATTCGTCGCTTTCGCAAGTGGTTGAAGGCACTCAGAAAGCCTGTAGCGGGCGAGGGTCTTGCTATAGCTGCTGGGTCCCTGTTGCAACACCTTGGAGAACTGCATGACGAACCGTTTGCGCACCCTGCTGCTGTCTGCAGCCATCGGCTTGAGCTCGCTGAGCGCCCAGGCGGCCCTGGTCAACCAGCCGGTGGCCTCCAATGCCTACATCAGCCTCGGCGGTCTGGATTGGGCCTGGGCCTTTCCGCTGCCCGCCGATGCCGGTCTGGACCTGAGCTACCAGAGCGCCTTCGGCTGGCGCCTGCCCACGGCCGCCGAACTGACGGGTGCGCCCAGCGCCGTGGATTTCATCTTCAGCGGCGCCAACGTGCCCCTGGGCGGCAGTGACCCGCTGACGGGCGCCTTCTTCTCGGCCGTCAACAGCGCCCTGACCGGCGCCGCCGCCTGCGCCACGCCTTACTTCAGCAACTCCTTTTCGCACTGCGACTGGCAGGACGGCAATGGCCAGGTTTATGCCCCTTGGGCGGGCCTGCCGGGCGCCTTCTCCTTTGCGGACCAGCTGGTGGTGCGCGTGAGCAATACCGGCGGTCAAGTGCCGGAACCCGCCGGGCTGGCCCTGCTGGGCCTGGGCCTGCTGGGCGCCAGCCGACTGCGCCGCCGCAGCTGAGCTCGAATTCACTGCAAGCAACAAGCCCGCCTTCCGGCGGGCTTGTTGCTTTGAGGGCTTGCCGGTGGATCGACTACAGCTGAAATTCAGCTGAGCCGGTAGCTGACCCACCAGAAGTTCTCCAGCATCCGCCACTCGATGTCGGTGGCGCGGCCGGCCAGCAGCGCGCGCCACTCGGCCTCGCTCGGGAAGTTCTTCAGCACCCGGTGCGTGACGCCATCGCGGGTGGCGCGGTGCTGCCAGGTGTTGCCTTGGGCATCGGTTTCGGCGATCGGAAAGTCCCGCAGCTGCACTTCGTTGTTGTCGATCATCACCACGCAGGCGCCCGGCTGCAGGCAGGCGTGCAGGCCAGCGAGAAACCCGGCCTGCCGTTCGCGCGGCACATGCGAGAACCACAGCCCGGCAAAGGCCGCATCAAAGCCCTGCAGCTCGGCCGGCAGCGCGTAGGCATCGGCCTGCTGGAAGTGGACCGTTTCGCAGCCGGGGCGGGTGCGCGCCAGGCTCAAGGGTTCGGCCGTGCCATCGGTGGCCACCAGCCGCCGCGCGCTGCGCGCGATCCAGGGCGTCCAGAAGCCGGTGCCGCAGGCGAGCTCCAGCACCTCGCGGCCGGCAAACACCTCGGGCAGACGCTGCTGCAGCCAGGCGATGTCGGCCGCGCGTTCGGGCTTGGCGTAGACAGCGTCGTAATACGGAGCGCGGCTGGCGTAGTAGGCGTGCATGGGGTCTCCAGGGCGGGCGCATTCTGCGCGTCAGGGCGGCAGGATCTGCAGGCCCGGCCAGCTCTGCGCATAGCGCTTGCTGGCGATGCGCTGCAGGTAAGTGGCCACGCTGACCCGCGCTGGGTTGCGGCGTACCACGCCGGCGAACAGGTCTTCCAAGCCGAGTGGCGCTAGCAGCGTGAGGCGGTCGTCGGTCTCCAGTCGTACCCCCACGGCGGTGGCGGTTCCTGGCCAGGTGGCGATCGCCTGCTCCAGCGAGCGCAGCGGCGCCACGGCATGACCGAAATGGGCCTCAAACCACAGGTGCACGCCGGCCTGGTTGGTGACCTCCCAAGGGATCTGCGGGCGCAACTGCTGAAGGCGCCGCTGTAGCGCGGCGTCGCGTTCGGCGCTCTGGTCCAGTGAGTC
This sequence comes from Inhella sp., assembly GCF_041912635.1. Taxonomy (GTDB): domain Bacteria; phylum Pseudomonadota; class Gammaproteobacteria; order Burkholderiales; family Burkholderiaceae_C; genus Inhella. The sequence continues at coordinate 137,219 of NZ_JAYRMO010000002.1, forward strand.
AAAAAAGCACAGGTCCAGATCGCCCGCTGGCGTGGGCTGAGGATGCCCATGCAAATGGTCCCAGACCAAGTTGCGCAACACCCCGGCACCGAGACACCAATCGGGCAGACCCAGGCTGCGCGCGCAGCGCAATGCCTCCATCAGCCAGGGCGCGCGCTGTACCAAGTCGAGCAGACGCTGTTCCAGCGTCGCCTCCGTGCTCATGCCAGCGCCCGGCGCAAGTTGGCCCGCGCTTGCTCTTCCAGCTGGGCGCGGAAATGTGCGCTGCTGTAGATGAAGGGCCGCTCCAGGAAGGCGCGCAGCACCTCTGCGCGCTTGGTGCGGAACAGGGTTTCGGGCACGAAGCCGTACTCGGCGCGGATCTGCGCCTCGTACTCGGCAAAGCGTGCCGGTTCAGCGCCCAGGATGGCGAGGTCGATGTCCACCAGCCAGGCTTCGTCCTCGGCCTGCGGGCTGGCCTGGTGACGCGTGGCCAGCACCAGGCGCTGGACCTGCTCGGCACGATGGCTGGGTGCGCCGGCATCGCGCAGCGCCTGCGCAGCCCAAGCGGCGCTGCGGGTTTCGTTGTCCTTGCCCAGGAGTTCGTAGATGGCGTCGTGGAACCACAGCGCGATGGTGATGGCCGCGGGCTCGGGTGTCAGATGGCGCACCGACTCCAGCAGCTGCAGGCACTCCAGCAGATGCTGCTGGGAGTGGTAGCGGCGCTGGGGTTCGGCGTAGGCGGCCCACAGCGCCTCGCGCAGCGCCTGGCCATCGCCTTGCGCGCCCAAGCCATGCCAGGCCGACTGCCAGGAATCCAGGAGGGCGTCAGGTGGTGTCATGGCCTTGTACTGCATGCAGGAAGTCGGTCTTGCCGCGCCACTCCTTGAGTGCCAGCGGGCGCAGGTCGGGCAGCTCGTTCAGCGGCCACCAGCTGAACTCCAGCTGGGGTTCGCGGCTCTGCAACTCGGCGGCGCCCGGGCAGCTGTCCTTCATCAGCCACAGCCACTCATGCACCGCCTGGCCCTTCCACGCGTAGAAGTTCTCGACCAAGCCGCACAGGCGCAGGGGCCCCAGTTCCAAGCCCAGCTCCTCCCGCATCTCGCGGCGCAGGCCTTGCTCCAGGGTTTCGCCGAGGCGCAGCCGGCCGCCGGGCACGGTCCAGAAAGGGTCGCTGTGCTCGCGCTGTAGCAGCAGCGCATCGCCGCGTTCGAGCCAAAGACCTACACGCAGGTTCAGGCGGCCCGGCGGCAGGGCGAGGTTCAGATCCAGCGGCGCCGTGCTCAAACCCGCACCCCCAGCTCACACTTCACCTCCTCCATCACCACATAGGTCCGCGTCTCCCGCACCCCCGGCAGGCTCCAGATGCCGGTGCCGATGAAGCTGCGGTAGGCCGCCATGTCCGCCACGCGGGTCTTGAGCAGGTAGTCGAAGCCGCCGGCCACCAGGTGGCATTCGAGGATCTCGGGGCGGGCCTGCACGGCGGCCTTGAAGGTGTCCATCACGTCGTGCACGGTGCGGTCGAGCAGCACCTCCACGAACACCATCAGCGCGGCACCCAGCTTCTCGGGGTTGAGCTGGGCGCGGTAGCCGAGGATGAAGCCGTCGCGCTGCAGGCGCTTGACGCGCTCGTGCACGCTGCTGGCGCTCAGGTGCACGGCCTCGGCCAGCTTCTGGTGGGTGATGCGGGCGTCTTCCTGCAGCACGCGCAGGATGCGCAGGTCGATGCGGTCAAGGCCTTCGGGCGGGGTGGCGTCCAGGTCCATGGCTGAATTCCATTCGGCGGATCGCTGCATTCTCCGCAACCTTTCCGGAACTGCCCGGCCTACAGTGCCAGGATCTTCAGGAGACACCCATGAGCACCCTGCCCGAAATCCAGCGCCTGCCGGAACCGTATCGCGATGAGAACGCTGCCGTGGCCGCCCTGGTGGCCGAGCTGGCCGGCACCCAGGCCGGCTGGGCGAAGGTGATTGGGCAGGCCGGCCCCTGGGTCGAGCAGGTGCGCGACAACCCGGCCCCCTTCTGGGCGATGGAATCGCTGCTGCGCGAGTACCCGATCACCCGCCCCGAGGGCCTGGCCCTGATGCGCCTGGCCGAAGCCCTGCTGCGCGTGCCCGATGCCGAAACGGCGATCGCGTTGACGGCCGACCAGCTCGGCCGGGCTGACTTCGACGCCGCGGGTGACGGCCCGCACAAGATGCTCAGCAGCCTGTCGGCCGCAGCCATCAGCCTCTCAAAGAAGTTCCTGCCGGGTGAGGACAGTGGCGGCTTGCTGGGCCGCATGGGCAGCAAGACGGTGGTGGCCGCCACCGTGCGCGCCATCCAGCTGCTGGGTCGCCAGTTCGTGCTCGGCCGCAACATCGACGAAGCCCAGGGCGAGGCCGCGAGCGCGCGCAAGGAGCTGCCGCAGCTGACCTTCAGCTACGACATGCTGGGCGAGGGCGCCCGCACCGAGCACGACGCCGAGCGCTACCTGGCCAGCTACCGCAACGCCATCGCCCGCATCGCCGCGCGCTTCCCCGGTGGCCGCGCGCCCAGCCCGATGGGCAGCGACGGCATCTCGATCAAGCTCAGTGCCCTGTTCACCCGCTACGAGGTGCTGCAGCGCGAGCGCGTGTTTGAAACCCTGGTGCCGCGCGTGCGTGGCCTGGTGGATGCCGCGGCGGCTGCCAACATGAACCTGACGATCGACGCCGAAGAGGTCGACCGCCTGGAGCTGAGCCTGGACGTGTTCGAGTCCCTGGCCCAGCACATCGCCGCCAAGCACCCGCAGTGGCAGGGCTTTGGCCTGGCCGTGCAGGCCTACCAGACGCGCGCCCGCGCCGTCATCGATGCGGTGGCCGACATCGCCCGCAAGTACCAGCTGAAGTTCATGGTGCGCCTGGTCAAGGGCGCCTACTGGGACGGCGAGATCAAGCGCGCCCAGGAACTCGGCCTGGAGCACTACCCGGTGTTCACGCACAAGGCACACACCGATGTGAGCTACCTGGCCTGCGCCCAGGCGCTGTTGGCCTACAAGGAATTCATCTACCCGCAGTTCGCCAGCCACAACGCCGGCACCATCGCCGCCATCCTGCAGATGGCCAAGGCGGCCGGTGCGCCCTACGAGATGCAGCGCCTGCACGGCATGGGCGAGGGTATCTACCGCGAGGTGCTGAAGGACAAGAACACGCCCTGCCGCGTCTACGCCCCGGTGGGCGAGCACCGCGACCTGCTGGCCTATCTGGTGCGCCGCCTGCTGGAAAACGGCGCCAACTCCAGCTTCGTGCACCAGCTGGCCGACCCGCAAGTGGCCGTGCCCGAGCTGCTGGGCTGCCCGCTCGAAGACCTGCGCCCTGCGCCCACGCAGCCGTTGCCGCTGAACCTCTACAAGGCCGCGGGCGAAAGCCGCGTCAACAGCCGCGGCGCCGACCTGGCCTCGCCCACGCAGCGCGCGCCGTTCACGGCGGCGGCGCAGGCCTGCCAGGTGCCGGCCGTGCCGGTGGCCACGGGCGAAGACGTGCAGGCCGCGATGACCCGCCTGCAGGCCGGCTTCACGGGTTGGTCCCGCACCCCGGTGGCCCAGCGCGCCGCGGTGCTGCGCCGCGCGGCCGATGCGATGGAAGCCGAGCTGGCCCCGCTGTGCGGCCTGCTGGTCAAGGAGGCCCACAAGACCCTGGCCGACTGCATTGCCGAGGTGCGCGAGGCGGTGGACTTCCTGCGCTACTACGCCGACGAGGCCGAACTGGCCGGCGACGCCGCCATGCAGGGCCGCGGCGTGTTCGTCTGCATCTCGCCCTGGAACTTCCCGCTCGCCATCTTTGCCGGCCAGGTGGTGGCCGCCCTGGTGGCGGGCAACACCGTGGCCGCCAAGCCGGCCGAGCAGACCCCGGCGGTGGCGGTGGAGTGCGTGCGCATCCTGCACGCCGCTGGCGTGCCGGCGGACGCCCTGCAGCTGCTGAACGGCACCGGCGAAACCGTGGGCGCCGCGCTGGTGGCGCACCCGGCCACGGCCGGCGTGTGCTTCACCGGCAGCACGCAAGTCGCCAAGATCATCCAGAAGACCCTGGCCCAATCGAACGAGCCCAAGGTGCTGATCGCCGAGACCGGCGGCCTGAACGCCATGCTGGTGGACAGCACGGCCCTGCCCGAGCAGGTGGTGGACGCGGTGGTGCAGAGCGCCTTCCGCTCCGCCGGCCAGCGCTGCTCGGCGTTGCGCTTGCTGTGCGTGCATGAATCGGTGGCCGATGGCGTGATCGAGATGATCAAGGGCGCCCTGGCCGAGCTGCGCGTGGGCGACCCGAGCAAGCTCGAAACCGATGTCGGCCCGCTGATCGACGCCGAGGCCTTTGCCGGCATCAGCGCCAACATCGAGCGCCTGCGCCGCGAAGCCAAGCTGATCGCCGAAGGCGGCAAGCACGATGCCCACGTGGCCAATCTGGTCGCGCCCATCGCTTTCGAGGTGAAGGACATCGCCGACCTGAAGACCGAGATCTTCGGCCCCGTGCTGCATGTGCTTCGCTGGGGCGGCGCGCCCGAGGCGGTGATCGAGAAGATCAACGGCCTGGGCTATGGCCTGACCATGGGCATCCAGACCCGCATCGACACCCGCGCCGAAAAGCTGGCCGAGGCCGCGCGCATCGGCAACGTCTATGTGAACCGCAACATCATTGGTGCGGTGGTGGGCGTGCAGCCTTTCGGTGGCGAGGGCCTCAGCGGTACCGGCCCCAAGGCCGGCGGCCCGAACTACCTGTGGCGCTTTGTGCGCCCCAGCTTCGTGCCCACGCGCGCCGCGGCCGCTTCGGCCCTGCCCGAGGCCCTGGCCCAGCGCCTGCGCACCCTGCAGGCCGCGCTGCCCGACCAAGCCGCCCTGCTGGCCCAGGCCGCGCCGCGCCTGCTCACCCTGGCCCTGCCCGGCCCCACGGGCGAGCGCAACGAGCTGCGCCTGCACGCGCGCGGCCATGTCGTCGGCTTTGTCAATGGCGACGGCTGGCGCCCCGCGCTGGCCCTGGCCCTGCTGGCCGGCAACGAGGTGACCCTGGTGGGTGCCGCCGCCCAGCTCAAGAGCGCCTGCGCGCTGCGCCAGCAGCTGCAAAGCCAGGGCGTGGGTGACTGGCTGGCCTGCCAGGAGCACGAGCCCACCGAGTGGGCGCAATGGGCCAGGACGGCCGCCTTCGACGCCACCTTCACTGCGGGCCTGGACAGCGCCCAGACCGCCGCCCTGCTGGCCGCACTGGCCGCCCGCCAAGGCGCCATCGTGCCCCTGGTCACACCCCAGGAGGCCCAGCAGGCCCAGCAGGTCTACCGCTTCGCCGCCGAGCAGACGCTGACCGTCAACACCGCGGCGGCGGGGGGCAACGCGGCGCTGCTGGCGGGCCTGAGCTGATCAGGGGCGGGGCGCCGGCACCCGCTTGCGCCCTTCGCGCTCCGCCAGCGCATCGCGCACATTCGCGGCCCCCAGGCCCTTGAAGTAGGCCCAGGCGGCGTAGCGCGCACGCAAGGCCTCCAGCGCGGCGGCGCTGCGCGTCTCCTCCGGCCCCTGGGCATCCGCCACAGCCTGGTCCAGGGCGTCCAGGTAGCCGGCGAACTCGCGCAGGTCTTGTGCGCTGGCCACGCCGCCGTGCCCGGGCACGAAGCGGGTGTCCTCGCCTGTCAGGCCCAGGGTCTCCAGCGTGGCGCGCCACTGCACCAGGTTGGCGTCAACGAGGTTGGGGATCGAGCGCCGCCACAGCAGGTCGCCCAGAAACATCACCTGGGCGTCGGGCACCCAGACCGCGGTGTCGCCGCCGGTATGGCCCAGGCGGTGCTGCAGTTCCACGCGCCGGCCGCCCAGGTCCAGGCTCATGCGTTCGTTGAAGGTGAGCTGCGGCTGCAGCAGCTGCGCCACCTGCTCCTTCTGTTCGGCGCTGGCCTGCTCGCCCCCCAGCAGACGCAGGTTCTCCGGTTGCACCCAGGCGGGCACATTGCGCTGCGCCAGCACGGTGGCACCGGCCTCGGCAAACAGGCGGTTGCCGGCCACGTGGTCGATGTGGTGGTGGGTGTTGACGAGGTAGCGGATCGGCAGGTCGGTGAGCTTGCGCACGGCCTCCAGCAGGGCGCGGCTGGCCGTTTCGCGGTAAAGGCTGTCCACCACCAGCACGGCGCGGTTGCCGATGACGATGCCGGCGTTGGAGCCCGCGCGGCCGCCCTGGTCGATGGCGGCATAGACGCCGGGCGCCAGCTGCTGCAGTTCGAACGCGGGCGGGGCGGGCTGGGCCCGAACCGCCAAGTGAGACAGCAGGAGGCCGAGGACGAGCAGCAATCGGTACGTCATCGGGCCAGCATAAAACCCAAGCACTTGTGCTGGCAGGGCCACCCACCCGGGTGGTAGAACCCCGCAATCAGCGGCTCGCTCCGCTCCCCGCTTCAGGATCCCCCCATGACGAACGACAACCTGCTCGCGCCCGAGCGCCTGCGTGGCATGCGCCGCGGCATCGAGAAAGAAAGCCTGCGCGTGCTGGCCGGCAATGGCCTGGCGCTGACGCCGCACCCGATCGCGCTGGGCTCGGCGCTGACGCATCCGTACATCACCACCGACTTCAGCGAGTCGCAGCTGGAGCTCATCACCGGCGTGCATGCCGATGCCGAGTCCTGTCTGCGCGAGCTGACCGAGCTGCACCAATTCGTTTACCGCGCCATCGGCGAGGAGCGCCTGTGGGTCTCCAGCATGCCCTGCGGCCTGCCCACCGATGAAACCATCCCGATCGGCCGCTACGGCACCTCCAACATCGGGCGCGCCAAGTCGGTCTATCGCGCCGGCCTGGGCCACCGCTATGGCAAGCGCATGCAGACGATCTCGGGCATCCACTACAACTGGTCGCTGCCCGGCCTCAGCAGCGCCGAGTACTTCGCGCTGATCCGCAACTTCCGCCGCGAGAGCTTCGTGCTGCTGCTGCTGTTCGGGGCCTCGCCGGCCGTTTGCGGCAGCTTTGTGGAAGGGCGCGAGCATGGCCTGCAGCCTTTGTCTCCAGAGCACCCGCACACCCTGCACCTGCCCTACGCCACCTCGCTGCGCATGGGGCGCCTGGGTTACCAGAGCGATGCCCAGGCCAGCCTGGCGGTCAGCTACAACTGCCTGGACAGCTACGCCGGCTCACTGCAAGGCGCGCTGACGCAGCCCTATGCGCCGTACGAGCGCATCGGCGTGCGCAATCTGGGCGGCGAATACAACCAGCTCGGCACCAGCTTGCTGCAGATCGAGAACGAGTTCTACAGCTCGATCCGGCCCAAGCGCGTCATCCGCCCCGGCGAGCGCCCGTTGCATGCGCTGCGCGAGCGCGGCGTCGAGTACGTCGAGGTGCGGCTGATGGACCTGGATCCCTTTGAGGACGTGGGCATCGCTGCGGCCACGATGCGCGTCATCGACGTCTTCCTGCTGCACTGCCTGCAGAGCGACAGCCCCGCCGACACGCCCGAGGAGATTGCCGCGCTGGCGCGCAACCAGCAGCTCACCGCCTCGCGCGGGCGTGAGCCCGGGTTGGAACTGGAGCGCGCCGGTGGCCGTGTGAAGCTGACGGAGTGGGCGGCCGAGGTGCTCGAATCCTGCGCGCCGATCGCCCGCCAGATGGATGCCGCGTTGGGTGGCAGCGCCTACACCGAGGCCATGGCCCAGGCCCAGGCCGCGCTGCAGGCCCCCGAGAGCCTGCCCTCGGCACGCGCCCTGGCTGGTGCGCGCGAGCATGGCTCCTTCACCCGCTTCACCAGCGCCTGCAGCGAGCGCGCCCGCCAGCAGGTGCTGGCCCTGCCGATGGACCCGGCGGTGCAGCAGCGCCTGCTGCAGCAGGCGGCTGATTCGGTGGCCGAGCAGTGCCGTATCGAAGCGGCCGACCACGAGCCTTTCGAGACCTTCCGCCAGCGCTATCTGGATCCGACCACGCTTGGCGCCTGAGTCACATTTGCTGACCATGTAAGCGCTTCGTGAAGCAGGGCAAAGCTCTGCCAAAGTGCTGGCCCGTGCCGCTCGTCATGGCCATACTCAGCCCCGACAAGGAGCTGCCATGGACACGACCACGATGCGCAAGCCGGCCGCGCCGGCCCCCGAGAACTGGGCCTGGCTGGCCGGCAGCGCCGCCCTGCTGAGCGCCTGCGGCGGCGGCAGCGAGACCGAGCCCCCCGCCGAACTGCTGAACACCGCGCAGGCGCAGGACCGCCGCCAGATCCTCGGCGCCCCCGTCACCGGCGAGGGCAGCTTCAGCGGCGGTGGGGCGGCCGCGGCCAGCACCCCACCCACCCCCACGGCTACCCAGCTGATGGACTGGGCCGAGCGCGTCTACGGTACCTACTTCCCGCCGCACCAGGCCGACCTGAACTGGGACGGCTACACCTACCGCTACTACGCCAGCACGCAGAACTACCTGGGCGTGAAGGGCGGGCGCGTTTACATCCTCGGGCCGGTGTCCGGTGGGGGGCTGGGTGATGTGGGGCCCTTGAGCGACTTCGGCGCCCGCGTCTTCGCCAGCACGGCGCCCTATTCGGACTTCGACGCCGCGCGCTTCCTGGCCCAGGCCACGCTGGGCTACACGGAGACGGACATCGCCACCCTGCGCGCCACCGGCTACGCCGCCTGGCTGTCGACCGAGATGGCCAAGGTGCCCTCCAGCAGCAACTGGGACTGGCTGATTGGCAAGGGCTACGACAAGGGCGACCGCAACCTCGCCACCGGCGTCGATTCGCAGATCTGGCAACGCCTGATGACGGCCCCCGACGGGCTGCGCCAGCGCATGGCGCTGGCGCTGTCGGAAATCCTGGTGGTGGGCTTTGATGGCGTTACCGGCCCCTGGAAGCAGTTCCAGCTGGCCGCCTGGTGGGACCTGCTGGCCTCGAACGCCTTTGGCAACTTCCGCACCTTGCTGGAGGGCGTGACGCTGAACGCCGCCATGGGCCGCTACCTGAACACGGCCGGCAACCAGAAGGAGAACGCCGCCACCGGCCGCCTGCCCGACGAGAACTACGCCCGCGAGGTGCTGCAGCTGTTTTCCATCGGTCTGTACGAGCTGAACCTGGACGGCACGAACAAGCTCAACGCCCAGGGCCAGCCGATCGAGACCTACACGCAGGACATGGTGACCCAGCTGGCGCGCGTGTTCACCGGCTGGAACCTGGACCTGCCGCGCGGCGACACGAGCCCAGAATTCGCGCGCAAGCCCATGGTGCTGACGGAATCGCTGCACAGCACGCTCGCCGCCAGCTTCCTGGGCGCCACGGTGCCGGCCGGCACCCCGGGCCGCACTGCGCTCACGCAAGCGCTGGACGTGATTGCCGCCCATCCGAACGTGGGGCCCTTCATGGCCAAGCAGCTGATCCAGCGCCTGGTCACCAGCAACCCCAGCCCGGCCTATGTGGCGCGCGTGGCCACCGTGTTCAACAACAACGGCAGCGGCGTGCGCGGCGATCTGGGCGCCACCCTGCGCGCCCTGCTGCTGGACGACGAGGCGCGCGACCCTGCCAAGCTCAGCGACCCCGGTTGGGGCAAGCAGCGCGAGCCCATGCTGCGCGCCATCCAGTGGGCACGCAGCTTCAAGGCCAGCTCCACCAGCGGCAACTGGGATCTGGGGAATACCTCGGACCCCTCGCGCTCGCTCGGCCAGAGCCCCCTGCGCAGCCCCTCGGTCTTCAACTATTTCCGCCCTGGCTATGTGCCGGCCGGCACGGCCGTCGCCACGGCCGGCCTGGTGGCGCCGGAGTTCCAGCTCACCAACGAGACCAGCGTGGCTGGCTACCTGAACGCGCTGCAGACCATCGTGGGAAACGGCCACCGGGATGTGAAGCCCAACTATGTGAGCGAGCTGGCGCTGGCCAGTGATGCCAGCGCGCTGCTGGACCGGCTGAACCTGCTGCTCTGCGCCGGGCAGCTCACCGCCGGGACGCGCACGACCATCCAGAACGCGGTGAACAGCATCTCGGCCAGCACCGACACCGGCAAGGCCAACCGCGTCTACGCCGCCGTCATGCTCGTCATGGCCAGCCTCGACTACCTCATCCAGAAATAAGGAGCCGGCCATGAGCAACTCCATCGACCTGGCGCGCCGCGCCTTCCTGCGCCGTGCGGCACTGACCGGCGTGGCCGGCGCCGCCGCGCCCTGGGCACTGAACCTCTCGCTGATCGGCGAGGCCGCGGCAGCTACCAACCCGAATGACTACAAGGCCCTGGTCTGCGTCTTCCTGTACGGCGGCAACGACCATGGCAACACCCTGATCCCGGCCGACGGCACGAACTACGCCAAGTACGCCAGCATCCGCAGCAATCTGGCGGTGGCGCAGTCCGAACTGGCGGCCACCACGCTGACGCCCGCCACGGCCCTGCCCGGCGGCATGCAGCTGGCCCTGCACCCGGCACTGAGTCCGCTCAAGACCCTGTGGGACCAGGGCCGCCTGGCCGCGCAGCTGAACGTCGGCCCGCTGCTGCAGCCCACCACCTTGGCGCAGTACAACGCCCGCTCGGTGCCGCTGCCGCCCAAGCTGTTCTCGCACAACGACCAGCAGTCGATCTGGCAGTCCGATCTGCCCGAGGGGGCGCTCTCCGGTTGGGGCGGGCGTGTCGGCGACCTGATGCTCAGTGGCAATGGCGGCTCGGTGTTCAGCTGTATCTCCATCACCGGCAACTCGGTGTTCCTGAGCGGCCAGCAGGCGGTGCAGTACCAGATGGGCACGAATGGCGCGGTGGCCATCAACGGCATCGCGCGCAGCCTGTTCGGCTCCAGCACCGCGCAGTCCGCCCTGCGCAGCCTGATTACCGCGCAAAGCAGCCATCTGTTCGAGGCCGAGTACAGCAAGGTCACCAAGCGCTCGATCGATGCCGAGGCGCAGGTCAGCAGCGCGCTGGCCGGCCTGCCCGATCTGGCCACCACTTTCGACGCCAACAGCTCGCTGTCCAACCAGCTCAAGATGGTGGCGCGCATGATTGCCGCGCGCGCCAGCTTCGGCGTCTCGCGCCAGGTTTTCATGGTGTCGCTGGGCGGCTTCGACCTGCACGACAACCTGAGCGAGAACCACCCCGGCCTGCTGACCCAGGTGGCCAACGGCCTGGTGAGCTTCCAGGCGGCGATGCAGGAGCTCGGCGTGGCGAATCAGGTCACCGCCTTCACGGCCTCGGACTTCGGCCGCACGCTCTCCATCAACGGCGACGGCTCCGACCACGGCTGGGGCGGGCATCACTTCGTCATGGGCGGCGCCGTCAAGGGCGGGCGCTTCTTCGGCACCGCGCCGGCGGTGGCGGTCAACGGTCCGGACGACGTGGGCCAGGGCCGGCTGCTGCCCTCGACCTCGGTCGATCAGCTGGCCGGCACGCTGGCGAGCTGGCTGGGCGTGAGCGCCACCGATCTACCCCTGGTGGTGCCGAACATCGCCGCGTTCAGCCAGCGCGATCTCGGTTACTTCACCTGAGCTTCTTTGACCAGTGCCGGGTTGAAGCGCGCATCGTTGTACATCTTGAACTGGCGGTAGACCTTGAAGTAGGCGCGCCCGGCCTGGGCATCGGCCAGCAGGGCGTCGAAGCAGGCGGCCAGGTCCTGGCGCTGCTCTTCAAGGCGTGCCAGGCGGGCGCGGCAGCTGGCGCGGTGGGCCTCGTCCACGTCCTGGCGCTCGGTCTGCTGGCGCATGGCGCGGCACTTCAACGCCATGATGGACAGCCGGTCCAGCATGCTGCCGGCGGTCTCGCTGTTCAGGCGTGCGCCGGCCGGCACCTGGCTGCGCGGGGTGTCGCTGCCCACAGTGGCCGGGTCCACCAGGCTTAAGGCCAGCAGCAGCAGCTCGTCCACCCGCTCGGTGGCGTCGTTGCGCGCCTGGTTGAAGCCGTCGATGGCGCGCTTGTTGGCGGCGATCTCGGCATCCGCCACCTGGGTGCGACGCGCCAGATCCTCTTCCGCCCAGAGCAGGCAGTTGAAGCGGTGGTTGGTTCGAACCCAGTGCAGCAGCGGGTCAGCCAGCTCCGGGCCGGCCTGGGCGGGCCAGTCGGCGCGGGCCAGGGCTTCGTCGTGCAAGGCCAGGATCTGGGCGGAAGTAGGGAGCGTCATCGGAAGTCTTTCGGGGGCGGGGTGCCAGAATCGCGCGCCTTGCATTGTCGAACGGCCCCGGATGTCCTCCCCTCGCCCCTTGATCGTGCGCCTGCGCAACTGGGTGGGCGATGTGCTGTTGGGCCTGCCCGCGCTGGAGCGCCTGCAGGCGGCCGGCTACGAACTCCATCTGGTGGGCAAGCCCTGGGCCGCCGAGCTGCTGGCCGGCCATGGCTGGCCGGTGCACAAGCAGCCCAAGAGCCTGCGCGAGCGCGTGGCCCTGCTGCGCCGCCTGCGATCCGAGTTGCGCCAGCGCGACCCGGGCTTTGACCGCCGCATCAACGCCGTCGCCTTCCCCTATTCCTTTGGCAGCGCGCTGGACATGCGCCTGGCCGGCCTGCGTGCCATCGGCCACAACCGCGAGGCGCGCGGCTGGCTGCTCGGTCGCTCGGTGCCGCGGCCGGACAAGCACGAGCTGGAGGTCTACTGGCATCTGGCCAGCGCCCTGCTCGAACAGGACGCCCCGCTGCCCGAGCGCCTGGGCCTGCGAGTGACGCCGCGCCACCAGGAAGCCGCCGAGGCCCTGTGCGCGCAGCATGGGCTGGCACACGGCGGTTTCATCGTCATCTGCCCCTTTGCCGGCGGCACCTTTGCGGGCCAGAACAAGGTCTGGCCGGACTTCCCGGCCTTTGCGGCCGACGAGTTGCGCGGCCTGGGCCTGCCGGTGGTGATCTGCCCCGGCCCGGGCGAGGAAGAGGAAGCGCGCACCCACTACCCCCAGGCCCTGTGCCTGGAGCGCGTGAACCTGGGTGTGCTGGCGGCGCTGCTGCAGCGCGCGGCGCTGCTGGTCAGCAACGACACCGGCCCCGGCCATCTGGCCGCGGCGGTGGAAGCACCGCTGCTGTCGGTGCTGGGCCCCACCGACCCTGCGCTGTGGCGCGCCTGGGGGCCCACGGTGCACATCGTGCAGGGGCCCGGCCAGGTGTGGCCGGCGCGCGCGGCGGTGCGCGCCAAGGCCGCGGAGCTGTTGAGCCGCTGATCAGGTCGCGGGTCAGGTCGGGGTCGGCACGCCGTTCATGCGGTCGTGCTTGACGAAGTACTGGCGCGCCAGCGCCACCAGCTGCTTGTCGCTGAGCTGGTCCACCGACTCATAGCCCACCACTTGGCCGACCTGCTGCGGGCGGTGCTTTTCCAGGTAGTGGCGGAAGTCGGCCTGCGCGGTGCGCGAGCCGGTCACCAGCACCTCGGTGATGCCCTGCAGGGCGGCGCAGACCTCGGCAAAGAACTCGTGCTCGCTGCGCACCGCGCTGCCATGCTGTTTGGTGTGGTGGCTGTGCGCGCGCAGGCGCTCGGCCTCGACATGGTCGGCATCGAACTGCAGCAGCTTGGCTTCGTGGTGGTCGAGCCAGAGAACGGCGTGGAACAGGGACATGAAGACCTCCGGGTTGGAATGCCTCCATGCTCGGCCCACGCACAGGCGACGGGTTTGCGCGCCATCAAGCGCGACGCAGCGCCGGTTTGACCCTGCTCAAGCCGCCGCGAGCAAGCCCTCCGCGCTCCAGGCCTGTAGCCAGCCCACGGCCTGCGGCAGCGCGGCCTCGCCCTGCTCCTCCAGCCACGGCGCCAGGCTGGCCGCCGCGGCCAGCGCCTGCAGGGCCGTGGCCTCGGCGTCGCCCACGCTGCGCCAATGCGGCTGCAGGCCGCTGCGCCACACCAGCAGGGTGTGCACCAGCGGAGCAGGCTCGGGCAGCTCGGCCTCCTGGCCGGCCGCGCGCGCGGCGTTCAGTGCATGCCAGGCCGGCCCCACGGCCCAGTGCAGGGCCAGCAACTGCACGCTGGGTTGAAGTTGCGGGCGCAGCGTGGCCCAGTCCTCGGGCTGCAGCGCCGCCAACTCCAGCGCGGGGCAGGCCGCGGCGTCGAAGGCGTGGCGCAAGGCCCAGTCCAGGCGCGCCAGATCGGCCAGGGCCGGGTGCGGCAGCTCGGCCCATTCATCCATGAAGGCGGCCAGCCGATGGCCGTACCAGCGGATCGAGGGCTCGGTGGGTGGGTGCGCTGCCAGGTAGGCGGCGGCCAGTGCGGCAAAGCCTTCGTCCCCCAAGGCCTGGGCCAAGGCCGGGTGGTTGTCGGCCAGGGCCTCGCTCAGCCGGGCGCGGTAGGCGTGCTGGTAGATCGCCAGCCCCTGCGCGCTGCCGCGCAGCAGGCCGTGCGGAGCCGGCTCGCCAGCGCGCACGGCCTGCTGCAGCGCGGCCTGGATCTGGTCCAGCGTCATGCAAGCACCGCCCGTGCCACCGCGCGTGCCTGGTCCAGTTCGGCCAGCAGCTCCGGCAGCGGGGGGATGTGGTCGTCGCGCTCGATCATGGTGGGCCGCGCGCCCAGGCGCTGCAGCGCGTAGGCGTACAGCTCCCAGACCTCGGAGCGGATCGGGTGGTCGTGCGTGTCGATCACCAGGCCGCCCTCGTCTTCATGCCCGGCCAGATGGATTTGCACCACCGCCTCGGCCGGAATCGCATCGATGAAGGAGCGCGCATCGAAACCATGGTTGCGGTGGCTCACATAGATGTTGTTCACGTCCAGCAGCAGCTGGCAGCCGCTGCGCCGCACCAGCGCGGCGATGAACTCGGCCTCGCCCATCTCGTCGGCCGCGAACTGGACATAGCTGCTGACGTTCTCGATCACCAGCGGCCGGCGCAGGCGATCCTGCACCTGCTGGATGCGGCCGCACAAATGGTCCAGCGTGGCCTGCGCGTAGGGCAGGGGCAGCAGGTCGTGCAGTTGCCCGTGGGCCGTGCCGGTCCAGCACAGATGGTCGCTGACCCAGGCCGGCTGCACGCGCTCGACCAGGGCGGCGAGCGCGTCCAGGTAATCGGGCCGCAGCGGGTCGGTCGAACCCAGGTTCAGGCTGACGCCATGCAGCACCGCCGGGTAGCGCGCGCGCAGCGCGTCCAGATGCACCAGCGGCGCCCCACCGCCGACCATGAAGTTCTCGCTGATGAACTCCAGCCACTCCGGCCGGTTCGCCCAGCCCTCATCGGCCGCGCACTTCAGGTCCTCGTAATGCTCGACGCGGGCGCCGAGGCCAAAGCCGTTCAAAACAGTGCTCATGAAGCGAATCTGAAGGTGGCACAGCGCCCTCAAGCGGCCGCGGTGGAACCGGCTTTGCCGGGCCACTCGCGGCGCCCCCTTGGGGGGAGGCGGCCCATTGGGCCGCTTCGGGGGATCACTTCTCCACTTTTCCACCGGCCTTGGTGCACTCCTCGGCGCTCTTCTTGTGCACCCAGCCCTGGCCCTTGCAGCTGTTCTGGCCCTTGCAGCCGCTCTTGGCCGTCTTGCACTCGCTCGAGCCTTTGCAGCCATTCGCTCCCGAACACTTGACCTTGGCGTCTTCGGCCGCGCTGGCGGCGGTGCTGAAGGTGCCGGCGGCGAACAGGGCGGCTGCAGTGGCGGCCAGGGCGAGGCCCGACTTCATCTTGGATTGCATTTCGCTCACTCCTAATGGGTAGAAGAAACGCCGTAGCGGGAGGCTCCCACCAGGCGGCGCCACCAGTGGTCGATGAGGCGGCGGCGAACTTACTCCGTTGGCGGCGGGGGGCGCGGATTCGAGGGAAAACACCAAGAAAAAGGGCCCGCCGAAGCGGGCCCGTCATCGTCTTGCCACCAGATGCGCCGAAATCTGCGGTGCGCGACTTAGCGATCAAGTGCCGCCGCAGAACCGGCGTTGCCGGGCTGCTGGCGGCGCCCCCTTGAGGGGGAGGCGCCGGAGGCGCTTCGGGGGTGGGTCAAGCCAGCACCGCGGCCATGGCGTTGGCCACCACTTCGACGTTCTTGCTGTTCAGTCCGGCCACGCACATGCGGCCGCTGCGCACCAGGTAGACGCCGTGCACGTCCTTCAGCGTGTCTACCTGCTCACCGCTCAGGCCGGTGTAGCTGAACATGCCGCGCTGGGTCAGGAAGTAGTCGAAGTTGCGGCCCGGCACCTTGGCGCTCAGCACCTCGTGCAGGGCCTTGCGCATGGCCTTGATGCGGGTGCGCATGGCGTCCACTTCGTTGCGCCACATCTGGTTCAGCTCGGGCGTGTTCAGCACCGTGGCCACCACCTGGCCGCCAAAGGTGGGCGGGTTGCTGTAGTTGCGGCGGATCATGAACTTCAGCTGGCCCAGCACCTTTTCGGCCTGCTCGGCCGTGGGGCAGACCACGCTGAGGGCGCCGCAGCGCTCGCCGTACACGCTCATGTTCTTGCTGAAGCTGTTGGCCAGCAGGAAGGGGCCGCCGGCGTTGAGCAGTTCGCGCACGGCGAACAGGTCTTCTTCCAGGCCGTCGCCATAGCCTTGGTAGGCCAGGTCCAGGAAGGGCAGCAGCTCGCGCTCATTGAGCAGCTTGACGAGTTCCGTCCACTGCGCGGCGCTCAGGTCCACACCGGTGGGGTTGTGGCAGCAGGCGTGCAGCAGCACCACCGAGCGGGCCGGGGCCTGGCGCAGGGTGTCCAGCATGCCGGCGAAGTCGACCTGGCCGTCCTGGTAGTAGGGGTAGGTGGTGGTTTCGACGCCCGAGCCCTCGAACACCGCGCGGTGGTTGTCCCAGGTCGGGCTGCTCAGGTAGATCTTGGAGGCCGGGAAATGGGCCTTGATGAAATCGGCCGCGACCTTCAGGCCGCCCGAGCTGCCCACGCCCTGGATGGTGGCGATGCGGCCGGCCTTCAGCGTGGGGTGCTCACCGAACAGCAGGTTCTGCACGGCGCTGCGGAAATTGGCCGCGCCTTCCATCGGCAGGTAGGGGCGGGCGCCGGCGGCATTCACCACCAGATGCTCGGCCTTGCGCACCGATTCCAGCGCCGGGATCTTGCCGTTCTCGTCGAAGTAGATGCCGATCGAGAGGTTGACCTTGCCTTGACGGGGGTCCTTCTGGAAGGCCTCGTTCAGGCTGAGGATGGGGTCGCCGGCGTAGGGAGGGATGTGCGCAAACATGGCGGTAGCAGGGCTGGAAGGAGTCCGGGATTATCCCGATGTCCGGCCGCCCCGCGCTTCGCGCCTGCCCAAGCGCGCTATGCCGGTTTGGCAGCGGGTCGGCTGCTGGCGGCATTGCGCCGGGTTCAGGCTGCGCGCGCCCAGTTGCCGTGCGGGTGGCTCCACAGCAGGGCCCGGCTGGCAGCTGGCGTGTGCAGGCTCATCAGCATCGGCGCCTGGCCATCGGGGCTGGGTGGGGCGCTCGGGGCCGGCATGGGGTGATGGGCCGGGGCTTCGGCGCAGATCCAGGTCAGGCCCTGCTCCCGCACGCGACGCAAGGCCTCGGCATGGAAGCGCTGGCGCGCGTCGGGCTGGAAATAGCCCAGCACCCAGCTCGTCAGCAGCACCGGCTGCACTTCGGCCGGCAGCGTGGCCCGCCAGTCGTCCAGGGCCTGCAGGCCATCCGCATGGGCCTGGATGCGCGGCCCGCGCGCCTGCGCCCAGGCCAGGGCCTGGCGCAGGCGCTGCAGGCGTTCCACATCGTCGGCCCACACGCAGGCTTCCAGCCAGCGGCGGGCCGCGGGGTCGTGCACGTCCACCGGGGCCAGGTCCATTCCGGCGCGGGCCACCAGCTGCCAGGCGCTGGCAGGCGGTGGGGTGCCATCCAGCCAGTCGCAGCGCAGCTGCAGGCGTGTGCCGGGGCCGCGCTGGAAGGCGCCGTAATCGATCTGGTCTTCGTCCACGCCCAGGTTCAGGCCGGCGCTGGCGCCGATCTCGAACAGGGCCAGGCGGCGGTGATCGGCTCCGAGGGCATCCAGGGCCAGGCGCAGCATGGCGCTGCGGCCGGCCTCGTTGGTCTGCGTGGCGCGCTGGCGCAGATGGGCTTCGATGCGCTCGCGCTCGGGGCCGAGTACGAAGTCGCGCAGCCGCGCGGGCAGTTCGGCGTCGGGGGCGCGTGGGCCGCCCAGGCTGGGGAAATAGGCCGCCAGCGGGTGCGCCACACCGGCCAGCAGGCGCTCATGCACGGCGGCCAGAAAGAGGTTGGCGCGCGCCTGCTCAGGCGGGATGGGCGCGTGCAGGGCCAGCAGTTCGGGGTCGGCCGCCACCGCGTGACAGATCGCCACATAGGTGGGCTGGTTGGGGCAATCGACGGCGGCGAACTGGCGGTAGTGCGCAGCCCAGGCTTCGGGGGTCAGCAGGTGCATGGCGGCAGTGTGCGCGGCGGGCGGTGCTCGAGAATGTCGGCATGCCGACACAGATCGACGTGCTGGAGGCCCTGCAGCAGGTGCTGGTGGGCAACTTCCCCGACCTGCCGCTGCAACTGCGCGCCGAACTGGCGCCGCTGCTGACGATCCGCAGCCTGCGCGCTGGCCGCACCCTGTTCGCGCAGGGCGCGCCGGTGCAGGCCTTCTATGCGCTGCTCAGCGGCGAGATCGAGAGCCGCTTCACCGCGCCCGATGGCCAGGTTTCGGTGCTGGAGCATGTGCAGCCGCCGCTGCTGTTCGGCCTGGGCGCCTTCGTGGCCGGGCTGCCCAGCCGATACGAGGCGGTGGCCGCACGCCCCAGCCGGGTGCTGGTGATCGGCTCTGCCGCCTACCGGCTCCTGATGGACGAGCACCCCGGCTTTGCCCGTGCGCTGCTGGCCGAGTTCGCGCGCCGCTTCGACGGCACCCTGCACCAGCTCGAAGCCGCACGCCACCGCCGCGCGCCCGAGCGCCTGAGGCTGGCGCTGGAGCAGTTGCAGCGCGAACGCGGCGAGCCCTGTGCCGAGGGCCTGCGGGTGCGCGCCACCCAGGCCGAATTGGCGGCGCTGGCGGGGGTGACGCGGCAGACGGCCAACGAGTGGCTGCGCGCGCAGGGCCTGCGCAGCCGATATGGCTGCTTGCTGGTTCAGTAGCCGTCCGCGCCCACCACGCCGCTGATGGGCTGGCCGGCTTCGAGTGCGCGGATCTTGGCGGCGATCTGCACCACCGCTTCCTCAAGCAAGGTGGCCGCCGCGATGTGCGGCGTGAGCTGGATACGCGGGTGGCGCCAGAAGGGGTGGTTGGGCGGGGCGGGCTCGGGCGTGCACACGTCCAGTGCCGCGCCGGCCAGGCGGCCGCTGTCGAGGGCGGCCAGCAGATCGGCTTCCACTACCAGGCCGCCGCGCGCCACATTGATCAGATAGGCCTGATCGGGCAATTGGCCCAGCCGCTCGGCGTTGATCAAGCCGCGCGTGGCTTCGGTCAGCGGCAGCAGGGCCACCAGCACGCGGCTGCTGCGCAGGAAGGGCGCCAGGCCCGCGGGGCCGGCGAACAGGGGCAGATCGGCTTCGCGCTGAGTGCGCGCCCAGGCCTGCACCGGAAAGCCCAGGCCGCGCAGCGCCTGCGCCACCGGCTGGGCCAGCTGGCCGTAGCCCAGCAAGCCCACCGTCCAGTCGGCTTTGCGCTGCGGTGGCTGGGGCCACCAGGCCGCCGCGGCGGCCTGGTTGGCGTAGCGGTCGAAGCCGCGGTACCAGCGCAAGAGCGCGTGCAGTACGTACTCGGCCATCTGCACGCCCATGCCGGCGTCTTCCAGGCGCACCAGGGGCACGCCGGGCGGCAGGGGCAGGGCGCGCAGCGCGTCCACGCCGGCACCGGCGGCGAACAGGGCCTTGAGCTTGGGCTGTGCCGTCAGAAATTCGGCCGGGGGCTTCCACAGCACGGCGTAATCCGCCGGGGCCTGGCCGGCCTGCCAGGGCTCCACCGTGGCCTGTGGCCCCAGGGCCCGCTGCAGATCGGCAGCCCAGCGCGCCGCGCCCTCGGGCAGGCAGACGGTGACGCGCATCAGGCTTCGAGCGCTTTTTCGATGTCGGCGCGCAGCTTCTCGGGCGTGTCGGTGGGGGCGTAGCGCTCCAGCACCGTGCCGTCACGGCCGATCAGGAATTTCGTGAAGTTCCACTTGATGCCCTCGGTGCCCAGCAGGCCCTTCTTTTCCTTCTTCAGCCACTGCCAGAGCGGGTGGGCGTTGCCACCGTTCACCTCCACCTTGGCCATCATCGGGAAGCTGACGCCGTAGTTCATCTGACAGAAGCTGGCGATCTCGTCGTTCGAGCCCGGGTCCTGGCCGCCGAACTCGTTGCTGGGGAAGCCCAGCACCACCAGGCCACGCGCCTCGTAGTCCTTCCAGAGCTGTTCCAGCCCGCCGAACTGGGGCGTGAAGCCGCAGGCGCTGGCGGTGTTGACGATCAGCAGCACGCGGCCCTTGTAGTCCTTCAGCGCCACCGGCTTGCCCTGGATGGAGGTAGCCTGGAATTCGTAGATGCTGCTCATGGGGGGCTCCGGTTGGGGGGCGTTGATGCTAGTACCGCTGCAGGATCTCATCCCAGCTGCCGTCGCGGTGCAGCTGGTCGAAGGCGCGCTCCAGTTCGGGCAGGCGGCTCAGCCAGGGCGACTGGCGCGACAGCACCAGGTAGGGCGTCTCGCCGGGCAGGCGCAGCGGCTGCTTGACGAGCTTGAGACCCAGGCTGCCGACGATGCGATCCCCTTGGCGCTCGGGCACCACGGCCACGTCCAGACGGTTCAGCTCGACCATCGTGAGTGCGCTGCGGTACTCGGAGACCTCGACGCGGCGCAGCTGGCGCTCCTCGTCGAAGCTGCGGCCGTAGCGCTTGCCGCGCTGCACGCCGATCAGGAGGCCCTGCAGATCGTCCAGGCTGTCCAGCGGCGCCGCATTGCGGCGCGTGTAGAAGGCCTTGTCTTCGGGCGGCAGGGTGATGCGGCTGTAGTGCAGGAAGCGTTCGCGCTCGGGCGTGCGCAGCGGGCCCACCATGGCGTCGGCAGCGCCGCGCTCCAGCATCTGCAGGGCGCGCGCCGGCGGCACGGCCTCGATCTTCACCACCCAGCCGGCGCGTTCGGCGGCGGCGCGCAGCAGGTCGAAGTACAAGCCGCGGGCGCGGCCGCCTTCGAAGATGCGAAAGGGTGGGTCCTCGCTGCCCACCACATGCAGTTGCACCGGGGGCGCGGAGGTCGTGCCCATGACACGGCCCATCGCTAGACAGAGCGCAGCACCACCCAGCCAGTACCGACGCGTTGTTGGCATCGTGATCTGTCCTCCCTTGTGGACGGGTGATGGTAGCCACTACGGGAAGCCCCGCACCCGGGTGATCCGAACCCCCCTTCTTTTGGCCCCACAATCGCGCCGCCCTGCCTGGGGTCAATGGGGGAGCGCCCGATGGAGTCTCGGTTCGAACACCTGGTCTGCCTGACGCCCGACGAGTTCAAGCGTCGCAGCGAGTTGTCCAACTTCCGCTGGAAGCTGCTGGCGCATGGGGACTCCTGGTTCTCCTTCGCGGCCCAACGCGTCGATGCCCATGCCAACCTGCTCGAAGAGCTGGTGTTCAGCCAGCCCACCTTTGCCGTGAGCTGCGCGGGCCACCACAACGCGCTGCGCCGCATGGTGGATCTGGAAGGCGCACCCGACTTCGTGCGCCTGCTCGACGGCGAGGCAGTCTGGGACGGCATCCTGCTCAGCGTGGGCGGCAACGACCTGGTGGCCGCGGCCCAGGTGCCGGCCAGTCTGCCCAGCGGCGAGATCACCCCGCTCACGCTGCGCCTGCTGCGCAAGCAGACCGAATGGGGCCCCCCCAGCGCCGGCGTGAGCCGCTACTTCTCGGAAGAGGGCTGGGCCACCTACTGCGAGTACCTGCGCGCCAACCTCAAGCATGTGCTGAGCCTGCGCGACGACGGCCCCAACAAGGGCAAGCCGGTCTTCATGCACTGCTATGCCGTGCCGACACCCCGCCCGGCCGGTGCCGAGGACGCCTCCGGCCCCTGGCTCTACCCGGCGCTCAAGGCCTATGCCATCCCGCAGGCCGATTGGGCCGCCATGAGCCGGCTGATGCTCTCCAAGCTGGCCACCCTGCTGAAGGCCTGCGCGGCCGACAAGGAAACCTACCCGCAGCTGCATGTGTTCGATTCGACCCAGGTGCCGATCGCCCCGGCGGCCTTGGGAAGCAGCGGCATCAGCGGCGACTGGCACAACGAGATCCATCTGAACCACAGCGGCTGCTTCAAGATCGCCCGGGCCTGGAGCCTGCACATCGAGGCGGTGCTGAGCGGCAAGCCGCTCGTCGCGGCGGCGCCGACGGGTGGACGCGGCAGGCGCGGTTCCTGAGCCGCCAGGGCATGAAAAGAAAAGGGCCACCGCGAGGTGGCCCTTTTGCTTGGGGCTCAAGCCCTCAGTCGATGCGGAAATCGAAGTCCTGCGTGAACTGGCCGTTGCTGCTGCCGCACTGGTAGGTCTCGCGCACCGTGCGCTCCAGCACCTGGGCCAGCTGGCGCATGGCGCGGCGGTCGCCCAGGGCGCGCAGAGCGGTCAGCTCCACCGCCACCACGCGGCCATTGCGCACCGTGCCCAGCACGCGGAAGCTGGCCAGGCCCTCGACGCCCAGCGCGGGCAATTCGGGGCGGCCCATCTGCGGGCAGAGCATGCCGGCGGACTGGACGGCCGGCGCAGTGGCCAGCAGAGTGGGCTCGGCCGCCGCCTGCGTGCCGCCCGTTGTCGGCCCGCTGGGGGCGGGAGGCTCGGCGGCGGGGTTGGTGCTGATCGCCTTGTCCTGTGGGGCGGTGATTTCGAAGGACTCGGTCGGCGGCATCCAGGGCAGGGGCGCCTTGGGTGGTTCGAACTCGCGCACCACCGGCTTGGGCAGCTCCTTGGGGAGCTCCTTCTGCGGCACCACGGTGACCTCGGTTTCGTGCGGAACCGGCTTGACGATCCTCTGCACCAGGCCGTTGGCCAAGGCCCAGATCATCAGCAGGTGCAGCACGATGACGAAACCCAGGCCGCTCAGGCGCGAGCTGCTGGCTTGCGGTGTGGATGCGAATTGCATGGTGGGTCCTCCCAGGGTGATGACGCGCCCAGCATGAACCATGGCTTTCGTCATGGCTGCTGGTGGCAACCCGCAGAGGCCGCGCCGCGGCAGCGAAGATGCACGCCATGCTGAAGGAATTGGATGCCCGCGCCGACCAGGCGCCCGCCCAGGCGCGCAGCCCGCTGCACTGGGCTGGCGCCGAAACCCCCTGGGGCAGCGCTCCGCCCGAGGTGCTGGAGCAGCTGGCCGCCAGCGGCCTGGCGCTGCAGCCCGCCGCGCTCGACCCTGCCGCCCATCTGACCGAGCTGGCCGCACGCCTGCGCGCCCTGGGCCTGTGCGGGCGCTGGCGCGACGAGGCCGTGCGTGTGGCCCACCCGGCCGGCCCCACGGTCATCGAGCGCGGCTGCGCGCGCGTGCTGGGCGTTCCCACGCTGGCCGTGCACCTGATCGGCTGGAGCCCCGACGGCCGGCTGTGGCTGCAGCAGCGCGCCGCCAGCAAGGCCGAGGACCCGAACCTGTGGGACACCCTGGTGGGCGGAATGGTCAGCGCCGCCGAGCGGCCCCGCCAGGCCCTGGTGCGCGAGACCTGGGAGGAGGCCGGCCTGAACCTGGCTGAGCTGGGCCCGCAGCGCCCCGGCCCCGAGCTCTTCAGCCGCCGCCCGGTGTCTGACGCGCAGGGCCTGGGCTATCTGCAGGAGCGCCTGCTGACGGCCCAGGTCACCGTGCCGGCGGGCCTGGCGCCGCAGAACCAGGACGGCGAGGTCCAGGCCTTCGCGCTGTGGACGCCCGACGAGGTGCGCGCCGGCATTGCGCGCGGCGAGTTCACGCTGGATGCGGCGCGGTTGCTGCTGCGGGTGCTGCCCGCGGCCTGAGCCGCGGTGCAGGCGGGTCCGGTGACAGCCAGCCGGCCCTAGAAGCTGGTCCAGTCGCCGTCGTCTGCTGCGGCCGTGGCCGCCGCAGGGCGGGCGGCGGCGGCCGTGCGTGCGGGCGCCGGCCTGGCCGGTGCGGCGGCGGACGCCATCGGCTTGCGCGCGGGCGGCTTGGCGGCCAGGCCGGGCTTGCTCGCGCGGTCGTCCTCCAGCTTGAACACCGCCACGGTGTTGGCGAGCTCGCTGGCCTGCTGCTGCAGGCTGTCGGCAGCAGCGGCGCTTTCTTCCACCAGCGCGGCGTTCTGCTGCGTCACCTGATCAAGCTGCGAGACGGCATCGCCGATCTGGCCGATACCCTTGCTCTGCTCGTTGCTGGCGGCGCTGATCTCGGACAGCATGTCCGACACGCGCCGCACCTGGTTCACCACTTCCTGCATGGTGCGGCCGGCGTCGTTGACCTGCTGGCTGCCGGCATCCACCCGCTCCACGCTGGCGTGGATCAGGCTCTTGATCTCGCGTGCTGCTTCGGCACTGCGGCTGGCTAGGGCGCGCACCTCGCCGGCCACCACGGCAAAGCCGCGGCCCTGCTCGCCGGCGCGGGCGGCCTCAACCGCCGCGTTCAGCGCCAGGATGTTGGTCTGGAAGGCGATGCCGTCGATGACGCCAATGATGTCGCTGATCTTGCGCGAGCTGGCGCTGATCTCATCCATGGTGTTGACCACGCGGCTCACCACCTCGCCGCCCTGCACGGCCACGGTAGAGGCGGTGTTGGCCATCTGGGCGGCCTGGCGGGCGGTGTCGGTGTTCTGGTTCACGGTGGCCGTGAGCTGTTCCATCGAGGCTGCCGTTTGCTGCAGATTGCTGGCTTGCTCTTCGGTGCGCTGGCTCAGGTCGGCATTGCCCTGGGCGATCTGGCCACTGGCGGTGGCCACGCTGTCGGCATTGCCGCGCACGCTGCTGACGATGCCGACCAGGCTGTCGTTCATGCGCTGCAACGCGGCCAGCAACTGACCGGCTTCGTCCTTGCGGTCCACGCGGATGCGCGTGCGCAGGTCACCGTCGGCCACGGTGCCGGCGATCTCCACCGCCTGGTTGATGGGGGCTGTCACCGAGCGGGTGATCAGCACCGCCAGCCCGCCGCTGACCAGGGCGGCTACCAGGCCCACCGCCATCAGCAGCCACTCGGCGCGCTGCGCCTGGTTCTTGGCCTCGATCTTGGACGCCGTCATCAGCTCGACCTGAAAGTCCTCGAAGGCGGATAGGGCCTTCATGTACTCCATTTGCGACTTGCGCATGTCGCCCAGCAGCAGGTCGCGGGTGGTTTCGCGCTCGCCCAGCATGGCGGTCTTGGTCACCTTTTGCACCTGCGAGTTGAACTCGGCCCGCAGGCGCCCGATGTTCTCCAGGAACTCTTTGCCGCGCGGGCTCTCGATCATCTGATTGAGCTTGTCCAGCACCTTCGTGTTGGCCGCATAGGTCTCCTGGATCACCTTGGCCTCGGCCTCGCGCTGCTCGGGCACATCCATCAGGGCAATATTGCGGATCGAGCGCGCGATCTGGTTCACGTTGTCGATCACCTCGTTGACCATCAGCACCTTGGGCACGCGGTCTTCGGTGGCTTCGATCAGCCGATCCTCGATGCCCTTCATGGCGGACCGACCGGTCAGTGCCACCACAAGCAACGCCACGATGAGTACGCCGAAGGCCAGGCCCAGGCGCAGTCCGATCTTCAGATCATCAATCCATGCCATACGAAGCTCCCTGTGGTTGGTTGCCGCAGGCGGCCCGATGCCTCCCGCGCAGACGCAATGGATCACGGCCCCGGAGCGCCTTAACCGGCGCGGAGTGCGGTTGGGTGACGGGACTCAGTATGTTCCCTGGGGGCGGCCCTGCGTGGGTATCGATGGGGCGCTGTCAGCACTCGGCAACGGTGTCGCGCCCAGTGGCTCGGGGGCTCAGTGGCAGTCGTCGCAGCGCGCAATCTCCAGCAGCCGCTCGAGTTCGTGCGGATGCCTGCGCAGATTGCGCAGATGCCAGCGGCGGATCAGCTCCATCACCCCGGCCACCAGCAGGCCGAAGGCGGTGATGGCGGCAAAGGCATGCAGACCGACGCCGGTGAGCCCCACGTAGAGGAAACCCAGCACCAGGATGCAGGCCTGCTCGTTGAAGTTTTGCACGGCGATGGAGCGGCCGGCGCCCATCAGGTTGTGGCCGCGGTGCTGCAGCAGCGCATTCATCGGCACCACCAAGAAGCCGCCCAGCGCGCCCAGCAGGGTCAAGAAGGGCGCGGCGAGCTTCACGTCGCGAATGCCGACGAGCAGGATCACGGTCAGGCCGAGCGCGATGCCCAGTGGAATGACCTTGACCGCGCGGTCCAGCTTCATCGTCCAGGAGGCCACCAGCGCTCCGAGCGCCGTGCCGATGGCCACCACGCCCACCAGGCTGGAGGCCTGGGTGGTGGTGTAGCCCAACGCCGCGCCGGCCCAGGCCAGCACGATGTAACGCAGATTGCCGCTCACGCCCCAGAACAGCGTGGTGGTGGCCAGTGAGATCTGGCCCAGCTTGTCCTGCCACAGGCGGCGGTTGCACTGCATGAAGTCCGTCACCAAGTCCAGCGGGCCGCACATCGGCCGCAGCGGGGCCTCGGTGCGTGGGATCTTCAGGTTGAACAGCGCGGCCAGCACGTACAGGCCCACCATGGCGGTGATGGCGGCCTCGGCGGCGCTGGCGATGCCGGGCAGGCCCAGACCCATCAGCAGCGGCGCGAGGGTGGGGCCGATCAGCTGCCCGCCCAGCACCACGCCCAGGATGATGGAGGCGATCGTCAGGCCCTCGATCCAGCCATTGGCCTTGACCAGCTGCGAGGGCGGCAGCAGCTCGGTCAGGATGCCGTACTTGGCCGGCGAGTAGGCCGCCGCGCCCAGGCCCACCACCGCGAAGGCCAGCAGCGGGTGCACGCCCACGAGCATCATCAAGCAGCCCACCACCTTGATGCCGTTGGCGATGAACATCACGCGGCCCTTGGGCAGCGCATCGGCAAAAGCGCCCACAAAGGGAGCCAAGAGCACGTAAAAGAGCGCAAACATCGGCACCAGCGCGGCGCGCTGCGCGCCGCTTGGGTCCAGGGGTTTGAGCAGTTCGACGGCGGCGATGAACAGCGCGTTGTCAGCCAGCGAGCTGAAGAACTGCGCCGACATGATGGTGTAGAAGCCTTTTTTCATCGCGCCGGGTTGGATGCCGCCTGTACAACAAGAACGGCCGCCCCTTGGCGGCCAAAAAACGCGCGAAGCGTAACCGACGCGCTTGACAGAGCCTTACGCCAGAATCGCCGGCATGCCCCGCCCGATCGAAGCCCTCATCCACACCGCTGCGCTCTCTCACAACCTGGGTCGGGCGCGCGAACTGGCCGGTGGGGCGCGCGTTTGGGCGGTGGTCAAGGCCAATGCCTACGGCCACGGCATCGAGCGTTGCTTCGAGGCGCAGCGCCTGGTGGCCGACGGCTTCGCCTGCATTGACCTGAACGAGGCCGAGCGCGTGCGCGCCCTGGGCTGGCGCGGCCCGGTGCTGCTGCTCGAAGGCGTGTTCGAGCCGCGCGACCTGGAGCTGTGCTCGCGCCTGCACCTCTGGCACGCTATCCACTGCGAAGAGCAGCTGGAATGGCTGGCCGCGCACAAGGTGCTGTGGCCGCAGCGCGTCTTCCTCAAGCTCAACAGCGGCATGAACCGGCTGGGCTTCAAGCCCCTGGCCTTCCGCGCCGCCTGGCAGCGCCTGGCCAGCCTGCCGCAGGTGGAGGACGTGGTGCTGATGACGCATTTCTCCGACGCCGATGCGCTGCGCTTGGGGCAGGACGGCATTGCCGCTCAGCTGGCCGCCTTCGAAGCCGCCACCGCCGACTTGCCCGGCGAGCGCAGCCTGGCCAACAGCGCCGCCACGCTGCGCCACGCGCAGCGGCCATTGAGCGAGGGCCAGGGCGAAGGCATGACGGTGGCCGCCGACTGGGTGCGCCCCGGCGTGATGGGCTATGGCGGCGTACCCGACTACCCCGAGCACGATGCCGCCCACTGGGGCCTGCAACCCGCCATGAGCCTGCGCGCCAAGGTGCTGAGCGTGCAGGAGGTGCAGCCTGGCGAGAGCGTGGGTTACGGCAGCGTCTTCGTGGCCGAGCGCCCGATGCGCGTGGGCAATGTGGCTTGCGGCTATGCCGATGGCTACCCGCGCCACGCCCCCACCGGCACGCCGGTGCTGGTGGATGGACAGCGCAGCCGCACGCTCGGCCGAGTCTCGATGGACATGCTGGCGGTGGACCTGACGGAACTGCCGCAGGCCGGCTTCGGCAGCGAAGTCACGCTCTGGGGCCGCAGTGGCGCCAACGACGCGCTGCTGGACATCGACGAAGTGGCGCGCCATGCCGGCACCATCGGCTACGAGCTGATGTGCGCGTTGGCGCCACGGGTGCCGGTGCGCGTCGAGCCCAGCTGATGCACCTGCACTGGCAACCGCGCGAGGATGAGATCGAACTCAGCTTCGTGCGTGCGCAGGGGGCTGGCGGTCAGGCCGTCAACAAGGTCTCCAGCGCCGTGCACTTGCGCTTTGACGTGCACGCTTCCAGCCTTCCCGCGGCCATCAAGGAACGCCTGCTGGCGCTGAACGATCAACGCCTGACGAACGAGGGCGTGATCGTCATCAAGGCCCAGGAGCACCGCAGCCAGGAGCAGAACCGCACCGAGGCGATTGCCCGCCTGGTGGCGCTGGTGCAGAGCGTGGCCCACGTGCCCAAGCCCCGCCGCGCCACCAAGCCCACCTGGGGTTCGCAGCAGCGGCGCCTGCAGGGCAAGGCCCAGCGCGCGGGCATCAAGGCCGGGCGCGGGAAGGTCAGCGAGTAGCGTCAACCCTTCCAGACGAACGGGAACTTGAACTGCTGCCAGAAGCCGTTCGGCACGTAATCTCCGACCACGCCGTACTCGTTCGGCCACTTGCGGTCGGCCTGCACCGCGGTGCCGAACAGATGGTCGAGGAAGGCGAAATGGGCGGCGTAGTTCTTGTCGATCGCCTCGTCGTCCTGGCTGTGGTGCCAGTGGTGGAAGTTGGGCGTGACGATCACATAGCGCAGCGGCCCCAGACGCACGTCGACATTGGCGTGGTTGAACACCGCCTGGAAGCCGACGACGACGATGTAGGCGTCGATCACCTCCTTGCTGAAGCCCAGTACGAAGATCGGCGCCAGCACGAGCGTCCGGGTGATCAAGAGCTCAAGAATGTGCTGACGCGAGCCGGCCATCCAGTCCATGCTCTTGACGCTGTGGTGCACCGCGTGCAGGCGCCAAAGCATGGGCACCTCGTGGTAGGCGCGGTGCGTCCAGTACTGCACCAGGTCGGCCACCAGGATGATGAGGAACAGCGCCACCGGGAAGGGCAGGTCCTGCACCCAGGCCTGCACGCCGTCCTTGGCCGCCCAGCCGAACAGCTTGTGCACCAGCAGGTTGGTGGCCAGCAGCACGAAGCCCACCACCATGTGGTTGACGATGAAGTGGTGGAAGTCGGTCTGCCACTCGGGCCGGAACACGGGCTGGTGCTTGCGCAGCGGCCAGAGCTTTTCCACGAACACGAAGATCAGCGTGGAGCCCAGTAGGTCGAGGATGAACCAGTCCAGGCCGATGTAGGGCGTGTGGTCGGGGAAGTTCGGGTCCACCTCGACCTTGCTGCCGCCCAAGGCCAGCGAGAGGCCCACCAGCACGAAGGTGCCCAGGCTCAGCCAGCGCACCCGGCCGCGCAGGATGTTGAAGAGCGCGATGGCGCCGCTCAGCACCAGCGAGCCGAACAGCAGCTGGCGCAGCACCGGCACGGAATAGCTCTTGCGCAGCTGCGGCGTGGTCAGGTACTCGGGGAAGTGGAAGGCCAGCACGCCCAGGAAGCACAGGATGGCCAGCGACAGCGCGATGACCCCCGAGGCCAGACCCTTGCCGGGCTGGATGGCGCCGTGCGATTCGGTCAGGCGGTTGAGTTTTTCGAGGGAGTCGTTCATGGCGCAAAAGCAGAAGCGGGGCCGAAGCCCCGCATTCTCTGGGTCCAGGGCGGTGCCCCGCTGCACCGCCCTGCGGCTGTCGCGCAATCGGGGGGTCAACGCCCGATCACATCCCCATCGTTCTTGGTGATGACGATGGTGGCCGAGCGCGGGCGCTTGCCGGCGCCGTAGCCGGCATTGCTGGGCCACTGGCTGGTGTACTTCGTCGGATCGGCGATGTTGGCCATCGCCGTGCCTTCGCCCGGGTGCTGGATGTTGATGAACAGGGCCTTGCCGTCCGGGGTTTCGCAGATGCCGGTGATCTCGCAATCCTTGGGGCCGACCAGGAAGCGCTTGAGCTCATTGGCCGCCGGCGTCTTGCCGATGAAGGTGTCGACGGTGAGTGCGCCACCGGTGCTGCGGCTGTAGCTCAGGGTCTTCTTGGCACCGTCGCCCACCTGGCCGGGGATGGCGGCCAGCATCATGCAGTTGGTGACATCGGTGTAGGCGCCGTCATCGGTCTGGATCCAGCAGATGCCGGTGGCGGGGCTGAAGGCCAGGCCGTCGGGGCTGCTCATGTCCTGGTCGGCCGTGAGGTTGCTGAGGTTCACCATGCCCGGCGCGGCGCTGGCCTCGGCGGCGAACAGGTAGACGTCCCAGGTGAAGGTGGTCGCGCCAGCGCCGCCCGTGCCTTCCTTGAGGCGCAGGATGTGGCCGTTGGGGTTGCCGGCCTGGCTGGTGCCGGCACCCTTGATGTCGGTGTAGGCGCGCGGGTTGGGGCCGTCCGGTGCCAGCTGGCTGCCGCCGGCAGCGGGTTCGGCGCGGCGGTTGCTGTTGTTGGTCAGCGTGAAGTAAACCTCGCCGTTCTTCGGGTTCACTGAGCACCACTCGGGGCGGTCCATCTTGGTGGCGCCCACGGCATCGGCGGCCAGGCGGGTGTTGACGCAGATGTCGGCCTGGTCGCTGAAGGGGTAGACCGTGTTGTCGCGCACCTGGGGATTGCTCAGGCTCAGCTCGACCCACTGGCCGCTGCCGTCGGCGTTGAACTTGGCGACGAACAGCTTGCCCTGGTCCAGGTACTTGGCGCCGGTGGCGAGGCGGTCGGCCGGGTTGGCGTCGGCCTCGCTCCACAGCGCGGTGGAGACGAATTTGTAGATGTACTCGTTGCGCGAGTCGTCGCCCATGTAGGCGGCGATGGGCTGGCCGGCCACCGGCTTGCTGAAGGCCGCGCTCTCGTGCGCGAAGCGGCCCAGGGCGGTGCGCTTCACCGCCTTCTTGCTCTTGCTGTAGGGGTCCACTTCGAGGATGTAGCCCTGGCCGTTCATCTCGTTGCGGTAGTCGTCGCTGCCGTCCACCGAGACGCCGCTCTTGCTGATGTTCCAGCGCTGGTAGCGGTCGTCGGCGCCGCCGGTTTCCCAGCCGTGGCGCGAGGCCGCACCGGCCGCGCGGCCATAGCGCTTGAGCGCGGTGACGCTCTTGTCGTTGCCGCGCACGGTGTCGTCATTGCCGGCGCGGAAGAAGTAGCCGGCCCAGTTTTCCTCGCCCGAGACGTAGCTGCCCCAGGGCGTCTTGCCGGCGCCGCAGTTGTTCAGCGTGCCGCGCGTGGTGCTGCCGGTGGGCGAGAACTTGGTGATGACCTGCAGGCTGCCGCGCACCGGGCCTGCAATGTCCACCTCGGTGTTCTGGTGGATGCGGAAGTTGAAGGCGGAGTCCTTCACATAGGCCCAGCTGCTGCCGGTCTTCTTCACTTCCACCACCGAGATGCCGTGGATGGCGAGCTCCTTGTCCACCTCGGCCGCCGGGCGCGGCAGGGTCTTGGTGCCGCCGTTGGCGTGGATGAAGAAGGAGCTGACCTCGTCCGTGGTGGCCTCGTGGTTGATGGCCAGCAGGCCGCGGTCCACCGCGGTGTTGGAGGGCACGCCGCTGCTGCTCAGGCCGAACCAGTCCATGCCGTCATGGTGGTCGCCGGCGCGGTTCTCCCAGTCGGTGTCGCTGCCGTCGTTCTTGAAGTCGGCGGTGGCGGCGCGCAGCGGGTCGCCCAGGGCGTAGAGGATGCTGACGCTGTAGCCGGCCGGCACGGTGACCTTGTCGTCCAGGTTCTTGGCCACGGCGGCAAAGCCCAGGGTGGTGACGATGGGCGAGGGAGCCGGGGCCGGAGCTGGTGCGGGGGCCGGGGCAGGAGCGGGTGCCGGCGCGGGGTCATCGCTGCCGCAGGCGCTCAGCAGCACGCCACCCAGCGCTGCGCTGCTGGCGCCCAGGCTGCCGCGCAGGATGCTGCGACGGCTCAGGCGCGCCGTCAGCACCTGGTCAAAGTGCGGGTTGTCGCTGCGGTTCGAGTCTTCGTCGTTGAAGTCGATGCGGGGGGCTTCGGTGCGCTGGCTCATGGTGTGCGGGGGTTGGGTCTACAGACCCGCGCACTGTGGTCAGCGTCGATGAAAGCCCTGTGTCGCGCTCATGACGATTCCGTGACCTTGCGGGCAGTCGGTGTCGGCTGACGCTGTGCCAGCCACACGCTGCCCACGCACATCGCCATGCCGGCCAGTGCCATGGGCGTGGCCCTCCAGCCCTCGAACAGGGCCGAGACGGACAGCGCGATGACGGGGATCACCACGCCCATCAGTGACGCCCGTGCCGGACCCTGGCGCTGCGCCAGCTTGAAGTACAGGACGAAGGCGATCACCGTGCCGAACAGGCTCAGGTAGAGCCAGCTCAGCACATAGGGCCAGCGCCAGTCGAACTGCAGGCCTACGCCGCTGACCACCGAGAGCAGCAGCAGGAAGGCCGCGCCATAGCCCATGCTCCAGGCCAGGATGGGCAGCAGGGGCAGGCCGCGGCGGGTCAGCGTGAGGGTGAGCACATTGCCGATGCAGGCCGCCAGCACCGCACCCAGGCCGATCGCCAGCCCGTAGCTGGCCTGCGGGCGCGCGCCGCTGGCGGCAATCTCGGGCCAGAACACCAAGGCCACGCCCACCGTGCCGCCCAGCGCCGCCAGCAGAAAGCCGCGGCTGCTCTTCTGCCCGAAAGCCCACCAGGCGCCCAGCGCATTGCCGAACACCATCAGCGCAAACAGCACCGCCACCAGGCCGGAAGGGATGTACTGCTCGGCTTCATACACCGCCCAGTAATTGCCGCTGTACTGCACGATGCCGGCGGCCAGCATCAGGCCGTGCGCGCTCCTGGGCAGCTTCAGGCTCTGGCCTTGCCAGCGCGCCAGCCCCGCCAGAACCAGGGCGGCCAGTGCAAAACGCCAGCCCACGGAGTTCAGCACCGGCACCTGGCCGAGCTGGTACAGGATGACATGCCAGGTGCTGGCCCAGATCAGCGTCGGGCCCAGGAACAGCAGCCAGGTCGGCATCGGCGGCCGCTCAGCTTTTCTTGATGGTGGCCAGCAGCAGGCCGGCGGCCACGAACAGGCCACCGAAGGCGCGGTTCATCAGCTGGATCAGGCGCAGGTCCTTCAGCGCGCCCAGCACCTTGGCGGCCAGGGCGGTGTAGCCGCCCATCACCACCAGGTCGGTGAAGCCCAGCGTCGCCGCGATGACGAGGTATTGCGGCGCCAGCGGCTGATCCAGGTGCAGGAACTGCGGCACCACGGCGAGCAGGAACACCGTGCCCTTGGGGTTGATGGTGTTGACCATCCAGCCGCGCAGCACCAGATCGCGCCGGCGCGCCTTCGCGCCGCCGCTCACGCCATCGTCCTGGGCCTTCAGGGCCACCACCGGGGCGCGCCACTGCTGCACGCCCAGGTAGATCAGATAGGCCACACCGGCCCACTTGATGACCGTGAACAGCGTGGTGGAAGTGGCCACCAGTGCGCCCAGGCCCACACCCACCAGCAGCACCTGGGTCCAGATGCCGAGGATCAGCCCGCCGGTCGTCCAGTAGCCGCGCTGGAAGCCATGGCTGAGCCCGCTGCTCATGGCGGCCACTGCACCGGCGCCGGGGGACAGACTGATCGCCCAGGAGGCGGCAAAAAAGGCGAGCCAGGTGCTCAGTTCCATGGGAGATCTCCAACAGCGGGGCGCCGATTGAAACATGAAACCCCTGGTTAACCCGTGGTCATGGTGCTTGACCTTGCACAGGCTTCAGGCTTTGCAATCCCGTCGGTTTCGACTTCCACTTGCACCACCATGGGCGCCCACTGCTGCCACACCCCCACCACCCCGGCCGAAGACCCCCGCCTGCGCCGTGCGCTCTGGTTTGCGCTGCTCGTCAACGGCGCCATGTTCGGCCTGGAGATCCTGGCCGGGCTGCAGGCCGACTCGCTGGCGCTGTGGGCTGACGCCATCGATTTCCTCGGTGACACCCTGAGTTACGCCATGACCCTGGCCGTGCTGGGTGCGGGCCTGGCGGCGCGCCTGCGGGTGGCGCGCGCCAAGGCCCTGATGATGGGCGGGCTGGGCCTGGCGGTGCTGGCACAGGCCGTTTGGCGCCTGGGCCAGGGCGAGGTGCCGCAGGCGCCAGTGATGGGGGCGGTGGGTCTGCTGGCCCTGATCGCCAACCTGGCCGTGGCCTGGGTGCTGTACCGCTACCGCACGGGGGACGCGAACCTGCAATCCGTCTGGCTGTGCTCGCGCAACGACGCCATCGGCAACCTGGCGGTGATGGCGGCGGCGCTGGGCGTGTTCGGCACCGGCACGGCCTGGCCGGACCTTGGCGTGGCGGCCTTGATGGCTGGCCTGGGCCTGAGCGCGGCCTTCAGCGTGTGGCGGCAGGCCGCCAGCGAAAAGGGCGAAGCGGGCCATTCCCACGCCCACTGAGAATGGCCGCATGGCCAAAGAGAAATCCGTCTACACCTGCAATGAATGCGGCGCCAGCAGCCCGCGCTGGCTCGGCAAGTGCCCCGGCTGCAATGCCTGGAACACTCTGGTGGAGAGCCCGGCCGAGCCGGCCGGCGGCGGCAAGAGCCACCGTTTCCAGGCCCTGGCCAAAACCAGCGCCGTGGCCACGTTGTCGGAAATCGAGGCTGTGGACACCGCGCGCACGCCCACTGGCATCGAGGAGCTGGACCGCGTGCTGGGCGGCGGCATCGTGGCCGGCGGCGTCACGCTGATTGGCGGCGACCCGGGCGTTGGCAAGTCCACCCTGCTGCTGCAGGCGCTGGACGCGCTGAGCCGCAACATGAAGGTGCTGTACGTGACGGGCGAGGAGAGCGGCGCCCAGGTGGCCATGCGCGCTCGCCGCCTGGGTCTGCCTGGCACCGCAGTGCGGGTGCTGGCTGAAATCAATCTGGAGCGCGTGCTGGCCACGCTGACCTCCGAAACCCCGGACTTCTGCGTCATCGACTCCATCCAGACCGTCTACACCGAGCAGCTGACCAGCGCACCGGGCTCGGTGGCCCAGGTGCGCGAGTGCGCGGCGCTGCTGACGCGTGCCGCCAAGGGCAGCGGCTGCAGCATGGTGCTGGTGGGCCATGTCACCAAAGAAGGCGCCCTGGCTGGCCCGCGCGTGCTGGAGCACATCGTCGATACGGTGCTGTACTTCGAGGGCGATACGCACTCCAGCTTCCGCCTGGTGCGCGCCATCAAGAACCGCTTCGGCGCGGTGAACGAGATCGGCGTGTTCGCCATGACGGAGAAAGGCCTGAAGGGTGTCAGCAACCCGAGCGCGATTTTTCTCTCGGCCCATGCCGAGCCGGTGCCCGGCAGCTGCGTGCTGGTGACGCTGGAAGGCACGCGCCCGCTGCTGGTGGAGCTGCAGGCTTTGGTGGATGTGGGCGGCGCGCGCCGCCTCTCCGTGGGTCTGGATCGCGACCGCCTGGCGATGCTGCTGGCGGTGCTGCACCGCCACGCCGGCGTGGCCACGAACGACCAGGACGTGTTCGTCAACGCGGTGGGCGGCGTGCGCATCAGCGAACCGGCGGCTGATCTGGCGGTGCTGCTGGCAATCCAGAGCTCGCTGCGCGGCCGCCCGCTGCCGCGTGGCTTTCTGGCGTTTGGCGAAGTCGGCCTCGCCGGCGAGGTGCGTCCCGCGCCGCGCGGTCAGGAACGCTTGAAGGAAGCGGCCAAGCTGGGCTTCTCGGTGGCCGTGATTCCCAAGGCCAATGCGCCCAAGAAGCCGATCGAGGGGCTGACCGTGCATGCGGTCGAGCGCATCGAGGAGGCGATGGATTGCGTGCGGGGGTTGTGAGCGCGGCCTGCTAAGGCCGGAGCGGGCCGAGGTCGCGGGGTGGGCACTTCCGCTCATGTCCTCCGTCAACAGCCTGGCGGCAGTTGACTTCCCCCTTTACTTCGCTGCAGTGCCCACCCCACACCCTCGGCCTGCCGCACCGAGGACTTCGTGCGG
Organism: Inhella sp.; assembly: GCF_041912635.1. Taxonomy (GTDB): domain Bacteria; phylum Pseudomonadota; class Gammaproteobacteria; order Burkholderiales; family Burkholderiaceae_C; genus Inhella. Next base: position 173,131 of record NZ_JAYRMO010000002.1, read on the forward strand.
GCACGCCACGCTGGTGGTGGATCAGGACGGTGGGGTGCGGCTCGTAGCGAAGTAAAGGGGGAGGTGCGGCGCAGCCGCGCCGGAGGACATGAGCGGAGGGCCGCACCCCGGCGACCTGATCGCGCTCGGTCAATGCAGGGGGACGACTAAACCCCGCGCGCCCGGTCCGCGTGGAACTGCGCCTTCCACTCGGCAAACCGCCCACCATCCAGCGCCTCGCGGATCTCGCGCATCAGGTTCAGGTAGTAGTGCAGGTTGTGGATGCTGGTCAGCATCGGGCCCAGCATCTCGCCGCAGCGGTCCAGGTGGTGCAGGTAGGCGCGGCTGAAGCCGGTGCAGGCCTGGCAGCTGCAGGTCGGGTCGATGGGCGACTCGTCGCTCTTGTAGCGGGCGTTGCGCAGGCGCAGATCGCCAAAGCGGGTGAAGAGGTGCCCGTTGCGCGCGTTGCGGGTGGGCATCACGCAGTCGAACAGGTCGATGCCGTTGGCCACGCCCTCGACCAAGTCCTCGGGCGTGCCCACGCCCATCAGGTAGCGCGGCTTGTGGGTGGGCAGCAGCGGGGCGGTGTGGGTCAAGATGCGCTGCATCTCGGCCTTGGGTTCGCCCACGGAAAGGCCGCCGATCGCGTAGCCGGGGAAGTCCAGCTCGATCAGGCCGGCGGCGGAGACCTCGCGCAGGCTCTCGAACATGCCGCCCTGAACGATGCCGAACAGCGCGTTCGGGTTCTGCAGCTTGGCGAACTCGTCGGCGCAGCGCTTGGCCCAGCGCAGGCTCATCTCCATGCTGGCGCGCGCCTCGCGCTCGGTCGTCAGGCGGCCCTTGGTCTCGTAGGGCGTGCATTCGTCGAACTGCATGACGATGTCGCTGTTCAGCACGGTCTGGATCTGCATGCTGACCTCGGGGGTGAGGAACAGCTTGTCGCCGTTGATCGGGCTGGCGAACTTGACGCCCTCCTCGCTGATCTTGCGCATCGCCCCCAGGCTCCAGACCTGGAAGCCGCCGCTGTCGGTGAGGATGGGCTTGTTCCAGTTCTCGAAGCGGTGCAGGCCGCCGAACTGGGCCATCACGTCCAGCCCCGGGCGCAGCCAGAGGTGGAAGGTGTTGCCCAGGATGATCTGCGCGCCCATGGCCTCGAGGTCGCGCGGCATCACGCCCTTGACGGTGCCATAGGTGCCCACGGGCATGAAGATGGGGGTTTCGACGACGCCATGGTTCAGCGTCATGCGCCCGCGGCGGGCGGCGCCTTCCTGGCGCAGGAGTTCATAGCGAAGCATGGGCGCGATTGTCGGTGGCGCGGCGGCTGCATACTCGCCACATGCGCTCGCTTGCTGGATTGCTCGCTGCCGTGCTGGGATCTCAAGCCCTGGCCTGCGGGCCCCTGCGCATGGCGTACTACGAGTACCCCGGCCTCTACCAGCGGCAACCCGGTGGGGCCGAGAGTGGCTTTGACGTGGACCTCCGCAGTGCCATGGAAGAGCGCAGTGGCTGTCGCATCGAGCCGGTGTACAGCAGCTCCAAACGGGCCTGGCAGGCGATGGCGGACGCGCAGATGGACCTGATGGTCTCGGCCCTGCAGACGCCCGAGCGCGCGCAGAAGTATGAGTTTCTGCTGTTTGCCCGGACGCGGGTGCTGCTGTTGATGCCCAAGCCGGTGCCGGCCGGGCTGGGCTCCCGCGAAGCCTTGGAGGCTTCGAAGGCGCGGGTGATGATCGTGCGCGGTACCTCGTACACCCCGCGCGTGGCGGCTTGGCTGGAGCGGCTGCGCGCCCAGGGGCGCGTCAGCGAGGCGGGGGACATGCCCTCGGCGCTGCGGGCCTTCGGCGTCGGCCGGGCGGACGCGTTGCTGCTCTACCCCATGGCCCTGGTAGCCCGTGAGGCCGATTGGCTGGAGCGCTACCAGCTGCTGGACTGGTGGCCCGAAGAGACCGCCTACGGCGGCTGGGCCCTGAACCGCAAGACCGTGAGCGCGGCGGACCGCAAACAGCTGCGCGAGGCGGCCGAATCCCTGCGCGCCGACGGCACCCTGCAGCGCCTGGGCCGCAAGCACTTCGGCCCGCTGGCCGTGCACATGATCAAGTAATCAGCGCCAGGGCGAGGCCCAGGCCTGCGGCATGCTCCACCAGGCGAGCAGGCCCAGGCCGCACAGGCCCAGCAGGCCGGCTTCCAGCGCGGCGCTGCCGCCGCTGCTCAGGGCCTGGGCCTGATCCGGCCACAGCGCCAGCAGCAGGGCCAGCAGGCAGCCCAGGGCCAGGGCTTGCAGATGGGGCAGCAGGCGGTGTACAGAAGCCAGGCTGGCCTTGCGCGCCGGCGCCGGCAAGGCGGCCATCACGCGCTGCACAAAGGCTTCATCGTCCTGCAGGTCCGGATCCGCGCGGCTGAGCCAGCGGTCAAGTTCAGGGTCCGTGGGGTGCTCGTTCATGTCGGACTCTCCTGTGGGAGCTGGCCCTCGGTCAGCCAGGCGCGCAGCTTGGTGCGCGCGCGCAGCACCTGGGTCTTGAGCGTGCCCAGCGGCCAGCCCAGGGCCTCGGCCGCTTCGGCGTGCGAGAGGTCGGCGTAGAAGCACATCAGCAGGGCCTCACGCTCGGGCTCGCGCAGGCGCGCCAGCGCACGCTGCAGGTCCAGGCGCTCGCCGGCGGCGGGCGCGAAGTCGCTGTCCGGTGCCTCGGGCTGCTCCTCCGGGAGGGCTTCGGGCCAGACCCGGCGCGCGTGCTGGCGAAAGGCATTGATGGCCAGGCGCGTGAGCCAGGTGCGAAAGCGCGCCTCGCCGCGAAAGCCCGGCAAGGCGCGCCAGGCGGCCACGAAGGCCTCTTGCGCCAGGTCATCCGCCAGCCCGTGGTCGCCGCGGCAGAGCCGGCGCAGCAGCTGGCGCAAATAGGCCTGGTGCGCGCGCACCAGGCGCTCGAAGCTGGGCCGATCGCCGCGCCGGGCGGCGGCGATGGCCTGCGCCTCCAGCTGCTGTTCGGTCATGCCGTCAGGCCGGGTGGGTGCTCTCGTACTTCCAGAGCAGCAGGAAGGCCACGCCCAGGCAGAACGGGATCAGGCCGATGGCCCACAGCCAGGAACCCGGGCGCATGACGAAGAACATGCCGGCCAGGCCCAGGCCTACCGCCAAATTGATGGCGCCGGCGCGCAGCTGGTTGTGCGGGCTGTTCTTGCTGGTGTTCATGGCCTCGTCACCGCGGAAGGCCGAGCCATCCAGCAGCTGCTGCGGAATGGGCTGGCCAGCGGCGCTGAGCTGGCGCACGGTTTCATGGATGGCGCGCTCGCGGTTGGACTTGCTGACGTAGTGGGCCACGATCGCCACGATGGGGATCAGCAGCGCCACGATGGGGATCAGGAAGGGAAAGATGTGCTTGAGCACGAAAATGTCGTTTTCCATGGCCGTTGGGCTCCGAAAGGGTGGATGGTGATGCTTGGATGCACGCCCCGCCCGGTTTGGATTCAGGGCCGCGCAGAAATATTTGATGTCCGACACCCTGGCCGCGCCGGCCCATGCCGAAACCCTGATCAAGAAGAGCCGCTTCCTGGCTTGCGTGGAGCCCTGCGCGGACCGTGAGCAGGCGCTGGGCCGCGTGGCGGCGCTGCGCGCCCAGCACCCGCAGGCCGCGCATGTCTGCTGGGCGTTGATGGCCGGCGGCCACAGCGCCGCCAATGACGATGGCGAGCCTGGCGGCACCGCCGGGCGGCCGATGCTGGAGGTGCTGCGCCACCAGCAGCTCGAAGGCGTGCTGGCCACGGTGGTGCGCTACTTCGGCGGCGTGAAGCTGGGCGCGGGTGGCCTGGTGCGCGCCTATGGCGACGCCGTCTCCCAAGCCCTGCAGGGGGCCGAGCGCATCGCCCTGGTCCGCCGCCAGGCCTTGGCCGCGGCCGTGCCCTATGCGTTGGAAGGCGTGCTGCGGCGCGAGCTGGCCGCCGCCGGGCTGGAGGTGGAGGGGGCCGAGCATGGCGCCCTGGCCCTGCTGCGCTGGCAGGCCCCGGCCGACCAAGTGGCGGCGCTGCGCCAGCGTTTGACCGACGCGACCCAAGGCCGAATCGACTGGCGCGACGCGGACTGATCACCAGACGTTGCCGGCCCCCGGGGAATAGCTGGCCGAAATCACCGAGGTCGCCTGCAGGGTCTGGCACTTCAGGACACCGGCCGCATCGGCCATGGCGCAGTCCAGCTTGACCACGCCGGCCGCGAGCTCCACGGTCGCGCCCTTGACCTGCGTCTGCGCGCCCAGCAGCTCCACGCGCGGTGCATCCACCTTCACCGTGCCGGAGGAGCGCACCGTCACCCCGCTGTTGTCGATCAGCAGCCGGCTGTTGCCGACCACCAGCTCGATGCGCCGGTGCGAGCTCAGCTCGATGCTGCCGTCGTTGCGCAGCAGGCCATTGAGGCGCTCTTCCAGCTGGCGAATGCGCTGCTCCAGCAGGTTCTTCATCTGCATGGGATCCAGGTTGTTGTTGCTCAGCGGGTTCGGGGGCATGGCGCTCTCCTGATGGGGGAGGGCCATTCTGGGCAGCGTGGGCCCTTTGCGGGCCGCGAACATGCCCTGTCCGCCCGAACGGGTGGCAGCGCCTAAAGTACCGGGTTTTCCCGCTGACCCGCATTCAAGGAAGCTGCCCGTGTCCGCCACCATCCTGCAATCCATCCCCGCCGGCCAGCGCGTCGGCATCGCCTTCTCGGGCGGCCTGGACACCAGCGCGGCCGTGCACTGGATGCGCGCCAAGGGCGCCATCCCCTGCGCGTACACCGCCAACCTGGGCCAGCCGGACGAAAGCGACTACGAGGAGATCCCGCGCAAGGCCAAGGCCTATGGCGCCGAGGTCGCCCGCCTGATCGACTGCCGCGCCCAGCTGGTGGCCGAGGGCATCGCCGCCATCCAGAGCGGCGCCTTCCACATCAGCACCGGCGGCGCCACCTACTTCAACACCACGCCGCTGGGCCGCGCGGTGACCGGCACTGCGCTGGTGGTGGCGATGAAGGAGGACGGCGTCAACGTCTGGGGCGACGGCAGCACCTACAAGGGCAATGACATCGAGCGCTTCTACCGCTACGGCCTGCTGGCCAACCCGGCGCTGAAGATCTACAAGCCCTGGCTGGACCAGCGCTTCATCGACGAGCTGGGCGGCCGCAAGGAAATGAGCGAGTACCTGATCGCCAACGGCTTCGACTACAAGATGAGCGTGGAGAAGGCCTACAGCACCGACTCCAACCTGCTCGGCGCCACGCACGAAGCCAAGGACCTGGAGTTCCTGAACGCCGGCATGCACATCGTCAAGCCCATCATGGGCGTGGCCTTCTGGCGCGAGGACGTGGCGGTGAAGGCCGAGACGGCGTCGGTGCGCTTCGAGGAAGGCGTGCCGGTTGCGCTGAATGGCCGCGAGTTCGCCGATTCGGTCGAGCTCTTCCTGGAAGCCAACCGCATCGGTGGCCGCCATGGCCTGGGCATGTGCGACCAGATCGAGAACCGCATCATCGAAGCCAAGAGCCGCGGCATCTACGAGGCCCCGGGCATGGCGCTGCTGCACATCGCCTACGAGCGCCTGGTCACCGGCATTCACAACGAAGACACGATCGAGCAGTACCGCATCAACGGCCGCCGCCTCGGCCGTCTGCTCTACCAGGGCCGCTGGTTCGACCCGCAATGCCTGATGCTGCGCGAGACCGCCCAGCGCTGGGTGGCGCGCGCCATCACCGGCGAGGTGACGCTGGAGCTGCGCCGCGGCAACGACTACTCGATCCTGAACACCGAAAGCCCCAACCTGACCTACGCGCCCGAGCGCCTGAGCATGGAAAAGGTCGAGGACGCCGCCTTCACGCCAGCCGACCGCATCGGCCAGCTGACCATGCGCAACCTCGACATCGCCGACACGCGCGAGAAGCTGGGCGTGTACGTGCGCAGCGGCCTGCTGGGCAAGGACTCGGGCGGCAGCATCCCCTTGCTGACGGGCGGGCAGGACTGATCAGCTGAGCTGCGCCTGCAGCCAGGCGCGCGCTTCGCCATCGCCGGCGAAGTGCGCGAAGCGCAAGCCGGCCTGTTCGAAGCATTGCTGCAGGGGCCGCGCCATCAGCGTGGCCCCTTCCACATTCGGCGGCAGCACATAGGCGGTGGCATGGGGTGTCAGGCCCTGCGCACGCAGCGCGCACAGCAGCAGGGTGAGCTGCTCCAGCGTCTCGGGCGAGGCCAGCGCGCTTTCATGGAAGCGCACCAGCTGGCCCCAGGGTGGCCCGGCGGCCATTTCGCCGTACACCTCGCGCACCAGGCCTTGCACGGCCTGCACCAACTCGGCATTAAAAGGGCCGATGGCCTCGGTCCGCAGCAGGCGGCCGTCGACGTGAAAGTCCACCCGGCCATGGGCGCGGAAGCGCGGGTACGGGATCTCGTCGGTGCTGCGGTAGGCGCTCATGGGCCGGGGCACATTAGCACCGCACGGCGCCGGGCTCAATCCGTCGTTCGATCCAACAGCATCGCGTCGCCATAGCTGAAGAAGCGGTAGCGCTGTTCGACGGCATGCCGGTACAGGGCGCGGATGTGTTCGTAGCCGGCCAGGGCGCTGACCAGCATCATCAGCGTGCTCTTGGGCAGGTGGAAGTTGGTCAGCAGCCGGTCCACCACCCGGAACCGGTAGCCCGGGGTGATGAAAAGCTGGGTCTCGGCCGCGCCAGCTTGCAGCGCCCCGCCGGCCGCTGCACTTTCCAGCGCCCGCAGGGCGGTCGTGCCCACCGCCATCACCCGGCCGCCGCGGGCGCGGCAGGCGGCGATGGCATCGACCGTGGCCTGCGGCACCTCGAACCACTCGCTGTGCATTTGGTGCTCGGCCAGGTTCTCGCTGCGCACCGGCTGGAAGGTGCCGGCGCCCACATGCAGGGTCACCTGCGCGCGCGGGCAGGGCAGCTGGGCCAGCAGGGCTTCATCGAAATGCAGCGAGGCCGTGGGCGCGGCCACTGCACCGGGTTTGGCGGCAAACACGGTCTGGTAGCGCTGCACATCTTCCGCCCCGTCTTCGTGCGTGATGTAGGGCGGCAGCGGCACATGGCCGTGCCGCTCCAGCAGGGCCAGCGGGTCGTCCGGGAAGCGCAGGTGAAAGAGCGAGTTTTCGGGCCCGCAGCGGCCCAGCACCTCGGCGTCAAATGCGTCGGCAAAGCGCACCCGGCTGCCCGGCTTGGGGCTCTTGCTGGCGCGCAGATGCGCCCAGACCTCCTGCGTGCCGGGCAGCAGGCGCTCGATCAGGCCTTCGACCGAACCGCCGCTCGCCTTTTGCCCATGCAGGCGCGCCTTGATGACCTGGGTGTCGTTGAAAACCAGTAGGTCCTCGGGCGCAAGCAAGCCGGGCAGCTCGCGGAAGGCACGGTCCACCGGCGCGGGGCCCCGCCCGTCCAGCAGGCGCGAACCCGTGCGTTCAGGCGCAGGGCGCTGGGCAATCAGCTCGGGTGGCAGTTCGTAATCAAAGTCGGACAGGGTGTGGGGCATGGGCGCAAAATATAACGTTCGTAATTACGCGGAGACCGAGATGCAGGCACTCAAGCTGGTTCAGGTGGGCAATTCCGTGGGCGTGATTCTTCCGAAGGAACTGCTGGCGCGGCTGAAGGTGGAGAAGGGCGACACCCTGTTCGTGACGGAGACGCCGGATGGCGTGGCCTTGACGCCGCTGGATCCGGGCTTCGAAGATCAGGTGGCGCTTGGCCGGGAGTTCATGCGCGAGTTTCGCGACACCTTCCACGCTCTGGCCAAATGAGCCGGACGCCCTGGCGTTGGATCGATGCGCGGGTGCTGCGCCTGCTGCACGACGAATCGATTGCCGAACATGGCGGTGCGCCGGGTCTGCGCGACCCAGGCCTGTTGGAATCGGCGCTGGCCCGGCCGGAGCAGGCTGCGCACTACGGCGAGGCGGATGTTGCCGAGTTGGCAAGCCTGTACGCCCATGGGCTCGTCAAGAACCACGCTTTTGTGGATGGCAACAAGCGTGCGGCCTTCCTGGCTTTGGGCCTGTTCCTGGCCTTGAACGGCTGGTGCCTGAAGGTGTCACAGGCTGAAGCGACCGGGGCGGTGGTGTCCTTGGCGGCCGGCGAACTCAGCGAAGCCGAATTCGCCACCTGGCTGCGTAGCCGCATCCAACCCAGGTAGTCAGCGCACCCGCTGCACCCAGTAGGTCAGGATCTCGGTGCGGGGGCGCAGGTCGGTGTCGGTGTAGCGGTAGACGGGCACGATGTTCATCGCGTCCAGTACCGGCAGGCCCGAGATGATCTTGCCGAAGATGGCGTAGCCGCGCTTGGCGCTGGTGCCATCGAGCCCGGTGTTGTCGCGCACGTTCAGGAACCACTCCGAGGTGGCGCTGTTGGGGTCGCTGCTGCGCGCCATGGCGATGGTGCCGCGCAGATTGGACAAGATGGTGTTGTCCTCCAGCTGGATGGGCGCGAAGGGGTTGGGTTTGCGCACCATGCCCGGGCTGTAGCCGCCGCCCTGCACGACGAAATCCTTGTCCACCCGGTGCACCAGGGTGTTGCGGTAGTAGTTGGTGTTCACATGGGCCAGGAAGTTGGCCACGGTGATGGGGGCGTACTCGTCGTAGAGCTCAATCACCAGCTCGCCGCTGCTGGTCAGCATGCAGACCACCGGCCAGCGGCTTTGCGCGGCGGCGGCCAGGCCGGCGGTGCTGCAGTTCTGGGTGGGCGCGTTGGGCTGCGGGTTGGGCTGCGGAACCGGTGGCAGCGGCGGGGCGGGGTCGCCCACTTCGACGTAGATGCCGCCCCCGCAGGCGCTCAGCAACAGGGCCAGCAGGCTGGCAGAGAGAAGGCGTGTTGTGCGCATGGATGCACCCGATTCAGGCAGAGCGCCCGGCAACGGTGCAGTGTGCGCCGGCGTTGACCGTGCCGAGGCTCAGGCCTCGAGGTTGTCAATCAGTCGGGTGTTGCCCAGCTTGGCGGCACCCAGCGCCACCAGGGGCTCGCCTGCCTGCGCGGGGCCCAGATCGTGCTGGCGGCGCAGCGTCAGATAGTCGGGCTGCCAGCCCTGCGCGGCCAGGCGGTCCATGGCCTCGCCCTCCATGCGCTCGCGGTCGCGCAGGCCGCTCTGCCATTCGGCAATCAAGGCGCGCAGCGCGGCGCTGAGCTGCAAGGCCTGGGCCTTTTGCTCGGCGCTGAGGTACTGGTTGCGGCTGGAGAGCGCCAGCCCCTCCGGGCTGCGCAGGGTCTCGCCGCCGTGGATCTGGATCGGCAGGCCCATCTGCGCCACCATGCGGCGCAGCACCATCAGCTGCTGGTAGTCCTTCTTGCCGAACACGGCGTGCGCGGGCTGCACCAGGTTGAAGAGCTTGTGCACCACTGTGCATACGCCGGTGAAGAAGCCGGGGCGGAACTGTCCTTCCAGGATCTCGGCCAGCGCGGCGGGCGGCACCACCTTGTAGCTCTGCGGCTCGGGGTAGAGCTCCTGCTCGCTGGGGGCGAACACGAGGTCGCAATGGCCCTGGGCTTGCAGTTGCGCGCAATCGGCTTCCAGCGTGCGCGGGTAGCGGTCGAAGTCTTCGTGCGGCAGGAACTGCAGGCGGTTGACGAACAGCGACACCACCACCGGCGCCAGCGGCCCCGCCACGGCGCGCGCCTGCGCCACCAGGGCCAGGTGGCCGGCATGCAGATTGCCCATGGTGGGCACGAAGGCGGCCTGGCCGGGGCCGAGCGCGCTGCGCAGTTCGGCAATCGTGTGGATCAGCTTCATCAGCTAAAGGCGTGCACCGCCTCGTCGGGGAACTGGCCGGATTTGACCTCGGCCACATAGCGCCGGATGGCGGCGGCAATGGAGTCGGAACCCGACATGAAGTTCTTGACAAAGCGCGGTCGGCGGCCGGGGGTGATGTCCAGCATGTCGTGCAGCACCAGCACCTGACCCGAACAGCCCAGGCCCGCGCCGATGCCGATCACCGGCACCGGGCTCCAGGCGGTGATCTCGCGCGCCAACGCGGCCGGGATCATCTCGAACAGCAGCATCTGCGCGCCGGCCTCGACCATGGCCTTGGCTTGTGCCTTGACGTGCTCGGCCGCCTCGCCGCGCCCCTGCACCTTGAAGCCGCCCAGGGCCGACACCGTTTGCGGCGTGAAGCCCAGGTGCGCGCACACGGGCACACCGCGCTGCGTCAGGAAGTGCACGGTGTCGGCGGCCCAGTCGCCACATTCCAGCTTGACCATGTGCGCACCGGCCTGCATCAGCGCCAGGCTGGAATGCCAGGCCTGCTCGGGGCTGGCGTGGTAGCTGCCGAAGGGCAGGTCGCCCAGCAGCCAGGCGGTCTTATTGCCGCGCGCCACACAGCGCGTGTGATAGACCATGTCGGCCAGTTGCACCGGCGTGGTGGTGGGTTCCGCCTGCAGCACGGTGCCGAGCGAATCGCCCACCAGCAGGATGTCCACCCCCGCCTCGTCCAGCACGCTGGCGAAGGCGGCGTCATAGCAGGTCAGCATGGCGATCTTTTCGCCGCTGGCATGCATCTCCTGCAGCTTGTGCAGGGTCACAGCTTTGCGTTCGGGCATGGGGGTTTCCCGAGCTTCCGAGAGGGGGCGCAGTGTAGCCATGCGCGCGCCTCGGCGCCCTACGATCACCCCCCATGACCCTGACCGAACTGCGCTACCTGGTGGCCGTGGCACGCGAGCGCCACTTTGGCCGAGCCGCCGAGGCCTGCCATGTCTCCCAGCCCACGCTCTCCGTGGCGATCAAGAAGCTCGAGGAGGAGCTTGACGTCAAGATCTTCGAGCGCAGCAGCAACGAGATCGCCGTCACCCCGCTGGGCCAGGAGATCGTGCGCCAGGCCCAGGTGGTGATCGAGCAGGCGCAGCTGATCAAGGAGATCGCCAAGCGCGGCCGCGATCCGCTGGCCGGGCCGCTGCGCCTGGGGGTGATCTACACCATCGGCCCCTACCTGCTGCCCGATCTGGTGCGCCAGGTCATCGAGCGCACCCCGCAGATGCCGCTGCTGCTGCAGGAGAACTTCACCGTCAAGCTGCTGGACATGCTGCGCAGTGGTGAACTGGATTGCGCCATCCTGGCCGAACCCTTTCCCGACGCCGGCCTGGCGATTGCGCCGCTGTACGACGAGCCCTTCCGCATTGCCGTGCCGGCCAGCCACCCGCTGGCGCAGCGCGAGTCCCTGAGTGCCGAGGAGCTGAAGCAGGAGACCCTGCTGCTGCTCGGCAACGGCCATTGCTTCCGCGACCATGTGCTCGAGGTCTGCCCCGAGTTCGCCCGCTTCGCCAGCGGGGCCGAGGGCATCCAGCGCAGCTTCGAGGGCTCGTCGCTGGAGACCATCAAGCACATGGTGGCCTCGGGAATGGGCATCACCGTGGTGCCCGAACTCTCGGTGCCGGCCGAGCCGCCCCCGCATCTGAAGTTCCTGCACTTCACCGAGCCGGTGCCGAGCCGCCGCGTAGTGCTGGCCTGGCGGCGCAGCTTCACGCGCTACGAGGCAATTGCCGCGCTGCGCAATGCGGTGATGGCCTGCCGTTTGGCGGGTGTGCAGCGCATCAACGCCTGAGAGGCTGAGCCGGCGGCAGGGCCGGCTCAGGCGCCGCCGGCCGAGGCCGCTTCCGGTGCCAGTTCGATGCGGTCGCGCCCGTTGCGCTTGGCCATGAGCAGGGCAATGTCGGCGCGGCGCACCAGATCCTGGGCCGCTTCAGCCGGCAGGCGCTGCGCCAGGCCAGCGCTGGCGGTCATGCGCACCAGGCCTTGGCCCGTGTCGACTTCCAGCTGCCGGATGGCGCTCAGCACGCGCTCCAGGGTGGTGCGGGCGCCCGCCGTCGTGCTGCCGGGCAGCACCAGAACGAACTCTTCGCCACCCCAGCGGCCGCAGAAGTCCTGCTCGCGCAGGCTGGCCTTGAGCACCTGCGCCAGGCTGGTGAGTGCGCGGTCGCCCACGGCGTGGCCAAAGCCGTCGTTGATGTGCTTGAAATGATCCACGTCCAGCATGGCCACACACAAGGCCTGGCCACGGCGGTGGGCACGCGCCAGCTCGTCGCCCAGCACGCTGTCGATCTGGCGCCGATTGGCCAGGCCGGTCAACGGGTCGACGCTGGAGGCTTGCGTCAGATGCAGGTTCTGCTCGTGCATCAGCTCCTGGTAACGGTCGGCGATGCGGGCCACCTTTTCGAGTCGCGAGCGTTGGCGGCGCAAGGCGGAGGTCGAGTGGCCCAGCGCGGCCGCATTGAAGCCATCGGCGATGCGCAGCATGCGCTCGATGCGGTGCTGCTGCTCGCGGCACAGCTGGAGCGCTTGACGCAGCGGCTCTTGCAGGGGGTTGCCGTCGTGCTCGGCCAGGTCGGCCAGGGCTTCCAGCTTGACCAGCAGCTCATCCCCATGGACCTTGGACATGGCCCTTACTCCGCCAGGGCCTGGATCTGGAAGGGGAAGCTGCAATCCTCCTTGAACTCCTCGGCCAGTTCGGCCACCCGTTCGTTGCGGGCGTCATAGAGCCAAAGCACGCCCACCTCGCGGCCGCTACGGTGCTGGTCTTCCAGCAAGTCGAAGATGTCCATCATGATCTTGACGCTGCTGGTGTTGAGGTAGCGCAGCTTCAGGCGCAGCTGCAAGGGCTTGTCGTCGGCGCGGAAGTAGGCCTCGATCCAGTCGATCAGCGGGCCGAAGAGCTCGAACGAATTCTCTGGATAGGAGTCGCCGGCCATCTCCAGCGTGCCGCGCTCGGCGTCGGCATGGATGGAGGGCGAGGAGACGGAACCTTCGATGTGCAAGGAATTCATGGGCAGCTCAGGCATTGGCAAAGGCCGCGCGCAGGCAGAAGAAGCTGCGGCCGCGGGCATGGGTTGGAGGCTGGCTTGCAGCGGCTCGGACGCGCGCCGGGCCATGTCGAGCAGACCCAGCCCGGCGCCGGAAGGTGAGTCCGCGTCGCGCGGGCGGCGCAGTTGTTCCTTGTAGGCGGCCTTGAGTTGGGCCTTGTCCAGCGCGGCCAGCTGCTGGATGCGCTGCAGCAGGCGCTCGGCATCCGGCGCTTCGACCAGATTGCCGACAGAGATCATGTAGCGGCCCTGTTCATCACGCGACACCACCACGGTGGCCGCGCCGTCGGCCTCGGAGTAGTTCATCTTGCTGGCGTAGTGGCGGATGTTCTGTGTCATCTCCACATAGACGGCAAACACATCCATGGCGCCGCCCGGCGACGCTTCGGCGTCCTCCAGGTACTTGCGCAGTGCGTGCCCTATCTCTTCGATCAGGCTGCGCGAAATGGGGCCGTTGAAACACAACATGACGCGCTGCCGAATGCAGTTGGCGCGCATCTCGAACAAATCCAGTGTCTCCATGCTCACTCCTGAGGTTGGCTTGCCTTGGTGCCCTGGTCGACCCGGAAGCACATGACGGTGATGTCGTCGCGCTGCGTGAAGCCGCCCTGGTAACTGCGCAGCGCGCTGACGAAGGCCTCGCGCTGCTGGCCGGGTGGCAGCGCCGCATGCTCACGCACCAACTCGGCGAAGCGCTTGTTGCCGAAGCCGAAACCATGCTCGCCGCCGGCCTGATCAAGGAAGCCGTCGGTGACGAGGTAATAGCTGGTGCCTGCGCTCAAATTGAACTCGACGTTCTCGTACTGGCCGCGGCGCGTCTCGTTGAGTGCACGCCGGCCGGGCTTGATCTCCTCAACCATGTGGCCATCGCTGCGGAACAGTGAAACCTTGGCGCCGGCAAAGCGGGCACGTTGGGTCCGGCGGTCGATGTGCACCAGGCCGACATCCATGGTGGTGGCGATCGTGCGTGGGATGTCGGCCGCCACCAGCATGCTGCGAATCGAGGCGTCGATGCGATGCAGCAGCGTGGCGGGGTCGGTCAGGCCGACCTCCTCCAAGGCGTGGTCGATGGCGGAGCGCGCCAGCATCGTCATCAGCGCGCCCGGCACGCCATGGCCGGCACAGTCCACCACGCCGAGCAGCTCGCCCTCGGCACTGGCGCGGAACACATAGAAGTCCCCGCCGACGACATCGCGCGGCTGCCAGAGCACGAAGTGCTCGCTGCCGAGTTGCTGCTCAAGCAGGCGGTCGGGCAGGATGGCGCGCTGGATCAGGCGGGCGTAGTCGATCGAATCGCTGATGGCGCGGTGTGCCTGCGCCATGTCGCGGTTGGCCTGCTCCAGCTCGCGGGTGCGCGCCTGCACCTCGCGTTCCAGCGATTCGGTATGCCCCCGTACCTGGCTGGCCATGGTGCCGAAGGCGCGCGTCAGATCGCCGATTTCATCGGCCCGCGGTGCCGGCAGCGTCACTTCGTAGTGCCCGTCCGCAATCGCCTGGGCCGAGCGCTTGAGCTGGCGCAGAGGCGCCAGGATCAAGCGCTCCACTGACAGGGCAATGCCCAGGAACAGGCCCAGGCCCAGCAGGCCGATGGCGACCAGCGGCCCGGCCAGGGTGTCCAGCCGCAGCAGCGGCGCCACGCGCAGGTCCAGGGTGGACACCACATGCCAGTCCAGGTCGGGGATGTAGGCGCTGGCCAGCAGCTCGGGCACGCCGCGCAGCTTGACGCTGACCACCTGCGCGGTGCCAGGCTTGGCCTCGGCGCGGGCCATGGCGGTGCGGACCGCCTGGACGTCGGTGGGGGAATCCAGCAGGGCCTCGATGGTGTGGTCGCGCGCGGCCTGGGCCTGGGTGCCGGAGTTCAGCGCAATGCGCGCCAGGTCCCGGTCGATCTGGATCGCGCCGGCGCGGTTGACGATCAGCACCTGCTGGCCCGGCGCCACATCACTGACGAGGCGCCGCGTCAGATCCCCCAGATCCAGGCTCGCCCCGACCGACCCGAGCGCGCGACCGCCGTCGCGCACCAGCACATTGATCCAGACCCGCGTGGCGCCCACTTGGTGGTTGACGTCCACATTGATGTTGTAGGGGCGGTCCGACTTCAGGGTGTTGAAGAACCAGCTGTCCTTCTCGGCGTCGGGTTTCAGCCGCTCCAGCGGTGCGGTGCCGGGCTTGTCGTCCGACTGGAAGTAGTAGTTCAGGCTCTGGGCCGGGGTGATGGAGAAGGCCCGCGAGGCGAAGTCCTGCCGGAAGCTGGCGGCCTCGCGCCAGAAGGTGGCCCGCGCCTGCGGGTCGTCCTCGGCCAGCAGCCACTGGCGGGTGGCCTCCGAGCGCGCCTGGCGCAGCGACAGTGCCAATTCGCGCGACAGCAGGCCGGCGACCTGCTCGCGCTTGAGCAGCACCGTGTCGCGTGCATAGGCGCTGCCAAGCTGGGCGCGCACGCTGTCGACCACCTGCCAGCCCAGCCAGAAGGCCGGCCCCAGGGCCAGCAGGCTGCTGAAGAAGAGTGCCAGCAGCGATTTGCCGCGCAGGCCCAGACGCGGTGCGGGCAAGGACATGGCGTTGTGCGGAGCTTTGGGGGAGGGGTCAGGCACGGCGGGAGTGGCAGAGCCCGACAAGGGGCGGGCGGCGCCAGTTTCCTTCAAACCCGGGCCTGCCGCGGCAGCGCGCAGGCATGAAAAAGGCCCCGCCGGAGCGGGGCCTTGTTGTTCAAGTGCGCAGGGCTTACTTGAACTCGTACGAGATCGTGCCGTACCAGTAGCGGCCGCGCGGGTCGGCGAAGGAGCCGGCGTAGCCCGCAGCGTGCGAGCCATAGCTCGACACAGCGGTGAACGGCGGTTCCTTGTCCGTCACGTTCTTCACGCCCAGGCGCAGGTTCAGGCCCTTGAAGCCGGTGTAGCCAGCCGCCAGGTTGAAGCGGTTGGTGTCCTTGACCTTGTGCGGGGCATTGACGCCGACGTTGGCGTCCACCAAGCCGGCGGACTCGGTCCAGCCCTTCACGAAGGTGTTCTCCACCGTGAAGTTGAAGCTGCCCAGCGCCCAGTCCAGCGAGAGGGTGTGTTGCCAGGTCGGCACCGGCTGCACGCCGGAGCCGTCGCCAGCCGTGCCCTCGAAGTCGGTGAAGGCGCCGCCCTTCTCGCTCTGGCGCTTCCACTTCGCGATGTGGGTGGCGTTCAGTGCGGGACGCAGGGTGCCCATGTCGCCCAGGGGGATCGAACCGCGCAGGTCGATGTCGATGCCCGAGGTCTTCAGCTCACCCAGGTTCTCCACCGGGGTCTCGATGTAGAGGATGAAGCCCTGCGCATTGCGCTTCACGCGGCTCTTGAAGCGCTGGTACAGGCTCGGGCTGGACATCAACGCGTCACCACCGATCTGGCCGATCAGGTCACGCTTGGTGATGGTCCAGAAGTCCACCGCAGCCGTGAAGTGACGATTCGGCTCGAACACCACACCCAGGCTGGCCTGACGCGACTTTTCCGGCTTCAGGTTGGGCGACGAGAAGTTGCGCACATTGAACTGGATCTCGCAGCGCGGGTCACCGGAGAAGCCGGCCGGGCAGTCCGGATCGACCAGGGAGTTGGCGGTGTTGGTCGAGGAGACCGGCGAGTTCACGTCCCACAGCGTGGGGGCGCGGAAGCCCGTGCCCATGGCGCCGCGGAACAGCAGTTCCTTGCTCGGGTTCCAGCGGATGGTGGCGCGCGGGTTGAAGGTGCCGCCGAAGTCGCTGTAGCGGTCATAGCGGGCCGACAGACCGGCCTCGACGCCCTTGGCGAAGGGCATGCTCAGCTCGCCAAACACGGCCGAGATGTTGCGCGAGGCGACGGTGGCGGGCACCGAGCCTTCGCCGCCGATGTGCTTGCCGGCCGAGTAGTCGGCGTTGACCGGACGGTCCTCGGCCTTCTCGCGGCGGAAGTCCACGCCCATGGCCACGGCCATGTTGCCGCCGGCCATCGCGCCCAGCTCGCGGCTGACCTTGAAGTCGACTTCCATGGTGGTGCTGTCGGACTTGCGCATCGGGCCGGTCATGGCGGCACGCGCCCAGGCTGCATCACCGCCGGCGCCGCTGGAGCCGAAGGGGTTGATGTTGCCGGCGGCCAGCTCAGTCAGGAAGCGGCCTTCGTGGATGTAGCCGCGGTACTCCAGGTCGCCCTTGGCCTTGGCGTAGTTGAAGGCGGTGTCGTAGTCCCAACCGGCTACCACACCGGTGGAGCCGAGCACGAAGCGGGCCTGGGTGTTGGTGTTGTCGTTGATGCGGTTGCCGGCGGGGATCGCGCGCATGGCGATCTCGGTCAGGCCATTGGCATCGCCGGCGAGTTGCGCATCCGTCCAGCCCAGGCTCTTGAGCAGTGCGCGCGGGAAGAAGGGGCTGTTGACCGGCATCATCGGGTGCGCGTAGTCGCCCTTGACCGGATCCAGGCTGGTGGCACCCCAGAAGATCGGGGTCGGGGCGATGCGGCCGATCGACGCGCTGCGCGCGAACGAGACCTCGGCAAACATCTGCGCGTCCTTGTTCAGGTTCCAGGTGGCGCGGCCGAACACATCGGCCTTGTCCTGGTCGGGCAGGTTGTCCAGCGTGGCGGCGTAGATAAAGCGGCAGATGAAGCGCTCGGTGCCGTTGGGCGAAGGGCCGCGCGAGACGCGCGTCGTGAAGTTCGGGTCGCAGGCCTCGAAGTTGGCGCCGGCATTGGAGTAGGCGCCCGGGCTGATGCCGAAATCGACCAGGCGGCCCGGGAAGGCACCACCCGAGGTCGGGGGCGCGGAGCCGGGGATTTCGTCGACGCCGCGGTTGTAGAACTTCTGCTCGATCGCCTTCAGGCGGGTGTTCTTCTGCACATTGCCGGTGACGAGCAGGTTGAAGCCGTCACTGCTGATGTCGCCAAAACCCAGGGCCAGGCTGGCACCGGTTTCCTTGCCGCCGATGTTGTCTTCGGTGTTGCCGGCGCGCAGGCTGATGTTGCCGCCGCCGTAGTCCTTGCGGGTGATGAAGTTGATCACGCCGCCGACGGCGTCGGTGCCGTACACGGCCGAGGCGCCGTCACGCAGCACTTCCACGCGCTCCAGCGCGGCGAAGGGGATGCTGTTCAGGTCGACGGCAACGGTGCCGCCGATGTTGCCGAAGGGGTGGTTGGCCAGGCGGCGGCCGTTCAGCAGCACCAGGGTGGAGTTGGCACCCAGGCCGCGCAGGTTGGCGTTGCTGGTGGCGTAGCCGGCGCCCTGCGTGGTGTCGGAGAAGGCGGCGGTGGCGGCCGAGACGCGGCGCAGCAGGTCCTCGACATTGGTGGCGCCGGTCTTCTCGATCTGGGCGCGGGTGATGGTGGTGACCGGCAGGGCGGTCTCACTCTCCAGGCGCTTGATCGACGAGCCGGTGACGACCACGCGCTCAAGTTGTTGGCTGTTTTGGTCTTGGGCCTGGACCTGGCCGGCGGCGAGGCCGCCGAATGCCACGGCCAGCGCAGCGCAAAGACGGGTGGGATGACGCATCAGAACTCCTCCAGATACGAATCGAAACAATTAGGCTGCTCGTGGCAGCACGGACCAGGGGCGAATGTCCCTTTGGGTGGGGCGGGATTGTTGAACCCCGGCCAAGGGGTGCCATCAGTGGGTAAACCCCTGCTGTGGCGTCTTGGCTGCACCTTGCTTGCGGGTGACTTTTGCAGTCCCCCCCGAGGGAGGCGTAAACGTCGGGACCCCCAGGCTTTCGCTTGTTTAGCCCTGCAGCTCCAGCCAGGCCTGCAGCTGGGTGAGCTGCAGGTCCAGCGCGGCTTGCAGGCGCTGCAGCGAGCGCTGGGCGGCGGCGGCGGGCTCGCTGCGCAGCTCGGCCTCGCAGGCCGCGGCCAGGCGGGACAGGCCCATCAGGCCCAGATTGGCCGCCGTGCCCTTGAGCCGGTGCACCCAGGCCAGTTGGGCCGCCGTCTCGCTGGGCAGGCCCTCCTGGCGGTATTGGCTGACGAATCCGCCGAGCAGCCGGCACAGCAGCTCCAGTTTGCCGGCGCAGCGCGCCAGCGCGGCTTCGTGGTCCCAGTCCAACGGCAGGTCCTCGCGCGGCGGCGGCGGACGGTTGGGCGCCGGCGCTGCCACCGGGGCGGCCGGCGGCTCCGGCTCGGCCCCGAGCCACAGCCCGAGTGCCTGGGCCTGCTCGCGCAGGGTGCTGACGAGCTCGGCCAGCTCCACCGGCTTGGTGATGTGGCCGCGCATGCCGGCGGCGGCCGATTCGGCGCGCTGCTCGGGCAGGGCGTTGGCGGTGAGCGCCAGCACCGGCAGCTGCGGGTGCACTTGGTGCAGGCGGCGCGTGGCCTCGTAGCCGTCCATGCCGGGCATCTGGATGTCCATCAGCACCAGGTCGATGCGGGCCACGCCATGCTGGGCGATCCAGGCCAGTGCCTCGGCGCCGCCACCCACCTGTTCGAACTGGGCGCCCAGCTGCAGCAACATCTCACCCAGGATTTCGCGGTTGATCGCCACGTCGTCGACGATCAGCACGCGCAAGCCCTGCAGCGCGGCGCGGCTGAAGCGACCGCCCTCAGGCGGCGGGGGCACGGGGGCCACTGCGGGTGCCGGCAGCGCGGCCGCCGCAGGGCGCCAGGGCAGGTGCAGGCTGAACTGCGAGCCCAGGCCGGGCTGGCTGTGCAGGCGGATCTCGCCGCCCATGGCGCGCGCCAGCCGCCGGCTGATGCCCAGGCCCAGGCCGGTGCCCGGCTCGGCGGCCGCGCCCTCGGCCTGCTCGAAGTCCTGGAACACCCGTTCGCGCTCGGCGGCGGCAATGCCGGGGCCGGTGTCGTGCACGGTGAACACCAGCTCCTGGCCCTCGGTGTGCAGTTGCAGGCAGACCTCGCCCTGGCTGGTGAACTTGATGGCGTTGCCGAGCAGATTGACGAGCACCTGGCGCACGCGCTGGCGGTCCAGCCGGGCCGCCGCGGGCAGCGGCGGGTCGAGCTGCAGGCGCAGCGGCAACTGTTTCTCGCGCGCCCGCGGCTCCACCAGGGTAAGCGCGTCGCGTGCCAGCTCGGCGGGGTCCAGGGCTTCGAGCGCCGGGCTGAACTTGTCGGCCTCCAGCTTGGCCAGGTCCAGCACCTCGTTCACCACGCCCAGCAGGTGCTGGCCGGCGGTGTGGATGCGCTCGAAGACCTGGCGGGCTTCGGCGGGCTGGGCCTCGCCCTCGGGGCGCGACATCAGGGCCATCTGGGCCAGACCGAGCACGGCATTGAGCGGGGTGCGCAGCTCGTGGCTCATGCGCGCCAGCAGCTCATGCTTGGCCTGCGCCAGGCGCAGCGCCTCGTCGCGCGCCTGCACCAGCTGCTCCTGCTGGCGCTTCAGCGCGGTGATGTCCACCCCCAGGCTCAGCACCTGGGTGCCGCCCTCGGCGTCGGGCAGGGGCACGGCGCTCACCAGCAGCGTGCGCGGGCCTTCCTTGGGGTGCAGCACGGCCTGTTCGAACTGCTGCAGCCCGCCGCCGGCGAGCAGCTCGGCATCGCGCCGGTCCTGCTGCGCGCCCAGTTCGGCGCCCAGCCACAGGCGGCTGTGCTGGCCCAGCGCCTGCTCACGCCGCCAGCCGGTGGCCAGCTCGAAGTGGCGATTGACGAGCTGGTGACGGCCGCCGGCATCGCGGATGGCCAGGGTGGCGGGCAGCGCGTCCAGCACGGCCTGCAGGCGCTGCTGCTGCTGCTGCAACTCGCGCGTGCGGCTGCGCACCTGCTGTTCCAGTTCCTCACGCGCATGGGCCAGGGCGGAGCGGGCCGCCACCTGGTCGCTGATGTCGTGGCCGAACACCACCACCGCGTCGCGGCCGTCGAGCTGCAGGCGCTGGGTCTTGATGTCCCACCACAGCAGGCCGCCGTCGCGCCGGCGCGAGCACCACCACTGCTCCTGCGGGCCCTTCTCCAGCGTGCGCTGGATGAGGGCGCGCGCCTCCTCGGGGCCGTAGCCATCGCCCGGGGCCAGCCAGGCCGGGTCCAGCTCGGCCAGGGTGCTGACGCCGTAGCGCCCCAGCGCCTGCGGGTTGGCGTAGAGCAGGCTGCCATCGCGGGCGTCGTAGATCAGGATGGCGGTGAGCGAGGCGTCGAGCAGCTCGCGCTGGCGCCGCTCGGCCGCGTCCAGCCGTGCCACCGAGGCCTGCTGCTCCTGCTGGGCACGGCTCAGCAGGCCCTGCGCCTCGTCCAGCGAGCGCGTGGCGCTCCAGAACAGGCGGCCGTAATGCACCACCAGGCAGCCGCTCAGCAGCAGGGGCAGCAGATGGCCCAGCGCCACCACCGGCAGCGGCGCGCGGCGCAGGTCGCTGGGCCCCTCGATCCAGCCGAGCGCCTGCGCCAGCGTGACCAACAGCAGGCCCGCCACGCTCAGCCACAGCGCCTGCCAGGCCGCCTTCGGTGACACCAGCAGGCCCATGCAGACCACCACCACGCCCAGCGCCGGCAGGCTGGGGTCGGAGAGCCCGTCGCCGGTGATCCAGGGCAGCACCAGCAGCACCGCCAGCGCGGCCCAGCTGAAGAGCTCGGCGGCCACCGCCACGCCCCGACGGCGCAGGCTGCGCTGCGCCAGCAGCGCCACGCCGCTCATGCCCACGCCGATAGTGCTCAGCAGCACCAGGCGCCAGGTGGCGATGGGCTGGCTGCCCGCGCCCCACCAAGTGGCCAGGGCCTGGGCCAGGCCGGCGGCGAAGACAAGCCAGAGCGCGACGCGCAGCCCACGCCGGGTGCTTTCGTCCAGGCGCTGGCGCTGTTCGTCCAGCGCGGCTTCGATTTGCGGCTCGGTGGCGCTCATGCGTCAAGGCGCGGGTGCTGTGGCGGTGGCTTCAGCCCCCTTCCGACCCGCGCCGCTCCCTTGGTGCTCTTGTGCGTGTGAACTACTGTAACCAGGGCCTGCTGGCTCCCCGTCGAGCCCACAGGCCCTAGCTCCGCCGTCCGCACAGCCAATCCCAGCAGCGCCGCCACCAGGGGCGTACCGCGGGGGGCGCGGGCGGCGGGGCCGACGGCGCTGTTGCTGCTGCGGCGGCCAATTCGCTGGCCAGGGCCTCGAAGAAGGCCTGGCTGAGTTGCCGGGCCGCCGGTTCGATCAGGCGCGCGCCCAGCTGGGCCAGGCGCCCGCCCACCTGCACCTGGGCGCGGTACTGCAGGCGCGTGCCCTGGTCGGCCTCGGGCCGCAGTTCCACCTCGGCCTCGCCCTTGCCATGGCCGGCCGCGCCGCCCTGGGCCTGGGCGCGCAGGCGGTAGCGCTGCGGCGGCTGCAGGTCGTAGAGCTCCAGCCGGGTTTGGAAGCGCGCCTTCAGCGGGCCTACGCTGAGCAGCAACTCGGCGCGGTAATGGCCGGGCGGCTCGTCGGCCTGCAGGGTTTCGCAGCCCGGCAGCGCGGCGCGCAGGCGCTCGGGGTCGTGCAGCAGCGCCCAGGCCTGCTCGGGCGTGCCGGGCAGCAGGGTCTGGCCGCTCAGTTCCATCGGGCATCGAGGTGCATGCACACTCCGTTCGCATCGTGGGCGGATGCTGCCGCCGCTCTTTCGCCCGCCCAAGCGGGCAGACCCTTGGAGTTCTCTGTGCACGCCTGGATCTGTGAACAAGCGACGGGGCTGGACGGCCTGCGCTGGGCCGAGCTGCCCGACCCCCAGCCTGGCCCCGGCCAGGTGCGTGTGGCCATCGAGGCCGCCAGCCTGAACTTTCCCGACTGGCTGATCGTCAACGGCCAGTACCAGATGAAGCCGCCGCTGCCCTTCGTGCCCGGGGCCGAGTTCTGCGGTCGCGTGGTGGCGCTGGGCGCGGGCGTGGACGCCGCCCTGCTGGGCCGGCGTGTGGCCGGCTTCGCGGGCTTGGGCGGCTTTGCCACGCAGACGGTGGCGCCTGCCGCCGCGCTGCTGCCCTTGCCCGAGAGCCTGCCGCCCGAGGCCGGTGCGGCCTTGCTGCTGACCTACGGTACCGTGGCCCATGCGCTGCAGCGCGCCGCGCTGCGGGCCGGCGAGACCCTGCTGGTGCTGGGCGCGGCCGGCGGCGTGGGCACGGCGGCCATCCAGATCGGCAAGGCGGCCGGCGCGCGGGTGCTGGCCGTGGCCTCGACGCCGGAAAAGCGTCAGGCCTGCCTGGACCTCGGTGCCGACCAGGCCCTGCCCACCGAGAGTCTGCGCGAGACGCTCAAGGCCGCCGCCCCGCAGGGCGTGGATGCGGTGCTGGACCCGGTGGGTGGCCCGCTGGCCGAGGCCGCGCTGCGCGCCCTGGCCTGGCGCGGCCGCTACTTGGTGGTGGGCTTCGCGCAAGGGCAGATCCCGGCCCTGCCCTGGAACCTGCTGCTGCTGAAGGAGGCCGCGCTGCTGGGCGTGTGGTGGGGCGAGTTCGCCAAGCGTGAGCCGGCCGCCAATGCCGCCCTGCTGGCCGGCCTGCTGCCCCTGTGGGAGCAGGGCAGCGTGCGTCCGGTGCTGGACCAGGTGCTGCCGATGCGCGAGCTGCCGGCCGCCTTTGCGCGCATGACGGCGCGTGCCGTGGTGGGCAAGCTGGTGCTGCGCAACGAATGAGCGGCGCCTGATCAGGCGTGCGCCTGCAGCCAGGCCCGGCATTCACCGGCCGGCAGCGGGCGCGCGAACAGATAGCCCTGGAAGCGCGCGCAGCCCATTGCCAGCAGCTGCTGGCGCTGGGCCTCGGTCTCGACGCCCTCGGCGATCACCTCCATGCCCAGGCGCTGGCCCAGCTGCACCACGGTGCGCGCCACTTCCAGGGCCCGCTCGCTGCTGCCCAGGGCGCGCACGAAGCTCTGGTCGATCTTCAGCTGGTCAAACGGCAGCTGGCTCAGGTAGGCCAGCGAGGCGTAGCCGGTGCCGAAATCGTCCAGCGAGGTGCACACGCCCTGCTCGCGGCAGCGCGCCAGCAGGCGGCGCAGGCGCTCGGGTTGGTCGGCCAGCACGGATTCGGTGAGCTCGAACTTGATGCTCTGCGGCGGCAGGCGGTGCTGGCGCACCAGCTCCAGCAGGCGCTCCAGGCCGGCGTCCTCGGCCAGCTGCAGCGCGCTCACGTTCACGGCCACCTGCAGCGGCCGCGCACCGGGCTGGGCCTGCCAGTCCTGCGCGAAGCGGCAGGCCTGGCGCAGCACCAGCTCGCCCAGCGGCACGATCAGGCCGTTGCGCTCGGCCAGCGGCACGAAGCGGGCCGGTGAGATCGGCCCCTGCACCGGGTGGCGCCAGCGCACCAGGGCCTCGACGCCAAGCGCGCGGCCCTGTGCATCGCATTGCGGCTGGTAGTGCAGCTCGAGCTGCTCCTCGGCGATGGCCCGGGCCAGGTCCAGCTCGAAGCGCGACTGATCGTCCAGCCCGGCGCTGCGCAGGTGCACGATGCCGGCCAGCAGCAGCGCACTCAAGAGCGGCGCCGCCACCACCAGGCGGGCGCGCTCGGCCTCGGCCAGGGCCGGCGTGATGCCGAGCGGGTTGGGCTGCAGGGTCAACCAGGCCAGCAGGCCCAGCAGGCCGGCGCAGCAGGCCAGGCGCAGCAGGGCGGGCTCGCGCGCCAGCAGCAGGTAGGCCATCAGCGTGAGCGGCAGCAGGTAGAGGTGCACGCTGCGCGGGGTGTGCTCGGGGGCGTCGGCCAGGGGTACATCCACCCACAGGCCCAGCACCACCACGCACAGCGCCAGCGCCAGGATGCAGACCCAGGCCGCCGCGCGGCCATGGCCCCGTTGCAGCAGGGCCAGCACGGCCAGGGCGCCCAGGGCGCCGAGGCCGGGCCCGAGCAGGCGCTCGGGCTGGCCCAGCGCCAGCAGGCTGAGCACGAAGCCCAGGCTGGCCAGCAGGGCCAGCCAGGCGCTGAGCTGCAGGGTCCAGCGGCGCCGCTGGCCGAAGATGGCTTCCTGCGTCATGCCGCGGCCCGCGGGTCTGCGCGCTGCGCCTGTCGTGCCAGCCAGGCCGGCAGCTCGGCGGCCGGCATCGGCGCGGCCAGCCAGCGGCCCTGGAAGACCGTGCAGCCCAGGGCCAGCAGCTGCTGGCGTTGCGCCTGGGTCTCGACCCCCTCGGCCACCACCTGCATGCCCAGGCGATGACCGAGCGAGAGCACGGTTTCGGCGATGCGCAGGCAGCGCGCATCGCGCCCCAGGCCGCGCACGAAGCTGGCGTCGAGCTTGAGCTGGTCGAACGGCAGTTCGGTCAGGTAGGCGAGCGAGGAGTAGCCGGTGCCGAAATCGTCCAACGCGGTGGCGATGCCGAGTTTGCGGCAGCGCAGCAGGCGCTCGCGCACGCGCTCGGCCTGCTCGGCAAAGACCGCCTCGGTGACCTCGAACACCAGGCGGCCGGGGGCGAGCCCGGCGCGTTCCACCTGGGCCAGCAGGCGCTCGAAGGCGGCGCCGTCGTGCAGCTGGGCGGGGCTGAGGTTCAGTGCCAGCGGCAGCTCGCGCAGGCCGGGCTGCTGCTGCCAGGCCTGCAGCAGGCGGCAGGCCTCGCGCAGTGCCCAGTCGCCCAGCGGCAGCAGCAGGCCCTCGGCGCGCGCCAGCGGCAGGATCTCGGCGGGGCTCAGCTCACCGCGGCGCGGGTGCGACCAGCGCAGCAGCGCCTCGACCCCCAGCACGCGGCCCTGCGCATCGCATTGCGGCTGCAGCGCCAAGCGCAGCTGGCCGCCGGCAATGGCGCGTGCCAGCTCCAGCGCCAGGCCCTTGTGCTCGCGCAGCTCGGCTTCTTCCAGATGCAGCACCCAGGCGCTCAGCAGCGCGGCGGCGGCGACATTGAAGATCGCGCCCCCGCGCTGCAGCTCCGGCCCCAGGGGCGGTGCACCGGGGGCCAGATCGGGCAGGCTGGCCCACAGCACCAGCAGGCCCAGGCTGACGCCCTGCAC
This sequence comes from Inhella sp., assembly GCF_041912635.1. Classification (GTDB taxonomy): domain Bacteria; phylum Pseudomonadota; class Gammaproteobacteria; order Burkholderiales; family Burkholderiaceae_C; genus Inhella. The sequence goes on from NZ_JAYRMO010000002.1 coordinate 198,670, forward strand.
GCCGTCGCGCAACCAGCGCGGCTGTTCCTGCAGCAGAAAGCGCTGCACCAGGAAGAGCGGCAGGCAGAACAGCAGCACCGAGCGCGGCGTGCCGGCGCTGGGCTGGTCGATCCACAGGGCCACCAGGGAGATCGCCAGCCAGCCCGTCAGGCTGAGCACCAGGCTGGCCGCGAGCGCGTGGCCTTGGCGGATCAGCAGGGCCTGCAGGGCCACCAGGCTCAGGCCGATGGCGTACAGGCCGGCCGCGCCCCAGTCGGCACGCCAGCTGAAGAACAGGAACCAGGGCAGCAGGGACAGGCCCAGACCGAGTGCCGATGCCCAGAGCATGCGCTGCTGGCGACGCGCGTAGCCGGCCTCGGCCGCGCGCAGCCAGGGCCGGGCGCGAAAGCGCTCCAGCAGCAAGGCCGCCATGAACAGGCGCGAGCTCGGCAACTCCACGGCCCTCTCCCTGATCCCGGTTGATCCGGTGTGAGCCCAGTGTGTTCATCGCGCCCCCCGGAGCGGCTCTGGTGGAAACCCTAGGCCGACGTGGATTCCGTCGCACGGCGGCGCTGCAGCCAGGCCAGTGCCTCATCCTCTTGAAGGGGGCGGGCGAACCAGTAGCCCTGGAAGCGGCTGCAGCCCATGCCCTGCAGCAGGGCCAGGTGCTCGGCGGTCTCGACGCCTTCGGCCACCACTTCCAGCCCGAGTTCGCGGCCGAGCTGGATGACGGACTGCGCCAACGCCTCGGCGCGTGCGTGGCGGCCGAGGTTCTTCACGAAGCCCTGGTCGATCTTCAGCTGGTCGAATGGCAGGCCGCGCAGGCTGGCCAGCGAGGCATGCCCGGTGCCGAAGTCGTCCAGCGCGGTGCGGATGCCGGCGGCCTGGCAGCGCGCCAGGCGCGCGCGCAGGCTGGCCTGGTCCTGCACGATCAAGGACTCGGTGAGCTCGAACTTGATGCTGCCGACCGGCAGCTGCGCCGCCTGCACGGTCTGCAGCAGGCGCTCGAAGGCCGCCTCGTCCTGGAATTGCGCGGCGCTGACGTTGATGGCGATGCTCAGATCCCGCAGGCCGGGCTGCTGCTGGCAGCGCGCCGCAAAGGCGCAGGCCTTGCGCGCCACCTGCTCGCCCAGCGCCAGGATCAGGCCGCTGCGCTCGGCCAGCGCCACGAAGCGCGCCGGGGAGACGGCGCCGAGCTGCGGGTGCTGCCAGCGCACCAGCGCCTCGGCGCCGAAGGGGCGGCCGGTGGCATCGCACTGCGGCTGGAAGTGCAGGCTCAGTTCGTCCTCGGCCAGCGCGGTGGCGAGGTCCAGCTCCAGGCGCAGCTGGTCGTGCAGGTCCAGCTCCTGCAGGCGCGTGAGCAGCGCGAACAGCACGGCCGCCAGCACCGGCACGGCCCAGGCCAGGCGGCGGTGCTCGCCGGGCGGCAGCACCAGCGGCTGGGCAAAGGGGTTGTCCAGCACGCACAGCAGGCCCAGCAGCAGCAGCAAGCTGGCGCTGGTGGCGCTGCGCAGCAGGCGCGGCTCGCGCGAGAGCCAGAAGCGCGCCAGCAGCAGCAGCGGAATCAGGTAGAGATGCAGGGTGCGCGGCGTGCCGTGCTGCGGCAGATCGGCCCACCAGGCATTGACGGCGATGCCCAGCGCGCTGGCCAGCACCAGGAAGAGCGCGGCGTCGCGCACCAGACCGGCGTGCAGCAGCCAGGCGGCGCCCAGGGCCACGCCGAGGTAGCCCAGCTGCAGCTGCGCCAGCCGCTGCTGGCCTTGCAGACCGAAGCGCAGCGCGAAGCTCAGCGAGAGCAGGCCGATCAGCGCAATGGCCACCCACAGCAGCAGCTGGCGGCGGCGCTCGAACTGCGGGTCGGGTGGCGGCTCGGGCGGGCTCCAGGCGCGCCCGGCACCCTTGACGAGGGCCGGGCTCACCGCGCCGCCTCCGCCCACTGCTGCAGCGCCACCGGGGTCATCGGCAGGCCGATCCAGTGGCCCTGGAAGCGTGTGCAGCCCAGCTGGCGCAGTGCCTCCTGCTGGGCTGCGGTCTCCACCCCCGCGGCCACCACCTCCAGGCCCAGGCGCTGGCCCAGCTGCACCACGGCCTGGGCGATGCTGTTGCGCTGCGCCGCGCCGGGGTCCAGGGTCTGCACGAACTGGCGGTCGATCTTCAGCTGCTCCAGCGGCAGATGGGCCAGGCTGGTCAGCGCCGACCAGCCGGCGCCGAAGTGCTCCAGTGCTCCGCACACGCCCAGCGCCTGCGCCCCTTCCAGCACCGCCTCCAGGGTCTGCGGGTGGGCGGCGAACACGGGCTCGGCCAGCTCCAGGCGCAGGCGCCCGGGGGGCAGCTCCAGCAGGGCCAGCTGCTCCAGCAGGCGCTGGCGGGCCGTGGCGTCCTGCACCTGCAACAGCGAGAGGTTGATGGCGATGGGCACTGTGCCGAGCTGCGGGTGGCCCTGCCACTGGCGCGCCAGCGTGGCCGCCTGGCGCAGCACCCACAGGCCCAACGGCACCATCAGGCCTTCGCGCTCGGCCAGCGACAGGAATTGCGCCGGCCGCAGCAGACCCCGCTGCGGGTGGGGCCAGCGCAGCAGGGCTTCCAGGCCGACGAGGCTGCCGTTCTCGTCGCACTGCGGCTGCAGGTGCAGGCTGAGCTGGTCCTGCGCGATCGCCTGCGCCAGCTCCAGCGCCAAGCCCTGGCGCACGCGCGCCTGCGCCGCGCCGGCGCGCGCCAGGTTCTGCGTCAGCAGCGCGGCGCCGACCAGGCTCAGCCCCAGGCCGGCCAGGCGTTCGCCGTGGCTCAGCGGGGGCGCGCCGGTGCCGACATCCGGCAGGGCGCACAGCAGCACGAACAGCGCCAGCGTCAGCAGCCCGGCCAGCGCGCGCCACAGCGGGCGCAGGCCGGCCAGCAGCACCGGCCGCGCCAGGTAGAGCGGCAGCAGCACGAATTGCACGCCACGCGGCAGCGCGTCGACCGGCCGGTCCACCCAAATCCCGAAAGCGGCCACGGTGGCCCAGACCCCGCCGTACAGCAGCAGCGCCCCCAGGCGAAAGCGCCCCCGCTGCGCGCACAGCACCAGGGCCAGGCCCAGCAGCACGCCCAGCCCGCACAGCAGCGCCGGCAGCCACACGCCCCGCCAGGCGAAGTACAGCAGCCAGGGTGCGCAGGCCAGCAGCAGGCCCAGCGCGCCCAGATCGAGCTGGCGCCGGCGCCGCTCCGGCGCCGCGACCGCTTTCTCGCGCCGCTCCTGTGCCAGCAGCAGCAGCCGGGCCGTGCCCAGCCAGCGGCGCCAGCGCAAGGGGTTGCCGGGGGCGGTGTGCACCTCCGGCCGCCCGCTTCAGCGCCCCAGGCTGGCCCGGGCCACGGCCCGCGCGCAGAGCTCGGGAATCAGCGCCGCGCGGTAGGCCGCGCTGCCGTGCAGATCACTCAGCAAGCCCTCGGCGCCCAGCGCCACCGCACGCGCGGCCTCGGGCCGCCAGTCGGCCTGCAACGCGGCTTCGAGCGCCTTGGCGCGAAAGGCGCAGGGCCCGGCGCCGGTGACGCCCACCCGCACGCCCAAGGGCCCGCGGCTGACGAACACCCCCACCAGCGCGAAGCGCGAGGCGGGCTGGCGGAATTTTTCGTAAGCGCTCTGCTCGGGCACCGGGAAGCTGACGCGCTGGATCAGCTCGCCCTCTTCCAGCGCGGTGTGGAACAGGCCCTGGAAGAAGGAATCGGCCGGCAGCACGCGACGGTCGGTCTGGATCAAGGCGCCCAGGCCCAGCAGCGCGGCGGGGTAGCAGGCGGCCGGGTCGGCGTTGGCGATGCTGCCGCCCAGCGTGCCCATCTCGCGCACCTGGCGGTCGCCGATCTGCCCGGCCAGCTCGGCCAGGCCGGGGATCAGGCCCTGCACATCGCGCGAATCGGCCACCTCGGCGTGCCGGCTCAGTGCACCGACATGCAGGGTGTGCTCGCCCTCGGCGCGGATGCCGCGCAGGCCATGCAGATGGCCCAGGTCGATCAAGGCGCTGGGCGTGGCCAGGCCCAGGCGCAGCGCCGGCAGCAGGCTCTGGCCGCCGGCCAGGTAGCGCGCCTCCGGGTGGGCGTGGAAGGCCTCGATCGCCTGCTCGACCGATTCGGCGCGGGTGTAGTTCATTTCGCGTTTTCTTTCAGGATCTGCCAGACCTGGAAGGGCGTGGCTGGCATCGGCACATCCTTCACGCCCAGGGCGTCGCAAATGGCGTTGATGACGGCCGCTGGCGCGCCGATGGTGCCGGCCTCGCCGCAGCCCTTGGCGCCGATGGGGTTGTGCGGGCAGGGCGTGCCGGGCAGGGTGTGCACGGCGATGTCGGGGATGTCATCGGCGCGCGGCATCGCGTAGTCCATGTAGCTGCCGGTCAGCAGCTGGCCGCTGTCGGGGTCGTACACGCCGTGCTCCAGCAGCGCCTGGCCGATGCCCTGGGCCACGCCGCCTTGCACCTGGCCTTCGACGATCATCGGGTTCATCACGTTGCCGAAGTCGTCCACGGCGCTGAAGCGGTCCACCTTCACATGGCCGGTGCGCGGGTCGATCTCGACCTCGCAGACATGGCTGCCGGCCGGGAAGGTGAAGTTGGCGGGGTCGTAGAAGGCCAGCTTCTCCAGGCCGGGCTCCATCTCGCCGAGCGGGTAGTGGTGGGGCACGTAGGCGGCCAGCGCGATGTCGGTGAAGCGGCGCTGGCGCTCGCCGTGGCGGAACACGCCGTTCTCGAACTGCACCTGCTCGGGCGCGCAGTCCAGCAGGTAGGCGGCGATGCGGCGCGCCTTGTCGAGCACCTTGTCCAGCGCCTTGACGATGGCCGAGCCCCCCACCGCCAGCGAGCGGCTGCCGTAGGTGCCCATGCCGAAGGGGATGCGGCCGGTGTCGCCATGCACGATGTCGACGTCCTCCACCGGAATACCCAGGCGCCCGGCCACGAGCTGCGCAAAGCTCGTCTCATGCCCCTGGCCATGGCTGTGGCTGCCGGTGAACACGCTGACCTTGCCGGTGGGGTGCACGCGTACCAGGGCGCTCTCGAACAGGCCCGCGCGGGCGCCCAGCTGCCCCGCCAGGTGCGAGGGCGCCAGGCCGCAGGCCTCGATGTAGCAGCTGTAGCCGATGCCGCGCTTGAGGCCGCGAGCCTCACTGACCGCTTTGCGGGCCGGGTAGCCGGCCAGGTCGGCCAGCTCCAGCACGCCGTTCAGCGTGGCGTCGTAATCGCCCACGTCATAGGTCAGCCCCACCGGCGTGGCGCAGGGGAACTGGCGGATGAAGTTGCGGCGGCGCAGTTCCACCGGGCTCAAGCCCAGCTCGCGCGCGGCGGTTTCCACCAGGCGTTCCACCACATAGGTGGCTTCGGGCCGGCCGGCGCCGCGGTAGGCGTCCACCGGCGCGGTGTGGGTGAACACGGCCGTCACCTCGGCATGGATGGCGGGCGTGCGGTACTGGCCGGCCAGCAAGGTGGCGTAGAGGATGGTGGGCACGCAGGAGGCAAAGGTGCTCAGGTAGGCGCCCAGGTTCGCCGTGGTGCGCACGCGCAGGCCCGTGAACTGCCCCTGGGCGTCCAGCGCCAGCTCGGCCTCGGTCACGTGGTCACGGCCATGGGCGTCACTCAGAAAGCACTCGCTGCGCTCGGCCGTCCACTTCACCGGCCGGCCGATCTGGCGGCTGGCGTGCACCAGCGCGGTTTCCTCGCTGTACAGAAAGATCTTGCTGCCGAAGCCGCCGCCCACATCGGGCGCGATGACGCGCAGCTTGTGCTCGGGAATGCCGAGCACGAAGGCGCACATCAGCAGGCGCTCCAGGTGTGGGTTCTGGTTGGCCACGTAGAGCGTGGTGTGGTCGTCGGCCGGGTTGTGGCTGGCATTGGCGGCGCGCGGCTCGATGGCGTTGGGGATCAGCCGGTTGTTGCGAAAGGCCAGGCGCGTGACGTGCGCGGCCTGCTCGAAGGCGCGCGTGGTGGCGGCCTCGTCGCCCACCTCCCAGCGGTAGCAGACGTTGTCCGGCGCCTCCGGGTGCACGGCGGTGCCGTGCGTGCTGGCGTGCGCGGTGTCGGCCACGGCGGGCAGCTCCTCGGCCTCCAGCACGATCAGCGCGGCGGCCGCCTTGGCCTGCGCCAGCGTGTCGGCCACCACCAGGGCATAGGGCTCGCCCACATGCCGCAGCACTCCGTCGGCCAGGATGGGGTGGCGCGGCTCCTTCATCGGGCTGTTGTCGGCCGAGTGGATCAGCCAGCCGCAGGGCAGGCCGCCGAAGGCGCGGAAGTCGGCCCCGGTGAGCACCAGGCGCACGCCGGGCGCATCGCGCGCGTCGCTGGTGTCCAGGCGCTGGATGCGCGCATGCGCGTAGGGGCTGCGCAGGAAGAAGCCGTAGGTCTGGTGCGGCAGCACCAGGTCGTCGGTGTAGCGGCCGCGCCCCACCAGGAAGCGGTGGTCCTCGCGCCGCGGCAGGGCCTGGCCGATCGGGTTCGTGTTCATCGACGCACCAACTGGTCAGCGGCCTTCTGCACGGCGCGCACGATGTTGTGATACCCGGTGCAGCGGCAGAAATTGCCGTCCAGGCCGTTGCGGATGTCGGCCTCGGTCTCGCAGCGGGTGTTCGTCACCAGATCGAGCGCGGCCATCACCATGCCGGGGGTGCAAAAGCCACATTGCAGGCCATGGCAGTCCTGGAAGGCCTGCTGCATCACGTGCAGCGAGCTGTCGGGCGGCGACAGCCCTTCGATGGTGCGCACCTCGCAGCCTTCGGCCTGCAGGGCCAGCACATTGCAGGCCTTCACGGCGTGGCCGTTCAGATGCACCGTGCAGGCGCCGCATTGCGCGGTGTCGCAGCCCACATGGGTGCCGGTCAGGTCCAGGTCCTCGCGCAGCAGCTGCACCAGCGTGCGCGTGGCCGGCACCTCGCGCGTCACGGCCTCGCCGTTGACCATCAATTCCACCCGGTATCGCATCCCAGCCCCCTCATGGTTTCGGGCCATCGTCGCGCCCGGGGTGCGGGCTTCCAATGGGCCTTACCCGGAGCATGACGCCTGGATGCCGCGCGCGGCTCTGCGATGCTGCGCGCCCATGACGCCCGTCGATCTTTCCGTTCTGCGCCAGGCCCAGGCCTGGCTGGAGGCCGGCCACGCCGTCTGGCTGGCCACCGTGGTGCGCACCTGGGGCTCGGCACCGCGCCCGCCCGGCTCCCTGGCCGCCTGGCGCGACGACGGCGCCTGGGTCGGTTCGGTTAGCGGCGGCTGCATCGAGGACGATGTGCTGGACAAGGTGCGCCGCGGCCTGCTCGGCGAAACCGCCGTGCAGCTGCTGCGCTACGGCGTCAGCGCCGACGAGGCGCAGCGCTTCGGCCTGCCCTGCGGCGGCACGCTGGAACTGCACCTGGAGCGATTGGGAGCGCACAGCGCGCTGCCGGCGCTCATCGCCCGGCTGGAGCTAGGCCAGGCCGGCCTGCGCCGGGTGGCGCGGCGGGACGGCGCCACCCAGATCAGCCCGCCGCCCCCGGACACCCCGCGCCTGCAGTGCGACGAGGCCGCGCTTCAGCAAGTCTTCGGCCCGCCCTGGCGCCTGCTGCTGATCGGCGCCGGCCCCATCGCGGCCGTGCTGGCGCCGCTGGCGCGCAGCCTGGATTTCGAGGTCACCGTGTGTGAGCCGCGTGAGGAAGCCCTGGCCGCCTTCGAACCCGGCGGCGCGCGCCTGAGCCGCACCATGCCCGACGACGCCGTGCAGGCCTTCGCCCCCGACGCCGCCAGCGCCGTGGTGGCCCTCACGCACGACCCCAAGCTCGACGACCTCGCCCTGCTCGAAGCCCTGCGCAGCCCGGCCTATTACGTCGGCGCCATCGGCTCGCGCGCCAACCAGGCCAAGCGCCGCGAACGCCTGCGCGAGCATTTCGGCCTCGAAGACGAGTTGCTCGCGCGCCTGCACGGCCCGGTCGGTCTGCCCATCGGCGCCCACACCCCCGCCGAGATCGCCGTGGCGATCGCGGCCCATCTTGTCCAAGTCCGGAGACCCCAGTGATCCAGTTGCACTTCAGCCCCAGCAGCGCCGCCATGGCGCCCCATTTCCTGCTGCGCGAACTCGACTTGCCGCATGAGCTGGTGCGGGTGGACGTGGCCGGCGGCGAACACCGCCGTGAGCCCTACCTCCAGCTCAACCCGAACGGCCAGATTCCGGTGCTGGTGGACGGTGACTTGGTGCTGCACCAGACGGCGGCCATCCTGCTGCACCTGAGCGACCAGGCCGGCCGCCTGCTGCCCGCCGTGGGCACGCGCGAACGCGCGCTGGCCTACCAGTGGCTGATCTGGCTGACCAACACCCTGCAGCCTGCGCTGATCAACTACTTCTACCCCGAGCGCTGGGACGCCGAGCGCCCCGCCCAGATCAAGGCCCAGGCCGAGGCCAAGGTGCTGGCGATGCTGCAGCAGCTGGACGACCAGCTGGCCCGCCACGGCCAGCCCTGGCTGCTGGGGCCCGAGTTCACGGCGGTGGACTGCATGGCCTTCACCCTGTGCCGCTGGACGCGCAATTTCGCCGGCAAGAAGGCACGCGATTTCGCGCACATCGGACCCTATCTGCAGCGGGTGCTGGAGCGGCCGGCTTTGCAGAAGGTGTTTGAGGTGGAGGGTTTGGCGGCGCCGTTCTGCTGAGGCGGTTGCGCCCCTCGCGGGGCGCTCCTGGACTACTGCGCCGTCCAGCCCCCATCCACAGGCAAGGCCACCCCCGTGATGCCCGCTGCCGCCGGCCCGCACAGGAACACCGCCACCTCGCCGATGTGGCTGGGCGGTAGCAGGGTGAGGTTGGGCTGCTTCTCGCGCAGCAGATCGCGGATGCCGGCCTGGCGGTCGCCGCCGAAGGCCGCGGCACGGGCTTCAATCTGGGGTTGGATCAGCGCGGTGTCCGTCCAGCCCGGGCAGATGCAGTTCACGGTGATGCCGTCAGTCGCCGTCTCCAACGCCACGCCCTTGCTCAGGCCCACCAGGCCATGCTTGGCGGCAAGGTAGGCGCTCTTGTTGACCGAGGCCACCAGACCATGCACGGAGGCGATGTTGACGATGCGGCCCCAGCCGCGCGTGCGCATGCCGGGGATGGCAGCCTGCAGGGTGTGGAAGGCGCTGCTGAGGTTGATGGCCAGGATGGCGTTCCAGCGCGCGGTGGGGAATTCGGCGATCGGGCAGGTGTGCTGGATGCCGGCGTTGTTGACCAGGATGTCGATCGGCGCCAGCGCCGCCTCGGCGGCGGGCACCAAGCCCGCGGCGGCGGCTTCGTCGGCCAGGTCGGCCGGCACGTAGGCGCAGCGCGCGCCGGTCTGCTCTTGCAGGCGCGCGGCCACGGCTTGGCCTTGCGCGGTGGGCTCGATGCCATGCAGCACGACCTGCGCGCCGGCGCGTGCCAGGGCTTCGGCAATGGCCAGGCCAATGCCTTGGGTGGAACCGGTGACCAGCGCCGTGCGGCCGTTCAGGGACATGGGAACTCCAGATTCAGTGGGCGAGCAGAAAGCGCTCGATCAGGCCGAGCTGCTCGGGGGTGTTCAGTGCGGGCGCATGGCCGCAGCCTTCGATGACCACGCCCACTGCGCGCGGGCCGCGCACGCGCATGGCCTCGAAGACCTCGGGCGTGAGCAGGTCGGAATCGACGCCGCGTAGCGCCAGCACCGGCAGGCTCAGGCGGTCCCATTCGGCCCAGCGGCGGTAGTCGTCCGGGTGGTGGGTGAACTGCTCCACCATCGCGGGGTCGTAGTGCGGCGTCACGCGGCCGTCGGGCAGGCGGCGGGCCGAGGTCTCGGTCAGGCGCCGCCACTGCGTGTCGCTCATCCAGCCGTAGGGCGCATAGATCTGCCGGAAGTAGGCCTCCAGCTCGGTCAGCGTGGCGAAGGCGGGCGGCTGGCCGGCATAGGCGCGGATGCGCGCCAGCGCGGGTTCGGCCAGCTCGGGGCCGACGTCGTTCAGCACCAGGCGGCGGATGCGCCCCTGCAGCGGGCCGGCTGCCGCCACGAGGCCGATGGCGCCACCCATCGAGGTGCCGACCCAATGCGCCTGATCGACGCCCAGCTGGTCCAGCAGCGCGGTGGCCAGCTCGGCGTAGAAGTCCAGGCAGTACTCGTCGCGCGGCTGCGGGCTCCATTGCGAAAGGCCGCGGCCGATCGTGTCCGGGCAGATCACCCGGAACTGCGGCGCCAGATGCGCGGCCAATTCGTCCATGTCCCGCCCGGTGCGCGCCAGGCCATGCCAGGCCACGACGACCTCGGGGTTGGCCGGGTCGCCCCAGTCCATGAAATGGACTTCGCGGCCCAGGCAGCGGGCGTAGCGGGAGTTCATGACTTCTGAGTCCTCAGCTTGCCGACGATGCCGGTCGGGAAGTGATAGACGGAGAGGATGAACAGCACGCCCAGCCACAGCAGCCAGCGGTCCGGCGAGGTGATGGCACCGAGCACCGGCACATCGGCGAGCGGCCCTTGCGCCAGGCGCATCAGGTCCTGCAAATAGTTCTGCGCCAGCACGAACAGCACCGAGCCGATGACCGCGCCGTACACCGTGCCCATGCCGCCGATGACGACGATCAGCAGGATGTCCAACATGATCTCGAAGGACATCGCCGTTTCCGGCCCCACGTAGCGCAGCCACAGTGCCAGCAGCACACCAGCCAGCGTGGCGAACAGCGCGGCCAGCACGTTCGAGAGCGTGCGGTAGACGACGGTGCGGTAGCCGATGGCCTCGGCGCGGAAGCTGTTCTCGCGGATGGCCTGCAGCACGCGGCCGAAGGGCGAGTTGACGATGCGCAGCATCAGCAGCACCAGCACGGCCACCGCCGCGCACAGGCCGTAGTAGCTGAGCAGGCGGCCGTCCACGTCCACGCCGAACAAGGGCTCGTCCAGGAACACCGTGGCCGGGCGCAGCAGCTCCGGCACCTTGAAGTTCAGACCGTCCTCGCCGCCGGTGAAGTCGCTGAGCTGCGAGGCCAAGGTCAGGAAGGCCGAGGCCACGGCCAGCGTGATCATGGCGAAGAAGATCGCCTTGACCCGCAGCGAGGCCAGCCCGATCACGAGCGAGAGCAGCAGGCTGGCCAGCAAGGCGGCGCCGGCCCCCAGCAGCACCGCGTCCCAGCCCGGGCCCATGCGGTGACTTGCAATCGCGACGCCGTAGGCGCCGATGCCGAAGAACAGCGTGTGCGCAAAGCTGACGATGCCGGTGTAGCCGAGCAGCAGGTCGTAGCTGGCCACCAGCACGATGAACACCAGGGCCTTGGCCGCTACGTTCATCGGCTTGGTGCCGGGGAACAGGAAGGGCGTGGCCAGCAGGCCCAGAACGGTGACGATCAGGAGTGCGGCCAGCACGCGGCTGCGCGGCAGGTCGTGCGAGAGCAGATTGCGCAGCATCAGCCAGCCCTCCGCGCCACCGGGTACAGCCCCTCAGGCCGCCACAACAGCACCGCCACCATCAGCGCGATGTTCGAGAACAGCGCCAGCTTCGGCGCCAGAAAGCCGGTGTAGTTCGCCACCAGGCCCACCAGCAGCGCGCCCACGAAGCTGCCGAAGGTGGAGCCCAGGCCGCCAATGATGATGACGATGAAGATCAGCACATTGAGCTGCGCACCAATCTGCGGCGTGACGCCCTGCTGGTACAGGCCCCAGAGCACGCCGCCCAGGCCCGCCAGCGCCGAGCCCGCCACAAAGGTGCCGATGAAGAGGCGGCGGATGCGGTAGCCCAGGGCCTCGACCATCTCGCGGTCTTGCACGCCGGCGCGGATCAGGAGGCCCAGCTTGGTGCGGTTCAGCAGCCACAGCAGGCCCACCAGCACTGCAAGGCCCACGACCATCGCCAGCAGGCGGAAGCGCTCCAGCGCCACGTCGCCAAAGAGCAGCGCGCCGCGCAGGCCCTCGGGCGGGGTGATGGGCACGAGCTGCGCGCCGTACTGCATCTTCAGCAGCTCTTCGCCCACGATCATGCCGCCCATGGTGATGAGGATCTGCTTGAGGTGCAGGCCGTAGACCGGCCGCACCAGCACGCGCTCAAAGGCCAGGCCCACCGCCCCGGCCATGCCCATGCCCACCAGGCAGGCTGCACCCACCGCGAGCAAGTTTGCACCCAGGTTCGGGCTGGCCACCAAGCCGCTCAGGGAAGCGAGCACGGTCGTCGCCATGAAGGCCCCCAGCGCGATGAACAGGCCGTGGCCGAAGTTCAGCACGTCCATCAGGCCGAACACGAGCGTCAGGCCCGAGGCCATGATGAACACGATCAGGCCCATGGCCAGACCAGCCAGGGTGAGGGTGGCCCAGGAGCTGGGGCTGCCGATCAGGGGGAGGGCCAGCAGGGCCAGGCCGGCGAGCAGGGCCAGGGGCGCGACGTCAAAGCGCTCGCGCGGCAGGGCGGCCGGTGCTGTCGTTGTGGTTGTGGTCGCGTTCACTGATGGGCTCCCAGGCTCAGGCCGAGCAGGCGTTGCTGCAGCCCTTCGTCTTCCGCCAGTTCCTGCATGGCGCCGGTGTGCACCACGCGGCCGTCGTCCATCACGGCCACGCGGTCGCCCAGGGCCTTGGCCATGGCGAAGTTCTGCTCCACCAGCAGCACGGTGGTCTGTTGCTTCTTCAGCTCACGCAGCGCCTCGATGAGGTTCTGCACGATGGCCGGCGCCAGGCCCTTGCTGGGCTCGTCGATCAGCAGCAGGCGGCGCGGCTCGATCAGCGCGCGGGCAATCGCCACCATCTGCTTCTGGCCGCCGCTGAGCTTGCCGGCGGGGTATTGCCAGAAGGTCTTGAGGGCGGGAAAGAGGCGGAACAGCCAGTTCAGCCGCGCCTCGTCCAGGTCTTGCAGGCGCTTGGCTTGCCGAGCGGCCAGCAGCAGGTTTTCGGCCACGCTGAGGTCGTTGAAGATGCCCATGGATTCGGGCACGTAGGCGATGCCTTGCTGGGCAATCTCGGGCGTGCTTTGCTTGTGCTGGCTGCCGGCGAAGTCGATCGTGCCCTGGCTGTGCGGCCACAGGCCCATGATGGTGCGAAGCGTCGTGGTCTTGCCGGCGCCATTGCGGCCCAGCAGCATGGTCACCTGACCCTCGGGTACCTCCAGGTCGACGCCGTGGAGGATGTGGTAAGCGCCGATGTGGGTGTGGACTTGGTGGAGTTTCAGCAGGCTCATTGGGTTGTGCTTTGTTCGTTAGAGCCCGCAGGGGCTTCACCCCTGCACCCGACCCCCTTTTCTTTGCTGCGCCAAAGAAAAGGGGGGAAAAGAAAGGCGCTGAATGCACGCAGCCGACCTAGGGTCGGCCGCGACTGCACGGCTGGCTCACATGGCTCCCACACCCCTTCTGGGACTGCGAAAACCTGCCCGCTAAGCTGGCCGGAGTACCGGCCGACTAGACCACCGCAAACCATCGCGGGCTTTCTGCGATGAACGGACCCCCAACCAGAAGAGGATGGGGTTTGATGCTCATTGGGGGTCTGTTCTTCGGAGCGCCGAAGGTGATGGTTTGCGGTACCAGGGACGACCGGTACTCCGGGCGCCTTCGTTGTCCTGACCGTCGCAGTCAGATGAGGGCTCGTGTCAGTGTGAGCCCAAGCACCGCCATCACAGTTCGCCCCTAGGGCGACTGTGCGCATTGACGCCTTTCTTTGCCCCGCGTTTCTTTGGCAAGACAAAGAAATGCGGGTCGGGGTGCAGGGGGTGAAGCCCCCTGCGGGCTGCAACGCAAAAGCGAAGCTCACGCCGCCACCCCCAGATACGCGTTCTGCACCACAGCCGAAGCCATCACAGAAGCAGGCTCGCCATCCGCGACTAAGGCCCCCTGATGCAAGACCACGATCCGATCCGCCAGCTCGCGCACCACATCCATCTTGTGCTCCACCAGTAGGATCGTGTGCTTGCCCTCGCGCTTGAGCTCGCGGATGAGGTCCAGCACCACCGGCACCTCGTCCACGCTCATGCCCGCGGTCGGTTCATCGAACAGATAGACCTTCGGCTGCAGCGCCATCAACAGCGCCACTTCCAGCTTGCGCTGATCCCCATGCGGCAAGCTCGCGGCCAGATCGTTCGAACGTGCAGACAGTCGCACGCGCTCCAACAAGGCCATCGATTCATCGATCAAGGCACGGTGGCTGAGCCAGACCGAGAACAGTCGCAGGCCCAGACCACTGCGCGCCTGCACCGCCAGGCGCACGTTCTCCAGCACGGTCAGGTGCGGGAACAACTGCGTCAGCTGGAAGGCCCGCCCCAGCCCCCGGCGCGTGCGCTGCGGCGCACTCAGTGAAGTCAGGTCCTCGCCGTTCAGGAGCACCCGCCCGCCACTGGCCGGCAACTGCCCACTGATGAGGTTGAAGTAGGTCGTCTTGCCCGCGCCGTTGGGGCCGACGATGGCCGTCAGCGTGCCGGGTTGGAAGGTGCAGGACACGCGGTCGACGGCCACATGGCCGCCGAAGCGGATCGTCAGGTCTTGGGTTTCGAGCACGGGGCCCTCAGCGCTTGTTGCGGATGGGCACCGGCATGTCGCTCGGCTTGATCTCCCGCACCAGCTCCGGCACGCCCCACTCGAACGCCGGGTCCACCTTGATCTTGAAATGGAACATCGACTGCATGGCCTGGTGGTCCTCGGCGCGGAACCACATCTCGCCCTTCGGGCTCTGGAACTTCATGCCCTTCATGGCGGCCTGCAGCTTGGCCGTCTTGCTGTCGCCGCCGGTCTTCTTCAGCGCCTCGACGATGGCGATGCCGGCCGTCATGCCGCCGGCGGTGAACATGTCGGGCGGGGTCTTGAACTGCTTGTAGTGGTTGGCCACCAGCCACTCGTTGGCCGGGTTCTTGGGCATGCCGAAGTAGTAGTAGGCCGCGCCCTCCATCCCGGGGAACTGCTTGTAGGCCGTCATGGCCGGCAGGATGTTGCCGCCGGTGGCGATCTCGATGCCGTGGCGCTTCAGGTCGAGGTCGGCGATCTTGAAGGGGTTGCCCGCGCCGGCCCAGAGGATGAAGACGATCTTGCGGCCCGGCAGGCCCTTGAGCTTGTCGATCAGGCGCTGCGCGCCGGCGGTGAAGTCGGTGGTGCTGGTGGGCAGGTATTCCTCGTGCACCAGCTTGGCGGTCTTGAGCGCCTCGCGGAAGGCTTTGACGCCGTCGCGACCGAAGGCGTAGTCCTGCGCCAGGGTGGCGATGTGGGTGCCGGGCTTGTCCAGCGCCACGGCGTTGGCGATGGCGTCCTGCGAGCTGTTGCGGCCGGTGCGGAAGATGTAGGGGTTCCACTTCTCGCCGGTGATGGAGTCGGCCACGGCGGGCTCCACCAGCAGGATCTTGCCGGCCTCCTCGGCCACCGGCAGCAGGGCCAGGGCCACGCTGGAGCTGGTGGGGCCGACGGCCAGATCGACCTTGTCGTCCGCGTAGGCGGCGGCCAGCAGGTTCTTGCCCACATCGGGCTTGCCCTGGTCGTCCTTTTCCAGCACGACGATCTTGCGGCCGGCCACGGTCATCGTGCCGCCGGTGGCGTACTGCAGGCCCAGCAGCAGGCCGGTGTGCGTCTGCTTGCCGTAGGCCTCCAGCGGGCCGCTCTTGCTGTAGACATGGGCGATGCGGATGTCCTTGCCCTGGGCCTGGGCGGCGCAGCTGAGGGCAAGCAGGGCGGCGGCGGCCGCGGTATGGGCCAGGGAGCGGCGGTTCAGCATGGGGTCTCCTGAAGGCGGCCCCACGGGGACAGGGCCGGCGCTGGGCGCAAAGGGTGCAAGCCCCGTGCCATTGCGGGTTCACCCGGACTTTGCGGGGCGGCGCGCGGGGCGGCGATCGTGAGTTGCCCGGATTCCGGACAGGGCTGGTGAGCGCACAAACGGCAGCTGTCCGGAAACCGGACAGCTGCTCAGAGTCCGTACAGGGCCAGCTTTTCGTACAGCGCCGCGCGCGAGATGCGCAGCAGCTTGGCCGTGGCCACCTTGTTGCCCTGGGTGTGGGCCAGGGCGGCGGCAATGGCGCGGCGCTCCAGCTCGGCAATCTGCTCGGGCAGGGGGCGCAGGGCGGCGGCGGGGTCGGTGGCGTCCACGGCCGGGGCACTGATGCGTGCGGGCGCACCCGGCGCCGCAGCGGCGGCCGTGCCGCCCGGAAGCAGGCCGGCGAAGTGCCGCGCCTCCAGGCGCAGCGCGTCGCTCATCAGGCTGGCCTGCTCCAGCACATTGCGCAGCTCGCGGATGTTGCCCGGCCAGGCCTGCTGCGCCAGCAGGGCCAGGGCGTCGGGCTCCAGCGTGCGCTGCGGCATGCCGGAGCGGCGTGCGATGTCCTCGCCCAGGGCCTCGGCCAGGGCTTCCAGGTCTTCGCGGCGCTCGCGCAGCGGCGGCACGCGGATGGGCAGCACGGCCAGGCGGTAGTAGAGGTCGGCACGGAACTCGTTGCGCGCCACCATGGCCGGCAGGTCGCGGCTGGTGGCGGCGATGACGCGCACGTCCACGCGCCGCACGGTGTTGGAGCCCAGCGGCTCGAACTCCTGCTCCTGCAGCACGCGCAGCAGCTTGCTCTGCAGCGCCAGCGGCATGTCGCCGATCTCGTCCAGGAACAGGGTGCCGCCGTCGGCGATGGCGAACTTGCCCTCGCGGCCCTTGCGGTCGGCCCCGGTGAAGGCGCCGCCGGCCACGCCGAACAGCTCGGCCTCCAGCAAGGTGTCGGGGATGGCGGCGATGTTCAGGCCCACCAGGGACTTGGCGGCGCGCGGGCTGGCGGCGTGGATGGCATGCGCCAGCAGCTCCTTGCCGGTGCCGGTCTCGCCCAGCAGCAGCACGCTGGAATCGAGCGCGGCCACCTTGCGCGCCTGGCGCTTCACTTCCTGCGCCGCGGGGCTCACGCCGATGAAGCTGCTGATCGTGTACTTGGGCCGGCGCTGCTCGCTCAGCTGGCGGCGCGCGTCGTCCAGCTGCTGCTGCAGGTGGGCGAACTTCTGCACCACGGGCTGCAGCTTGGTCTGGTCGGCCAGCACCAGGCCGATGGCGCCGATCACCTGGCCCTGCGCGTCGTGCAGCGGCAGGCGGCTCACCACGAAGGTGCCGGCGCGGTTGGTCAGCAGGTCGACGAGGATCGGGCGGTCGCTCTCGATCACCTCGGCCAGCAGGGTGCCGGGCACCACGTCCTCGACGCGGCGGCCGACGAACTCCGATTCATGCGTGAAGCCCAGCGCCGGCAGGAAGTGCTTGTAGCCCTCGCTGATCCAGACGATGCGGTGCTCGCGGTCCAGCAGCATCATGCCGGTGGCGGCCACGGCGAAGTGCTCGAACATGGACTGCGCGGCCAGGCGCAGCACGCCGTCCAGATCGGCCGGCAGGGTGGGGGCGGGGAGGACTTCAGGGTTCACAGGGGCGCATTGAACCCCAGCGCCGCGGCCCCGCCCATCGGGCCTTCGCCCAGGGCGACGGCTGGGCGCTCATGCTTCGTTCGCGGCCGAAGTGTTCCAACCCGCGCGGCCCACACAGTGAGGGCCTTGACCCGCCCGGAGCCCGCCATGGCCCTCACCTGCTTCATCCGCTACGAGATCGAACCCTTCCGCAAGGAAGACTTCCGCCGCTACGCCCAGGCCTGGCTGCACATCATTCCGCGCCTGGGCGGTCGCCTGCTCGGCTACTGGCTGCCGCATGAAGGCAGCAGCACCGAGGCCTGGGGCCTGATCTCCTTCGACTCCCTGGCCGCGTACGAGGCCTATCGCAGCCGCCTGAAGGCCGACCCGGAGGCGCGCGCCAACTTCGAATTTGCCGCGCGCGAGCGCTTCATCCGCGCCGAGTGGCGCAGCTTTCCCGAACCCGTGCAGGCGGACTGAGCGTGTTCGCCGTGATCTTTGAAGTCGAACCCGCGGCCGGCGGGCGCGAGACCTACCTGGCGCAGGCGGCCGCGCTGCGCGCCGAGCTGGAGCGCGTGCCGGGCTTTGTCTCGATCGAGCGCTGTGAAAGCCTGAGCCGGCCGGGGCGCCTGCTCTCGCTGAGCTTCTGGCAGGACGAGGCCAGCCTGAAGGCCTGGCGCGAGCAGCCGGAGCACCGCGCCGCCCAGGCGCTGGGCCGTGCCGGCCTGTTCGCCGACTACCGGCTGCGCGTGGCCGAGGTGGTCCGAGACTACGGCCTGCACGACCGTGGCCAAGTGCCTCCCCGATGAACTCGCTTGCCAGCCTGGCCACCCTGATCGCCGACCCCAGCCGCGCCGCCATGCTCAGCCATCTGCTGAGCGGCGAGCTGGCCAGCGCCGGTGAGTTGGCGCGCGCCGCCGGCGTGGGCGCGGCCACCGCCAGCGCGCATCTGCGCAAGCTGCTGGATGCCGGCTGGCTGGTCTGCGAGCCGCGCGGCCGCCATCGCTACTACCGGCTCGCCGATGCCGAGGTGGCGCAGGCCCTGCAGGCCCTGCAGCTGGTGGCCGACCGCGGCCGCGCCGAGCAGGCCTGGGCCGGCCAGCCCGCACTGCGCTATGCACGCCGCTGCTACGGCCATCTGGCCGGCCGCCTGGGCGTGTGCCTGGCATCGCAGTGCCTGGAGCGCGGTTGGCTGCAGGCCGAGGAGCCGGGTCTGCTGCTGACCGAGCAAGGCCTGCGCGGCCTGCAGAGCCTGGACATGGACCCCGCCCCCTGGCGGCCGCGGGGGCTGCGCCCGCGCGCCGCGGCACACCCTTGCCTGGACTGGAGCGAACGCCGCGACCACCTCGCCGGCCCCTGGCCGCGCGCCCTGCTGCAGCACGCGCTGGCACAGGGCTGGCTGCAGGCCCGTACGGGCGAACGTGCGCTGGGCCTCAGCCCCTTGGGCGCGGCGCGGCTGAGCGCGGTGTTCGGGCCCTTGCCTTAGGGCAACGCTGAACAAGTCCCTCGTGCGTCGCGCATCCCTGGCTTGGGCGGGCTGCGGCGTTGCAAATGCTCGCCATAGCTGGGGCTATGGCTTTGCTTTGCGCCTTGCATCCCATCCCAAGCCAGGGCGCGCGCCATCACGGGGACTTATTCAGCGCCGCCTTAGGCCAGTGCGTCGTACAGCTGGCAGTAGGCCAGCGTCAGCGGGTGCTTGGGCTCCAGGTGCACCAGGGGCAGCGCGCGCTCATGGCTTTCCTTCACCTTCACGCTGCTGTTGAGAAAGGGCTGCAACACCGGCAGGCCCTCGTCCATCAGCGCCTGCACGGTGCGCTGCGGCAGGCTGGCGCGCGGTTGGAACTGGTTGACGACGATGCCCTCGACGCGCAGATCCGGGTTGTGATCGGCCTGGATCTCCTGCACGTTCTCCAGCAGCTCGTAGAGCGCGCGGCGGGCGAATTCGTCGCAGTCGAACGGAATCAGGCAGCCCTGCGCGGCGATCAGCGCCGAGCGCGTGTAGAAGTTCAGCGCCGGCGGGGTGTCAATCCAGACCTGGTCGTAATCCGCCTCCAGCTCCTGCAGCGCATCGCGCAGCTTGTAGATCTTGTGGCGGCTTTCCAGCTTGGTGTGCAGCTCGTCCAGCTCGCCCGAGGCCGGCATCAGGTGCAGGTTCTCGAACGGCGTCTCGGTGATGAAGTCGCCGGGCTTGACCGGGCGCACGCTGAACTTCAGCGAGCTCTCGAAGAAGGGCGCGCTGCCGGTGCCCTCGGCGGCCGGGGTGTCACCCATCAGGTAGCGGCTGGAGTTGGCCTGGCGGTCCAGGTCGATCAGCAGCACGCGCTGGCCCTGGGCGGCGGCAATTGCCGCCAAGTTCGTCGTGATGGTGGACTTGCCCACCCCGCCCTTCTGGTTGAACACCACGCGTCGCACAGCAGCTCCTGGTCGTTGAAGGCGCAATTGTGCGCTGCAGCAAATTTGCTTGCTGTGTGGGAGCCACATGCTCGCGTCCCCTAGGAGTCTGGGCGGCAGAAGGGAAGTCCCTGACTGCAGGTGAGGCCTGAGGTGCGTTGGGAGGCTATGGCCGCGCCCTACCTCCCCTACGAGCCGCAGCAGATGCTGCTGCTGCCTCAAGCC
>NZ_JAYRMO010000003.1:0-116595 GCF_041912635.1 Inhella sp.
GCCGCCTCCAGCGAGGCGCCCGCACCGATGCGCAGCGCCTTGGCGCTGCGCTCGATGCGCTGCAGCTCGGCCACCTGGCCGAGGTAGATGACCTCGCCCAACGCGCGGAACTGCTTGGTGACCCACAGGCCCACATCGGTGCTGCCCGCCAGCAGCCGCGCCTGCGGCATGGCCTGCCGCAGCGCGGCCAGCTCATCCAGGCTGCGCGGGCTGTGGAAGCCGCTCGGGGTGTGCAGCGGGCCTTGAGCCTGCAGCTCGCGCAGTGCGGCTTCGATGGGGGCGCGGTCCAGGCGCGGTGCGGTTTGCGCAAAGCAGCGCTCGCCGGCATCCAGGATCGGGCGGTAGCCGGTGCAGCGGCACAGATTGCCGCTCAGGCCGTCAGCCAGCTGCTGGCGGTTCGGCGGGCTCTTCAGCTCTTCCCACAGCTGCCAGATCGACATCACGAAACCGGGGGTGCAGAAGCCGCATTGCGAGCCGTGGCAGTCCACCAGGGCCTGCTGCACCGGGTGCAGCTGCTCGGGGCAGCCCAGGTCTTCCACCGTGAACAAAGCCTTGCCGTCCAGCGTGGGCAGGAACTGGATGCAGCTGTTCACCGGCTTGAGCTGCAGCTGCCCTTCAGCGTTCAGCTCGCCCAGCACCACGGTGCAGGCGCCGCAGTCGCCCTCGGCGCAGCCTTCCTTGCCGCCGGTGCAGCGCTGGTCCTCGCGCAGCCATTCCAGCACCGTGCGGGTGCTGGGCGGGGCGTCGATTGTTTGGATGGCACCGCGGTGCCAGAAGCGCAGCGGGCGGGTGGAAAGCTCACTCAAGCGGGGCTCCTGCGGCCACCCAGCGGCCGAGCAGCGCGCGCTCGGCGTCGGTGATCTGGGTGGCGTTGTTCAAGGGCATGGTGCGGGCCAGCACCACTTGCTGGTGGATGGCCTGGGCATGCTGTGCCAGCAAGGCCGGCTGGTGCAAGGCCACGCCTTTTTGCGCGCCCTGCTCGCCATGGCAGGCCAGGCAGCGCTGGGCCACCACCGCCTGCACCTCGGCCAGGCGCGGCACGGCGCTAATTGGTTTTGGCTGTGGTGCCGGCGCCAGGGCCACGGCCAGGCCGATCAGCAGTGCGGTGCCAAGGGCCGCGAACTCCCAGGGCACGCGCACGCCCTGCACCAGGGCCTTGTGGCGGGCCACGAAGCTGTGGCGGATCTGCGCGCCGGCCAGCATCAGCACCACCAGCACCGCCCAGTTGTGTGCGCCTTGGTAGAGCATGGGGTAGTGGTTGCTCAGCATGGCCACCAGCACCGGCAGCGTGAAGTAGGTGTTGTGCACGCTGCGCTGCTTGCCGCGCTGGCCATGGATGGGGTCCACCGGCTGCCCGGCCTTCATCTGCGCGATAACCTTGCGCTGCCCCGGGATGATCCACACCAGCACGTTCGCGCTCATGGCCGTGGCCAGCATGGCGCCCACGATGACGAAAGCGGCCCGGCCGGCAAAGAGCTGGCAGGCGGCCCAGCTGGCGCCCACCACCACGGCCAGCACGGCCAGGCCCACGAAGGCATCACCCCCCACCTTGCCCTGGCGCTCGCCCAGCAGCCGGCACAGGGCGTTGTAGACGAACCAGAAGGCGAATACGAAGCCCAGCGCCGCCGCCACCGCCGCGCCGCTGGACGACCAGGCGTGCACGCGCGGGTCGATCAGGAAGCTGTCGGCGTTGAAGAGATAGAGCACCGTGAAGAGCGCAAAGCCCGTCAGCCAGGTGGAGTAGCTCTCCCAGAAGAACCAGTGCAGCTTCTCGGGCAGGGCCTTGGGCGCCACCAGGTACTTCTGCGGGTGGTAGAAGCCGCCGCCGTGCACGGCCCAGAGCTCGCCGTCCACGCCCTTGGCCTGCAGATCGGGCGCCGTCGGCTTGGTCAGGCTGGAATCCAGGAACACGAAGTAGAAGGACGAGCCGATCCAGGCGATGGCGGTGATGACATGGGCCCAGCGCAACAGCAGGTTGGCCCAGTCGAACAGGTAAGACCACTCCATCAACTGCCCCGATAAGTGCTGTAGCTCCAGGGGCTCACGAGCAGCGGCACGTGGTACTTGGCCTGCACATCGGCGATGCCGAAATCGAGGTTCACCACGTCGATGAACGGCGGCTCGGGCAGCTCCACGCCGCGGGCACGGAAGTAGGCCGCCACCTCAAAGCACAGGCGCCAGCGCCCGGCCTGCAGGGCCTCGCCACTGAGCAGCGGGCCATCGGCTCGGCCATCGGCATTCAGGTGAAAACGCTGGCAGGTCTCGGCCCCGCCCTCAGGCAGGATGCGCTGCAGCGTCACGGCCATGCCGGCAGCCGGGCAGCCGTGGGCGGTGTCGAGCACGTGGGTGGATAGATGGCCCATGGCAGCGGTGTTTCGGTTTCGGCAAACTGTATACACTCAAGCATACACGCTTGCATAACCAAAGCCATGTCCGAACCGGCCAGCGCCACCCAGCGCATCGTTGACGCCATCACCGCCGCCATCGTCGAGCGCCGCCTGATGCCGGGCACCAAGCTGGTGGAGCAGCAACTGGCCGACCTGTTCGAAGTCTCGCGCACCCTGGTGCGCCAGGCGCTGAACCAGCTCAGCCGCGACCACCTGGTAAAGCTGCAACCCGCCCGCGGCGCCTTCGTGGCCGAACCCAGCGTGGACGAAGCCAGGCAAGTGTTCGAGGTGCGGCAAATGATCGAGCTGCAGCTGGTGCGGCAACTCTGCAAGTCCATTGCGCCCGCGCAGGTGCAGGCCCTGCGTGAACACTTGCGCCGCGAGGCCGAGGCGCTGGCGCGCGGGGACGTGACGGGGCGCACCCGTCTGCTGGCCGAATTTCATGTGCTGATGGCACGCCTGTTGGGCAACGAGGTGCTGGCGGACCTGCTGGCCGACCTGCTGGCGCGCTGCTCCCTGATTGCGCTGATGTACCAGAGCTCGCACTCCGCCGAGCATTCCGCCGAGGAACACGTGGCCATCGTCGATGCCATCGAGCAAGGCGATGCGAAGACCGCCACCCGCCTGATGCAGGAGCATCTGGGCAATGTGGAGCGCAACATGCAACTGCACCCCCGCACCGTGGACCTGGCCACGGCCCTGCGCATCGCCGCTTGAACGCCGTCATGAACTATCCGCGTGACCTGCGCGGCTACGGCCGCACCCCGCCCCACCCGCACTGGCCGAAGCAGGCCCGCGTGGCCCTGCAGTTTGTGCTGAACTTCGAGGAAGGCGGCGAGAACTCGGTGCTGCATGGCGATTCCGGCAGCGAGCAGTTCCTCTCCGAGATGTTCAACCCGGCCGCCTACCCGGCGCGCCACCTGAGCATGGAGGGCATTTACGAGTACGGCTCGCGCGTGGGCGTCTGGCGCATCCTGCGCGAGTTCGAGCAGCGCGGCCTGCCGCTCACCGTCTTCGGCGTCGGGATGGCACTGGAGCGCTGCCCGGAAGTGACCGCCGCCTTCGTCGAGCTGGGGCACGAGATTGCCTCGCACGGCTGGCGCTGGATCCACTACCAGGGCATGGACGAAGCCACCGAGCGCGCCCACCTGCTGCAAGCCGTGGAGACCATCACGCGCCTGACCGGCCAGCCCCCCGCCGGCTGGTACACCGGGCGCGACAGCCCCAACACCCGCCGCCTGGTGGTGGAGCATGGCGGCTTCGAGTACGACAGCGACTATTACGGCGACGACCTGCCCTTCTGGCTACAAGTGCGCAAGTCCAGCGGCGAGCTCAGCCCGCATCTGGTGGTCCCCTACACGCTGGATTGCAACGACATGCGCTTTGCCCTGCCCCAGGGCTTCAGCCATGGCGAACCCTTTTTCCAGTACCTGCGCGATGCCTTCGACGTGCACTACGCCGAAGGCGCCGAGCGGCCTTCGATGATGAGCGTGGGCCTGCATTGCCGGCTGCTGGGCCGCCCGGGGCGCATGCGCGCGCTGCAGCGTTTTCTGGACCATGTGCAGGCGCACGATCGGGTGTGGATCACCCGCCGCATCGACATCGCCCGGCACTGGAAGGCCCAGCACCCCTTCAACCCCGACACCGCCTTCGTATGGACCTGAACATCCTGAACCAGGCACCACAGGCCGAGCTGTTGGCGCAACTGGGCGGGCTGTACGAGCACTCACCCTGGATCGTCGAGCAAGCCCTGCCGCGCCGCCCCTTCGCCAGCCTCGCCGCCTTCAAGCGCGCCTGCGCCGAGGTGCTGGCCGTCGCCAGCCGCGAGGCGCAGCTGGGCCTGATCCGCGCCCACCCCGAGCTGGCCGGCAAGGCCATGGTGGCCGGCGCGCTGACCGCCGAGAGCACCGGCGAGCAGGCGCGCGCCGGCCTGACGCATTGCAGCCCGGCAGAGTTCGACACCCTGCAGCGCCTGAACGCCGATTACAACCAGCGCTTCGGCTGGCCCTTCATCCTGGCCGTGCGCGGGCCGCGCGGCACCGGCCTGACGCGCCACCAGATCATCGAGACCTTCGAGCGCCGCCTGCACGCGCACGCCGAGGACGAGTTCCACGAGTGCCTGCGCCAGATCCACCGCATCGCCGAGCTGCGTCTGGCCGAAAAGTTCCACGAAACGCTGCCCGCCGGCGAGCAGGTGTGGGACTGGGCCGAGGCCCTGGCCCGCCACAGCGATGCCCCCGATGCACTGACCGTCACCTACCTGACCCCAGCGCACCGCGCCTGCGCGCAGGACCTGCAGGACTGGATGGGCGCCGCTGGCTTCGACGAGTGCAGCCTGGATGCCGTGGGCAATGTGGTCGGCGTGTATTACGGGCAGGACCGCAGCGCCCCGCGCGTGCTGACCGGCAGCCACTACGACACCGTGCGCAACGGCGGCCGCTACGACGGCCGCCTCGGCATCCTGGCACCCATGGCCCTGGTGCAGCGCTGGGCGGCCAAGGGCTGGCGCCCGCGCCATGGGCTGGAGGTGGTGGGCTTTGCCGAGGAAGAAGGTCAGCGCTTTCCCGCCACCTTCCTGGCCAGCAGCGCGCTGGTCGGCCGCTTCGAGCCGGCCTGGCTGGAGCAGCAGGACGCTGATGGCGTGACGCTGCGCGATGCCATGCAAGCCGCTGGCCTTCCCGGCACGCTCGAATCCATCCAGGCGCTGCGCCGCGAGCCGGCCCGCTATCTGGGCTTCGTCGAGATCCACATCGAGCAAGGCCCGGTGCTCGACGCCATGAACCTGCCGCTCGGCGTGGTGAGCTCCATCAACGGCAGCCACCGCTACACCGGCGAAGTGCTGGGCGTGGCCAGCCACGCGGGCACCACGCCCATGGGCGCGGCACGCCGCGATGCCGCGGTGGCCGTGGCCGAACTGGTGCTGCAGGTCGAACGAATTGCCGCCGCCCTGCCCGAGGCCGTGGGCACCGTGGGCCAACTCGAAGTGCCGGGCGGCTCCATCAACGTGGTGCCCGGGCGCTGCCGCTTCAGCCTCGACCTGCGTGCCCCGCGCGACGCCGTGCGCGACCGCCTGCGCGACGAGGTGCTGCAGGCCCTGGATGCCAACTGCCAGCGCCGTGGCCTGCAGTACACGCTGCGCCCTACGCTGAGTGCCGACGCCGCCCCCAGCCACCCGGACTGGATGGCCCGCTGGGAAGCCGCCGTGGCCGCGCTGGGCCTGCCGGTGTTCCGCTTGCCCAGCGGCGCCGGGCACGACGCCATGAAGATGCACGAGCTGCTGCCCCAGGCCATGCTGTTCGTGCGCGGCGGCAACGCCGGCATCAGCCACAACCCGCTCGAAACCATCACCGCCCACGACGCCCAGCTGGCCGTGGACGCCCTGCAGCAGCTGCTGGAGAACCTATGACGGCCTACGCAAGGCTGGACGCCTGGATTGCCGCGCATTTCGACGAGGAGGTGCGCTTCCTGCAGGAGCTGGTGCGCGTGCCCACCGACACGCCCCCGGGGAACAACGCCCCGCACGCCGAGCGCACCGCCGAGCTGCTGGCCGCCATGGGCCTGCCCTGCGAGGCCCACCCCGTGCCGGCGGCCGAGGTGCAGGCGCAGGGCATGCAGAGCATCACGAACCTGATCGTGCGCCGGCGCTTTGCCCCCAGCGGCCCGGTGGTGGCGCTGAACGCGCATGGCGACGTAGTGCCGCCCGGCGAGGGCTGGAGCCAGGACCCCTACGGCGGCGCGGTGGTGGACGGCCAGCTCTACGGCCGCGCCGCCGCCGTCAGCAAAAGCGACTTCGCCAGCTACACCTTCGCGCTGCGTGCGCTCGAAGCCCTGGGCCTGCCGCTGAAGGGCGGCGTGGAGCTGCACTTCACCTACGACGAGGAATTCGGCGGCGAGCTCGGCCCCGGCTGGCTGCTGCGCCAGGGGCTGACGAAACCCGACTACCTGATCGCCGCCGGCTTCAGCTACCAGGTCGTCACCGCCCACAACGGCTGCCTGCAGCTGGAAGTGACGCTCACCGGCCTGGCCAGCCATGCCGCATACCCCCACACCGGCATCGACGCCCTGCAGGCCGCCACCGACCTGCTGCATGCGCTGTACGCCGACAACGCCTCGCTCAAGCTGATCCGCTCCGAGGTCGCGGGCATCACCCACCCCTACCTGAACGTGGGACGCATCGAGGGCGGCAGCAACACCAATGTGGTGCCCGGCAAGGTCACGCTCAAGCTGGACCGCCGCATGATCCCCGAGGAAGACCCGACCGAGGTCGAGAAGGGGCTGCGCCATCTGATCGAGACCAATGTGCGCACCCACCATCCCAAGGTGAAGCTGAGCATCCGCCGCCTGCTGCTGGCCCACAGCCTGCAGCCCGATGCGCGCAACGCCCCGCTGGTACAGGCCATCCAGCGCCACGGCCGAGAGGTGCTGGGCGAAGACATCCCCGAATGCGGCACGCCGCTCTACACCGATGTGCGGCTGTACGGCGCCGCGGGCGTGCCCGCCGTCATCTACGGCGCCGGCCCGCGCACCGTGCTGGAAAGCAATGCCAAGCGCGCCGACGAGCACCTGGACCTGAATGACCTGCGCCGCGCCACCCAGGTCGTGGCGCGCACCCTCTACGACCTGCTGAAGACCGACTGATGCGCACCTTGATCTCCACCCTGCTGCTGGCCGCAGCCGCCCAAACGCCATGGGCCCAGGCCGCCCCTTTGAAAGTGGCCACCTGGAACCTGGGCTGGCACCTGGACCGCGAGCTCGCCGCCCAGTGGCGCGCCGCCTGCGCGGCCCCATTCAAGCTGGAAGGCGGCCGCTGGAAGCCCGCGGCCGCAGCCGGCGCCGACACCCAACCGGGCTGGAAGCTGCCCTGGGGCCGCAACGCGCCGATCGACTGGGACATCGGCGCCCTGCCCCCTTGCGACACCTACCAGCACAACCGCCAGTCCGTCGCCGTCACGCCGGAGCAGGACGAACAACGCCGCGAGCGCCTGCGCACCGTGCTGGCCGAGAAGCTGGACGCCGACGTGATCGCCTTCCAGGAAGTGAGCGGCGCAGCGGCCGTGCGCGAGCTGGTGGGCGAGGCCTACGAGGTCTGCAGCTACGAGGGCCACAAGGTGCAGCGCCTGGCCTTTGCCTGGAAGCGCAAGCTGGGCAGCGGACGCTGCGAACTGGATTGGCGCCTGGCCCTGCCGCAACGCGCCATGGCCGATCAGGTGCGCCCCGGGCTCGCCCTGAGCCTGCAGACCGGCGGCAAGACCCTGCGCTTCCTCACCGTGCACCTGAAGTCCTCCTGCGTGTCCGCGCTGGACGCGAACAACCCGCTGTTCCCGGCCGCCGCCGGCGAGGCGCGCGGCCAGCTGGATGGCCCCAACCCCCATTGCCAGAGCCTGCAGGAGCAGGTGGCCCCGCTGGAAGACTGGCTGGAACGTCAGAGCCAAGGAGCCGACGGCCTGGTGCTGCTGGGCGACTTCAACCGCAACCTCGGCCATGAGGCCAGCGAGGCCGCCGAACTGCCGGCCCGCAGTGCCGGGGGCGCCGCTGCTGCGCCGCATGGACCCGAGGTCAAGGTGCGCAATCTGTGGCGCGAACTGAACGACGGCCAGCCCCAGGCCCTGCGCCTGCTGTCTGCCGAATGCACGGGCCTGCCCGCCTGCGCCCTGGCCAAGACCCGTTTGCTGGACCGGCAGGAATATGGCCAGCTGCGCGCCACCCTGGGCTGCCGCAACCCGGTGGGGCTGGACCACATCGTTGTGGCGGGTGCCCTGAAGGGCGACGGCGCGCACAAGCTGGCGCTGGGCGCCGCCGGTGAAACCCGGCCGAACGCCCAGGGCCAGGTGGAGCTGGGGCTCTCGGACCACTGCCCGCTGGTGGCCGAGCTGGAACTTTGAGCGCCAAGCCGGCGTCACTGCGTTAGCCTCGCACCATGGTCCGACGCCTGTCCCTGCTCGCCTTGCTGCTGAGCGCCCTCCTCGGCCCGGCCGGCCCCGCGGCCGCGGCCGAGCTGCGCATGGCCTTCGGTGAAAAGATCCCGCCATTCAGCTTCCCCGCCACCGACTCCGGCATCGAGATCGAGACCTACCGCGAAGCCCTGGCCTTGCGCGGCCACCAGCTCAAGCCGGTGTACTACGCCTTTGCGCGCGTGCCCATGGCCTTCAAGAGTGGCGAGGTGGACGCCGCCATGACCGATTTGGGCGAGGACCTGCGTCCCTTCGGCGGCCACTACGGCGACACCGCGGTGGTCTACGACAACGTGTTCGTCACGCTCCGCCAGCTGCAGCGGAAGATTCGCACGCCCGCCGACCTGAAGGGTCTCAGCGTGGTGTCCTTTCAGGGCGCCGCAAAACGCTTTCCGGAATGGCTGGAGCCCGTGAAGCAGGCCGGGCTGTACCGCGAGGTCAATGACCAGGCCACCCAGGTGCGCATGCTGATGGCCGGCCGTGTCGACGTCGTGCTGAGCGACCGGCACATCTTCCGCTACTTCAGCCTGCAGGTGCGCAATCAGGGCCAGGCCGTGCTGCCGGTGGACGAGCACCGCTTCACCACCCCGAAGGCGGATGACTACCGCCCGGTGTTTCGCGACCCCAAGATCCGCGACGACTTCAATGCCGGCCTGAAGCAGCTGCGCGCCAGCGGGCGGCTGCGGGCGATCTACCAGCGCTACCTGGAGGAATAGGCGGGCTCGTCAGGGCTCAGCCTTGCAGCGGGCGGCGCATCAGCCATTGGCATAGCGCCGGGCTCTCGAAACCCAGCCGCCGCAAGGCCGCGCCTCCCAGATCCATGCGCTGCAACTGCGGCACGAACAAGCCCCGTGTCGGCTCCGCCGCGGCCAGGGCCGCCACCAGGCGTTCGGCATCGGCCTGGGCTGGGCTCAGGTCCACCAGGCTGAGGATCTGCACCCGCTCGCCCGCCTCGGTCCACACCAGCTGGGCCTGGCCTGTCTGCCAGGCCGTCCAGGCGCTCGGGTGGCGTTCCAGCACCGTGGCGCTGACCTGCAGCGGCAAGTCAGCGGGCTCATGCGTGCGCAGCCACTGCAGGGCCTGCTCGCGCGGCAGGGCATCGAAGCCCGGTGCCTGCGCCGCCGCGCCCGACGCGGCCCGCTCGAAGCCGAGCAACTCGTGCACCGTGTCGAACCCGCGCGACTGGTACAGGCGCACAGCGCGCTCGTTCTGCGCGAACACCTCCAACTCCACGGCCTGCAGGCCGGCGGCGCAGGCGCGGTGGATGAAGTCATCCAGCAGCGCCGGTGCGGCGCCACTGCCCCGGGCGGCCGGTGTGGCACCCATGGTGGCCAGGCGCCAGCGCCCGGTGCGCGGCGCCACGAAGGCAAAGGCGAGCGGCTGGCCCGCGGCATCCAACGCCACCCGACTCAGGCTCAAGTCCACCGCCTGGCGGGCCAAAAAGCCCGGCCATTGCGCCAGGCTCAGCTGGAAGGGTCCGATCAAGTAGTCGGAAAAGGCCTGGCTGAAGGCCTCGTGCAAGACGGCGGCGGGCAGTTGGTCGGCAGGGACGAAGGCGGTATCGGTCATCGGCGGCTCCTGGGCCGCGGCATTAGAGCCTTGCGACCCGCCGGCGCCGTTCGCCATGCCTCAGCGCGGCTCGTTCCCAGCCAGCAGTTGCGCCACGCTCAGCTCTTCCCAGCCACTGGCCCGCCAAAGCCCCTGTGTGGCCGGGCTGCGCCCCACCAGCAGGGCCTGCAGCAGTGGCGCGGCCAGGGTTTCCTGCGGGTTGCGCAGCAGCACCAGGCGCTGCGCGCCCTCCTCTTCCAGGCGGCCGATCCAATCCAAGCGCAGCAGGGTCTCCAGCACCGGCTCCAGTTGCAGGGGCTCGATGCGCAGGCCCTGAGCCAGCGCGAGCTTGCTGGCGCCGGCCGCACCGCGGCGCTGGCGCAGCCACAGCTCGCCCAGCACGCGCAGTGCCAGTTCCAGCTCCAGTCCGGGCGCCGGTGCGCGCTGCATCAGGCCTTGTGTCAGGCCCGGCGCGTTCGCAGCAATCAGCGCCCCCAGCAGCACGATCACCCAGCCCAGGTACATCCAGATCAGAAAAATCGGCAGCGTGGCAAAGGCCCCGTACAGGGTGGCGTAGGTGGGCACCTGCTTGATCCACCAGGCCAGGCCCAGCTTCGCCAGTCCGAAGGCACCGGCCACGAACAGCGCACCCAGCAGCGCATGGCGCCAGCGCACATGGGTGTTGGGCACGAAATGGAACAGACCCGCCACTGCGGCCGTGAGCACGCCGAACTGCATGAAATCCAGCAGGGTCTCGAACCCGCCCGGCAGGCGGTCCACCAGGCCCTGGCTGGCTGAGAGGGCGTAGCTGGTCAGTGTCAGGCTGGCCCCCAGCGCCAGCGGCCCCAGCGTCAGCGTGGCCCAGTAGACGAGCACGCGCTGCGCAATGGGCCGCGGGCGCCGCACGCGCCAGATGGCGTTGAGCGTGCGGTCGATGGTCAGCATCAGGGCGATGGCGGTGAGCCCCAGCACGCCCGCACCCACGGTGCCCAGGCCCTTGGCCTTGCTGGCGAACTGCGTGAGCGTGCGCAGCACCGGGCGGGCAATGTTGTCGGGCACCAGATTGGCCAGGAAGTACTGCTCCAGCGCCTTCTGGAAACCCGAGAACATCGGGAACGCGGTGAACAGGGCCAGCATCAGCACCAGCAGCGGCACCAGCGAGATCAGCGTGGTGAAGGTCAGGCTGCCGGCTGTGACGCCCAGGCGCAGCTCGGTGAAGCGTGCCTGCAGGCCGGCGGCCGATTCACGCCAGGGCCAGCGGCGCAGGTCGCGCCAACTGCTCAGCAGCATGCGCAGCCAGGCATGGCGGCGCAGGGCGGCAAAAGAGGGGCTCAGCAGCATAGGGGGGCCGAGTGTAGTGATGGCCCTCCCTACACTGGCGGGATGTCCACCCCGCGCACCCTTCCGAGCCCCGCCGAGCGGGCCAGCCGAGCCGCCGCCCTGCTGTTCTGCGTCCTGCTCATCGGCCTGTGCCTGGCCTGGGAGCTGTGGCTGCAGCCCACCGGCCAGGGCTGGCTGGCGCTCAAGGCCCTGCCCCTGCTGCCCGCGCTGCCCGGCCTGTGGCGCTATCGCCTCTACACCTACCGGTGGACCAGCCTGCTGGTCTGGCTCTACGCCACCGAGGGCCTGGTGCGCGGCCCCAGCGGCCGTGGTGCCGAAGCCTGGCTGGGCTGGGCCGAAGTGGCCCTGGCCGTGGCGCTGTTCAGCGCCTGCACGGTGCAGATCCGCCAGCGCCTGAAAGCTGCGAAGGCCGCATGACCGAGGTGTTGGCGCGCCTGCGCAGCGAGTTCGGCCCCGAACAGGCGCTGGCCGGCGCCGATGCCGCACCCTTCGAGCGCGACTGGCGTGGCCGCGCCCCAGGCCGGGCGCTCGCGGTGCTTCGCCCGCGCACCGTGGGCGAGGTGCAGGCCATGCTGCGCGCCGCCGCGCGCGAAGGCCTGGCCCTGGTGCCCCAGGGTGGCAACACCGGCCTCGTCGAAGGCTCGACGCCCGACACCAGCGGCCGCGAGCTCGTGCTGAGCCTGCGGCGGGTCGATCGCATCCGCGCCATCAGCCCCGTCAACGCCACGCTGTGCGCCGAGGCGGGCGCACTGCTGCAGCCCCTGCAGCAGGCCTGCGCCGCGCAAGGCCTGCTGCTGCCGCTGAGCCTGGCGGCCGA
This sequence comes from Inhella sp., assembly GCF_041912635.1. Classification (GTDB taxonomy): domain Bacteria; phylum Pseudomonadota; class Gammaproteobacteria; order Burkholderiales; family Burkholderiaceae_C; genus Inhella. Next base: position 12,045 of record NZ_JAYRMO010000003.1, read on the forward strand.
GGGCAGCTGCACCCTGGGTGGCAATCTCGCCACCAATGCCGGCGGCACCCAGGTACTGCGCTGGGGCAATGCACGCGACCTCTGCCTCGGGCTGGAGGTGGTGACGGCCGACGGCGGCCTGTGGAGCGACCTGGACGGCCTGCGCAAGGACCATCGCGGCCTGAACCTGCGCGACCTGTTCATCGGCAGCGAGGGCACGCTGGGTGTCATCACCGCGGCGGTCATCAAGCTGCAGGCCCTGCCGCGCAGCCGGCTGGCGGCCTGGCTGGCGGTGCCCGATCTGCCCGCCGCGATGCAGCTGCTGCGGAGCGCCCGCACGGCGCTGGGCGACGGCCTGAGCGGCTTCGAGGCCATGAGCCAGGCGAGTCAGCAGTTGCTCGACAAGCTGCCCCTGCCGGCCTGCCCCTGGGCGCTGCTGGTGGAGTTGTCCAGCCACCGTGCGGAGGCGGAGGCCCGCGCCGAGTTCGAGGCCTGGCTGGCCCTGGTGCTGGCCGAGGGGTGGGCTCAAGACGCCGTGCTGGCCCACAACGAGGCGCAGGCGCAGGCCCTGTGGGCCGTGCGCGAGGCCATTCCCGGCGCGCAGACCCGCGCCGGCGGCAATCTCAAGCACGACATCGCCCTGCCGCTCGACCGCATCGCCGATTTCGTGGCCGCGTGCGAGGCGCGCATCGCGCGCGCGTTCCCGGGGGCCCGGCCGGTGGTGTTCGGGCATCTGGGCGACGGGAACCTGCACTTCAACGTGGCCCCGCCCGCGGGCCAGAGCCTGGCCGACTTCCAGGCACAGGAGCCGGCACTGAACGCCCTGGTGTTCGACTGCGTGGCCGAGTTCGGCGGCAGCTTCAGCGCCGAGCACGGCATCGGCCGGCTGCGCCGGGCCGAGTTGGTTCAGCGCCTGGACCCGCTGGCACTGGACCTGATGCGCCGGATCAAGCAGGCGCTTGACCCGGCGAACCGGCTCAACCCAGGGCGGGTTCTGTAGCGCGCGGCCGGCGGCCGCGCATCACCAGGCCAATCAGCTTGGCCAGCATGCGCCAGGCAAAGCGCACCAGCAGCACGGTCAGCACGGCTTCGACCAGCGTCATCAGGAAGGCGCCCAGCGCCGTCCAGCGTGGCACGCGGCGCTTGAACTTGGCCAGCATGCGGTCGCGCGCGATCTCAATGCTGTCGTAGAAGCTTGGCACCACCAGCAGGGTCAGCACCGTGGAGGTGATGGTGCCGCCGATGATGGCCACCGCCATCGGGCGGTAGAACTCGCCGCCCTCGCCGATGCCGATGGCCACCGGCAGCATGCCGGCGATCAGCGCAAAGGTCGTCATCAGGATCGGCCGGAAGCGCTTGCGCCCGGCGTGCATCAGCGCCTCCTCGCGGTCGATGCCCGCTTTCTCTTCCTGGCGTGTGGCATCCAGCAGCAGGATGGCGTTCTTCGCCACCAAGCCCATCAGCATGATGACGCCGATCAGGCTCATCAGGTTCAGCGTGCCCTTGGTGAGCAGCAGAGCGATCACCACGCCGATGAGCGACAGCGGCAGCGAGAGCATCACGCCCAGCGGTGCGGTGAAGCTGTTGAACTGGATCACCAGCACGAAGTACATCAGGCCCACGCCGCTGAAGAGCGCCGTGACCATGGCGGTGAACACCACCTGCTGGTCGCGCGCCGAACCGGCGAGCTCGATGCCGAAGCCGGGCGGGAAGACGATCTTCTCGGCCATCTTCTTGGCCTCGGCGGTGATCTCGCCGGGCGAGCGGCCCTGGGCATTGGCGCTGACGGTGATCATGCGCTTGCCGTCGGCGTGCTGGATCTGCGAGGGGCCCTTGCCCATGCGGATGGTGGCGATCTGGTCCAGCGGCACCATGCGGTTGCTGCCGCCCACGGCGATCGGCAGGCGCTCGATGTTGGCGGCGTCCACACGGTCTTCGGGGTGCAGGCGCACGGCCACGTCACGGGTCTCGCCGGCCGGGTCCACCCAGTCGCCAACTTCCACGCCGGCGAAGGCCACGCGCAACGCCTGGGCGGCATCCGCCACCGAGATGCCGAGCTGATTGGCCAGGCCACGGTCCAGTTCGATCTGCAGTTCCTGCTGCGGGTCCTGCTCGGAATAGCCGATATCCACCGCACCTTTGATGGTGCGCATCTGCTGCATGAAGCCGCTGGTTATTTCCTGCAGCTTGCGCGTGTCGGTGCCGTAGAAGCGGATCTGCACAGGCTTTTGCGCACCGTTGTTCAGGTCGTCCAGCACCACGTACTCGGCACCCACCAGCTGGGTGAGCTTCTCGCGCAGGTCGGCCGCCACATCGCCGGCACTGCGCTTGCGCTCGGTGCTCTTGCCGATGTCCACGTAGACGCGGCCGCCGGAGGCATTCGGGTAGGAGCTGGTGTGCTGGGTTTCGGGCATGGCGCGTGCCAGCGTGGCCGCCGCCTCCAACTTGCGCTTGCCGTATTCCAGGCTGCTGGAAGCCGGTGTGCGCACATCGATGGCCAGGAAGCCCGCATCGCCCGCCGGCAGGAAAGACGAGCCACCGAACTTGCCCTGCAGGAAGATGGCACCGACAAAGCTGGCGAAGGCGATGGCCGCCATCCAGCGGCGGTGGTGCAGCGCCCAGGCGATCACCCGGCCATAGCCGTCCGCCACGTGGTCGAACCAGTCATTGAAGCGCTGCAATTGGCGCGAGATGCCCTTCTTGGGGGCGTGGTGGTAGCCCGGAGGGTCACCCCAGTAGGCCGAGAGCATCGGATCGAGCGTGAAGCTGATCAGCAGCGACACCAGCACCGAGGCCACGACGGTGAGCGCGAAGGGCTTGAACCATTGGCCCGGGCCCGAGCCCATGAAGGCCACCGGCACAAACACCGCCACGATGGCGAAGGTGGTGGCCGCCACCGCCATGCCGATCTCGGCCGTGCCCTCGCGCGCCGCCGTCATGCGGTCGGCGCCGCGCTCCATGTGCCGCACGATGTTCTCGCGCACCACGATGGCGTCGTCGATCAGCACGCCGATCGCCAGGCTCAGGCCCAGCAGGCTCATGAAATTGAGCGAGAAGCCCATCACCCACACGGCGATGAAGGCCGCCAGCACCGAGGTGGGCAGGGAGAGCGCGGTGATCAGCGTCGAGCGCCAGCTGTTCAGGAAGACATAGACCACAAACACCGTCAGTCCGGCGCCGAACACCAGGGCATGGATGACGTTGTTGAGGCTGTTCTCGGCGTCCTTGCCGCCGTCCTGCGTCACCTCCAGCAGGGTGCCGGCCGGCAGTTCCTTCTGGATCTCGGCCACCAGCTTGCGCGCCTCGTTGGCCACCGTCACCGTCGAGGCCTCGCGCGAGCGGGTGATGGAGAGGCCGACATTGGGCTTGCCATCGCGCAGGCTGAAGCCGGTCAGTTCGGCAAAGCCGTCCTGCACGGCCGCCACCTGGCCGAGGCGCACAACCTCGGTGCCGCGGCGCTTGATGACCATCTGCTCGAATTCGGCCGGTGACTCGATACGGCCGACCAAGCGAATGCTCTGGTCTTCCAGTTCACCGCGCACCTTGCCCACCGGCGCAGTGGTGTTCTGAGCGCGCACGGCTGCCACCACCTCGGTGACGGAGACGCCGTACTCGCGCAGTTTTTCGGCGCGCAGCAGCACCGAGAGTTCACGGCGCAGCGCGCCGTTCACATTGACCACGGCAACGCCCGCGATGCCGCGGAAGCGCTCGGCCAATTTGTCCTCGGCCAGACGCGAGAGCTCGGCGTGGCTCAGGCTGGTGCTGGTCAGTGCCAGCTGCAAGATGGGCTGGGCCCCGGGGTCGATGCGGGTGATGACGGGTTCGCGGATCTCGACCGGCAGCTTGTGGCGCACCGAGGCGATGGCGTTGCGAACCTCATCGGCCGCCTCGATCATGTTCTTCGAGAAGTCGAAGAAGATGACGATGCGCGCACCCCCTTCATAGGCCGTGGCCTGGGTGCGGTCCACGCCCGAGATGGCGTTGAGCGCCTTCTCGATGCGGTTCAGCACCTCGCGCTCGGCCGTGTCGGGTGAGGCCCCCGGGTAGCTGATGTTGACAGCCAGCAGGGGCTGTTCGATGTCAGGGAACTGGTTGACGCGCAGCTTCGAGAGCGCGAGCAGGCCCAGGAACATCATGCCGATGATCAGCACGATGGTCGCGACCGGCTTCTTGATACTGAAGTTGGAAAGAAACATCAGGGTCTCCCGGTCCGATCAGGGCTTGACCACGGCGGTGCGCACACCCGAGGCGGCGCCCCCGGCGGCCACCCGTTGCACGGCCTGACCGTCGTTGAGACTGCCCACCGGGCTGCGCAGCACCTGGTCCCCGGCCTTCAGCCCCGTCTTGATGACCACCTCGCCACGGCGCGCATCGCGCTCGCCCAGCTGCACGGCGGTCTTCTTGAGCTTGGTGCCATCGATCTGCCAGACATGGGCCTCGTCGCCCTGACGCACGATGCTGCCTTCGGGCAGCACCAGCGCGGTCTGCAGACCGGTATCGACGCGGCCCTCGGCATACAGGCCGGCGACCTTGGGTGCGCTGGCCGGGTCGTCGAAGCGGGCGATCACCTCCACCTGGCGGGTCGTGGCATTGGCCGCCGCGTCAATGCGCTCGATGCGGCCCTTGAATTCGCCCTCGGCCACGCCGTTGACACGTAAGGCCACCGCCTGCCCCACCTTGATCTCTCCCATGCGGTCGGCACTCACCTGACCTTCGAAACGCATCGAGCGCGGGTCGATGACCTTGACGATCTCGCGACCGACCTGAACCGTGTCGCCGACCGACACCTTGCGCTCGCTGACCACGCCGTCGAAGGGGGCCCGCACCTCGGTGCGAGTGAGTTGTTGGCGCGCGCTGACGACGCGCGCCTTGGCGGCGGCCAGCTCGGACTGCGCGGCATTGCGGCGCAGCTCGGCGTCTTCCAGGGCCTGCATCGAGGTCATGCCCTGCTGGTTCAGGGTCTTTTGGCGCTGCAGCACCCGCTCGGTCTGCTCGAAGCTCTGCGTGCTGGCGCGCAGCGCCTCCTCGGCGCTGGTGAGGTTGTCGCGGATGGCGGTGCTGTCCAGGCGCACGATGACGTCGCCCTGGCGCACCGGCTCGCCGTTGTCCTTGGCCACTTGCAGCACCACGGCGGCCACCTCGGCACGCAGGTCGGCGCGGCGCGCGGCCTGCACGGAGCCGGTCAACACCGGTGCGCCGACGAGTCCGCTGGAGCCCACTTGGCGCAGGTCCTCAGGAGCGATCAGCAGCGCCGGCTTGGCGTCAGCCTTGTCCTTGCTCTTCGCTTCCGGCCGCTGGCAGGCACTGAGGCTCAACAGGGCAGCCAGGGCAAGCGTGGTGAGGACCAGGGTGGGATGGGCGCGCAGCGACATGGGCATGGGCTTATCAGGCGGAAGTTGCGGTGCGAGGACCGGAAAGCGCGGCAGCTTACCGTTGCAGGCCGAAGCGCGCCGAAGCTCATGGACGGGCTGAGGAAATAACGCCGCGAAGCGTTTCCAGCGGCGACGAATGGTGGGGGCGTGCCGCCCCCGCGGGGCCCCAGCCCCCAGACGCTCAGTGCGCCGGGCCGTCGCTGCCCAGTGCCGGCAGGGGCCAGACGGCGATGCCCTCGTCCTGCAGGGCGACGAATTCGTCCGCTGTGGCCTGGCCGCGGATGGCGCGCTCGGGTGCACGGCCCTGGTGGATGCGTCGGGCCTCGGCGGCAAAGCCAGCGCCCACATCCTCGCTGGCGGCGCGCACTGCCGCCACCAGTTCGCGCAACAGGGATTCAGGGCTGGGTGCGACCGCTGGCTGCGCTGGCGCTGGCTCTGCGGCCACGGCACCGAGGTTCAGCCGCGGCGCACTGAGCCGGCGCTGCAGCTGCGCGCTGCCACAGGTCGGGCACTGCACCAGGCCGCGGCCTAGCTGGGCCTCGAAGTCCTCACGCGAGCCGAACCAGCCCTCGAAGTCATGGCCATGAGGGCAGGCCAGTTCAGCCACCCACATCGCCGCTCCAGTGCAGCGGCCAGGCGCCGGCCTGCCAGCGTTGCAGCCATTGCAGGCCGATCAGCGTCTTGGCGTCGGTGACTTCGCCCCGCGCGCACGCCAGGTCCAGTTCGGCGGGGCTGAGCTCGCAGAGTTCCAAGAACTCGCCCTCGTCGAGGTCTCGTTCGCCAGCCTGCAGCCCCCGCGCGAAGAAGATCTCGATGCCTTCGGTGGAGTAGGCGATGGCGTTGTGCAGCACCCCGGCATGGGCCCACTCGCGGGCGCGGTAGCCGGTCTCTTCGCGCAACTCGCGGCGGGCACACAACAGCGGTTCTTCCCCGGGATCGAGCTTGCCGGCTGGAAATTCCAGCATGACGCGGCGCAAGGGGTAGCGGAACTGCCGCTCCAGCAGCAGGCGGCCGTTGTCGAGCAGCGGCACGATCATGACCGCACCCGGGTGCACGATGTACTCGCGCGCCGCCTGCTGGCCATCGGGCAGACGGACGAGGTCACGCCGCACCTGAAGGAAGCCGCCCGCATAGACGGTTTCGCTGCGCAGCTCGTGCTCGGTCAGCTCAGGCGCTGGCATCGCGCTGGCGGCGCAGGTAACGCCAGACAAAGCCTGGGAACGCGAAGGTCAGCAGCAGGCACAGCAGCACGGCGTAGAAGGTCCAGCCCTGCGGGTGGCGCTGGCCCTGGTAGGCCTCCAGCGCCAATGCAGCCACCAGCCACACCGCACCCAGCAACATCAGCTCCAGCAGACGAAGGCCAAAGCCGCGCGTCGGGCGCAGCGGCCCGAGCAGCAGCACGCGCGGGCTCAGGAACGGGGCATTGGCGGCCAGCAGCAAGAGCAGTAGCAGGCCGCCGCCCAACACCCCTTGGCCCATGGCCTCAGGCCAGCGAGCCGACGATGGCCTGCTTGCAGGCCTCCATCAGACCCGCCGGCAGGATGCCCAGCGCCAGCACGGCCGCACCGTTGAAGCTCAGCAGCGCGCGCACATCCCAAGGTGCCTGGATGGCCTGGCGCTCGGCCGGGGCGTCGAACCACATCAGCTTGATGACGCGCAGGTAGTAGTAGGCCCCCACCAGCGAGAGCAGCACCGCCAGCACGGCCAGTTGGAAGTACAGCGGCTCCTGCGTGGCGATCATGGCCTGCAGCACCGAGAGCTTGGCGTAGAAGCCCACCGTCGGCGGGATGCCGGCCAGCGACAGGATCAGCAGCGTCATCACCAGCGCATACCAGGGGCTGCGCTGGGACAGGCCCGCGAAGTCCTGCAGCTGTTCAGCCTCGTGGCCCTGGCGGGCCAGCAGCATCACCATGCCGAAGCTGCCCAGGGTGGTGAACACATAGGTCACCGCGTAGAACAGCGAGGAGCTGTAGGCACTGGCGGCCGGCAGGGCGTCGCCCTTGACCACGCCGCTGGCCAGACCGAGCAGCATGAAGCCCATCTGCGCGATGGTGGAGTAAGCCAGCATGCGCTTGATGTTGGTCTGCGCGATCGCCACGACGTTGCCGACGATCATCGACAGCACGGACAGCACCAGCAGCATCTGCTGCCAATCCACCGCCAGCGTGAACAGGCCCTCGACCAGCAGACGCAGGGTGATGGCGAAGGCGGCCAGCTTGGGCGCGGTACCGATCAACAGGGTCACCGCCGTCGGCGCGCCCTGGTAGACATCGGGCACCCACATATGGAAGGGCGCGGCGCCGAGCTTGAAGGCCAGGCCGGCGACGATGAAAACCAAGCCGAACACGAGCACGCCCTGGTTCACCTGGCCGCTGGAAAGCGCCAGATAGACCTGCGGAATCGACAGCGAACCCGTGGCGCCGTACATCATGGACAGGCCGTACAGCAGGAAGCCCGAGGCCAGCGCGCCCAGCACGAAGTACTTCATTGCAGCTTCGGTGCTGACGGCGTGGTCACGCCGCAGCGCCACCAGCGCGTACAGCGAAAGGCTCATCAGCTCAAGGCCGAGGTAGATCACCAGGAAGTGACGCGCCGAGACCATGATGCACACGCCGAGCAGCATGAAGAGGCTGAGCGTGAACAGCTCGCCACGCAGCATCTCGCGAGCCTGGGCATAGGGGCGTGACAACAGCAGCACCCCGGCGGTGACCAGCGCCGACAGACCGGCCAGCAGGTGGCTGAGCGGGTCGGTCCCCACCAGGCCCTGCATGGCCACGACGCTGTAGCCCTTGTGGAACTTCCACAGATGCAGGCCGGCCACCACCAGCAGGGTCAGCTGGCTGAGCCAGTAGGTCGGGCGACGGCCCGGATCCTTGACCCACAGGTCGACCATCGAAACCACCAAGGCCATGCCGAGCAGCAGCAGCTCGGGCGTCAGGGCGGACCAGTTCATGTACGTCATCTTCTTGTCCTTGGCCGCTTACTGCACTTTGGAGACCGCCACATGCCGCAGCAGTTGGTCCACCGAGGCGTTCATCACATCGGTGAACGGCTTGGGGTAGACGCCCATGGCGATGACGGCGATGGCCAGCGTGCCCAGCATCCAGAACTCGCGCGAGTTCAGGTCGGTCAGTTGCTTCACGTTGTCGTTGGCCACCGCGCCGAAGTACACGCGCTTGACCATCCACAGCGAATAGGCGGCGCCGAAGATCAGGGCCGTGGCCGCCAGGGCACCGATCCAGAAGTTCATCTGCACCGCGCCCAGGATCACCATCCACTCGCCAATGAAACCGGCGGTGCCCGGCAAGCCGCAGTTGGCCATGGCGAACAGCACCGCAAAGGCAGCGAACTTCGGCATGGTGTTGACGACACCGCCGTAATCGGCGATCTCACGCGAATGCACGCGGTCGTACAGCACCCCGATGCACAGGAACATGGCGCCCGATACGAAGCCGTGCGCAATCATCTGCACCAAGCCGCCGGCCACACCCAGCGGGTTGAAGATGAAGAAGCCCAGGGTCACGAAGCCCATATGGGCCACCGATGAGTAGGCCACCAGCTTCTTCATGTCCTTCTGCACCATCGCCACCAGGCCGACGTAGATCACGGCGATCAGCGACAGGGCAATGACGAAGGGTGCGTAGGCATGCGCGGCATCCGGCGTGATCGGCATCGAGAACCGCAGGAAGCCGTACGCCCCCAGCTTCAGCATGATGGCGGCCAGCACCACGGAGCCGCCGGTCGGCGCCTCGACGTGGGCGTCCGGCAACCAGGTGTGCACCGGCCACATCGGCACCTTTACCGCAAAGGCGGCAAAGAAGGCGAAGAACAGCAGGGTCTGGGCGTTCATCGGCAGCGGCAGCTGGTGCCAAGCCAGGATGTCGAAGCTGCCCACGCCGGTGACCTTGGCGCTTTGGAAGTACAGGTACAGCAGGGCCAGCAGCATCAGCAGCGAACCGGCCAGGGTGTAGAGGAAGAACTTAAAGGCGGCATACACGCGCCGCGGCCCGCCCCACACGCCGATGATCAGGTACATCGGGATCAGCGTGGCCTCGAAGAAGACGTAGAACAGCAGGCCGTCCACGGCCGCGAACACGCCCACCATCAACCCGGAGAGGATCAGGAAGGCGCCCATGTACTGGTTGACGCGCTCCTCGATGACTTCCCAGCCCGCCACCACCACGATGATGGTGATGAAGGCGGTGAGCAGCACGAACCAGACCGAGATGCCGTCCACGCCCAGGGCGTAGCGCACATTGAAACGCTCGATCCAGAGATGGCTCTCGGTGAACTGCAGCGCGGCGCTGCCGACATCAAAACCCGTGATCAGCGGCAGCGTGACCGCGAAGCTGACCAGCGCGGCCAGCAGCGCCAGCCAGCGCACCAGGCCAGCCTGCTGCGGCTTGCCCAGGGTGAGCAGCAAGGCGCCGCACACCACGGGCAACCAGATCGAAAGACTCAACCATTGCATTTCTTGTTCTCCGGCTTCACTGGCCCGACAGCTGGGACATCACGGCCCGCAGCTGGGGCTCGATCGTGGGCCAGAGCTTCCAGCTCATCAGGCCCACGACGCCCAGGATCATGGCGAAGGCGTACGCCGTCAGGTGGCCGCTCTGCGCCAGGCGCATGACCCGCGCCAGCAGGCCGACCAGCTTGGCCGAGCCGTTGATCAGGACACCGTCGATCAGACCGGCATCACCGCCCTTCCACAGACCCACACCCAGACCACGCGCGGCGCGGGCCAAGATCTGCTCGTTGATCCAGTCCATGTAGTACTTGTTCTCCATCACCGTGATCAGCGGGCGCAGGGCGCGCGCGATCGCCGCCGGGATGGCCGGCTGCAGGATGTAGAACCAGTAGGCCATCGCCACACCCGCCACCGCCAGCCAGAACGGCAGGCTGACGAAGGCGTGCAAGCCCATGGCGATGGCGCCATGCTCGACATGCGGCAGCACATGGGCCAGGCCCTTGTGCAGTTCGCCATTGATGGTGATGGCGTCCTTGAAGAAGTCGCCTTGCAGCATCGGCACCAAGGTCAGGCCACCCACCACCAGGGAGGGAATGGCGAGCGCGACCAAGGGCAGCCAGACCACCCAGGGAGTCTCGTGCGGCTTCTCGCCCGGCGCCAGACCGTGGTGGTGGTCATCATCCGCGTGGTGCTCGTCATGCCCATGATGGGCCTGGCCAAAGCGCTCCGGCCCATGGAAGACCAGGAAGTACATGCGGAAGGAGTAGAAGGCCGTGACGAACACGCCGACGGTGACCGCGATCTGGGCGAAGGTGGCGCCCGGCAGGTTTGAGCCACCGACGGCCAGGATGATGCTGTCCTTCGAGTAGAAGCCCGAGAGGAAAGGCGTGCCGATCAGGGCCAGCGAACCGATGAGGCTGGTGATCCAGGTGATCGGCATGTACTTCTTCAGGCCACCCATGTTGCGGATGTCCTGATCGTGGTGCATGCCGATGATGACTGAGCCGGCGGCAAGGAACAGCAGAGCCTTGAAGAAGGCGTGCGTCATCAGATGGAACACGGCCACCGAGTAGGCCGATACACCCAGCGCCACCGTCATGTAGCCGAGCTGGCTCAGCGTGGAATAGGCAACCACGCGCTTGATGTCGTTCTGGATGATGCCCAGGAAGCCCATGAACAGCGCGGTGATCGAGCCGACCACCAGCACCACGTTCAGCGCGGTGTCGGAGAGCTCGAACAGCGGCGACATGCGTGCCACCATGAAGATGCCGGCCGTCACCATGGTGGCGGCGTGGATCAGCGCCGAAATCGGCGTCGGGCCTTCCATCGAATCGGGCAGCCAGACGTGCAGCGGGAACTGCGCACTCTTGCCCATCGCACCGATGAACAGGCAGATGCAGGCCACGGTGATCAGCATCCAATGGTCGCCCCACAGCGGCATGCTGAACTGGATCTGCGCCAGCTCGTTCTTCTTGGCGAAGATTTCGGCGTAGTTCAGCGAACCGGCGTAGGCCACCAGCAGGCCGATGCCCAGGATGAAGCCGAAGTCACCCACGCGGTTGACCAGGAAGGCCTTCATGTTGGCGAAGATCGCCGTGGGCTTGGTGTACCAGAAGCCGATCAGCAGGTACGAGACCAGACCCACCGCTTCCCAGCCGAAGAACAACTGCAGCAGGTTGTTGCTCATCACCAGCATCAGCATGCTGAAGGTGAACAGCGAGATGTAGCTGAAGAAGCGCTGGTAGCCAGGGTCCTCGTGCATGTAGCCGATGGTGTAGATGTGCACCATCAGCGACACCGAGGTCACGACAACCATCATCATGGCCGTCAGGCCATCGACCAGGAAGCCGATCTCCATCTTCAGGCCACCGACGACCATCCATTCGTAGATCGTGCCGCTGAAGCGCGCACCATCGACGGCCACGGCCTTGAGCGTCATCAGCGAGATCACGGCTGCGATGGCCACGCCGAGGATGGTGACCATGTGCGCGCCGCGGCGGCCGATGGTCTTGCCGAACAGGCCGGCCAGGATGCAACCGATCAGCGGTGCCAGTGGCACCCAGAGCAGCAGATTGGGGTTCAAGCTCGGAGTCATTCCGTCAACCCTTCAAGGCGTCGAGCTCATCCACGCGGATCGAGCTGCGATTGCGGAACAGCACGACCAGGATGGCCAGGCCGATGGCCGATTCGGCCGCCGCGACGGTGAGGATGAAGAACACGAACACCTGCCCTGCCATGTCGCCCAGGTAATGCGAGAAGGCAACGAAGTTCAGGTTGACCGCCAGCAGCATCAGCTCGATGGCCATCAGCAGCACGATCAGGTTCTTACGGTTCATGAAGATGCCGATCACCGACAGGGCGAACAGGAAGCCGCCCAGCGTCAGGAAATGGCCGAGAGTCAGCGCACCCATCAGGCGCCTCCTTGGGGTTCTTGGGCCGGCGCGGGCTTGACGGCCTCCATCTTGACCAGGCGCACCCGGTCCTTCGCCTTGACACGCACCTGCTGGCCAGGGTCCTGCCAGCGCGAGTCCTTGCGCTCACGCAGGGTCAGCGCGATGGCGGCGATGATGCCCACCAGCAGCAGCACGGCAGCGATCTGCAGCGGGTACAGGTAGTCGGTGTAAATGGCAATTCCCAGCATCTTCGAGTTGCCCAGGCGGATGGCCTCGGCACTGAGCGGAGCCGCCTCTTGCACCTGAAAGCCGCCGAGCAGCACGGCGGCCATCTCCAGCGCCACGAGCACGCCAATGAAGGCTGCCAGCGGCAGATGCTTCCAGAAGCCCGTGCGCACCTTGTCGGTGTGCACGTCGAGCATCATGACGACGAACAGGAACAGCACCATCACGGCGCCGACGTAGACCAGCACCAGCGTGATGGCCAGGAACTCGGCCTTCAGCAGCATCCAGATGCAGGAGGCGTTGAAGAAGGCCAGCACGAGGAACAGCGCGGCGTGGACGGTGGACTTCGCGGTGATGACGCGAAAGCTCGCGCCCAGCAGCACGATGGAGAACAGATAGAACAGCGCGGTGGTCGTGTTCATGGTATGTGCGCCTGCGTACCTCAGCGGTACTTGGCGTCCGCCTCCTTGGTCTTGGCGATCAGGGGCTCGTAACGGTCGCCCACGGCCAGCAGCATCTCTTTGGTGAAGTACAGGTCACCGCGCTTTTCGCCGTGGTACTCGAAGATCGGCGTCTCGACGATCGAGTCCACCGGGCAGCTCTCTTCGCAGAAGCCGCAGAAGATGCACTTGGTCAGGTCGATGTCGTAGCGCGTCGTGCGGCGCGAACCGTCGGCGCGCACATCGCTCTCAATCGTGATGGCCATCGCCGGGCAAACGGCTTCGCAGAGCTTGCAGGCGATGCAACGCTCTTCACCGTTCTCGTAGCGGCGCAGCGCATGCAGGCCCCGGAAGCGCGGGCTCAGCGGCGTCTTTTCCTCCGGGAACTGGATGGTGATGTTGGGAGCCAGGAAGTGCCGTCCAGTCAGGGCCATGCCCTTGAACAGCTCGATGAGCATGAAGCTCTTGAAGAAATCGATGAGTGCGCGCACTGCTCAGGCCCTCATTTCCAGATGTTCCAGGGGGACTGGATCCACAGCCCCACCACGACGAGCCAGACCAGGGTGATCGGGATGAAGATCTTCCAGCCCAGACGCATGATCTGGTCGTAGCGGAAGCGCGGGAACGAAGCGCGCACCCACAGGAAGAAGGTCACCACCACGAAGGTCTTGGCAAACAGCCACAACCAGTTCCACAGGGCCATCGTCGACTGGATGAATTCCGGCGTCTGCAGGCCGAACAGGCTCCAGCTCACGGGCGCCGCCCAGCCACCCAGGAACATGGTCACGGCCAGCACCGAAACCAGGATCATGTTGGCGTACTCGGCCAGGAAGAACATGGCGAAGCTCATGCCCGAGTACTCGATCATGTGACCGGCCACGATCTCCGACTCACCTTCGACCACGTCGAAGGGATGGCGGTTGGTTTCGGCCAGGCCGGAGATGAAGTAGACGATGAAGATCGGCAGCAGGGGCAGCCAGTTCCAGCTCAGGAAGTTCAGGCCTTTGTCGGCAAACATGCCCTTGGCCTGGCCCATCACGATGTCGGTCATGTTCAGCGAGCCGCTGACCATCAGCACCACCACCAGCGCGAAGCCCATGGCGATCTCGTAGCTCACCATCTGCGCCGAGGCGCGCATCGCACCCAGGAAGGCGTACTTCGAGTTCGAGGCCCAGCCGGCAATGATCACGCCGTAGACCTCCATCGACATGATGGCCATCAGGAACAGCAGGCCGGCATTGACGTTGGCCACTGCCGCCTCGGGCCCGAAGGGCACCACGGCCCAGGCAGCCAGCGCCGGCATGATGGTCATGATCGGGCCGAGAAAGAACAGACCCTTGTTCGACGCGGCGGGGAGGATGACCTCCTTGAAGATCAGCTTGACCGCGTCGGCGATCGGCGTCAGCAGACCATAGGGGCCCACACGGTTCGGTCCTGGGCGCAGCTGCGACAGCGCGATGCCCTTGCGCTCCCACAGCGTCAGATAGGCCACGAAAAGCATCAGGGGCGCCACCACGGCGACGATCTTCAGCAGGCTCCAGACCACCGGCCAGAAGCCGCCGAGGTACTGGGTTCCCAGTGCATAGAGTTGGTCGATCATCAGGCCTTCTCCACGGTGACGGCAGCGAAGCCGGCACCCAGGGTCATGGTCTCGGCTAGGCCGCCGCCAATGCGCACGACGCCCTCGGCAAGCTGGGTATTGCAGCGGGCCGGCAGCAGGGCCGAACCCTGCCCTTGGCTGACTCGCACCATCTCACCGTCCTTCAGACCCAGCTGGGCGAAGAGTGCGGCCGGCAGTTGCACCTGGGCGGACTCCCGCGCCTCGCGGGTGCTCTGCAGGCTCGCTGCCTGACGCACCAACATGTCGCTTGCGTACAGCGGCAGCTCATTCAGCCGCACAAGCGAGGGCATGTCGGCTTGCGCAGGCGCCTGAAGCGCCGCAGCAGCGGCCGGTTTGACCTCAAGGTTCAGGGCCGCACGAACCTGCTCGCTGGACTCGAAATCAAAACCTGCCAGCCCGAGCTGATTGCCGAGCACGCGCAGGACCTTCCAGCCAGGGCGTGCCTCGCCTTGCGGGGGCACCACGCCGACGAAGTCTTGCAGCGTGCCTTCCGCGTTGATGAAGCTGCCCGAGGTCTCGGTAAAGGGCGCCATGGGCAGCAGCACATGGGCCAGATCCAGCAGGGCATCCGTGCGGTGGCTGGCCAGGCCGACCACCATGTCGGCGCCCTTCAGGGCCGCGGCGGCCGCCTGGGCATTTGCAACGTCCAGCAGGGGATCGGCGCCCACCAGCAGCACGCCCTTGGCCGGCGCCTCGCCCAGCAGAGCACGGGCGCTGCGGCCACCGGGGCCGGGGCGTGCACCGGCGAGTTGGGCACCCACGGTGTTCGCCGCTTCGCCCAGGAAACCCACCGTGGCGCCACAGGCTTGCGCAATCCAGCTGGCCAGCGCATGCAGCTGGCTGGCCTGCGGATGCTCCGCCGCCGCATTGCCCAGCAGCAGGGCCTTTTGGTCGCCCTGGCTCATCAGGGTGGCGATCGAACGCGCCTCATCCGACACGGCGTCCACGGCTTGGGGCGCTTGGGCGCCCTGCCCTTCGGCCACGGCGGCCGCGACTTCAGCCAGGAAGCCCAGCCACTGCTCCGGACGACGCTGGGCTTGCAGGCGCACGGGCATGGCCCAATCGTCCGCCACGGCGTGCAGGCCGGCGATGGCAGCGCCATGCCGCGCCGTCTGGCGCAGGCGCTGTGCGAACAGCGGATGGTCCTTGCGCAGGTTGGCACCGATCACGAAGGCGGCATCGAGCTGCGACAGCGAACTGATGCTGCGGCCCAGCGTGAAGGCCTCGCCCCGGGCGGCGCGCAATGCATCGTCCTGCTGGCGCAACGCCGCATCGATGTTTTCACTGCCCAGCGCACGCATCAGTTGCGCGGCCAGAGCTGCCTCTTCCAGCGTGGCATGCGGCGACACCAGAGCCGCCAACTGGCCGGCCCCGTGTTCGTTGCGGATGGCACTCAGCCCCTTGGCAACATAGTCGAGCGCCGTCGCCCAATCCACCATCTGCCAAGCACCTCCTTGCTTGAGCATCGGGCGGGTCAGGCGGTTGTCGGCGTTCAGGCCTTCGTAGCTGAAGCGGTCGCGGTCGGCGATCCAGCATTCATTGACGGCCTCGTTCTCCTGCGGCACCACGCGCAGCACGCGGTTGTTCTTGATCTGAACGATCAGATTGGCGCCGGTCGAATCATGCGGGCTCACGCTCTTGCGGCGCGACAACTCCCAGGTGCGGGCGCTGTAGCGGAAGGGCTTGCTGGTGAGCGCACCGACCGGGCAGAGATCGATCATGTTGCCGCTCAGCTCGGAATCCACCGTGCGGCCCACGAAAGTGGTGATCTCGCTGTGCTCGCCCCGGTTGGGCATGCCCAGCTCCATCACGCCCGCGATCTCCTGGCCGAAGCGCACGCAGCGGGTGCAGTGGATGCAGCGGCTCATCTCTTCCATCGAGATCAGCGGGCCGACGTTCTTGTGGAAGACCACGCGCTTCTCTTCGGAGTAGCGGCTCTTGCTGCCGCCGTAGCCCACTGCCAGATCCTGCAGCTGGCACTCGCCACCCTGGTCGCAGATCGGGCAGTCGAGCGGGTGGTTGATGAGCAGGAACTCCATCACCCCCTGCTGGGCCTTGACCGCCTTCTCGCTCTTGGTGCGCACGATCATGCCGGGCGTGACCGGCGTGGCACAGGCGGGCATGGGCTTGGGCGCCTTCTCGACGTCGACCAGGCACATGCGGCAGTTGGCCGCGATGCTGAGCTTTTTGTGATAGCAGAAGTGCGGCACATAGGTGCCGACCTTCTCGGCCGCATGCATGACCATGCTGCCTTCGGGCACGGCCACTTTTTGGCCGTCGATTTCGATTTCAACCATCTCAGGCGGCCTTCTTCGCGTTGGCGGCTTCGATCATTTGCACGAATTCGTGCTTGAAGTGCTTGAGCATCGCGCGCACCGGCATGGCGGCGGCATCGCCCAGCGCGCAGATGGTGCGGCCCTGGATGTTGTCGGCCACGCTGTTCAGCAGGTCGATGTCTTCCGGACGGCCTTTGCCGTGCGCAATGCGCTCGATCACCCGCCACATCCAGCCCGTGCCTTCACGGCAGGGCGTGCACTGGCCACAGCTCTCGTGCATGTAGAAGTAGGAGAGGCGCAGCAGCGAGTTCACCATGCAGCGCGAGTCGTCCATCACGATGACGGCGCCCGAACCCAGCATGGAACCCGCCTTGGCGATGGAGTCATAGTCCATCGTGCATTGCATCATCACGTCGGCTGGCAGCACTGGGGCCGACGAACCGCCCGGGATCACAGCCTTGAGCGTGCGACCGGTGCGCACGCCACCCGCCAGCTCCAGCAAGGTGCTGAACGGGGTTCCCATCGGCACCTCGTAGTTGCCGGGTCGGTTGACATCACCACTGACCGAGAAGATCTTGGTGCCGCCGTTGTTCGGCTTGCCAACCTCAAGGTAGGCCTGGCCGCCGTTGCGGACGATCCAGGGCACTGCGGCGAAGGTCTCGGTGTTGTTGATCGTCGTCGGCTTGCCGTACAGGCCGAAGCTGGCCGGGAAAGGCGGCTTGAAGCGCGGCTGACCCTTCTTCCCTTCCAGCGATTCGAGCAGCGCGGTTTCTTCGCCGCAGATGTAGGCGCCGAAGCCGTGATGGGCGTGCAGCTGGAAGCTGAAGCCGGAGCCGAGGATCTTGTCGCCCAGCAAGCCAGCAGCGCGGGCCTCCTCAAGGGCGGCCTCAAAGCGCTCGTAGACCTCGAAGATTTCGCCGTGGATGTAGTTGTAGCCCACGCTGATGCCCATCGCGTAGGCCGCGATGGCCATGCCCTCGATCACCGAGTGCGGGTTGAACATCAGGATGTCGCGGTCCTTGCAGGTGCCTGGCTCGCCTTCGTCCGAGTTGCAAACCAGGTATTTCGCACCCGGGAACTGGCGCGGCATGAAGCTCCACTTCAGGCCGGTGGGGAAGCCGGCGCCGCCACGGCCGCGCAGGCTCGAGGCCTTGACCTCGGCGATCACCTGCTCGGGCGTCATACCGCCCTCGGCCGCGAGGATCTTGCGCAGCGCCGCATAGCCCCCGCGGGCCTCGTAGTCCTTCAGGCCCCAGTTCTTGCCGTTCAGATCGGCGTAGATCTGCGGCTGGATGTGGCGGCCATGGAAGCAGGTCAGGTCGCCCGTACTCTGGAATTTGGAGAGGTCGATCATGCTCAGGCCTTCTTCAGCACGTCGAGCAGCTCGTCGAGCCGGTCGTGGCTCATGTAGCTGCACATCTGGCGGTCATTGACCAGCATCACCGGAGCATCCGCACAAGCCCCCAGGCATTCGCACTGCTGCACGGTGAAGAGGCCGTCGGCCGTGGTGCCTCCGGCTTCCACACCCAGCTTGTTCAGTACATGCTCGAGCGCCTGCTGGCCACCACGCAGTTGGCAAGGCAGGTTGGTGCAGACGTTGAGCTTGAACTTGCCGACCGGCTGCTGGTTGTACATGTTGTAGAAGGTCGTGACCTCGTGCACCGCAATCGGCGCCATGCCGAGATAGGCCGCCAGCACCTCCTCGGATTCACGCGAGACATGGCCTTCTTCCTGCTGGATGATGGACAGGCAGGCCATCACGGCCGACTGCTTCTGTTCCGCAGGGTATTTGGCGACTTCGCGGTCCCAACGGGCGCGCGTCGCGTCACTCAAGGTGTAGCTGCTCATCGATCGATCTCGCCGAACACGATGTCCATGGTGCCGATGATGGCCACTGCGTCCGCAATCATGTGGCCGCGGCTCATCTCGTCGAGCGCCGCCAAATGCGCGAAGCCGGGGGCGCGAATCTTCAGGCGGTACGGCTTGTTGGCGCCGTCGCTGACCATGTAGATGCCGAACTCGCCCTTCGGATGCTCCACCGCGGCATAGGCCTCGCCCGCAGGCACGCGGAAGCCCTCGGTGAAGAGCTTGAAATGGTGAATCAGCTCTTCCATGTTCGACTTCATGGACTCGCGAGCCGGCGGCGCCACCTTGTGGTTGTCTGTGATGACAGGGCCTGCGCCCTTTGCCGAGTCGGCTTTCAGCCAGGCCACGCACTGCTGGATGATGCGGTTGCTCTGGCGCATCTCTTCCATGCGCACCAGATAGCGGTCATAGGTGTCACCGTTGACACCCACCGGCACATCGAAGTCAAGGTCCGCATAGCAGTCGTAGGGTTGCTGCTTGCGCAGATCCCAGGCGATACCCGAGCCGCGCAGCATGGCGCCGGTGAAGCCCAGGTTCAGCGCGCGCTCCGGCGTGACCACGCCGATGCCCACGGTGCGCTGCTTCCAGATGCGGTTGTCGGTCAGCAGGGTCTCGTAGTCGTCTACGCAGGCCGGGAAGCGCTTGGTGAAGTCCTCGATGAAGTCCAGCAGCGAGCCCTTGCGGTTCTCGTTCAGCTTGGCCATGGTCTTGGCGTTGCGAACCTTGCTGGCCTGGTACTGCGGCATCACGTCCGGCAGGTCGCGGTAGACGCCGCCCGGACGGAAGTAGGCCGCATGCATCCGCGCGCCCGACACCGCCTCGTACATATCGAAGATGTCTTCGCGCTCGCGGAAGGCGTAGATGAAGATGTTCATCGCGCCGCAGTCGAGACCGTGGCAGCCCAGCCAGAGCAGGTGGTTCAGCAGGCGGGTCAACTCGCTGAACATCACGCGGATGTACTGGGCGCGCAGTGGCACCTCCAAGCCCAGCATCTTCTCGATGGCCAGGCAGTAGGCGTGCTCGTTGCACATCATCGAGACGTAGTCCAGGCGGTCCATGTAGGGCAGCGACTGGATGTAGGTCTTGCTCTCCGCCAGCTTTTCGGTGGCGCGGTGCAACAGGCCGATGTGCGGATCGGCGCGCTGGATCACTTCGCCGTCCAACTCCAGGACCAAGCGCAGCACCCCGTGCGCTGCCGGGTGCTGGGGGCCGAAGTTGAGGGTGTAGTTCTTGATTTCGGACATCAGTTCAGACCCCCGTAGTGGTCTTCGCGGATCACGCGCGGCGTGATCTCACGCGGTTCGATGGACACGGGTTGGTAGATCACGCGGCGCTGTTCGGCGTCATAGCGCATTTCGACGTGACCCGACACCGGGAAGTCCTTGCGCATCGGGTGGCCGATGAAGCCGTAGTCGGTGAGGATGCGGCGCAGATCCTCATGGCCATCAAACAAGATGCCGTAGAGATCGAAGGCTTCGCGCTCGAACCAGTTGGCCGAGGTCCACAGAGGCGTGACGGACGCCACCAGGGGCAGGTCATCGTCGGCCGCGAACACTTTCAGCCGCACACGCTGGTTCAAGCTGACCGACAGCAACTGCGACGCCACACAAAAACGGGGGCCTTCCCAGGCGGCGTTGCCATAGCTGGAGTAATCCAGGCCGCAGAGGTCGATCAACTGCTCGAAGCGCAGCTCGGAGTGATCGCGCAGGGTCTTGGCGGCAGCGTAGTAATCGGCCGCAGCCACTTCCACGGTGATCTCGCCCAAGGCCCGGGTCAGTTTGCGGATGCGCTCACCGAGCGCATTCTTGAGGCTGGTTTCCAGCCGGTCCAAACAAGGGGTAACGCTCATCGGCTGTGCCTTCAGCGGGCAATCGTGTTTTCGCGGCGGATCTTGGCTTGCAGTTGCAGCACGCCATAGAGCAACGCCTCGGCGGTGGGCGGACAGCCCGGTACGTAGACATCAACGGGAACGATGCGATCGCAGCCGCGCACCACCGAATAGCTGTAGTGGTAGTAGCCACCGCCATTGGCGCAGCTGCCCATCGACAGCACCCAGCGGGGCTCGGCCATCTGGTCGTAGACCTTGCGCAGCGCCGGCGCCATCTTGTTACACAGCGTGCCCGCCACGATCATCAGATCGCTCTGGCGCGGACTCGGGCGGAACAGCATGCCGAAGCGGTCGATGTCATAGCGCGCCGCACCGGCGTGCATCATTTCCACCGCGCAGCAGGCCAGGCCGAAGGTCATCGGCCAGAGCGAACCGGTCTTGGACCAATTGATCAGCTTGTCGACCGAGGTGGTGACGAAGCCTTCCTTGAGAACGCCTTCAATACCCATTGCTTATTCCCAGTCCAACGCGCCCTTTTTCCACTCGTAGGCAAAGCCGACGACGAGGATGCCGAGGAAAACCATCATGGCCCAGAAGCCCGTCGGTCCGATTTCCTTGAGCGCAACGGCCCACGGGAACAGGAAGGCAATTTCCAGGTCAAACAGGATGAACAGAATGGCCACGAGGTAATAGCGCACATCGAATTTCATGCGCGCGTCTTCAAAGGCCTCGAAGCCGCATTCGTAAGGGGAGTTCTTTGCCGCATCAGGGCGATGCGGGCCCAGCAGCGCGCCGAGCACTTGGGGGATGACGCCGACGGCGGCACCGACCAGGATGAAAAGGATGACAGGGAGGTACTGTTCCAAACTCATGGTCATGTCTGCCGGGCAAAAAACCGCGGCATGTTACGCGCTAGAAACGAAAACGGGCGCTTGGCTGGTATTGCTAAGCGCCCGTCTTTGCGATTCGTCAATCGAGAGATTGCCGCTGGAATTTGGTGCGGTCGGCGAGACTCGAACTCGCACAGCTTTCGCCACTACCCCCTCAAGATAGCGTGTCTACCAATTTCACCACGACCGCTTGTTTTCACTATTCGCCGCGTTGCACGGACCATTGAGGTTTGGTCTGCAGCGAACAGCCTCGCATTCTATAGCGAAAATTTAGTCTTTTGCAGGGGCCGACGCTTCCGACGCAACAACAGCCGGAGCCGAGGCCACGTTGGCGGCCGGTGCAGCGAGCCCGGGAATGGCGGCGGCACCCGTCTGCGCCGGTTGCGAGGCCACGGCAGCCGGGGCATCCAGGAAGGAGCCCTTGTCCGTCCCCGCGCTAGTGCGCGCATTGCCAAAGTAGGCCAAGAACAGCGTGCATACGAAGAAGAGCGTGGCACAGATGGCGGTCGACTTGGACAGCACATTGGCGCTGCCAGTGGCACCGAACAAGGTACCCGAGGCGCCCGCACCAAAAGAGGCCCCCATGTCGGCGCCCTTGCCGTGCTGAACCAGCACCAAGCCGATCATCGCCAGCGCACTCAGCAACTGCACCACCAGCAACAGATTCATCAGGAATTGCATCGTCAGGTTCTCCTCTTTGGGTTCAGGCTCGGCAGATCGCGTCGAAGTCAGCCGCCTTCAAGGCCGCTCCACCGATCAGCCCGCCATCGATGTCGGGTTGAGCAAACAGCTGCGCGGCGTTGTCCGGCTTGACGCTGCCGCCGTACAGGATGCGCATCTGCGCTGCCGCAGGGGTCGCGGCGAGCAGTTGTTGGCGCAGTCGGGCATGCACGTCTTGGGCTTGCTCCGGGCTCGCCGTCAGGCCGGTACCAATAGCCCAAACCGGCTCGTAGGCCACGACCACCTCGCCAATGCGAGCGCCCAGGTTGCGGATCAGGGTACCCAGCTGACGCTGGACCACCGCCTCGGTATGACCGGCCTCGCGCTCGGCACGAGTTTCGCCCACGCAGACGATGGGAGTCAGATCCTGTGCCAGCGCCGCCTTGGCCTTAGCCGCCACCAATTGGTCATTCTCGGCGTGGTAGCTGCGGCGCTCGCTGTGTCCCACGATGGCGTAGCGCGCGCCAAACTCCTTCAGCATGGTGGCCGAGATTTCACCGGTGTAGGCCCCTTGTCCGTTGTGCGCGGACACGTCCTGCGCGCCCCAGGCAATAGGGGTACCGGCAAGCAGTTGCTCGCACTGCGGCAGGTAGAGCGCGGGCGGACAGACCACCACATCACTGGGCCACGGGCCGCGGCCCTTCAGCTCGGCCAGCAGCGCCTCAATGAAGCCCTTGCCGCCATGCATTTTCCAGTTGCCAACTACCAATTTCTTGCGTTGCATCTTCAATCTCCTTGCCAGGACAGCACCAGCTTGCCGACATGTGCCCCAGCCTCCAGTTCGCGGTGCGCTTCGGCCGCTTGCGCCGCAGGCCAGACCCGATGGATCACCGGGCGCACGGCGCCTTGTGCCAGCAGGGGCCAGACCTTGGCGCGCAGCTGCGCCGCGATCGCGGCCTTGAAGGCTGCCGGGCGGCTGCGCAAGGTATTGCCGCTGATGCGCTGACGCTTGCGCAACAAGGTGCCTGCATCCAGCTCGGCCTTGGTTCCGCCCTGCACGGCAATCACCAGCAGACGCCCCTCTTCGGCCAACACCTGCTGGTCGCGGGCGATATAGGGGCCCGCCACCATGTCAAGGATCAGGTCAAAGCCTTGCCCCTGGGTCGCACGCAGACCTTCGGCGACAAAGTCCTGTTCGCGGTAATTGATGGCCCCGTCCGCCCCAAGGGCCAGGCAGGCCTTGGTCTTGTCGGCATGGCCCACCGTGACCCAGACCTGGGCACCAAACGCCTTGGCCAGTTGGATCGCGCTCACGCCGATGCCGCTGGAGCCGCCGTGGATCAGCACGCGATCACCCGCCCGCAGCCCCCCTTGATCGAACAGATTCGACCAGACGGTGAAGCAGGTCTCTGGCAGCCCGGCAGCTTCCACCAGGCTCCAGCCCTCCGGCACGGGCAGGCACTGCGCAATCGGCGCCATACAGCGCTCGGCATAGCCCCCACCCGCCACCAGGGCGCAGACGGCGTCACCAACCGACAAACCGGCCGCCTGCAGGGCGTCGGCGTCACCGGACTCGATGAATCCAGCAACCTCCAAGCCTGGCAGCAGGCTGATACCCGGCGGCGGCGGGTACAGGCCCTTGCGTTGCAGCACATCGGGGCGATTGACGCCCGAAGCCACCACGCGAATCAGGCATTCGCCCGCGCCAGCCTGAGGCTCCGGGTGCTCACCCAGGGTGAGCACCTCGGGACCACCGGGCTGCGCAAAGCCAATGCCTCGCAAGGTCTTACTCCTGCGCAGGGGCCGGAGCCGGCCGATCGACCAGGGCCTTGATGGACAGCTTGACGCGGCCCTTCTCGTCGGTGTCCAGCACCTTGACCTTGACGATCTCGCCTTCCTTCAGCACATCGGTGACCTTGTCGATGCGGCGATGGGCAATCTCGCTGATGTGCACCAAGCCATCCTTGTTCGGCAGGATCTGAACCAGGGCACCGAAGTCGAGGATCTTGACGACCGGGCCTTCATAGACCTTGCCGATCACCGCCTCGGCGGTGATGTCCTCGATGCGCTTCTTGGCCAGCTCGGCCTTGGCTGCATCGGTGGAAGCGATGGTGATGGTGCCGTCGTCGCCGATGTCGATCGTGGTGCCGGTCTCTTCAGTCAGCGCGCGGATGGTGGCGCCGCCCTTGCCGATCACGTCACGGATCTTCTCGGGATTGATCTTCATGGTGTAGAGGCGCGGCGCGAAGTCGGAGACCTCGGTGTTCGCTCCAGCCACGGCCTCGACCATCTTGCCCAGGATGTGCAGGCGGGCTTCCTTGGCCTGAGCCAGGGCGACCTGCATGATTTCCTTGGTGATGCCCTGGATCTTGATGTCCATCTGCAGCGCCGTGACGCCGCCGTTGGTGCCGGCCACCTTGAAGTCCATGTCACCGAGGTGATCTTCATCACCCAGGATGTCGGTCAGCACGGCAAAGCGGTTGCCTTCCTTGATCAGGCCCATGGCGATGCCAGCCACATGCGCCTTCAGCGGCACACCGGCGTCCATCATGGCCAGGCAGCCGCCGCAGACCGAGGCCATCGACGACGAGCCGTTGGACTCGGTGATTTCCGAGACCACGCGCACGGTGTAGGGGAACTCTTCCTTGCTGGGCAGCACGGCCATCAGCGCGCGCTTTGCCAGACGGCCGTGGCCGATTTCGCGGCGCTTGGGGCTGCCCACGCGGCCCGTCTCGCCGGTGGCGAAAGGAGGCATGTTGTAGTGCAGCATGAAGCGGTCGCTGAATTCACCGGCCAGCGCGTCGATGATCTGCGCGTCGCGGTCCGTGCCCAGGGTGGTGACCACGAGGGCCTGGGTTTCGCCACGGGTGAACAGGGCCGAACCGTGGGTACGCGGCAGCAGGCCGCTGCGGATCTCGATGGCGCGCACGGTGCGCGTGTCACGACCGTCGATGCGCGGCTCGCCGTTGAGGATCTGGCTACGCACGATGCGGGCCTCGATTTCGAACAGCAGGTTATCGACCTCGACGCTGTCGAACTCGGCGCCAGCTTCCTTCAGCGCGGACTTCACGTTGGCATAGGCAGCACGGCAAGCCTCGGTACGGGCCTGCTTGCTGCGGATCTGGTAGGCGGCGCGCAGTGCTTCCTCGGCCAACTGGGTGACCTTGGCGATGAACTCTTCGTTCTTGGCCGGGGCGGTCCAGTTCCAGCTCGGCTTGCCGGCTTCACGAACCAGTTCGTGGATGGCATTGATGGCGGTCTTGCCCGCCTCGTGGCCGAACACCACCGCACCGAGCATCACCTCTTCGCTGAGCTGGTCGGCTTCCGACTCCACCATCAGCACGGCGGCTTCGGTGCCAGCAACCACGAGGTCGAGTTTGCTGTTGGCCAGTTCGGTCTTGCCGGGGTTCAGCACGTATTCACCGTTGATGTAGCCGACACGGGCCGCACCGATCGGACCATTGAACGGAATACCCGACACCGACAGCGCCGCGCTGGTGGCGATCATGGCGGCGATGTCGGCCTGCACCTCGGGGTTCAGGCTGAGGGTGTGGATGACGACCTGGACTTCATTGAAGAAGCCTTCCGGGAACAGCGGGCGGATCGGACGGTCGATCAGACGGCTGGTCAGGGTCTCGAGCTCGCTCGGGCGGCCCTCGCGCTTGAAGAAGCTGCCGGGAATCTTGCCGGCCGCATAGGTCTTCTCGATGTAATCGACGGTCAGGGGGAAGAAGTCCTGGCCGGCCTTAGCTTCCTTGCGCGCCACGACGGTGGCGAGCACGACGGTGTCGTCGATGTTGACCAGCACGGCGCCGGTCGACTGGCGGGCGATCTCACCCGTCTCCATCGTGACGGTGTGCGATCCCCATTGGAAGGTCTTGCTGACTTTTTGGAACATGGTCATGAATGGCTCCTAGAAGGAAAAGAGCCGGGCTCGGCAAGCCGTTCGCCATGTCATTCCAAAGGCACTGCACGCAGCGGCTTTGGAATGGCACACGCGATCACGGGTTGCGGGTCTCCGGCGGGATGGAGAAAGAGCCTGCGGGGCAGGCTCTCTCAAGGGGTGCTTACTTGCGCAGGCCGAGCTTCTTGATCAGCTCAACGTAGCGGGCGCTGTCACGGCTCTTCAGATAGGCCAGCAGGCGCTTGCGCGAATTGACCATCTTCAGCAGGCCGCGGCGGCCATGATGGTCCTTGGGGTTGGCCTTGAAGTGAGGGGTCAGCTCGTTGATGCGGGCGGTCAGCAGAGCAACTTGCACTTCGGGGCTGCCGGTGTCGTTGGCGGCACGGGCGTGGGCCTTGACGATGTCGGCTTTGTTCAGATCGGCGACGGACATGGTGTTTCCTGGTGTTGGAAAGCCGTCGCCAAACCTGCGGTCGGGTCGAGCGGTTTCCGGGGTTGGACTTGCGAGCGAGAGTGAAACCGACCCTCGTCGTGCGATGCGCCTTGCGACGGCTCTGCACCTGGCTGGCGCAAAACCTGCGGAGTGTATCAGACCATCGCCAACGGCCATCGGGGATGTACCTCGAAGCTGTAGACGGGCTGGGCATCCGCCACCTGACTCTGCCAGCGCATGGCGGCGGCCAGCGCAATCATGGCGCCGTTGTCGGTGCACAGGGCCAGCTCCGGGTAGTGCACGCGCACGCCGCGGCGCTGGCAGGCTTCATTCAGTTGCTCGCGCAGGCGCTGGTTCGCCCCCACGCCGCCGGCGACTACCAAGCGCTTCAGGCCCGTCAGCTTGAGAGCCGCCAGGCTCTTGCGCAGCAGCACTTCGACGATCGCGGCCTGGGTGGATGCCGCCAGATCGGCCTGCGCCTGCGCATCGCCCACGGGCAGCTTGCGGGCCTGCGTCAGCACAGCAGTTTTCAGGCCGGCAAAGCTGAAATTCAGATCGCCACTGTGCAGCAGCGGGCGCGGCAGCAGGAAGGCATCTGCCCTGCCCCGCTCGGCCAGACGCGACAGATGAGGGCCCCCTGGATAAGGCAATCCCAGCAGCTTGGCGCTCTTGTCGAAGGCCTCGCCAGCGGCGTCGTCAATGGTTTCACCGAGCAACTCGTACTCACCCACCCCCTGCACCCGCATCAGCTGCGTATGGCCTCCAGAGACCAACAGGCAGACAAACGGAAACTCGGGCGGATCGGCGGAAAGGAAAGGCGAGAGCAAATGCCCTTCCAGGTGATGCACCGGCAGGGCCGGCAGCCCCAGGCTGGCAGCCAAGGCCACCGCGGTACCCGCCCCCACCAGCAAGGCGCCGGCCAAGCCGGGCCCTTGCGTGTAGGCAATCGCATCCAGATCAGCCAAGGCCAGCCCGGCCTCGGCCAGCGCCTGGCGCGTGAGCGGCAGCACGCGGCGGATGTGGTCGCGCGAGGCAAGCTCAGGCACGACGCCGCCATAGGCCTGGTGCATGGCGATCTGGCTATGCAGCCCCTGCGCCAGCAGGCGCGGCGGGGCGCCTGGGCTGCACTCCACCACCGCCACCCCGGTCTCGTCGCAGCTGGACTCGATGCCCAGGACCCGCCAACTCATTCAGCCCCCCAGGCGCCTTGCGTCGCACGCCCAATGGGGCGCAAACACCTTCGGAGCGGCCGTGCGGCGTTCACGACTTCTTCTCTTTCGCGTGGTTGATCGAGTAGCGCGGGATCTCGACTGTCAGGTCTTCTCGACCAATGATGGCCTGACAAGAAAGGCGCGAATCGGCCTCGAGGCCCCAGGCACGGTCCAGCATGTCCTCCTCGTTCTCTTCCATTTCGGAAAGCGAGGCAAAACCCTTGCGCACGACGACATGGCAGGTGGTGCAGGCGCAGACCTGATCGCAGGCGTGCTCGATTTCCACGCCGTTATCCAGCAAGGCCTCACAGATCGAGGTACCGGCCGGCGCACTGACCTGGCGGCCGTCGGGGCAGTACTCGGGGTGGGGCAGGATGGTGATGGTGGGCATTCAGATTTCCTCGACCGAGCGGCCCGCCAGGGCCTGCTGGATGCTGCGGTTCATACGCGCAGCGGCGAATCCTTCGGAGATCTTGGCCAGGGCTTGCACGGCGGCATCGATTTCAGCCGCGGCGCCCTGCCCCATGGCTTGGCGCAAGCTGCCCAGGCCTTGATCCAACGTCGCACGCTCGTCGGCCGACAGCAAATCGCCATCGGCCGTCAGCGCCGCCTCCAGCGCCATGCACATTCGCTCGCCCTCCACCCGTGCTTCGCGTAACTGGCGCGCCTCGCGGTCCACCTGCGCGCTGGCAAAGCCATCACGCAACATGGCGGCAACTTGCTCGTCGCTCAGGCCGTAGCTGGGCTTGACGCTGATAGCCGCCTCCACGCCCGAGACCAACTCGCGCGCCGAAACGGACAGCAGCCCATCGGCATCGATCTGGAAGCTGACTCGGATGCGCGCCGCCCCAGCCGCCATCGGCGGGATGCCGCGCAGCTCGAAGCGCGCAAGCGAGCGGCATTCGCTGACCAACTCGCGCTCGCCCTGCACCACATGCAGGGCCAGGGCGGTCTGGCCGTCCTTGAAGGTGGTGAAGTCCTGCGCCTTGGCCACCGGCAGCGTGGCATTGCGCTCGACGATGCGCTCGACCAGACCGCCCATGGTCTCCAAGCCGAGCGAGAGCGGGATCACGTCCAGCAGCAGCAGCTCACCGTCGGGCGCGTTGCCGGCCAGCGCGTTAGCCTGCACGGCCGCGCCCAGCGCCACCACCTCGTCAGGGTTCAAATCGGTCAATACCTCGCGCCCGAACAGCTGGCTGACCCGGGTGCGCACCACCGGCATGCGCGTCGAGCCACCCACCATCACCACGCCCTGAACCTCGTCAGCCGCGACATCGGCATCGCGCAATACCCGGCGCACCACCGACAGCGTGCGATCCACCAGGGCCCTGGTGCAAGCTTCGAACTCGGCGCGCTCGACGCGCTGGATCAGGGGGCCGTCGTCCAGCTCGGCGCGCAGCTCCACCGACTGTTCCGCGGAAAGGGCCTCCTTGGCCAGGCGCGCCGCCGCACGCAGGCGCTGGCGGTCGGCGGCGCTGCGGGTTTCGCGACCCTGCCGCGTCAATGCCCAGTCGCCCAGGGCTTGGTCGAAGTCGTCGCCACCGAGCTGCGCATCGCCACCCGTGGCCACCACCTCAAAGACGCCGCGCGCCAAACGCAGGAGCGAGACATCGAAGGTGCCACCACCCAAGTCGTAGACGGCATAGAGGCCTTCGGAGGCATGGTCCAGGCCATAGGCGATGGCCGCCGCGGTGGGCTCGTTGATCAGGCGCAGCACCTTCAGGCCGGCCAGTTCGGCGGCGTCCTTGGTGGCCTGGCGCTGGGCATCGTCGAAATAGGCCGGCACGGTGATGACGGCGCCATACAGCAGGTCGTCAAAACTGTCCTCGGCGCGTTGGCGCAGCGTGGCCAGGATCTCGGCCGAGACTTCGACCGGTGATTTTTGTCCCTCGCGCGTCAACACACCCACCATGCCGGGGCCGTCTTCCAGCGTGTAGGGCAACTTGGCGGCCTCCTGCACATCGGCCAGACGGCGCCCCATCAAGCGCTTGACCGACGCAATGGTGTTGGCCGGATCCTCGGCTGCCTGTTCCAGGGCCGCCGCACCGATCTGGCGGCGCCCTTCTCCCAGGTAGTGCACCACCGAGGGCAGGATGACCTTGCCCTGCGCGTCGGGCAGGCACTCGGGCTGGCCGTGGCGCACCGCAGCTACCAAGGAGTGGGTGGTGCCCAGGTCGATGCCTACCGCGATGCGCCGTTGATGCGGATCGGGGGACTGGCCGGGTTCGGAAATCTGCAGCAGGGCCATGGATCAGAGAGGAAACAGGGCGTCACGACGACGCTCAATGTCTTGCAGGAAGCGCGCCACGAACATCAGGGAGCGCACGGCTTGGGCAGCACGCTGGGGACTGCCGTCGGCGTCGTCCAGCTCGCGCGCCACGGTGTCGAACAGGCCGTGCTGACGGCGTTTGACGAGGGCCTGCAGTTGGTCGATGGCCGCTTCTTCGTCCGCCTCATCGAGCGCCTCGCGCCATGCCATCTGCTCACCCAGGAAGGCCATGCACATATGGGTGTTGCTCTCGGCCTGGATGGGGGCGCCGCGCTGTTCGCACAGGTAGGCCCCCCGCTGCAGCGGATCCCGCAGCCGACGGTAGGCCTCGTTCACACGCAGCGCCCATTGCATGGCCTGAGCCTGCGCCGCAGCACCCTGCCCCAGATGCCGGTCCGGGTGCACCTGCGCGGCCAGGCGCTTCCAACGTGCATCCAGTTCAGCACGATCGAGCCGGTAGCGCGGCTCCAGGCCGAAGAGCTCGAAGTCGTCGCGGGCAGCAAGTTGCATGGTGGGCGAAAAGAAAAGGCGCGGCCCTCGGGCCGCGCCGCTTCAGACGATGGAGAGATCAGACACGGAAGGACTCACCGCAGCCGCAGCGGTCCTTCTCCTGCGGATTGCGGAACTTGAAGCCCTCGTTCAGGCCTTCGCGCACGAAGTCCAGCTCGGTACCGTCCAGATAGGCCAGGCTCTTGGGGTCAATCAAGACCTTGACACCCTGGTCTTCGAACACCATGTCCTCGGGCGCCACTTCATCCGCGTACTCGAGCTTGTAGGCCAAGCCGGAGCAGCCGGTGGTCTTGACGCCCAGGCGAACACCCACGCCCTTGCCACGCCGGGCCAGAAACTTGGTGACGTGGCGGGCCGCTGCTTCGGTCAGGGTGATGGCCATTTCAGGCTCCGCTGTGCTTGGCGCGGTAATCGGCCACGGCGGCCTTGATGGCGTCCTCGGCCAGGATGGAGCAGTGGATCTTCACCGGCGGCAGAGCCAGCTCCTCGGCAATCTCGGAATTCTTGATCTGCGTGGCTTCGTCCAGGCTCTTGCCCTTGACCCATTCGGTGACGAGCGAGCTCGACGCAATCGCCGAACCGCAGCCATAGGTCTTGAAGCGCGCGTCTTCGATCAAACCGGTGGCCGGGTTGACCTTGATCTGCAGCTTCATCACATCACCGCAAGCCGGGGCGCCCACCATGCCGGTGCCCACCGCCGCATCGCCCTTGTCAAAGCTGCCCACATTGCGCGGGTTTTCGTAGTGGTCGACGACCTTGTCGCTGTATGCCATGTTGGTTCTCCTGGTTCAGTGCGCGGTCCACTGGATGGTCGAGAGGTCGACGCCATCCTTGAACATCTCCCACAGGGGCGAGAGCTCGCGCAGCTTGGCCACCCGATCCTGCAGCAGGCGGATGGCGGTATCGATGTCTTCTTCGGTGGTGAAACGGCCGATGGTCATGCGCAAACTGGAATGCGCCAGTTCGTCCGAGCGGCCCAGCGCGCGCAACACATAACTGGGTTCCAAACTGGCCGAGGTGCAGGCTGAGCCCGAAGACACGGCCAGCTCCTTCACACCCATGATCAAGGATTCCCCTTCAACGTAGTTGAAGGAGATATTGACGTTGTGCGGCACGCGGCGCTCGGTGTCGCCGTTCAGGTAGCTTTCCTCGATGGTGGCCAGGCCCTTCAAGAGGCGCTGCTGCAGCATGCGGACGCGCTCCAACTCCGTGCCCATTTCTTCGCGGGCGATGCGGAAGGCTTCACCCATGCCGACGATCTGGTGCGTCGGCAGCGTGCCCGAGCGCATGCCGCGCTCCTGCCCGCCCCCATGCATCTGCGCCTCCAGACGCACGCGAGGCTTGCGGCGCACATAGAGCGCGCCGATGCCCTTCGGGCCATAGCTCTTGTGCGACGCCAGGCTCATCAGGTCGACCGGCAGCGTGGCCAAGTCGATCGGCATCTTGCCGGTCGCCTGTGCCGCGTCGACATGGAAGATCACGCCCAGGTCACGGCACAGGTTGCCCAGTGCGGTCATGTCCTGAATCACGCCGATTTCGTTGTTGACCGCCATCACAGACGCCAGGATGGTGCCCGGCTTGCTGATGGCCGCCTTGAAGACATCCAGGTCCAGCAGGCCGGTGGGCAACACATCCAGGTAGGTCACCTCGAAACCGCGTCGCTCCAGTTCGCGGCAGGTGTCCAGCACGGCCTTGTGTTCGGTCTTGACGGTGACAATGTGCTTGCCACGCGACTTGTAGAACTCTGCGGCACCCTTGATGGCCAGGTTGTTGGACTCGGTCGCCCCGCTGGTCCAGACGATCTCACGCGGGTCCGCTCCGATCAGCGCAGCCACCTGTTCACGCGCCTTTTCGATGGCCGCCTCGGCTTCCCAGCCGTAGGCGTGGCTGCGGGAAGCGGCATTGCCGAAGTGCTCACGCAGCCACGGAATCATGGCGTCAACCACACGCGGGTCCACCGGCGTCGTGGCGCCGTAGTCAAGGTAAATGGGCAGATGAGGGGTCATGGATTCACTTGCTCAGCGCGGTGCCGAGGTCGAAAACGGAATTCGGAGCGGTGACGCGGATGGGTTTGGCAACGGGCGAGGGCGAGAAGGCGCGCTTCAGCGAGCTGATCTGCGGCTCGTCCACCACCACGCCCTTGGCGCGCTGCTCCTCAACGATCTGCTTGAGGCTGACCGAGCGCAGGTAATCCAGCATGCGCTCGTTCAGGCGGGTCCACAGGTCGTGGGTCAGGCACGCGCCCGTGTCATGGCCCATGCAATTTTCCTTGCCACCGCAGCCGGTGGCATCCAGAGCCTCGTCCACGGCCAGGATGACGTCAGCCACGGTGATGGTGGCGCTGGAGCGGCCCAGCTTGTAGCCGCCGCCCGGGCCGCGCGTGCTTTCCACCAATTCAGCCCGGCGCAACTTGCCGAACAGCTGTTCGAGGTAAGAGAGGGAAATCTGCTGCCGCTGGGCGATGGCAGCCAGGGCGACGGGGCCGCTGTGCTCGCGCAGCGCCAGATCGACCATGGCGGTCACGGCAAATCGGCCCTTGGTGGTGAGGCGCATCCTGCTCTCCTGAACCCCGAATACCTGAGCAAAACAGTTGCGATCAGGACTAACCCGAGGTAATTGCCGAGCATTTTAGTCGTCTATTTCGGAGCCGGCCTTCGAATGGGGCTATCAGCCCGATAGCCCCACATCATGCTTGCTGGCGCCCAGCAGCTGCTCGCGCAGCAGCGCCAGCTGGTCGCGCAAGCGCGCCGCCTGCTCGAACTCCAAGTTGCGGGCGTGTTCGTACATCTGCTTTTCGAGCTGCTGAATGCGACGGCCCACTTCCTTCTCGCTGAGTCCCTCGACACTCGGCAACTCGGGGGCGACCAGATCCTTGCCCTTGTCGGACACCACGCCGTCGATCAGGTCGCGCACCCGTTTGGCCACCCCACGCGGGGTGATGCCATGCTCGGCGTTGTGCGCCAACTGCTTGACGCGCCGGCGCTCCGTCTCACCGATGGCACGGCGCATCGAATCGGTCACCCGATCGGCGTACAGGATGGCCATGCCATTCAGGTGGCGCGCGGCTCGGCCAATCGTCTGAATCAGGCTGCGCTCGCTGCGCAAGAAGCCTTCCTTGTCGGCATCCAGGATCGCCACCAGGCTCACCTCCGGGATGTCCAAGCCCTCGCGCAGCAGGTTGATGCCGACCAGCACATCGAACATGCCCAGACGCAGGTCCCGGATGATCTCGACCCGCTCGACGGTGTCGACATCCGAGTGCAGGTAGCGCACCTTGACGCCGTTCTCACCGAGGTAGTCGGTCAGCTGCTCGGCCATGCGCTTGGTCAGCACGGTGATGAGCACACGCTCCTGCGCCTCGACGCGCAAGCGGATCTCACCCAGCACATCGTCCACTTGGTGGGTCGCCGGCCGCACGCTGACGACCGGGTCAACCAATCCGGTCGGGCGCACCACCTGTTCCACCACTTGGCCGGCCTGGCGCTTTTCGTAATCGGCCGGCGTGGCCGAAACGAAGATGGCCTGCCGCATTTTTCGTTCAAATTCTTCGAACTTGAGCGGCCGGTTGTCCAGGGCCGAAGGCAGGCGAAAGCCGTACTCAACAAGGGTCGTCTTGCGCGCCCGGTCGCCGTTGTACATGCCGCCGAACTGGCCGATCAGCACATGGCTTTCGTCCAGAAACATCAAGGCGTCGGGCGGCAGGTAGTCGACCAGCGTCGGCGGCGCCTCGCCCGGCGCGGCGCCACTCAGGTGGCGCGTGTAGTTCTCGATGCCCTTGCAGTGCCCCACTTCCTGCAGCATCTCGATGTCGAAACGCGTGCGTTGCTCCAGCCGCTGGGCCTCGACCAACTTGCCGTCCTTCAGGAATTCGCCAACGCGCTGGCGCAGCTCTTCCTTGATGGTGTCGATCGCCACCAGCACGCGCTCGCGCGGGGTGACGTAATGGCTGCCGGGATACACCGTGAAGCGCGCCAGCTTCTGGCGGATCTGCCCGGTCAGGGGGTCGAACAAACTCATCGACTCGACTTCGTCGTCGAACAGCTCGATGCGCAGCGCCAGCTCCGAGTGCTCGGCCGGGAAGACATCCACCGTGTCGCCGCGCACGCGGAAGTGGCCGCGCGTGAACTCCAACTCGTTGCGTTGGTACTGCATGCGCACGAGTTGAGCAATCAGCTCGCGCTGCCCGATCGTGTCACCCACGCGCAAGGTCAGCACCATCTGGTGGTAGTCGCTCGGGTTGCCGATGCCGTAAATGGCCGACACCGAGGCCACGATGACCACGTCACGACGCTCCAGCAGGCTCTTCGTGCAGGAAAGTCGCAACTGCTCGATCTGCTCGTTGATCGCGCTGTCCTTTTCGATGAACAGATCGCGCTGCGGCACATAGGCCTCGGGCTGGTAGTAGTCGTAATAGCTGACGAAGTATTCGACCGCGTTCTTGGGAAAGAAGTCGCGGAACTCGCTGTATAGCTGGGCCGCCAGGGTCTTGTTGGGCGCGAACACGATCGCCGGACGCCCCAGCCGGGCGATCACATTGGCCATCGTGAAGGTCTTGCCGGAACCCGTGACGCCCAGCAAGGTCTGGTACGCCAGGCCGTCGTTGACGCCTTCCACCAACTGGGCAATCGCCGTGGGCTGGTCGCCGGCCGGCGGGAAGGGCTGGAAGAGCTGGAAAGGCGAGCCCTCAAAACTGACAAACTCGCCCGGCAGCACCTCAGGCGCTTGGGTTGTTTGCGGAGCGGAAGCCTCGACTTGCGGCATGAACGGACAATGACGGCAGAAAACCTGTCAGCCTAGCGCAGCCCTCCTCGCTTTGATCAATTCGATCAAAATCATTCATGCTGCAGCGCAGCATTTCAGGCAAGATGCAAGCATCTGTTTCCGGAGCTAGCCCCCATGCTTTATCAGCTTTATGAAGCGCAGCGCGCCCTGCTGAGTCCCTTTGCCGAGTTCGCCTCGGCGGCTGGGCAGCTCTACAGCCACCCGATGTCCCCGTTTGCCCACGGCCCGCTGGCCCCGCGCGTGGCAGCCAGCCTGGATCTGATGCACCGGCTGGCCAAGGCCTATGAAAAGCCGCCCTTCGGCATCGACCGCGTGGATGTCGATGGCATCAGCGTGGCGGTGCAGGAGCAGGTCGTCATCGAAAAGGACTTCTGCCGCCTGCTGCGCTTCAAGCGCTTCACTGATGACGGTGAACAGCTGGCGCGCATGAAAGACCAGCCCACCGTGCTGGTGGTCGCACCGCTGTCCGGCCACCACGCCACCCTGCTGCGCGACACCGTGCGCCAGCTGCTGCGCGAGCACAAGGTCTTCATCACCGACTGGACCGACGCCCGCATGGTGCCCATCGACAAGGGGGCCTTTCATCTGGATGACTACGTCGACTATGTGCGTGAGTTCATCCGCCACATTGGCGCCCACGTGCATGTGATCTCTGTCTGCCAACCGACCGTGCCGGTGCTGGCGGCGGTGTCCCTGCAAGCCACCGATAAGGACGTCGTGCCGCGCTCGCTGACCATGATGGGCGGCCCGATCGACGCCAGGAAGAGCCCCACGGCGGTGAACAACCTGGCGATGAACAAGAGCTATTCTTGGTTCGAGAACAACGTCATCTACCGCGTGCCGACCAATTTCCCCGGTGCCGGCCGCCTGGTCTACCCAGGCTTCCTGCAGCACACCGGCTTCATCGCCATGAACCCGGGGCGGCATCTCAGCAGCCACTACGACTACTTCCTCGACCTGGTGCGCGGCGACGAGGAGTCGGCGGACTCCCACCGCGACTTCTACGACGAGTACAACGCCGTGCTCGATCTGCCAGCCGAGTACTACCTGGACACCATCAAGACCGTGTTCCAGGACTTCGCTCTGGTCAATGGCACCTGGGACGTGCGCGGTCAGCGCGTGCGCCCGCAGGACATCCGTGGTTGCGGGCTGCTGACGGTCGAGGGCGAGCTGGACGACATCTCCGGCGCCGGCCAGACGCGCGCGGCGCACGAGCTGTGCACTGGCATTCCCAAGGAGCACCAGCAGCACTTCGACGTCAAGGGAGCCGGTCATTACGGCATCTTCTCAGGGCGGCGCTGGCGCGAGCTGGCCTATCCCGTGATCCGCGACTTCATCCTTGCCCACGACCGCCGCCAACGCGATGAGCCGGTCAAGCGGCAGCGCCGCAAGGCATGAGCCTGGCCGAACTGGTCGACCGGCTGGACGCAGCGCTGCCGCAGACGCAGTGCACGCGCTGCGGCTACCCGGATTGCCGCCGCTATGCCCAGGCGATTGCGGAGGAAGGGGCCGCCATCAACCGCTGCCCGCCTGGTGGTCAGGAAGGGGTGCGCCGCCTCAGCCAGCTGACGCAGCGGCCCGAACTGCCGCTGGATGCGGCTTGCGGGATCGAGGCCGAGCGGGCGCTGGCCGTCATCGACGAAGACTGGTGCATCGGCTGCACGCTGTGCATCAAGGCCTGCCCCGTCGATGCCATCTTGGGCGCCGCCAAGCAGATGCACACCGTCCTGGCCGAGGCCTGCAACGGCTGCGAGCTGTGTGTGCCCGTATGCCCGGTGGACTGCATCCGAATGGACTCGGTAACACCGGGCCGCATGGCCTGGCAGGCCTGGACGGCCGAGCAAGCGCACAACTCGCGCTTGCGCTATCGGCATCACCAACAGCGGCAGGCCGAGGCTCAACGCCGGCAGGCCGAACGCCTGGCCCACAAGGCCGAGGCCAAGTTGCAGGATTTAGCCGGGGCGCTCAAGGCCCCGAGCGAAGCCGAGCGCAAGCGCGCCGTGGTGGAAGCGGCGTTGGCCAAGGCGCGCGCACGCGCCGCCCGCACGCCATGACGATGAAGCCAGCGGCCATCGAGGCCTTCTTCGCCACGCTGCAGGCAGCCAACCCGCACCCGGAAACCGAGCTGGTCTACGCCAGCACCTTCGAATTGCTCGTGGCAGTGCTGCTCTCGGCCCAGGCCACGGATGTCGGAGTCAACAAGGCGACGCGGCGCCTGTTCGCCCTGGCACCTACGCCGCAGCGCATGCTGGACCTGGGCGAGGCCGGGTTGGTGGACTGCATCAAGACGATTGGCCTGTTCCGCAGCAAGGCCCGGCATCTGATGCAGACCTGCCGCATCCTGGTCGAGCAGCATGGCGGCCGCGTGCCGCGGGAGCGAGCAAGCCTGGAGGCCCTGCCCGGCGTAGGCCGCAAGACCGCCAACGTGGTGCTGAACGTCGCCTTTGGCGAGCCCACGATGGCGGTAGACACCCACATCTTTCGCGTCAGCAACCGCACCGGGCTGGCGCCTGGCAAGAACCCGCTGGAGGTCGAGCAGGGCCTGCTGAAGCGCATTCCGGCGCCCTACCGGCTGCACGCCCACCATTGGCTGATCCTGCACGGCCGCTATGTCTGCCAGGCGCGCCGACCGCTGTGCGATCAATGCCAGGTACGCGCGCTCTGTGACCTCGGCCGCGGCGCCTAAAATCACCGGCTTTCCTTCGCTGTCTGCAGCCATGGCCCAGCTCCCCGAATTGGTTGATCGCGTTGAGCGCCTGTTGGTGCGTCACGACGAGCTGGCCCGTACCAATGCCTTGCTGCTGGATCAGCTCAAGAGCCTGAGTGAGGAACGCGACAGCCTGCGCTCGCGCTTGGCGGCCGCGCGCCAGCGCATCGATGTGCTGCTGCAGCGCCTGCCGGTAGAAGGCGAAGGGCCCCTGGCATGAAACAGATCGAAGTCAACATCATGGGACAGAGCTATCTGCTGTCCTGCCCGGAAGGCGGCGAAGCCGCACTGCAGCGTGCAGTGGCCCAGGTCGACGAGGAGATGTGCGCCATTCGCGACGCCGGCAAGATCCGCGCGCGCGAGCGCATCGCCGTGCTGGCGGCACTGAACTTGGCCTACCAACTGGCGCAGACGCCCCGGGCGGCCGCCCCCAGCGCCAGTGCCGACGCCACCGGCGAGGTGGAATTGGGTGATTTGCTGCAGCGGCTGGACCGGGCACTGGCCTCAGACGGCAATCTGCTCTGACACAATCACCTCCGTCCATTGCGTTCGCGCGGGTTTTTATTTCCTTGAACCGATGCTCTCGCGAGCAAGGGCTTGGAACATGCCCGGCGGGCGTGATCGTCTCGCGTCAGATGAACCCGAAGCCCGGCTGACCTCGCCCACCTGTACCCCTAGGGTTCAGGAATGCGGCCCGCGGTGCGCGATGGACACCACATTCCCTCTCCCCTGAAGCGGCCTCGGCCGCCTCCCCCCAGGGGGCGCCGCCAGCGGCCCGGCGGAGCCGGTTCGGCGGTGGCACTTGATCAAAAGCCACGATGCAGACTTGGTTGATGAAGTCGGAGCCCGAAGAGGCGTCCATCGATGATCTGCAGCGGCTGGCCCGGCTGCCCTGGATCGGGGTGCGCAATTACCAGGCACGTAACTTCATGCGCGATGCGTTTCAGCTGGGCGACCGCGTGCTCTTCTATCACTCCTCCTGCGCCGAGCCCGGCATTGCGGGTCTGGCGCGAGTGGCCTCGGCGGCGTACCCGGATCCAACCCAGTTCGATCCCGCCAGCCCGTGCCACGACCCGAAGTCCAAGCCCGAGGCACCCCGCTGGCTGCTGGTGGACGTCTCGTTCGAACGCAAGACGCGCCTGCTGAGCCTGAAAGAGCTGCGCGAACGGCCGGAGCTGGGGAGCCTGCAGGTGCTGCAAAAGGGCAGCCGGCTCTCGATCACGCCCGTGACCGACGCCGAGTGGCGCCTGCTGGAGCCCTTGCTGGCATGAGCATCGAACTCCTGCTCGGCCTGGCCCTGCTGGGCGTTCTGACGGGCTTTCTGGCCGGCTTGCTGGGCATCGGCGGGGGCATGGTGCTCGTGCCAGCGCTGAGCGCCCTGCTGCAGTGGCAGGGCGTGGCGACGCCGCTGGCCGTCAAGATGGCCATTGCCACGGCGATGGCCTGCATCACCGGCACCTCGCTATCAAGCGTGCGCGCCCACCACCGCCGCGGTGCCGTGCGCTGGCCGGTGGTCGCCAGCTTGGCACCAGGCGTGCTGTTGGGTGGGCTGCTGTCCGGCGCGGCGCTATTCGGCCTACTGCGCGGTCAGTGGCTGGCAGCCTTGTTCAGCGGCTTTGTGCTGCTGTCAGCTTGGCAGATGTGGAGCGGCTCCCAGGCGCCCGCCGAACGCAGCCTCCCGCCGCGGGCCGGTCTGCTGGGTGTTGGGCTGGTGATCGGCCTGCTCTCGGGCCTGGTGGGCGCCGGCGGCGGCTTTCTCACCGTGCCCTTCCTGAGCTGGTGCGCGGTGCCCATCCATCAGGCCGTGGCCAGCAGCGCGGCACTGGGCTTCCCCATTGCACTGGCCAGCACTCTGGGCTACGTGTGGGGCGGCTGGTCGCTGCAGCCTGCCCTGTCCGGCGCCTTCGGCTACCTCTACCTGCCCGCCCTGGCGGTGCTGGTGCCCTGCACCATGCTGACCGCACCCTTGGGTGCACGCGCCGCGCACGCCCTGCCGGTGCGAAAGCTCAAGCGCGGCTTTGCCCTGCTGTTGCTGGTGCTGGCTGCTGACATGGCGCGCCGCAGCCTGAGCGGCTGAAGCGATCCGTGGCGCTCAGGCGCCGAAGGGAATGGCGGCCAGGACGATCTGGTTGCCCCCCCGCCGCTGCGCCTGGGCCAGAGCTTCCTGGCTGGCACCCAGCAGGGCCCCATGCTCGGCCGCGGTATGGGGGAAGCTGGCGATGCCCATCGACACCGAGAGCCCCAGATCCTGGCCGTTCAGGGCGACGATCTGCTGGTTGCACTGGCGGCGCAGCTGTTCCATGCGTGCATGCGCCGTGGCCAGGCCGACGCCGGAGAGCAGCACGGCGAAGTACGGATCGCCGATGCGGCAGGCCGCGTCCATCGCCCGGGTGTTGCTGCGCAGCAGGCGTCCAATTGCCTCGATCAAACGCTGGCGCGCGGGGGCGTGCTCGTCGCCCATCAAGGCGCTGGGCAGGTCCAGCGCGATCAGCACCAGTGCGAACTCCCGGTGTTCGCGGGTCGAGAGGTCCATCTCGCGCTGCAGCAGCTCATCGAAGGGGCCACGCTGCTGCAGGCCGGTGGTTTCGTCGCGCCCGCTGCCGGCCTGGGCCTGGCGGCGCAGGTTCTCGATCTCGGTCTGATGCTGCTCGATCTGCGCCAGCGCGCGCTGCAGGTGCATTTCGCGCTGCCGCTCCTGGGTGCGCTCCAGCCAAGCAGCCATCACGTGCTGCGGGCCCAGCGGGGCGCGCACCAAGGTGAACTCGCGCCGCCGCCCACTGAGTTCCAGGCGGTGCTCACTGACGGAGACGCTGCGGCTTTGCAGCACCTGCAGCTCGACCCGCCGCATCGCCGCGGCCTCATCAGGGCGCATCAGGTCGCCGTCGTTGGAGCCCACCAGGCTGGATTCACTGCGCTCGAACAGGCGATCCAGCCCTTCGGACGCCTGCACGTAGCGACCCTGCGCCATCGACTTGACCGACAGCATCGCCCCCAGGGCTTCAAACATCTGCCAGAAGGTGCTGGCGGTGGCATCGGCCCCCAGCTCCTGGTACCAGGTGGCGGGGTTGGGAGACGGTTCGGGCGCTGCGCTCATCGATCACCTGCGATTCGTTGGGGTCCTCGCCCACTCACCCTGCCGGCGCTGGCAAGGTGGGCCGGGCAAGCCCCCTAGGATGGAGACCATGATTGTGTCCCTGCCCCGCCACCTGCTGGCGCTGCTGTTCGGTCTGTTACTGAGCCTGCCTGGCGCGGCCCAGCGCCTGCCGCTACGCCTGCTGCTGACGACCGACGTGCACATGCAGCTGCTCGACCACGACTACACGCTGGATCGCGCCAGCCCCCAGTTCGGCCTGGCCCGCACGGCCAGCTTGATCGAGCAGGCGCGTGCCGAGGTACCCAACCACCTGCTGTTTGACAACGGTGACCTGCTGCAGGGCAGCCCACTCGGCGACTGGCTGGCGCACCAAGGCAACTGGCCGCCCGAGCAACTGCACCCGGCCTACCGCGTGCTGCGCGCCTTGCAGGTGGACGCCGCCAACCTGGGCAATCATGAATTCGACTTCGGCCTGCCCTTTCTGCGCCGCGCGCTGCAAGGCGTTCCCTTCCCGGTGCTGAGTGCCAACTTGCTGGACAGCCACAGCGGCAAGCCCGCATTCAAGCCGGCCGTGATGCTGGAGCGGCGCTGGCGGGATGAGCAGGGCCGGGTGCATCGGCTGCGGGTCGGTGTCATCGGCCTGGCGCCGCCGCGCAGCGTGGCCTTGCTGCGCGAACAGCTGCTGGGGCGTCTGCGCACCCAGGACGCGGTGACGAGCGCCCGCCACTGGGTGCGCCAGCTGCGCCGGCAGGGTGCCGACCTGGTGCTGCTGCTGGCCCACACCGGCCTGGAGCCGGCCGGCCAGGCGGCCCGGCCCCTGGACGACAACGTGGCGCTGGCGCTGGCCGCGCTGCCGGGGGTGGACGCCCTGCTGCTCGGCCATGCGCACGGCCTGTTCCCCTCCCCAGCCTATGCCCAGCACCCCGGCGTCGATGTCGAACGCGGACGCATCGGCAAGGTGCCGGCCGTGATGGCCGGCCGCTGGGGCGACCATCTGGGCCTCATCGACCTGCTGCTGGAACGCAGGCACGGCCGCTGGCAGGTACGCGAATCACGCAGCACGCTGCGCCCGGTGTGGGATGCCCAGCAGCAGCGGGCACGTGCCGAACCTGCTGCTTGGCTGGCGCCGCTGATCCAACAAGAGCACGAGGCCACGCGGGCCTGGGTGCAGCAGCCGGTGGCCCAGAGCCGGGTGCCCCTGCACACCCACTTTGCCCAGGTGCTGGACAGCGCCGCGCTGCAATTGCTGAACGAGGCGCAGCTGGCGCAGCTCGATCGCGAATTGAAGGGCAGCCGCTGGGAGGCCTTGCCGCGGCTCTCCGCCGCCTCCCCGTTCAAGACCACCAGCCTGCACGGCCAGGCGGCCGACATCCCGGTCGGCCCGCTGGCGCTCAAGCATGCGGTCGATCTCTACCCCTACCAGAACCGATTCAAGGCCTTGAGGGTCACCGGTGCGCAGCTGCGTGACTGGCTGGAAATGGTGGCCGGCCAGTTCCGCACCATCGACCCGGACGGCCCGGCCGAGCAGGAGCTGCTCGACCCGGACTACCCTTCCTACAACTTTGATGTGATCGACGGCGTGCGCTATGCGTTCGACCTGACGCAGCGGCCGCGCTACACGAGCTACGGCCAGCGCCGCCCGGATGGCGGCCAGCGCGTTGCGCTGCTGGAGTACCAGGGCCAGCCAGTGCGCACGGAACAGGAGTTCGTCGTGGCCACGAACAGCTACCGCGCCGAGGGCGGTGGCCGCTTTGCGGCGCTGCAGGGCGCCGAAGTGGTGGCAGAAGGCCGCGCGGACAGCCGCCAAGTGCTGCTGGATCACATGCGACAGCTCGGCACGGTTTCGACCGAGCCGGACCACAACTGGTGGATCCAGCCGGTGCCGGGCATTCGTCTGGTGTTCCGGGGTTTGCCAGAAGCCGCTCGCCATCTGGAGCAGGCAGCGGGCGTGCAGACCCTGGGCCAGCCCGAAGCCGGCCTGCAGCGCTTCAGCCTGGGCGGGCGCTGATCAGGCGTAGATGTCCAGCATCACGCCGGACACCGCCAGCTGCGTCTGCAGCACGCGCAAGTTGGCGATGAACTGGTACGTCGCGGTGCGTTGTTCGACCAGCGAACGCGCCAAGTCAGGGTCTCGCGCCTGCAGCTGGAACTCGGAGGCAGCCCCCTGGTTCAGGTCGGGACGCGACTCAGGCTCGGTGCGCATGAGCTTGACGGACGACAGCGCCACGTTGTTGGCCGACGCCCGCAGCCGCTCCTGCGCCGCCGACAAGCCCGCCAAGGCAGTGGACAACTCGACAGCCATCTCAGGAACTCCGGGGTGAAAACGGCTTAATTATCAGCCGGCCACCGCCTCAAAGCTGCCTGCCGACACAAACACCCGCACGCAGTCGCCCCCGGCGGCCTTGGCTTCGCCACAGGCCAGGCTGGCCGCCGCGAGCACGGAGTCCGGGGTTTCCAGGCTGTTCTGCAGCAGCACCACACCGATGCTGACCTTGACCCGCGCCCGATGCAAACCCCAGCGCAGCCGGTAGGCGGCGATGGCAGAACGCATCTTTTCAGCAACGATCTCGGCGTAGTGCTGGTTGCAATCGGGCAACAGCACGGCAAAGCGGTCCTTTTCGATGCGCGCCACGGTGTCCGAAGCCCGCACCCGTGCCTGCAGCAGCTGGCCGATGCCGTAAAGGAAGTGATCGGCGGTCTCGTTGCCCATGCCGGTGACGATCTCGCCGAACTTGTCCAGATCCAGCCAAAGCACGGTCACCGGCTCGTTGCGGCGGCTGCCCACATGATCCGAAAGGCGACGCTCGAACTCCCGCCGGTTCGCCAGTTCGGTGACCGGGTCGTGCTTGGCCGTCCAGGTCGGCGCCAGACGGGCCGCGCGGGCAGCCGTGACGTCCTCGACGATCCACAGCGCCTCACCCTTGGGCTCCTGCCAGTCCAGCGGGCTGGCGCTGAGCTTGCCCCAGAAGCGCCCGCCATCGCGCCGCACGAACTCAACTTCCTCATTCAGAGGCTGGCCAGACTGATAGGCCGCCGCCAGACGCTCGGACACCGCCGCGTGGGAAGCGTCAGAGACAAACACGGCCCGGATCGGCTGGCTGCCCAGGTCATGGTCGTCACCCTGCCCGAACATGTGATTGAAAGGTTCGCTGACGACCGTGAACTGCCCCTGGCTGACAAAGGCGGCGGCCACGGGGGACCGCACCAGCAGGGCCTGCAGGCGGTTGGCGGCGAGGGGGTCGGTCATGACGGCTCCTGGCAGGGGAATGGGGCGATCTTCACCCAAGAAGTGGGGCGGTCAAGCGGCGCTATCCCGCAATTCGTCCGGGTGCGGCGGCGCGATGCCCTCCACCCAGTCCACCAGCGCCTCCAGCAGAGCCTGGCTGCGCTCATCGTCGTGCTGGGCCTGCAGTTGATCCAGGCGGTCCAGGTAGTCGGCCAGCGGCAGACCGCCGCCCTCGCCCAGATGCAGGCGGCGCGCCCGCTGGGCAAGCCAGCCCTGACGCTCGGCGGCATCCAGCTGCTCGGCCTGGTGGCGGGCCCGGTAGCGCCACACCAGCTCTTCCAGGCGCGCGTCGCTCAGGTGCAGGCGGCCCGAACGCGCCCGCTCGGCCAGTTCTGCCGCACTCCAGCCGCGCAGCTGGATCAGCGCCTTGCGGTCGGCATCCGCCACGAAGCCGCCGTACAGATTGGCCTCCGGATCGACCGACTCCGTCGGCGCGCTGGCGTAGACCTCGGACCAGAGCCCGTCCAGCTGCCGGCCACGCTGACGCAAGAGCTCGGCATGGCCGAGCTGCGCCTGCATATTGAGACCCCAGCGCTCGGCCAGTTCCGGCCTCAAGGTCTGCAGACTGCTGACGACGAAC
Source organism: Inhella sp. (assembly GCF_041912635.1). Classification (GTDB taxonomy): domain Bacteria; phylum Pseudomonadota; class Gammaproteobacteria; order Burkholderiales; family Burkholderiaceae_C; genus Inhella. The sequence goes on from NZ_JAYRMO010000003.1 coordinate 56,839, forward strand.
GGTGACTTGTTGGCGTGCAGGGTCTTGATCGGCAGGCGCAACACGCCCTCGGGCAGTTCGGACTGGCGCACGAACAGACGGGCGCGGATCTGCTCGGGGCGCAGGCCGAACAGTTCGGCGGGGTCGGCGGCCAGATCCCAAAGGATCAGCTCGTTCTTGTTGCGCGGGTGCATGCCCAGCGGCCAGACCAGGGCCAGACAACCGCGCTCGACGCCGTACATGCCCGACACATGCAGCAGGGGCCGCGGCGCCTCGCCCACCTCCGCCCAGACCGCCTCCTTGCGGCGCAGCTTGAGCGCGAACTCGAACAGGCGCGGCTGGCGCTGGCGCAGCAGCCGGGCCAGCGCAATCGTGGCCCGCACGTCCGACAACGCATCGTGCGCCGCCTCATGCGCCAGGCCATTGGCGGCCGAGAGCTTCTCCAGCTTGAAGCTTGTGCGTCCGTCATCGCCAAGCGGCCACTCGATCCCCTCAGGGCGGAGCGCATAGGCCGCACGCACCAAGTCGAGCAAATCCCAGCGCCCGCAGCCGTTCTGCCATTCGCGGGCATAGGGATCGAGCAGGTTGCGCCAGAACAGATGGCGGGTGAACTCGTCGTCAAAGCGCAGGGTGTTGTAGCCACAGCCCACCGTGCCTGGCGCCCCGAGCTCGCGCTCGATGGCGGCGGCAAAAGCGGGTTCGGGCATGCCGCGGGCCTGACAGGTCTGCGGCAGGATGCCGGTGATCAGGCAGGACTCCGGGTCGGGCAACGTGTCATCACCCGGCTGGCAGTACTGCATCAGCGGGCTGCCGATCTCGTTGAGCTCGGCGTCGGTGCGAATGCCCGCAAACTGCGCCGGACGGTCCAGGCGCGGGTTGCGACCGAAGGTCTCGTAGTCGTGCCAGTAGAAGCTCAGGGGTGCGGACATGGGCTCACAGCGAAAGAAGGGCCGCTCCCGAGCTCCCGGCCCTTCGGGCGGCCGACCGCCGGCCGGCCCGGGGGCGCTAAGCATAATTCGCGGCTTTGGCCCTGCCCTCACTGCCCTTGCTGCGACGCCTGCTGATCTGGGTTCTCGGACCCCTGCTCGCCCTGAGCCTCATCACCGCCTTGGCGGCCGCATTCATCTGGCAACAGCTCCCGGACCTGGAAGCGCTGTCGGACTACCAGCCCAAGCAGCCGCTGCGGGTGCTCAGCGCCGAGGGGGAGCTGCTGGGTGAGTTTGGCAGCGAGCGTCGGCGCTTCGTGCCCCTGGCCCAGATCCCCAAAGGCCTGCAGGACGCCTTGCTGGCGGTGGAGGATGTGGACTTCTGGAACCACCCCGGCCTGGACTTCAGCGGCATCCTGCGCGCGGTCTGGAACAACCTCTGGAGCGAACGCCGACAGGGCGCCTCGACCATCACGCAGCAGCTGGCGCGGGACATGTACCTGACCAAGAAGCAGATCCTCAGCCGCAAGCTGGTGGAAATGCTGTTGGCCCTGAAGATGGAGCGGGAACTGGGCAAGGCCAAGATCCTGGAGGTCTACATGAACCAGATCTATCTGGGTCATCGCTCCTACGGCTTCGCCGCCGCCGCCGAACGATATTTCGGCAAGCAACTCGACGAACTCAACACGGCCGAGGTGGCCATGCTGGCCGGTTTGCCGCAGAACCCGCAGCATGTGAACCCGGCCGTCAACCTGCCGCGCGCCATCAAGCGCCAGCATCATGTGCTGGGGCGGATGCAGGCGGTGGGCCTGCTCACTGCCGCGCAGGCCGAAGCCGCGCGCAAGCTGGCGCTGAAGCTGCGCCAGCCCTCCGCGCTGGCCGGCAAGTCCGACCACGCGCTGGAGATGGTGCGGGCGGAACTGTTCGAGCGCTACGGCGAGGAGCTCTACACGCGCGGCCTGGTGGCCCACACCACCTTGATGGCAGGCGAGCAACTGGCCGCCCACCAGGCCCTGCACAAAGCGCTCTGGGCGCTGGAGCGCCGCCAGGCCTACCGCGGCGCGGAGGAAGGCATGGCGGAACTGGAGGCCGACGGTGACATCCACGACGCCAGCTTCAGCGACTTCCCCGACGTGGATGACGCGCTGGCCGGCATCGTGCGGGCGGTGAGCCGCGATGCCCTGGAGATCCAGCTGCGCGATGGGCGACGCGTGGCGCTCAGCGGCGCCGCCCTGCGCCCTGCCCTGCCCTTCATCGGCCCGCAGGTGCCGGTGGCCAAACGCCTGCAGCGCGGCGCGAAGGTGCGGGTGCAGGAACTGGCACCCGGGCGCTGGCAGCTCGCACAGCGGCCGCAGGCCGAGGGCGCGGTGGTGAGCCTGGACCCGCAGGACGGCAGCATCCGGGCGCTCGTCGGCGGGTTCGACTTCCAACGCCTGCAGTTCAACCACGCCACCCAGGCCTACCGGCAACCGGGGTCGGCTTTCAAGCCCTTCGTCTACTCGGCCGCCATCGAAAAGGGCGCGCATGCGCGCACCCATGTCAGCGACGAGGCCCTGCACATCGGCGACTGGAACCCGCAGAACTACGACGGCGAGTACCAGAGCGAGCTCAGCCTGCGCGAAGCCCTGGCGCGCAGCAAGAACATGCCCACCATCCGCCTGGTGCAGGAGCTGGGCCCGCAGGAGGTGCGGGCCTGGGCTGCGCAGTTCGGCCTCGAGGCCGAGCGCCAGCCCCTCAACCTGACCCTGGCGCTGGGCTCGGGCGCGGCCACGCCGCTGCAGATGGCACGCGCCTACGCGGTGTTTGCCAGCGGCGGCCTGAAGGTGGAGCCGCGGCTGATCAGCAAGGTGACCGACAGCAAGGGCGAACAGCTTTACGCCGCAGCGGAGCCTCAGCGCGCCCAGGCGATTTCGCCCCGCAATGCCTTCATGACGGCCCAACTGCTGAACGCCGTGATGCTGCAAGGCACGGGCGCACGCGCCAGTGCGGCGCTGCAGCGCCAGGATTTGTACGGCAAGACGGGCACCACCAACGACGCCGTGGATGCCTGGTTCGTGGGCTTTCAGGCGCAGCGCGCCGCCGCGGTGTGGATCGGCTACCCGCAGCCGCGCTCGCTGGGCGAGCGCGAATCGGGCGGCGGCCTGGCCCTGCCAGTCTGGGTGGACACCCTGCGCGCAGCGCTTAAAGGGGTGACTCCTGCACCGCTGCAGCCGCCCGAGGACGGGCTGGTGCAACTTGACGGCGAATGGTTCTACGAAGAGTTTGCCGGCAGCGCCGCGCGTGCCTGGATCGGCAGCCCGGCGCCGGCGGCCAGTGCCGCCTCAGCTACTGGCGGGTAAGCACCACGCTGCCGATCGAGTAGCCCGCACCGAAGGAGCAGATCACGCCACGGTCGCCGGGCTGCATATCGGCCCGGTGCTCGTGGAAAGCAATGATGGAACCGGCCGAGGCGGTGTTGGCCCACTCGTCCAGGATCAGCGGTGCCACGCTGGAGCCGGCCTCGGCACCCACCAGCTTCTTGATGACCAACTGGTTCATGCCCAGATTGGCCTGGTGCAGCCAGTAGCGGCGCATGTCAGCGGGCTTCATGCCCAGGCGCTGCAAATGCGTTTCGATGTGGGCGGCGGCCATCGGCACCACTTCCTTGAAGACCTTGCGTCCTTCCTGGCGGAAGGTCTTGTCCCGCTCCTGCCAGTTGCTGTCTTCGCAGCGGTTCATGAAGCCGAAGTTGTTGCGGATGTTGTTCGAATACTGAGTGGCGAGCTGCGTGCCCTCGATCTTCCAGCGCTCCGGGCTGACGGCCAGGTCGGCGCGCTCGATCAGGATGGCGGTGCAGGTGTCGCCAAAGATGAAGTGGCAATCGCGGTCGCGCCATTCCAGGTGGGCCGAGGTGATCTCGGGGTTGACCACCAGCACGCATTGGGCACTGCCCACCTTGACGGCATTGACGGCCTGCTCGATGGCGAAGGTGGCCGAGGAGCAGGCCACGTTCATGTCGAAGCCGTAGCCCCTGGCGCCCAGCGCGGCCTGGATCTCGCAGGCCATCGCCGGATAGGCCCGCTGCATGTTCGCGGCGGCGCAGTACACGGCGTCGATGTCGGAGGTCTGGCGCCCGGCGGCGGTGCAGGCTTGGCGGGCAGCGTCCACGGCGATCTCGGCCATCAGCGAAAGCGCGTCATCCGGCCGCGCCGCGATGTGCGGGTACATGCGCTCCGGGTCCAGCACGCCCTGCTTGTCCATCACGTAGCGGCTCTTGATGCCGCTGGCCTTCTCGATGAACTCGACGCTGGAGGGCTGCAGAGCCTCCCGCTCCCCAGCGGCAATGGCGGCCGCATGCTCGCGGTTGTGCCGCTCGACATAGGCGTTGAAGGCCTCCACCAACTCGGCATTCGAAATCTGATGCGGCGGCCGGTACAGGCCGGTACCGGTGATGACGGCGTCGAACATGGTGGGTCTCCGGGTATCGATGTTGTGGCGGCGCAGTGTAGGCAGGGCCCCAGGCCTGGCGGCCCGCGAGCCTGGAGCCGCGGCTCCAGAACCTGCCGCCAGGCTCGGCCACAGGCCCTGCCCCTCCCTAGAATCCGCCTCCCTTTGGCCCGCTCTGGGCCGCAGTCTCCATCCGCGCCATGACCGAACTCGCCAAGTCCTTTGAACCCGCCGCCCTGGAAGCCCATTGGGGACCGACCTGGGAGCGCGAAGGCCTCTACGCCCCGACCCTGGACAAGGCCAAGCCCAGCTTCAGCATCCAGCTGCCGCCGCCCAATGTGACCGGCACCCTGCACATGGGCCATGCGTTCAACCAGACCATCATGGACGCGCTGACCCGGCTGCACCGCATGAAGGGTCACAACACCCTGTGGGTGCCGGGCACCGACCATGCCGGCATCGCCACCCAGATCGTGGTGGAGCGCCAGCTGCAGGGCCAGGGCGTGAGCCGCCACGACCTGGGCCGCAAGAACTTCGTCGCCAAGGTCTGGGAGTGGAAGGAAGAGTCGGGCAACACCATCACCACCCAGATGCGCCGAATGGGCGCCTCGGTGAGCTGGGACCATGAGTACTTCACGATGGACGAGAAGCTCTCGGCCACCGTCACCGACACCTTCGTCAAGCTGTACGACGAAGGCCTGATCTACCGCGGCAAGCGCCTGGTGAGCTGGGACCCGATCCTGAAATCCGCCGTCTCCGATCTGGAGGTCGAGAGCGAAGAAGAAGACGGTTCGCTCTGGCACATCCGCTACCCGCTAGCCGATGGCGCGGAATCCCTCGTGGTGGCCACCACCCGCCCCGAAACCATGCTCGGCGACACCGCGGTGATGGTGCACCCCGAAGACGAGCGCTATACCCACCTGATCGGCAAGCAGGTCAAGCTACCCATCACCGGCCGCCTGGTGCCGGTGATTGCCGACGAGTACGTGGACAAGGCCTTCGGCACCGGCGTCGTCAAGGTCACGCCGGCGCATGACCAGAACGACTATCAGGTGGGCCTGCGCCATGGCCTGCCGATGCTGACCATCTTCGACCTGGAGGCCAAGGTCAGCGCCCATGAGGCCACCGACATCCCGGCCAGCTACGTCGGCCAGGACCGCTTCGCCGCCCGCAAGGCCATCGTGGCGCAGCTGGAGGCCGAGGGTCTGCTGGTCGAGGTCAAGAAGCACAAGCTGATGGTGCCGCGCTGCGCCCGCACCGGTCAGGTCATCGAGCCGATGCTGACGGACCAATGGTTCGTCGCCATGAGCAAGCCGGGCAAGAACGGCAAGTCGATCGCCCAGGGCGCCATCGAGGCGGTCGAATCGGGCGAAGTGAAGTTCGTGCCCGAGAACTGGGTCAACACCTACAACCAGTGGATGAAGAACATCCAGGACTGGTGCATCAGCCGCCAGCTCTGGTGGGGCCACCAGATCCCGGCCTGGTACGACGAGGACGGCCAGGTCTACGTGGCCCGCAGCGAGGCCGAGGCCCAGGCCCAGGCGCCCGGCAAGAAGCTCACCCGTGACGAGGACGTGCTCGACACCTGGTACTCATCGGCCCTGGTGCCTTTCTCCACGCTGAACGCGCAGGAGCAGGACCTGTTCCTGCCCAGCAGCGTGCTGGTGACCGGCTACGACATCATCTTCTTCTGGGTGGCCCGGATGATCATGATGACCAAGCACTTCACCGGCAAGCCGCCCTTCCGCCATGTCTACATCCACGGCCTGGTGCTTGATGCCCACGGCAAGAAGATGAGCAAGAGCGAAGGCAATGTGCTGGACCCGGTGGACCTGATCGACGGCATTGAGCTGGCCCCGCTGCTGGACAAGCGCACCACCGGCCTGCGCAAGCCCGAAACCGCGCCGAAGGTGCGCAAGGCCACCGAGCAAGAATTCCCCGAAGGCATTCCCGGTTACGGCGCCGACGCGCTGCGCTTCACCTTCGCCTCGCTGGCCACGCTGGGCCGCTCGATCAACTTCGACAGCAAGCGCTGCGAGGGCTATCGCAACTTCTGCAACAAGCTCTGGAACGCCACCCGCTTCGTGCTGATGAACACGGAAGGCCAGGACTGCGGCTTCCGCGAGCACCCGGGTGGCGTGTGCCCGCCCGGCTTCAATCACTTCAGTGCGGCCGATCGCTGGATCGTCAGCCGCCTGCAACGCGTTGAGGCCGAGGTCGCCAAGGCCTTCGAGGACTACCGCCTCGATCTGGTCGCCAACACGCTCTACAGCTTCGTCTGGGACGAGTACTGCGATTGGTACCTGGAGATTGCCAAGGTGCAGCTGCAGGAGGCCAAGGCCGCCGGCAACGAGGCCGCCGCGCGCGGCACCCGGCGCACCCTGATCCGCGTGCTGGAGACCGTGCTGCGCGCGCTGCACCCGATCACCCCGTTCATCACCGAGGAGCTGTGGCAAACGGTGGCGGTGGTGGCCGACCGCAAGAAGCCCGATGACGGGCGCCGCATCGTCAGCGCCGCCTACCCCCAGGCGCAGCTAGACAAGCTGGACGAGGCCTCGGAAGCCTGGGTGGCGCGCCTGAAGGAGGCCGTCGGCATCTGCCGCAGCCTGCGCTCGGAAATGAAGCTCAGCCCGGCCGAACGCGTGCCCCTGCTGGTGAGCGGGGACACCGCCTTCCTGGCCGAGGCCGCCCCGCTGCTCAAGGCCCTGGCCAAGCTCAGCGAGCTGCGCGTACTGGATGAAGCCGCCTTCGCCGAGGCCAGCCGCCTCGCCCCGGTGCTGGTGCTGGGCCAGGCCAAGCTGGCGCTGGAGGTGCAGATCGACATCGAGGCCGAGCGGGCCCGCGTGGCCAAGGAAGTAGCCCGCCTGGAAGGCGAAATCACCAAGGCACGGGCCAAGCTCGGCAATGAAAGCTTTGTGGCCCGCGCCCCCGAGGCGGTGGTCGCCCAGGAGCGCCAACGCCTGGCCGACTTCGAGGCCCAGCTGACCCAGCAACGTGAACAACTGGCCCGCCTGGGCTGAGGACTCCTGCTATGAACGCACCCGTCACCAAGGCCGTCTTTCCCGTCGCCGGGCTCGGCACCCGCTTCCTGCCCGCCACCAAGGCGCAGCCCAAGGAAATGCTGCCGGTGGTGGACAAGCCGCTGATCCAGTACGCGGTCGAAGAGGCCTATGCGGCGGGAGTGCGCGAAATGATCTTCGTCACCGGCCGCCACAAGCGACCGATCGAAGACCATTTCGACATGACCTTCGAGCTGGAGGTTGCGCTGCAGCAGGCCAACAAGCAGGAGCTGCTGGACGTGGTGCGCTCAGTCAAGCCCGACGACATGGAGTGCATCTACGTTCGCCAGGCCCAGGCCCTGGGTCTCGGGCACGCCGTGCTGTGCGCGCAGCGCCTGATCGGCAATGACCCCTTCGCCGTGCTGCTGGCCGATGACCTGATGGTGGGCGAGAAGCCCATCCTGCAGCAGATGGCCGAGCAGTTCGCCGAGTGGCGCGCCAGCATCATTGCGGTGCAAGAGGTGCCCGCCGAGCACACACGGCGCTACGGCATCGTGGCCGGCACCGAGGTCAACGAACGCCTGCTCGATATCAACCGCATCGTCGAGAAGCCGGCACCGGAAGTCGCGCCTTCAAAGCTGGGGGTGGCGGGCCGCTACATCCTCACGCCCGGCGTGCTGCGTGAGATTGCAAACCAGCCGCGGGGCGTGGGCGGCGAGATCCAGCTGACGGATGGCATTGCCGGCCTGCTGCGCCGCGAGAAGGTGTTCGCCTACCGCTACGAAGGCCGGCGCTACGACTGCGGCAGCAAGGAAGGCTTTCTGGAGGCCAATGTCGAGCTGGCCCTGGCGCACCCGCAGCTCGGCCCGGGCTTCCGCCAGTACCTGCAAGGCCTAGCGCTCTGATCCAGCGGCCTTGCAGGCCGCGCTCACCACGCTGGACATGGTGAACCCTTCGCAGGGCGTCGGTGAGCCCTCAGGGCGCGCCTCGGTCTTCGCTCAGCGTCCGCGCCGCCAGTAGCGCATCAGGGCGTAGGCCCCCAGCATGCCGCCCAGATGGGCGAAGTGCGCCACGCCGCCGCCGCCCGTCAAGCCCATCAGCAGCTCCAAGCCGCCGAACACCGCCACGAAGACCTTGGCCTTCATGGGGATGGGGGGGAACAGCGGCATGATGACCCGATCCGGGAACAGCATGCCGAAGCACAGCAGCAGGCCGTACAGTGCACCGGAGGCACCCACGGTGGGCACGTTGCTCCCGATCGCCGCCGTGAACACCAACTGCACCGCGGCAGCGCTCAGCACGCCCGCCAACAGCAGCTGGACGTAGCGTTTTTGCCCCAGCACGCGCTCCAACTCGGTACCGAACATCCACAGGCCGAGCATGTTGAAGAACAGGTGCAGCACGTCTCCATGCAGGAAGGCGTAGGTGATCGGCTGCCAGGGGAGGAAGAAGCCGGAGGCGATCGGGTACAGGGCCAGCCAGCCGGCCAAATAGGGCCACAGTTCACCCAGGCAGAACATGCCGACGCAGATCAGCATCAAGGCCTTGGTGACGGGCATCATCGGGGGCATGGGCTCACTCGGAAACGCACCCCGGGTCTTGGGGCGGCGTGAGTGTATGAGCGGGAATCTTGGTGCCCAGGGCCGGACTCGAACCGGCACACCTTGCGGCGGGGGATTTTGAGTCCCCTGCGTCTACCGATTTCGCCACCTGGGCAGGTGCGCAACCCGTGTGCAGGTTGCTGGCAAGGCATCGCCTTGCTCGGAGGGCCGCGATTCTGCCATAGCGAAGCGAAGTCTTTGGGGCGGCCGGCACAATGGCTCGCATGAGCATCTCCTACCCCACGCTGGAAGACGTGATCGGCCGCACCCCGCTGGTGCGCATGCAACGCCTGCTGGGCACCGACAGCCGCGGTAATGTGCTGCTGGCCAAGCTGGAGGGCAACAACCCTGCGGGCTCCGTGAAGGACCGCCCCGCCATCAGCATGATCAGGCGCGCCGAGGAGCGTGGCGACATCAAGCCCGGCGACACCCTCATCGAGGCCACCAGCGGCAACACCGGCATCGCCCTGGCCATGGCCGCCGCGATCCGCGGTTACCGCATGATCTTGATCATGCCGGAGGACCTTTCCATCGAGCGCGCCCAGACCATGAAAGCCTTCGGCGCCGAGTTGATCCTGACGCCGCGCAGCGGCGGCATGGAGTACGCCCGCGACCTCGCCGAACAGATGCAATCCGAGGGCAAGGGCCGCGTACTCGACCAATTCGCCAATGCTGACAACCCGCGCGTGCACTACGAAACCACGGGGCCCGAGATCTGGCAGGACACCGGCGGGCGCGTCACGCACTTCGTCTCGGCCATGGGGACCACCGGCACCATCACCGGGGTCTCGCGCTATCTGAAGGAGCAGAACCCCGCGGTGCGCATCGTCGGTGCCCAACCGCAGGAGGGCTCGCGCATCCCGGGCATCCGCAAATGGCCCGAAGCCTACCTGCCCAAGATCTACGACCCCAGCGGCGTTGACGAGCTGGTGCTGGTCAGTCAGGCGGACGCCGAGGCCATGGCACGCCGGCTGGCGCGAGAGGAAGGCCTGTTCGGCGGCATCTCGGCTGCGGGCGCCTGCTGCGTGGCCCTGAGCATTGCCCGCGTGGTGCGTGACGCCACCATCGTCTTCGTGGTGTGCGACCGAGGCGACCGCTACCTCTCCACGGGAGTCTTTCCCGCATGAGGTTCTGCCCGGAGTGCACGACGCCGCTGGCGGCCATCGAGCAACTGGAGGACGGTGGCCCGAAGACGCGACTGCGCTGCCCGGCCTGCGGCTTCACGCACTGGAACAACCCGACCCCGGTGCTGGCCGCCGTCGTCGAGTGCACGGACCGCGGGGGTCAGTTGCTGCTGGCGCGCAATGCCGCCTGGCCGGGGCGCTTCTTCGGGCTCATCACCGGCTTCATGGAGGCGGGTGAAACGCCGGAAGGCGGCATCCTGCGCGAGGTGGCCGAAGAGACAGGCCTGCAGGCCTGCGCCTCGCCGCGCCTGCTGGGCGTGTGGGATTTCCAGAAGAAGAACCAGCTGATCGTGGCCTACCACGTGCCGGCCGCCGGCGAGATCGTGCTCAGCCCCGAGCTGGCCGAGTACAAGCTGATTCCCCCCGACAAGGTGCGCTGCTGGCCGCAGGGCACGGGCCAGGCCCTGGCCACCTTTCTGCGGCAGCGCGGCATCGAACCCGAGTTTTTCGAATGAACCCACCCATCGACCGCGAACTGGATGTGCGCGGCCTCAACTGCCCTATGCCCATCCTCAAGGCCAAGAAGGCCCTGGCCGAGCTGGAAAGCGGCCAAGTGCTGCGCATCCTGGCCACCGACCCGGGCTCGACCCGCGACTTCCAGGCCTTCGCGCGGCAGACCGGCCACGAATTGCTGGAGCAGCGTCAACAGCAGGACGAATTCGTCCACGTGCTGAAGAAGAAGTAGCGCGCCTACCAGCCGAGCTCGGGCAGTGGGTAGCGCAAGCGCAGGCGCAGCTCGCGCTTCAGGCGCTGATTGCCAATGCGTCGGCTTTCGCTCAGGAAGCTCAGCTGCATGGGCGTCATCTGCACGGCGGCCTCGGCACGGCTGATGCGGGGCGCGCGCGGCAGCCCCAGGCGGTCGGCCGCCAGGTCGAAGTGCTCGCCCATGCGGCGCTCGCTGTCGTCCACCACATTCACGGCGCGCAGCGGTTTGCCCAGAAAGAGCGCACGCCAACAGGCACGGGCCAGGTCGTCGGCCTGGATGTGGTTGGTGAACACATCGTCCTCGGCACGCAGCAGCGGCCGGCCGGCCAGCAGGCGCTCGCGCGGGTGGCCTTCGCGATCGGCCGCGTAGATGCCCGGCGCGCGCAGCAGACTCAGGCGCACGCTGCGCTCGCGGGCCCAGAGTCGCAAGCGCTCCTCGGCGTCCACGCGGCGCAGGGCTCGCGCCGTCTGAGCCCGGCGCACCGCGGTCTCGTCGATCCGCGCTCCGCCCCAATCGCCGTACACACCGGTGGTGGACACGTAGACGAAAGCGCGCGGCGCGCGCCCGCGCGCCAAGGCCGCCAGCAGGGCCGCGGTGCGCGGGTCGCCCTCGCCCTGCCCCGGCGGCGGCGCCAAGTGCACCACCGCATCGGCCAGGCCGGCCAGTCGACGCAGGCTGGGCGGATCGTCCAGATCCCCGCGCAGCAAGCGCACGCCGCGCGAGCGCCAGCTCGCCAGGCGCCGCGGCTCGCGCGCCAGCACCAGCACCTGCACCCCTTGCGGTACCAGGCGCAGCAAGCGCTGCCCGACATCGCCACATCCCACCACCAAGACCCGCATCGCTTGCATTCCTCCCGGACAATCGCCGCCCAGTCTAGGTTTCTCTCCGCTTCCGTCCCCATGACCCTGACCGTCACCGTTCAACCCGCCGGCCGCAGCATCGAGGTGCCACGCGACGCCACCATCCTGTCTGCCGCCATCGAACAGGGCATCGGCCTGCCCTATGGCTGCAAGGACGGCGCCTGTGGCTCCTGCAAGAGTCGCCTGCTCGAGGGCCGGGTCATCCATGGCGTGCACCAGGCCAAGGCACTGAGCAGCGAAGAAGAAGCCGCGGGCTTCATCCTCACCTGCTGCGCCACGCCGCAGACGGACTGCACGATCGAGGCGCGGAGCGTGCCGGCCGAGGGCCTGCACCCGGTGCTGAAGCTGCCGGTGCGCGTGATCTCCGCCGAGAAGCCCGCCGCCGATGTGCTGCGCCTGCGCCTGCAACTGCCGGCCACGCAGAACTTCCAGTTCCATGCCGGCCAATACCTCGAGTTCATCCTGCGCGATGGCAGCCGCCGGGCCTATTCGATGGCCACCGCTCCGTCCCAGCTGGGCGACCCGCCGGCGGTCGAGCTTCACATCCGCCACATGCCGGGCGGCAAGTTCACCGACCACGCCTTCACCAACCTGAAGGAGCGCGACATCCTGCGTGCCGAGGGGCCGTTCGGCAGCTTCTTCCTGCGCCGCGAATCGGACAAACCGATGGTCTTCCTGGCCAGCGGTACGGGATTCGCACCCATCAAGGCCTTGATCGAGCAACTCGAAGCGGACGGCAACACCCGGCCGGTCAGCTTGTACTGGGGTGGCCGCCGTCCGGCCGATCTGTACCTGGACGCCTGGGTGCGCGAGGCCTGCGCCCGCCTGCCCTGGCTGCAGTACGTGCCGGTGTGCTCGGATGCCCTGCCCGAGGACGGCTGGCGTGGGCGCGCCGGCTTCGTGCACCAGGCCGTGCTGCAGGATCTGCCGGACCTCTCCGGCCACGAGGTCTATGCCTGCGGCGCACCCATCGTCATCGAATCGGCCAAGCGCGATTACGCCGCCGCCGGCCTGCCCGAGGATGCGTTCTTCGCCGACGCCTTCACCTCGGAAGCCGACAAGCACGGCAGCACGCCCTGATGTTCCAGCCGCCGTTTGTGGCCGCCAGCGCGGCCGACGAAGCCCTGGTGCAAGCCGGCCAGGCCGTGCTGGACCCTGCAGGCACCGCCGCCTGGCTGGGCCTGCCGCTGACTGAACTACTGGCGCTGCAGCCCTACTGGGACGACCTGCGCCCGGACGGCTACCTGAAGGACGGCGGCCGCTACCGCTCGCGCCGCCACAGCTGCTTCGTCGTCGATGGCAGCACGGTTACCGAAACCCCGCGCCGCGCCCACTGGCAGCCGCTGGACTACAACGCCCTGCACGGCGGCATCGAGCGCTGGTACGAACCCGTGGACCCCGCCATGGCCGTGCACCCGGCCTTCCAGGCCTTGCTGCGCCGCCTGGCGCGCAGTGCCGACCGCCTGCGTGGCGCTCAGCCCTGGTTCATCGAGGTCCACCCCTTCCGCATCGACACCGAAGGCGGCATTGGCCGCCCCACGCCCGAGGGTGCCCACCGCGACGGTGTGGACCTGGTGGCGGTGCTGCTGCTGGCGCGCCAGCACATCAAGGGCGGCGAGACCCGCGTCTTCGAGGCCACCGGCCCGGCCGGCCAGCGCTTCACGCTGACCGAACCCGGGAGCCTGCTGCTACTCAACGACCCCCGCATGATTCACGAAGCCACGCCCATCCAACCCGATGGGGCGGCGCGCGGCCACCGCGATACCCTCGTGATCACCCTGCGCTCGGGTGGCTTCCAAGGCCCCTGAGTGCATCCTCTCGCCCCTGCGCCACAAGCGCGGACGGCGTTTGACCCACCCCAAGCGAAAGCCCTACCCCATGCCTTCCTTCTTCGGCCTGCCCCACCAAGCCCCGCACGAACGCGTGCTGATCGCCGCCGACGCCGAATCCGGCTTGCGCACCATGATTGCCGTGCACAGCACCGCCCGCGGCCCTGCCTTCGGCGGCTGCCGCCTCTGGGCCTATGAGAACGACCTGGCCGCCCACCACGATGCGTTGCGCCTCTCCCAAGGCATGAGCATGAAGAACGCCCTGGCCGGCCTGCCCTTCGGCGGCGGCAAGGCGGTGATCGTCAAGCCCAAGGGCGAGTTCGACCGCGCCAAGCTGTTTGCCGCCTTCGCCCGCGCCGTGGACAGCCTGCAAGGCGCCTACATCACCGCCGAGGACGTCGGCACCACCACCGCCGACATGCGCGGCGTGCAGGCCCTGACGAAGTACGTCTCCGGCATCCCGCGCGAAGGCGCCTTTGGCGGCGACCCCAGCCCCAAAACCGCCTGGGGCGTGTTCGTCTCCATCGAGGCCGGCGCCAAGACCGTGCTCGGCCGCAGCGACCTGCAAGGCTTGAAGGTCGCCATCCAGGGCCTGGGCGCCGTGGGTTGGCACCTCGCCGAGTTCCTGCACAAGGCCGGCGCCAAGCTGGTGGTGGCAGACATCGACCCCGCCAAGACCGCCAAGGCCCAGGCCCAGTTCGGCGCTGAGGTGGTGACGGTGGAACAGATCCTGGCGGCCCCCTGCGATGTGCTGGCGCCCTGCGCGCTCGGCGCCTCGCTGAACGCCACCAGCATCCCCACGCTGCAGGCCAAGCTGATCTGCGGCGCGGCCAACAACCAATTGGCGCTGGCGCACGACGGCGACGAATTGGCCAAGCGCGGCATCACCTACCTGCCGGACTACCTGGTGAATGCCGGCGGCATCATCTCGGTGGCACGCGAGTACCGCGGCGAAGGCGAAGAAGGCGCGGTGATGGCCGAAGTGAGCCGCATCGCCGAGCGCGTGAACGAACTGCTGGTGCGTATCAAGACCAGCGGCCGCACCCCCGCGGCCGAGGCGGACGCCTGGGCGCAGAGCCTGCTCGTCAAGCCCTGAGCACCAGCACGCCACTACGAAGCCCTGGGCGTGCCCAGGGCTTTTTTGTGCCTGCCCCCCTGCCTCGGCTGTGACCCATGTCGCCCTAGCGCACCGCTCCTTACACTGCGAAACAGAGCGGGCCAGGGGGTCCGCAGCGATGGAGACGGAAATGAACTCCGATGCCTTGAAATCTCTCGTTCGACGCGGCGCCGGTGCGCTGCTGGTGGTGCTGCTGACGGCCTGCGCGGCCGGCGGTGGAATGGGCAACAACCCCTCGCCGGTGGCGGGCTCGGCGGTCTCCAACGACGCCAACCGCCGCGCCGACATGGGCCAGTACCAGGCCATCGAATACGCCAACGCCAGCAAAAAGGGACCGCGCATCATCGTGCTGCCCGGCGAGATCAAGGGCGCCAACGCCACCTTCACCCAACGTGTCACCGCCAACAACATTGCCGACTTCGTTGAGCTCGAACTGACCCGCGCCAACTTCACGGTGCTGGAGCGTGCCCAGCTGGGTGCCCTGCTGCGCGAGGTTGAGCTCGCCTACAACGTGGGCGACGTCAAGCAGGCACAGCGCGCTTTCCAGAAGGGCAAGATTTCCACCACGCGCTGGGTCGTGAAGTTCGATGTGCTGAAGGCGGAGCCGGTGGCTTCCTCGGGCGGCGGCATCGACGGCAGCACCGCAGCGAACCTGCTCAACATCTTCGGCCGCGGCAAGGCCGCAGCGGCCGGCTCCACCGTCGCGGGCTCGGTGCGGACCGACCAGCAGGCCGTGGTCTGGAACGTGGGCATGCGCTACAAGATCCTGGATGCCAACACTTCCGAGCAGGTGGCCAACGGCTACTTCGAGGAAAAGATGGAAGTGGGCGCCAAGGTGACCTCCATTGCCGGCGTGCGCAGCAACGCCACCGGCGGCGTGGGTCTCGACACCCTGGTGCAACGCCTGGTGCAACGCGGGGTGTCGGAAATCGACGCCCGCCACAAATAAGACCCGAGGGCCATGGCCATGCGCACCTTCCTGCTTTCCCTGCTGCTGTGGGCGCTGGCCGCCTGGCCGGCCGCAGCCACCAGTTTGGACAAGGGCAAGCGCATCGCCCTGGTCATCGGCAATGCGGCCTACAAGAGTTCGCCCCTGGCCAACCCCTTGAATGACGCGCGCGCCGTCTCGGACAGCCTGCGGCGCCTCGGCTTCAAGGTCATCAGCCTGGAGAACGCCTCGCAGAAGCAGATGTTCGATGCCACGCGCGAATTCGGTGATCAGCTGAAGGACGGCGTCGGGCTCTTCTACTACGCCGGCCATGGCGTGCAGGTCAAAGGCCGAAACTTCCTGGTGCCGGTGGACGCCCACATCGAGCGCGAGGACGAGGTGGCCTACAAGGCCTTCGACATTGGCCAGGTGCTGGAGAAGATGGAGAGCGCGAAAAACCCTCTCAACATCGTCATCCTGGACGCTTGCCGCAACAACCCCTTCACGCGCGGCGCCCGCTCGGGTGCCAGTGGCCTGGCGCAGATGGATGCCCCAACCGGCTCCATCATTGCCTTCGCCACGGCGCCCGGTGCCGAAGCCGCCGACGGGGCCGGCAACAACGGGCTCTACACCAGCCATCTGCTGCGCAATATGAACACGCCGGGCCTCAAAGTGGAGGACGTGTTCAAGCGCACCCGCGTGGCAGTGCGCCAGGCCTCGAACGGCCGCCAGATCCCCTGGGAAAGCACCTCGCTGGAAGGCGACTTTTTCTTCACCGGCAACGCCGGCGCCAGCACGGCCAGCGCAGCGCTGCCGGCCGATCTGGACCAGGAAATGTGGCAACTGGTGGCCGAATCCGGCAAGCCCTCGGCCTACCGCGCCTATCTGGAACGTTTTCCGAATGGCCGCTATGCCGAGCAGGCGCGCGTTCAGGCCGCCCAGCCGGTGGCGGCAGCGGCACCCTCTGGCACCGGCGTGGCAGCGACGGCGACGCTGGGGCGGCAGAACGTCGCCCGCTCCAGCGGCGGCTTTTCGTTCTCGGAGGAAGAGGCCAAGATGGACCGCGCTACCGCGGCCGGGCGTGAAGTGGCCTTCGAGCGCACGCTCGCCTCGCTGGACTGCGCACCGGCACGGCGCCAGGCGCGCGTCCAACTCAAGCTCAGCGAGTCCGGGGGCGGACAGTTCAGCGTGGCCTTGGCCCAGCGTCTGCGCCAGGCCGGCATGAAGGTCGGCCAGGCGGGCGGCTACGTGGTGCAGGGCACGGTCAGCAGCACCGCGAACCGCCACCACCTGCTGCGTGTCAACGAGGTGTCGGTGAACGCCGCGCTGAGCCTGATCAGCGCGAGCGGCCAGGAAGTGGCGAGCGCGATGGGTCGTGAAGAGTCCTACGCGGGCGCGGATGTCAGCAACGCCTTCCTGGAACTGGTGCAGGCACAGGCTACCGACATGGCCAGCCAGCTGATCACCCAGCTGTGCCGGCCCTCCTGAGAGCTTACTCGCCGAGGTAGGCGGCGCGCACCTTGGGGTCGGCCAGCAGCTCCGCCCCAGGGCCCGTCATCGTGACCAGGCCCGACTCCATCACGTAGCCACGATTGGCCAGTTGCAGCGCGCGACTGGCGTTCTGCTCCACCAGCAACACGGTCACCCCCTGGCCGTGGATCTCGTTCACGACCTCGAAGATCTTGTCCACCATGATGGGCGAGAGGCCCATCGAGGGTTCGTCCAGCAGCAGCACCTTCGGGCGGGCCATCAGCGCGCGGCCCATGGCCAGCATCTGCTGCTCGCCGCCGGACATGGTGCCGGCCAGCTGGTCGCGCCGCTCCTTCAGCCGCGGGAAGAAGGTGAACACACGCTCCATGTCAGCGTCGATACCCGCCTTGTCATTGCGCGTGTAGGCGCCCATCTGCAGGTTCTCGACGATGGTCATGCGCGTGAAGGTACCCCGCCCTTCCGGCACCATCACCAGGCCCTGCTTGGCCAGATCCCAGGCGCCCTGGCCCTTGATGGATTTGCCCAGGTACAGCACGTCGCCATCAGCCACCGGCTGCAGGCCGGTGACGGCCTTGAGCGTGGTGGTCTTGCCGGCGCCGTTGGCACCGATCAGGCTGACCAACTCCCCGGCGCGGACTTCGAAATTCACGCCCTTGACGGCCTGAATGCCGCCGTAGGCCACCTTCAGGTTCGAGACCTGCAACAACACATCTGCCATGGGCGCTTCCTCAGTGGGTGGCGGCGGGCGCCTGCGCATGGCCGGCACCCAGATAGGCCTCAATGACCTTTTCATTGCTCTGCACCTCGGCCGGCGTGCCTTCGGCAATCTGCTTGCCGTAGTCCAGCACCGTGACGCGGTCGCACAGCCCCATCACCAGCTTCACGTCGTGTTCGATCAGCAGGATGGTGCGGCCGTCCTTGCGGATGCGATCAATGAGCTCGCGCAGCACCACCTTCTCGGTCTGGTTCATCCCTGCGGCCGGCTCGTCCAGCGCAATCAGCTGGGGGTCGGTGGCGAGTGCGCGCGCAATCTCCAGGCGCCGCTGGTCGCCATAGCTCAGGGTGCGCGCGCGGAAGTCGGCATGCCGACCGATACCCACGTACTCAAGCAGTTCACGCGCCCGCGCGGCAATTTCAGCTTCCTCCTTCTTGAAGGAGGGCGTGCGGAAGATCGCGCCGACCAGCCCGCTGTGCGTGCGCACATGGCGGCCCACCATGACGTTTTCCAGCGCCGTCATCTCGGGGAAGAGGCGGATGTTCTGGAAGGTGCGGGCAATGCCCGCCTTGGCCACGAGGTGCACCGCGGCCGGCCGGTAGGGCATGCCGCCGAGCTCGAAGCTGCCGCCATCCGGCGTGTACAGCCCGGTGATGACGTTGAAGAAGGTGGTCTTGCCGGCGCCATTGGGGCCGATCAGGCCGTAGACCTGGCCCTTGCGGATTTCAACGCCGACCTCGGAGAGCGCCTGCAAGCCGCCGAAGCGCTTGGAGACCCCCTGGACTTTCAAGACGATGTCCGTGCTCATGGTGTTCAGGCGGGAGTTTTTGGAGCGGGCTTGCCGTGCTCGGGCGCTGGCCACAGGCCGCGCGGGCGCATCAGCATGATGACAATCATCGCCAGCGCCACCAGGGCCTGGCGCAGGATGGCAGCGTCGATCCGGCCATCGGTCATCTGCTGGATGTCACCAGCCACATAGCGCAGCACCTCAGGCAACGCGGCCAGCAGCAGCGCGCCAAGAATGACACCAGGCAAGTGGCCCATGCCACCCAGCACCACCATGGCGACGATCAGCACCGACTCCTGCAGGCTGAAGGACTCGGGGCTGACGAAGCCCTGGAAGCCCGCAAACATCGCACCGGCCACGCCGCCGAAGGTGGCGCCCATGCCGAAGGCCAGCAGCTTCAGATTGCGGGTGTTGATGCCCATGGCCTTGGCGGCAATCTCGTCTTCGCGGATGGCCATCCAGGCGCGGCCGATGCGCGAGTTCTCTAGCCGGTAGCAGATCAGGACTGACACCACCACCAGCGTGAGGAACAGGTAGTAGTGCAGTGTCACGCCCGGCAATTCCAGACCCAGGACCGTGACCTTTTGCGACAGCGGCACACCGAAGACGGCGATCGAGTCGATCTGACCCAGACCGCGCGGCCCGTTGGTGATGTTGACCGGGTGCTCCAGGTTGTTCATGAAGACGCGGATGATTTCGCCGAAGCCCAAGGTCACGATGGCCAGATAGTCACCCCGCAGCTTCAGCGTGGGTGCGCCCAGCAGCACCCCGGCCAGCGCCGCCAGGCCGGCACCGAGCGGGATGGTGACCCACAGTGGGGTATGCAGCCCATTGGGAAACATCTGGGCGATGGCTGGGAAGGTGTCCCAAAGGTGGGGACTGGCCAGCAGCGCGAACATGTAGGCGCCAACGGCGTAGAAGGCCACATAGCCCAGGTCCAGCAGGCCGGCGTAGCCCACCACGATGTTAAGGCCCAGGGCCAGCATCACGTACAGCAGGGCCGTGTCCATGATGCGCACCGGGCCGGAACCGAACTGCTGCGCGATCAACGGCAGGATCAGCAGGGCCAGCGCGCTGGCCAGGAAGATGGCGAGTTTCTTGGTCTGTTGCATGCGAACTCCCTCAGGCGCGGTCGGCCACGCGTTCACCCAGCAGGCCCGAGGGGCGCAGCGTGAGGACGAGGATCAGCGCCACGAAGGCAAAGATGTCGGCGTAGTGGCTGCCCAGCACGCCGCCGGTCAGCTCACCCAGATAGCCCGCGCCGATGGCTTCAATGAGGCCGAGCAGGATGCCGCCCACCATCGCACCGGCCAGGTTGCCGATGCCGCCCAGCACCGCGGCCGTGAAGGCCTTCAGACCCGGCATGAAGCCCATGGTGTGCTGCGCGGTGCCGTAGTTGGCGGCCCACATCAGGCCGGCCACGGCGGCCAGCGCGGCGCCGATGACGAAGGTGGCCGAGATCACGAAGTCGGGCTTGACGCCCATCAGCGAGGCGACCTTGGGGTTCTCGGCCGTGGCGCGCATGGCGCGGCCCAGCTTGGTCTTGTTCACCAGCCACATCAGCGCGGCCAGCAGCACCCCGGTGGTCACCAGGATCAGCACCTGGGTGACGGAAATAACCGGACCGCCGAGGTTGATGGGCTCGGTGGGCAGCAGCAGCGGGAAGGGTTTGGGATTGGGCTTCCAAATCACCATGGCGAGCGTCTGCAGCATCAGGCTCATGCCCATGGCGGTGATCAGCGGAGCCAGGCGCGGCGCGCTGCGCAGTGGCCGGTAGGCGATTTTCTCGATCGTGAAGTTGACGACGGAGCAGACCACGATGGCACAGCACAGCGCCACCAGCATGAGAGCCCAGCCCGGCAGGCCAGAGCCGGCGAGCGCACCGATGACGGTCCAGCTTGTCAGCGCGCCGATCATCAGGATTTCGCCGTGGGCGAAATTGATGAGGTTGATGATGCCGTAGACCATCGTGTAGCCCAGGGCCACCAGGGCATACATGCTCCCCAGGACCAGGCCGTTGATGATTTGCTGAATCAGGACTTCCAAGTCGTTCTCCTTGGCAGTGCGCCAGGGCACAGGTTGCGGCCGATTATGTGAAGGCCCTTCCCGCCTTCCTGCCTGGGATAACCCGCTGGACTTGGCGGCCAAAAAACAAGGGCACCCCGCAGGGCGCCCCGTCATTCCACGCTGCTGCGCTCAGGCCAGCAGCTGCTTGGTGTCGACGAAGGGCTTGCCCAGTTCACGCGCCACGGCTTCATAGGTGATCTGACCTTCGTGCACATTGAGGCCGGCCGCCAGATGGGGATCGGCGGCGCAGGCGGCGCGCCAGCCCTTGTTGGCCAGCGCCAGCGTGAAAGGCAGGGTGGCGTTGTTCAGCGCGAAGGCCGAAGTGCGCGGCACGGCTCCAGGCATGTTCGCCACGCAGTAGTGCACCACGCCATCCACCTCGTAGGTCGGCTCGGCATGCGTGGTCGCATGCGAGGTCTCGAAGCAGCCGCCCTGGTCGATGGCAACGTCAACGATGACCGAACCCGGCTTCATGCGCGACAACTGCTCACGACGGATCAGCTTCGGTGCGGCAGCACCCGGCACCAACACGGCACCGATGACGAGATCGGCCGACAACACGGCGGCCTCGGTGTTGTCCAGGTTCGCGTAGGCCGTGACGAGACGACCGCCGAACACCTCGTCGAGCTGACGCAGGCGCGGCAGCGAGCGGTCCAGCACCACCACCTCGGCGCCCAGGCCCATGGCCATGCGGGCCGCGTGCGTGCCCACCACGCCGCCACCGATCACCACCACCTTGGCCGGGGCCACGCCGGGCACGCCGCCCAGCAGCACGCCCCGGCCGCCATGGGCCTTCTGCAGCGCCACCGCACCCACCTGGATGGCCATGCGGCCCGCCACCTCGCTCATCGGCGCCAGCAGCGGCAAGCCGCCACGCGAATCGGTGATGGTCTCGTAGGCAATGGCCGTACAGCCGCTCTTCATCAGGCCTTCGGCCTGCACCGGATCCGGCGCCAGGTGCAGGTATGTGAACAGCAGCTGCCCCTTCTTCAGCATCGCCGTCTCGGAGGGCTGAGGCTCCTTGACCTTGACGATCATCTCGGCCTGCTCGAACACCGCCTTGGCGTCGGCCAGGATCTTGGCGCCCATTGCCTGGTATTCGGCGTCCGGGCAGCCGATGCCGTTGCCGGCCCCGGACTGGATGAACACCTCGTGGCCAGCCGCCACCAATTCGCGGACGCTGGGAGGCGTCAGACCGACGCGGTACTCGTGGTTCTTGATTTCGGTGGGGACGCCGATGCGCATGGAAATCTCCGAGGAGTGGATGCAAAGAGCTTCATCGTCGGCCGCCTGCGCCCGCAGA
The DNA here is from genome assembly GCF_041912635.1 of Inhella sp. Taxonomy (GTDB): domain Bacteria; phylum Pseudomonadota; class Gammaproteobacteria; order Burkholderiales; family Burkholderiaceae_C; genus Inhella. The sequence goes on from NZ_JAYRMO010000003.1 coordinate 78,757, forward strand.
AGATCGCGTTCACAACCCTAGAAAACCCTAGGTTCACGCAACTTCATTCGAAAACTCACTGAAACTGCGCCGCATGGAAATCGAATTAGACCGAATAGACCGTGAACTCTTGCGTCTACTACAAGAGGACGGGCGGCTCAGCAATGCCCAACTGGCTGAGCAGGTTGCGCTCAGCCCTTCGGCCTGCCTGCGGCGCCTGCAGCGCCTGGAGCAGAGCGGCACCATCCACGGCTATCGCGCCCTGCTCAGCCCGGAAGCCATCGGGCGCTCGATGACGGTGTTCATCGAGGTCACGCTCTCCGGCCAGGGCAGCCCGGCGCTGGACGCCTTCGAGCGTGCCGTGGCCGCCTGCCCGGCGGTGCTGGAGTGTCATCTGATGAGCGGCGACTTCGACTACCTGCTGCGCGTGGCCGTGGCCGATATGGCGGACTACGAGCGCGTGCATCGCCACAGCATCAGCGCCCTGCCCCATGTGGCGCGCCTGCGCACGGCGTTTGCCATGCGCGCCGTCATCCCGCTGCGGGCTTATCCGCTATGAATCCGATCGATGCCTACGCCGCCGCCCTGCAAACAGGCGAGCTCGTGAATCCTTGGCCAGAGCTGAGCCTGAAGCAGGCCTATCAGGTCGCCGCGCGCCGGCACCAGTTGCGTCTGGCCCGCGGCGAGCGCGCCGTCGGCCGCAAGATCGGCCACACCAACCGTGCCAACTGGGCCAACCAGGGCATTGCGGGTCCGAGTTGGGGCTGGCTCTACGCGGCCAGCACGGCACCGCTGGGCGAGCGCCTGAGCGTGGCCGGCTGGAGAGAGCCCAAGATCGAGCTTGAGTGTGTGCTGCGCCTGCGGGACACCCCGCGCAGCGCGGCGGACCTACCCTACTGCGTCGATGCCATGGCCCTCGGGCTGGAAATCGTCGACCGGCCCTACCCCAGCTGGCAGATTTCGGTTGCCGATTCAGTGGCGGCCGGCGGCGTGCATGCGGGCCTGCGCGTTGGCCCCTGGCGGGCGCCGGACCCGGCCTTGCTGCGCGAGCTGCAGGCCGAATTGCAGGTCGGCACCCGTCAGAGCCGCGGCGGCAGCGCCCTCGTCTTCGGCAGCCCGTTGACGGCCCTGGCAGAGCTCATGGCCCTGCTGGCCGAACAGGGCGCACCCGCCCTGCTTGCCGGCGAGCTGATCACGACCGGTGCCCTCGCCCCCGCCCTGCCCTTGCAGGCCGGCGAGACCTTGATGGCCCGCATTGACGGCCTGGGCGAATGCCAGCTGTCACTCACCCAGGACTGATCTCAGCCCTCCCTCGCCTGGGCATTGGCCTCGCGCAGACGCCTGAGCTTCTCGGCGATCTTGGCCTCCAGGCCACGCTCGTTCGGCTCGTAGAAGCGCTCTGCCTCCAAGCCCTCGGGCAGGTAGCGTTGGCCGGCTGCGAAGGCATCCGGCTCGTCATGGGCATAGCGGTACTCGGCGCCGGCACCCAGCTGCTTCATCAGCTTCGTCGGGGCATTGCGCAAGTGCAGAGGCACGGGCCGCGCCCCATCGGCCTCGACGAGTGCGCGCGCCGCCTTCAGCGCCAGGTAGCCGGCATTGGACTTGGGGGCCACGGCCAGATAGAGCGCCGCCTCCGCCAGCGCCAGCTCGCCTTCGGGCGAACCCAGGCGCTCGAAGGTTTCGGCTGCAGCCACGCTGAGCTGCAAGGCCCGCGGGTCGGCCAAGCCCACGTCTTCCGCCGCGATGGCCAGCATGCGCCGGCTCAGCACCTTGCCGTCAGCGCCACCATCGAGCATGCGCACCAGCCAGTAGATGGCCGCATCGGGATCCGACCCGCGCACCGACTTGTGGAAGGCCGAGAGCTGGTCGTAGAAGCTGTCGCCGCCCTTGTCGAAGCGGCGTTGCCGGCTGCCCAGCACCTGCAGCACGAGCTCGGGCGTGATGGGTTCGCCCCCCTGGGCCACTGCCTCGACGGCGTTCAGCAGCCGCCGGGCGTCCCCATCAGCCCAGGCCAGCAGGGCATCGCCGCTCGGCCCGTCCAGCACCACCCCCATGGCCTGCGCGCCACGCACCAGCAGTTGGCGCTGCTCGTCCTCGCTCAAGCTCTGCAGCACATGCACCCGGGCGCGCGAAAGCAAGGCCGCATTGACTTCGAAGCTCGGGTTCTCAGTGGTGGCGCCGATGAACACGAACAGGCCCGACTCGACATGGGGCAGGAAGGCGTCCTGCTGGGCCTTGTTGAAGCGATGCACCTCGTCGACAAAGACCACCGCCTGACCCTGGATGCGAGCCTGTTCCACCGCCTCTCGGATGTCCTTGACGCCACCCAGCACTGCACTGATGGCGATGAAGGGCAAGCCGCTGGATTCGGCCAGCAGACGCGCCAGGGTGGTCTTGCCCACACCCGGCGGCCCCCACAGGATCATCGAGTGCAGCTGCTTGCGCTCCACGGCCACGCTCAGCACCTTGCCCGGCCCGAGCAGGTGCTGCTGGCCCACCACCTCGTCCACCCGCCGAGGCCGCAGGCGCTCGGCCAGCGGGGCCGGCGTACCGGCGGCAAACAGGTCGCCGGAAGCGCTCACTTGCCGTCGATCACGTCCATGCCCGGCGCCGGCGTGAAGCGCAGGCGCTCGGCATCCAGCTTGGCATTGGCCTCAAAGCCACTGAAGAGCAGACGCGAGCGCTGGCCCAGGCCATCGACGATCTCAAGTGCCGCGAGCTCACGGCCCTTCAAGCCGATGCGCAGGCTCTGGATGCCTTGATCCGCCTGCTTGGGCGTGGCCGCCACCCAGGCGATGTCGCCCTGCTCGCCGTCGTCCTTGAGCTGGAATGCGTCGCCCAGAGAGGCACCGGCCAGCAGAGCCACCGGGGTGCTGGAAAGCACCGCATCCAGCGGGCGGCTGCTGGCCTGGTTCAGGTCCGGATCGACCATCCAGACCTTCTTGCCGTCACCGATCAGCACCTGGTTCTGCGGGGCGGCGTAGTCAAAGCGAAAGCGGTTGGGGCGTTGGAACTCGAACTGGCCCTTGTTGTGCTTCTGCTTCTTGCCGTCGGGCGAGCTCACGGTCTGCACGAACTGCACCCGCGCGCTCTGGATCTCCTTCTGGAACCGTAGCAACTGCTCCAGGCCAGCGGCCTGGGCCGCAGCGGCGGCTAGCAGCCAAACACCGGCGATCAGCGTCTTGAACTTCATCATTCCTCGTTGCGGCGCGGCACGACGATGTCGCGATTGCCATTGGTGGCCATGGCCGAGACCAGGCCGGACTTCTCCATCTGCTCCAGCAGGCGGGCGGCGCGGTTGTAGCCAATGCGCAGATGCCGTTGCACCAGCGAGATCGAGGCCCGCTTGTGCTCCAGCACCACGGCCACGGCCTGGTCGTACATCGGGTCGCTCTCACCGTCGCTGTTGCCTCCGCCACCCGGCAGCACGTCGCCGCCCTCGCCCTCCAAGGTGCCGCCCTCCAGGATGCCCTCGATGTAGTTGGGCTCGCCACCCTGCTCCTTCAGGTACTCGACAACGCGGTGCACTTCCTCGTCGCTGACAAAGGCGCCATGCACACGCACCGGCAGGCCGGTGCCGCTGGCCATGTAGAGCATGTCGCCCATGCCCAGCAGGGCCTCGGCGCCCATTTGATCGAGGATGGTGCGCGAGTCGATCTTGGAACTGACCTGGAAGCTCAAACGTGTCGGGATATTGGCCTTGATCAGGCCGGTGATCACATCCACTGAGGGACGTTGCGTGGCCAGGATCAGGTGGATGCCCGCCGCCCGCGCCTTCTGCGCCAGGCGTGCAATCAGCTCTTCGATCTTCTTGCCCACCACCATCATCAGGTCCGCCAACTCGTCGATGACGACGACGATGTGCGGCAGGCGATCGAGCGGCTCCGGTGCCTCGGGCGTCAGGCTGAAAGGGTTGGGGATGCTCTGTTCCTTGGCCGTGGCCTCGGCGATTTTTTTGTTATAGCCCGCCAGGTTGCGCACGCCCAGCTTGCTCATCAGCTTGTAGCGGCGCTCCATCTCGCCCACACACCAGTTGAGCGCGTTGCCGGCCTGCTTCATGTCGGTGACGACCGGGCAGAGCAGGTGCGGAATGCCCTCGTAGACGCTCATTTCCAGCATCTTGGGGTCGATCATGATCAGGCGCACGTCGCGCGCCTCGGCCTTGTAGAGCAGGCTCAGGATCATGGCGTTGATGCCGACCGATTTGCCCGAGCCGGTGGTACCGGCCACCAGGCAGTGCGGCATCTTGGCCAGGTCGGCCACCACGGGCGCGCCCACGATGTCCTTGCCCAGCGCCATCGTCAGCATCGACGCGGCATCGTGATAGACCTGCGAGCCCAGGATCTCGCACAGGCGGATGGTCTGCCGGCGCGCATTGGGCAGCTCCAGCGCCATGCAGTTCTTGCCCGGGATGGTTTCGACGACGCGGATCGAGGTCAGGCTCAGGGAGCGCGCAAGGTCCTTGGCCAGGTTCACCACCTGCGAGCCCTTGACCCCGGTGGCCGGTTCGATCTCGTAACGCGTAATCACCGGGCCGGGGTAGGCGGCGATCACATGCACCTCGACGCCAAAATCGCGCAGCTTCTTCTCGATCAGGCGGCTGGTCATCTCCAGCGATTCCGGCGTCACCGTCTCCACGCGGGGCGGAGGTGCGTCCAGCAGATCGATCTGCGGCAATCGCGTGGTCGACAGTTCCTGGAACAAGGGCTGCTGACGCTCGGCTGCCACACGGGTGGACGGTGGCAACTCAACCACCTCGGGTTCGATGAACAGCGGCTCATGCACCAGCTCCTGCTCGCGCTGCTCCACCTTCGCAACCTGAACCTCGACCTCCCGCTCGACCTTGGCTTGCTCGCCCAAGCGGCGGTCTTCCTGCTGCTCGCGCACCGTGCGGCGGCGCTCCTGGAGGGCCTCCAGCTGACGACCAATTCGCTCCGCCAATTGAAGCCAAGAGAAATCCAGCGCCCAGGCCAGGCCCAGCAGCAGCAGCACGATGCCAGCCAGCCCGGAGCCCGCAAAGCCTAGCAACTGCATGGCCAAAGGCCCCATGGCATAGCCGAGCACGCCACCCGCATGACCGGGCAGGCGCGCCTCAAGGGCATAGAGCCGCGTCCACTCCAGCACGCAGCTGGACAGAATCAGCAGGCCGACGCCGAGCCAGACGCGCCACAGCGGACCTGGGTTCGGTTCCACTTGCGGGCGCTCGCGCCACAGGGCAGCCAAGCCGCCCAGCCAGTGCCGCGCCAACACCAGCACCAGCCACCAGGCCGAAAACCCGAAGGCGAAGAGCAGGCCATCGGACAACCAGGCCCCCAGCACCCCCAGCCGATTGGCCGGCAGGCTGCGTTCGGTGGCAATGGAGTAAGCGCTGTCCTGCGCGTCATGGCTCGCCAGGGCCAGCACCAACAGGGCCCAGAGCAGAGCAGTCAGAAGCAACCAGATGGGCGTGCGCATCCAGCGCTGGGTCGCACCCTGAGAAGTGGGTGCCGACGGAGGGAACCAAGTCATGGGCCGAATTCTGGCCCAGGGCCGAGCTACTCCTCGGCTTCCTCACTCTGGCCGGTATCGATCTGCTTGAGCACCACCGAGCCATCCTGCAGGGTCTCGATCTGGCCGCGCTCCTCGAGATCCTTCATCACCCGGCTGACCATTTCACGCGAGGCACCGACCACCTTCGCCATGTCCTGCCGCGACACCCGACCGCGGATGATCTTCAGGCCATCCTCGTCTTCCGCCATGTCCAACAAGGTGCGTGCCACGCGACCGTAGACATCGAGCAGCGCCAGAGACTCGATCTGGCGGTCGGCATTGCGCAACCGGGCCACCAGCGCACGCAAGATGCCGTAGGCCAGGCTGTTCGGGTCAGGCAGGCAGCGGGCGAATTCGGCGCGGCCCAGCACCAGCATGTCGGTGGGCTGCTCGCAGCGGACGGTGGCCGAGGCCGACTCGCCGTCGATCAGACTCATTTCGCCCACATGGTCGCCAGCCTCCAGCACCGCCATGATGACCTCGCGCCCGCGGCGGTCGGCCGTCAACACCCGGGCCCGGCCATTGAGCAAGATGTAGAGCGAGTTGCTATGGGTACCCTGCTCCACCACCACTTCGCCCCGCTTGAAGCGGCGCTTGCTGACGCTGTCCGCGATGGACTGCGCCTGCTCGGGCGTCAGCATCGAAAACAGGCGCACGCGCCGGATCAGATCGAGGTTGGACAGCATGGCCATGCGCAATCTCCTTGATGAAAGCCGGCTATGGACCCGGCTCCTAGAATGAACCCATTCTTCCCCAGCGCCCCGCGCGGCTTGCCCCGGTGCAACCCTGCCCAGAGTCCAGCCGAAGCCCCATCAGCATGCCCCATCACCGCCTCATCATTCTGGGCTCCGGCCCAGCCGGTTACACCGCCGCCATCTACGCCGCGCGCGCCAACCTGAATCCAGTGCTGATCACCGGCATGGCCCAGGGCGGTCAGCTGATGACGACCACCGAGGTGGACAACTGGCCGGCCGATGTGATGGGTGTCCAGGGCCCCGAGCTGATGCAGCGGTTTCAACAGCATGCCGAGCGCTTCAAGACCGAGATCGTGTTCGATCACATCAACACGGTCGACTTCAGCCAACGCCCCTTCACGCTGACCGGCGACAGCGGCAGCTACACATGCGATGCCTTGATCATTGCCACCGGCGCCTCGGCCAAGTACCTTGGCCTTCCGTCTGAGGAGGCCTTCTCGGGCCGCGGCGTCAGCGCCTGCGCCACTTGCGACGGTTTCTTCTACCGGGGCCAGGACGTGTGCGTCGTGGGCGGGGGGAACACGGCGGTTGAAGAAGCGCTCTACCTTTCGAACATCGCCAACACGGTCCATCTGATCCATCGTCGCGACAAATTCCGCGCCGAGCCGATCCTGGTAGACAAGCTAATGGAGAAAGTCAGCGCCGGCAAGATCGTGCTGCACACCTTCCAGACCCTGGACGAGGTGCTGGGCGACAGCAGCGGCGTGACGGGCGTGCGTCTGAAGTCCACGCAGACGGACGAAACGCAAGAGCTCAAGCTGCATGGCTGCTTCATCGCCATCGGCCATCAGCCCAACACCGGCATCTTTGCGGGTCAGATCGAGATGAAGGATGGCTACATCCGCACTCGCTCCGGCCTGGACGGCTTTGCAACCATGACCAGCGTGCCGGGCGTATTCGCCGCCGGTGACGTGCAGGACCATGTCTACCGCCAGGCCATCACGAGCGCCGGAACCGGCTGCATGGCGGCGCTTGACGCCCAGCGCTTCTTGGAGCAGAGCGCCTAAGTTTTGAGGTGCGGCGGAAAAGCTGCCACGTCGGCTATACTCGCCGGCTTTTCCGGAAGTAGCTTGTTGCTGACCTCGTCAGCACGTGGCTGCCCTGAAGGGACGGGTTACCGCCACCCGAGTACGAAGTACGCTTGGCGAGGTGAAGCCGCCACCTTGAGAGTCTGCTCTCCCGCGTGGTCGCTGTAGAAACGGAGTGTCCTCATGGCACGCGTCTGCGAAGTCACGGGCAAGAAGCCCATGGTCGGGAACAATGTTTCCCACGCCAACAACAAAACCAAGCGCCGGTTCCTGCCGAACCTGCACTACCGTCGTTTCTGGGTCGAGAGCGAAAACCGCTGGGTGCGCCTGCGCATCAGCAACGCTGGCCTGCGCCTGATCGACAAGAAGGGCATTGACGCCGTGTTGGCCGATCTGCGTGCCCACGGTCAAGCCTAATCACTGAAGGAGCGACACCATGGCTGCTAAAGGCGGACGCGAAAAAATCAAGCTGGAGTCCACTGCGGGCACCGGCCACTTCTACACCACGGCCAAGAACAAGAAGACCACGCCTGAAAAGCTGGAATTCATGAAGTTCGACCCGAAGGCTCGCAAGCACGTTCTCTACAAAGAGATCAAGCTGAAGTGAGCAAGCCAGGAGCCTGCCACTCCTGACAAGAAAAGCCCGCCATCGGCGGGCTTTTTTATTGCCGTCGCTCGTTCCTTCAGGGCTTCAGAAACTGCCTCGTGAACCAACGGTCCAGCATGGTCTTCTCGTGCGCCAGGGCCTCGCCGCGCCAGCGCAGTTCGGAGCCGTTGAGGTAGCTGAAATCACGCAGCTCGACATGCTCCTTGCGTAGCAGCTGACCACCCTCTTTCAGCTCCACATTGAAATCAATGAACGGCAGCGTGACCGAGCGCATCACACGAAGTCGCTGGGCATAGCCCCGCAACCACTCCAGCTCGCCAGCCAGGTTCACGTCACGGACCTCAATCACAAGCTCCTGATTCGGCCCAATGCGCTTGCCCCAGGATTGCAGGAATTGCGTCAATTCCTTCTGGTGTCGCTCGCGGTCCCAATTCGTCTCGCCGAAATCCGCAAACTTGCTGGTGTCGGCGTACTGCACCTGGACCGTTCCAGCCTGAGCACCGGCCGCCGCCCAAAGCGCAACCGCCATTGCAACTGTACGCATGATGGCCTCCAAATCGTTCCGCACCCGCCCCTTCAGGACATCGGCAAAACCAGTATAAGAAGCCGAGCCGGGCGACCCAAGCAAAACGGGCCCAGAGGGCCCGTCGTTTACAGGACTTTGCAGCAACTCAGGCTGCACTGGGCAGACGCGAGGCCCGCAGGCGCATGGACAGGGCCTTCAGTTCTTCGATGCCGCTGGCTTCCGCACGCGCGCACCAGGCTTGCAGATCCTTGACCAGCTGCTCGGCGGACACATTGGTGCGCGTCCACAGCTGGCGCAGTTCTTCGCGCATGGTCAGCCATTGGTCCAGAACCGGATTCGCCGCACGAACCGCGGCCAGCTTGGCGCCCAGTTCAGCCGGAATGCGATCGGCATCACGCGGCAGCCAGCGCTTGGCCAGCTTCAGCTCGCTCCAGCGCGCACTGTGGCGAGCGCCCTCGGCCTTCAGGCGATCCAGCTCCTGTCGGCAGGCCGCCTTCATGGCACGACCAAAGCGGGCCATCACTTCGTAGCGATTGGCGATCACGGCCTCGAGGGTCTGGCGGTCGGCCGGATGAATCGCGCCTTCCACCAGTTGCGGCGGCACCTTGCGCGGCTGCGCCAGACCAAAGAATTGCAGCAGGCGGATGTAACCCCAGCCAATGTCAAACTCGTACTTCTTGACGGAAAACTTGGCCGAAGTCGGGAAGGTGTGGTGGTTGTTGTGCAGCTCTTCGCCACCCACGATGAAGCCGATTGGCGACACGTTGGTCGACGCGTCCGGCGCCTCGAAATTGCGATAGCCCCAGTAGTGGCCGATGCCGTTGATGACGCCGGTAGCCCAAAGCGGAATCCACAGCATCTGAATGGCCCAGATGGTGGCGCCCCAGCCGCCGAACATCAGCACGTTGAAGATCAGCAGCGCAGCGACGCCATGGATACCCAGGCGCTGGTACACCTGGCGCTCCATCCAGTCATCCGGCGTGCCATGGCCATACTTGCTCAGCGTTTCAGCGTTCTTGGCTTCAGCGCGATAGAGCTCCACCCCAGTCAGGAGCAAGGCCTTGAGGCCGCGGGTCTGCGGACTGTGCGGGTCTTCCTCCGTCTCGCACTTGGCGTGGTGTTTGCGGTGAATCGCCACCCATTCCTTGGTGACCATGCCGGTGTTGAGCCAGAGCCAGAAACGGAAGAAGTGCGCCACCGCCGGGTGCATGTCGACGGACCGGTGCGCTTGCGAGCGATGCAGGTACAGCGTGACGCTGACGATGGTGATGTGCGTGGTGACCAGCACGTAGGCCAGGATGGTCCAGAAACTGGCATCCGCGAGGCCTTGGCCGGCCCAGGTCGCAAAGGCGTCAAAAGCCGCCGTCCATGCATTCATGTCGATCACACCGCCCGGGGGCAGCGCCAAATCAAGGAAGCCGCGATTTTAGGGGGCAGGCTCCAGTTCGCTGCACCGCAGCATTGACCCCCGTCAAACCTGTTCGTGCGCAAGTCACGTCCGCTGCCAGGCCGCGGCAAAGAAGCCATCGCAGTGATGACGGTGCGGCCACAGGCGCAACTGTCCGTTGTGCACCAGTTCGGTCGCCCGCGGCACCTGGCCCGCGAGCAATTCGGCGGCATCCAGTTTGGCGAATCCCGGGTTCTGCGCCTCGAACGCTGCCGCCACGCCCTCGTTCTCGGCTTCCAGCAGGCTGCAGGTGGCATACACCAAGCGCCCGCCAGGCTTGAGCAGGCGCGCGGCCGACTGCAGGATGGCCAATTGGCGCGGCACCAACTCGGCCACGGCCTGAGGTGACTGACGCCACTTCATGTCAGGATTGCGACGCAGGGTGCCCAGGCCCGAGCAGGGCGCATCCACCAGGACCCGATCCAGCTTGCCGCTCAGGCGCTTGATGCGTTCATCGCGTTCATGGGCGATCTGGATCGGGTAGACGTTGGAGAGCCCGCTGCGTGCCAGACGGGGGCGCAGGTTGTCGAGCCGGTGCCCGGAGATGTCGAAGGCATAGAGCCGGCCGGTATTGCGCATGGCGGCGCCCAGGGCCAGGGTCTTGCCGCCGGCGCCGGCGCAGAAATCGGCCACCATCTCGCCGCGCTTGGCGTCCAGCAAGAGGGCCAGCAATTGACTGCCTTCGTCCTGGACCTCGATGCTGCCGTCCTTGAACAGCGGCCATTGGTTCAGGCTCGGTTTGCCTTGCAGCCGGATGCCCCAGGGCGAATAGGGCGTGGGTTGGACGCCAAATTCCTGCAACTCAGCGAGCACGGCATCGCGCTTGGCCTTCAGGGTGTTGACGCGCAGGTCCAGCGGCGCACCTTCCAGCAGGCTGGTGGCCAGACGCTCGAATTCCTCTGGCGGCAACTGTTTGTGCAGCGCGTCAGCAATCCAGTCAGGCAGGTTGTGGCGCAGCTTGGGAGCCAGGCTGTCCAGGTCGATCTGCCGGCGCGCAGCCAACCAATCACGCTCGTGCACTTCGGTGCCAGCTTCCAGCACGCGGGGCTCGCCGGCCCAGGCCAGCAGCACCAGGCGGCGCTCCATCGGGCCGCTGCCGGATTGCGCCAGGTGCTGCCAGAGCAGGCGGCGCCGCAGCAGGGCGTAGGTGGTTTCGGCCAGCGCATGGCGCTCGCGCGAACCCAGCTCGCGGTGGTCGCGAAAGAAGGCGGAGACCAGGACATCGGCCGGCTGGTCGAGCTTGAGCACGCGCTGCACGAGCTGCGCGGCCAATTGAAGCAGGGGTTTGGGATGCATCAGCTAAACAGTTGCGACTCACCCATCCGATGGCGCACACGGTTGCCATCGAACTCCAGTTCGTCATTCAGAAACCAGCGCAGTGCGCGCGGGTACATCTGGTGCTCCAGGGCCAGCACCCGGGCGGACAGCCGATCGGCGTCGTCCCCGGGCAGCACCGGCACCAGGGCTTGCGCCAGGATCGGACCATGGTCCAGCTCCGCCGTCACCCCGTGCACCGTGGCACCGGCCAACTGGCAGCCCGCCTCCAGCGCCCGCTGGTGGGTGTGCAGACCTGGAAAGGACGGCAGCAGCGAGGGATGAATGTTCAGCATCCGGCCGGCATAGTGCGCCGTGAAGCTGGGCGTGAGGATGCGCATGAAACCGGCCAGCACCACGACGGCTGGGTCGTGCGCATCGATCGCCTGCATCAGCTCGGCGTCAAAGGCCTCGCGGGTCTCGAACGCCTTGTGATCCACCACCGCCGTGGCAATGCCTTGGGCCTGCGCGAACTTCAGGCCCGCGGCATCGGGCCGGTTGCTGATGACCGCGGCAATGCGCGCGCTCCAACGCTCGCGCTGCGCGGTGTGGACGATGGCTTCCATGTTGGAGCCCCGTCCGGAGATCAGGATGACCACATTCTTCATGGGGCGGCAGTGTAGGTGGCGCCCCTGGGTTGCTCCCTAGAATCGCCTCCCCTCACGCGCCCTCTTCCATGTCTTCTGCTGCCCGCGTCGTCTCCGGCATGCGCCCTACCGGCGCCTTGCATCTTGGCCATTACCACGGCGTGCTGAAGACCTGGCTGGCCTTGCAGCAGGACCATGACTGCCTGTTTTTTGTCGCCGACTGGCATGCGCTGACCGATGGCAGCGGCGCGGTGCGCGAAGAGGCGGTATACGACATGGTCGTGGACTGGCTGGCCGCCGGCATCGACCCGCAGCGCGCCACGCTCTTCATCCAGAGCCGCATGGCCGAGCATGCCGAGCTGTTCACCTTGCTGGCGATGGTGACGCCGCTGTCGTGGTTGGAGCGGGTGCCGGGTTTCCGCGAGATCGCCGACCAGCACCCCAGCTTTGGCCGCCTGGGCTACCCGCTGCTGCAGGCGGCTGACATCCTGGCCTACAAGGCCGAGCTGGTCCCCGTGGGGCAGGATCAGGCCGCCCATCTGGAACTCTGCCGCGAGCTGGCACGGCGCTTCAACCATCTGGCCGGGCGCACGGTCTTTCCCGAACCGCAGGCGGTGCTCAGTGACGCCCCGCGCCTGCCCGGGCTGGACGGTCGCAAGATGAGCAAGGGCTTCGCGAACACCATCGGCATGCGCGAAGACGCCGAAAGCACCCGCACCAAGCTGCTGCGCATGCCCACCGATCCCCAGCGAGTGCACCGCCACGACTGCGGCGAGCCCACGCGCTGCCCGGTATGGCCCCTGCACCAGGCTGTCAGCCCGCAAGCGCAGCAAGAACAGCTGGCGGCCGACTGCCGCGCAGCCCGAACCGGCTGCGTGGACTGCAAACACGCCCTGCTGGACCATCTGCTGCCGCAACAAGCCACTTGGCGCGAGCGCGCCGAGCAGCATCTGGCCGAGCCCAAGCAGGTGCACTGGCTGGTGGAAGTGGGCACGGAGCGGGCCCGCGCCCTGGCCCGCAAGACCCTGCGTGAGGTGCGCGACTGTCTGGGGCTGGCCACACCGTGAATGCGCGTTTGCACATCACTGATCTGGAAGCCGCCATCAACTGGTGGCGCGAGCGCCAGCCCTCGCCCGATGGCATCTCGGCCTGCGCCGAGGTGCGCGCCCTGGCCGAGGTCTATGCGCTGATGGTCTATTTCCACGACCTGGAGTGGGATCCCGAACGCCTCTCGGCACGCGCCCGGGAGGCCTTCATGACGTGGTACGCCAGCACGCCGGACTCACCCTGCATCGCCATCTGCTCCACTGCCCAGGGCGACCCCATCTGCAAGGGTTGCGGCCGCAGCTTTGCCGAGGTGCGGGATTGGCCCCAGCTGAATCCGCTCGAGAAACGCGTGGTGTGGCGCCGCATCCAGCATGAAGGCACGGCCTGGCGATTCAACCGCTATGCCGAGCGGGCCCAGGAGCCCTCGGCTTGAGCGGCTTTCTGCACAGCGGCCGCCAGCTCGCGCCCCTGGCCTGGCCGGTCTTCGTCGGTCAGCTCGCGGTGCTGGCCTTCAACACCGTGGACACCCTGATGCTCGGGCGCCTGGGCAGCCAGGCCCTGGCGGCGCTGGCGGTCGGCTCGGCGGCCTACGTCACCATCTTCGTGGGTCTGATGGGCGTGGTTTTGGCGGTGGGGCCGCTAGCCGGCCGGCAGTTCGGCGCGCAGAACCTGCCGGCCGCCGGCGCGCAGTACCTGCAGGCGCAGTGGCTGGCCTTGCTCCTGGCCATGCCCGGCATGGCCTTGCTGGCCTGGCCCGAGCCCTTCATCCGTCTGGCGGCGCTAGAGCCGGCGGTCGCTGACGCCGTACGTGCTTACCTGCGACCGATGGCCATTGCCCTGGTGCCGGCCCTGCTGTTCACCGCCTACCGTGGCTTCAACACCGCGGTGTCGCGGCCCAAGGCAGTGATGGTGCTGCAGCTGGGCGGGCTGCTGCTCAAGGTGCCCTTGACGGCCTTGCTGGTGTTTGGCGCAGGGCCGGTGCCGAGCCTCGGGCCGGCCGGCTGCGGCTGGGCCACCGCCACGGTGATGCTGCTGCAATGGCTGGTGGCACGCGAAATCCTGAAGCGTGACACCTTCTACGCGCCCTTCCGCCTGAGCCGCTGGCGCGACAGCCGCCCCCATGCGGCCGCCCTGAAGAACCTGCTGCGCCTGGGCGTGCCGATGGGCGGCTCGATCCTGGTGGAGGTGACGGGCTTCACCTTCATGGCCTTCTTCATCGCCCGCCTAGGTGCGACGGCTGTGGCTGGCCACCAGATCGCGGTCAACCTCGTCAGCATGATGTTCATGCTGCCTATGGCGCTGGCCAGCGCGGCCACGACGCTGGTGGCGCAGGCGCTCGGCGCACAGCAGATGCGCGACGCGCAGCGCCTGGGGCGGCATGCGTTGATCTGGGGCCTGCTGATCGCTGCGTTGATGGGCGGCGCACTGGCGCTGCTGCGCGAGCCCGTGGTGAATCTGTACACCAGCGACGCCACGGCCGCGGCCGCGGCCATCCCCCTGTTGGTGTGGGTGTGGTTCTTTCACATGGGCGATGCGGTGCAGACCGTGGCCGCCGGGGTGCTGCGCGCCCACCATGTGGCCACCCTGCCGATGGTGTTCTATGTGATCGCGCTGTGGGGCGTGGGCATTGGCGGGGGCTACCACCTGGCGTTTGGTGGTGCCGGGGCGCTGGGCTTCTGGTGGAGCGCGACCTTCGGGCTGCTGCTCGCGGGGGCGCTGCTCGCGGCCCTGCAGCTGTGGGTCGAGCGCGGCCTGCTCAGGCCGCAGGCAGGCTGAGCACGAAGACAGAGCCGCCGCCCGGGCGCGGCTCACAGCGCACGCTGCCCTGGTGCGCCAGGGCGATCTGGCGCACCAGGGCCAGGCCCAGCCCCACGCCACCGGCCACTTCGGCATGCCCCGGCAGGCGGAAGAAGGGCTCGAAGATGCGCTCGGCCAGCTCGGGCGGGACGCCCGGGCCGCGGTCGCGCACTCGCACATCCAGCCAGGCGCCGCGGCGGCAGAGCTCCAGATCCTGCTCGCTCCCGCCATAGCGCTTGGCGTTCTCCAGCAGATTGCGCAGGGCGCGCCGCAGCAGGCGCTCTTCACCCTGCACCGCCGCCTCGAGCAGGTCGCTTTCCAGCGCCAGGCCGGCCTGCGCGCATTCCTCGGCCGCCAGGCCCAGCAGATCCACCCGCTGGCGCTGCGGGGCACTGGCTTCGAGCCGGGCCGACATGAGCAGCTCCTCGATCAGGCCATCCAGCTCGGCCAGATTGCGCGCCACCTCCTGGTCCAGGCGCGGGTTCGGGCCGGTCTCGTCGCGCAGCGCCAATGCCATCTTGAGCCGCGCCAGCGGCGATCGCAGTTCGTGGCTGGCGTTTGCCACCAGGCTCTGGTGCGCGCGTACCAGGGCACTGACCCGCTCGGCGCTCTGATTGAAGCTTTGCGCCAGCGCGGCCACTTCGTCCTTGCCGTCCACTGCCACGCGGTGCTGCAACTCGCCCGCGCCGAAACGCTCGACGCCGCGCTTCAGGGTTTCCAGCCGCCGCGTCAGCCGGCGCACCACGGGGTAGGCCCCCAGGGCCACACCGATGAAGAGCAGCACGAACAGCAGGCCCAGCACATGCGCACGCTCCAGGAAGGGGCCGAGGACGGGCGGCAGGCCCGCACGCGGGCGCCAGGGGCGCAGCACCAGCAGCCGCCGGCCGTCGCTCAGGGTCAGCACCTTGGGGGGATTGCCTTCGCCGAGCTCCTGGCGGCGCTCGAAGCGTGGCGTGGACGCCAGGCGCTCCCCGGTGGCGCTTTCGAGTGCCAGCGGCATGCGCAGCTGCAGGGACCAGCGGCGCAGTGCATGGGTCTGCTCGAAGGCGGGCGCATCCGCCGGTGGCAGGGCGCGCTCGAGCAGATCGGCCATCGCCTGGAGGCGCTCGTCCTGGGCCTGCTCGGCTTGCTCACGTTCGCGCTCGATCTGCCGATGCGCCAGCCAGCCGCCAATCAGCGCGAAGGCCAGCAGCACGGCCACGACCGTGAGGTAGATGCGCAGGTAGAGGGATTTCAAGGGGAGTTCAATCCCCGTCCTGCTTGCGCGCGAACACATAGCCGGCGCCGCGTACGGTCAGCACCCGCTTGGGGGTCTTGGGGTCGTCCTCGATGGCGGCACGGATGCGCGAGATGTGCACATCGATGCTGCGGTCAAAGGCTTCCAGCGGATGGCCCTTGAGCGCGTCCATGATCTGGTCGCGGCTCATCACGCGGCCGGCGTTGCGGGCCATCACCAGCAGCAGCTCGAACTGGTGGCTGGTCAGGTCGCAGGGCTGGCCGCCCAGACGGGCGGCGCGCTCACCCAGATCGATCTCCAGGCGGCCGAAGCGCAGGGTCTCGGCCTGGGCCGGCTGGCCGCGCCGCAGCAGGGCCTTGACGCGCGCCAGCAGCTCGCGCGGCTCGAAGGGTTTCGGCAAATAGTCGTCGGCCCCCAGCTCCAGGCCAAGCACCCGGTCCAGCGGTTCGCCGCGCGCCGACAGCATCAGCACCGGCAGGCCGCGCAGATGCGGCTCGTTGCGCAGCTGGCGGCAGAAGTCCAGGCCGTCACCGTCGGGCAGCATCAGGTCCAGGATCAGCAGATCAGGCAGCGCGCTGCGCAGGGCCAGCTGGCTGCGCGCCTGGGTCAGGTTGGGCGCCACCTGGACGCGAAAGCCGGCCGTGCCCAGGTAGCCCTGCACCATCTCGGCCAGGCGCGCATCGTCATCGACGATCAGCACCTGGCCGGCGCTGCGGCCGTTTTCAACCATTGCGGTCGTGGCCACGGCTGCGTTCCTGCATGCGCTCGTGCATGCGCTCCATGCGCTTGCCCATCCGTTCGGTGAGCTTGGCACGCTGCTCGGGGCTGAGCACGCGGGCGGCTTCGACCATGGCCCGGGTCATGCGCTGGCTGGCCGCGTCATGCAGGGCCAGTTGCTGCTTGCGCAGGGCTTCAACGGCATTGGCGTCCACGTTGGTGGCACCGAAGGCCTGCAACATCTGCTTGTGCAGGGCCTGGCCCTGCTCGCGCTGGCTGCGCAGGTCTTCGCGGGCGGACTTGAAGATCTCGCGGATCTGCTGGCGCTGGGCGTCGGTGGCGCCGACATCGTCCAGCGCATGCATCAACTCCATGCCGGGCATGCCGCCACGGGGGCCGCCGCCATGGGGCATGGCAAACACGGCCGGCGCGGCGGCCGACAACACCAGGCCAATGGCCAGGACCAGGGACTTCAGGGACAGGCTGCTTTGCATGGCATCACTCCAGCGGGCTGGGATGGTGCCACTGTCTGCGCCGGGGGTTTCAGCCCCTTGCCGCCAAAGTAAAGATGCGTTGCAGACTCACCCTCCCCCCGAAGCGGCCCAAGGGGCCGCCTCCCCCCAGGGGGCGCCGCCAGTGGCCTGGCAAAGCCAGTTCCACGGCGGCCGCTTGAGGATCGCGCCGCGCTTGCGCGCGGGCGCGATCAGGCGATGGGCTTGAAGCGGACGCGCTTCGGGCGCGCGCCCTCTTCGCCCAGGCGCTTCTTCTTGTCGGCTTCGTACTCGGTGTAGTTGCCGTCGAAGAACTCCCAGTGGCTCTCGCCCTCGCAGGCCAGGATGTGGGTGCAGATGCGGTCCAGGAACCAGCGGTCGTGCGAGATCACCATGGCCGAGCCGCCGAACTCCAGCAGCGCCTCTTCCAGCGCGCGCAGGGTTTCGACGTCCAGGTCGTTCGAGGGCTCGTCGAGCATCAGCACATTGCCGCCCTCGGCGAGGGTCTTGGCCAGGTGCAGACGGCCACGTTCACCGCCGGAGAGCTGGCCGACCAGCTTCTGCTGGTCATTGCCCTTGAAGTTGAAACGGCCCAGATAGGCGCGGCTGGGCATGATGAACTTGCCGACGATGATGTTGTCCAAACCGCCGGACACGTCTTCCCAGACCGTCTTCTCGGCCGCTAGGCTGGCGCGGCTCTGGTCCACGAAAGCCAGCTTGGCGGTCTTGCCGATCTGCACCTCGCCGCTGTCCGGCGTCTCGCTGCCCTGGATCATGCGGAACAGCGTCGACTTGCCGGCGCCGTTGGGGCCGATGATGCCGACGATGGCGCCGGGCGGCACCTTGAAGCTCAGGTTGTCGATCAGCACACGGTCGCCAAAGCTCTTGGTGACGTTCTTGAACTCGATGACCTCATTGCCCAGGCGCTCGGCCACCGGGATGAAGATTTCGTTGGTCTCGTTGCGGCGCTGGTAGTCGATGTCGCTCAGCTCCTCGAAGCGGGCCAGGCGCGCCTTGCTCTTGGCCTGGCGGCCCTTGGCATTGGAACGCACCCACTTCAGCTCTTCCTTCATGGCCTTGGTGCGGGCCTCGTCCTGGCGCTGCTCCTGCTCCAGGCGGGCTTCCTTCTGGTCCAGCCAGTCGGTGTAGTTGCCCTTGTAGGGAATGCCATGGCCACGGTCGAGTTCCAGGATCCACTCGGCGGCGTTGTCGAGGAAGTAGCGATCGTGGGTAACGGCCACCACGGTGCCGGGGAAGCGCTGCAGGAACTGCTCCAGCCACTCGACCGACTCGGCATCCAAGTGGTTGGTGGGTTCGTCCAGCAGCAGCATGTCGGGCTTGCTCAGCAGCAGGCGGCACAGGGCCACGCGGCGCTTTTCGCCGCCGGACAGCAGGCCGATCTTGGCGTCCCAGGGCGGCAGGCGCAGGGCATCGGCGGCCAGTTCCAGCTGCAGGTCGGTGTTCTCGCCACCGCTGGCGGAAATGATGGCTTCCAGCTCGGCCTGCTCAGCGGCCAGGGCGTCGAAATCGGCGTTCTCGTCGGCATAGGCCGCGTAGACCTCGTCCAGGCGCTTCTTCGCAGCCACCACGCCGCCCACACCTTCCTCCACCGCCTCGCGCACGGTCTGCTCGGGGTTCAGCTCGGGCTCCTGCGGCAGGTAGCCGATCTTGATACCCGGCATCGGGTAGGCCTCGCCCTCGAACTCCTTGTCGATGCCGGCCATGATCTTCAGCACCGTGGACTTGCCCGAGCCGTTCAGGCCGAGCACGCCGATCTTGGCGCCGGGGAAGAAGGACAGCGACACGCCCTTGAGGATCTGTCGCTTGGGGGGCACCGTCTTGGTGACCCGGTTCATGGTGAAGACGTACTGAGCCATGGCGTGCTTGCGTTTCGATCAGAGAAAAAACGGCGGCCGCCTGGGGTGGCGGCCGGAATTGCCCGGGATTATCGCGGCAGCGCCGGATGCAGCTCCGCCATCACGGATTCGGGCAGGTTGCCGTCCGACGACGGGCGCGGCAGGCTGTCCCAGCGGGCGATCAGGTCCACCAGCTGCTCGGCCGGCATGGGCCGGGCCACCAGGAAGCCCTGGATGGCGGCGCAGCCCACATGGCTGAGCACCTCCAGCTGCGCCGGTTCTTCCACACCCTCGGCCACCGTGTCCATGCCCAGCACGCGGGCCAGCTGCAGGATGGTGCGCACGATGGCGCGCGCATCGCTGGTGCTCAGCAGCTCGCGGATGAAGGCGCGGTCGATCTTGAGCTTGTCGAAGGGGAAGCGGCGCAGGTAGGCGAGCGAGGAATAGCCGGTGCCGAAGTCGTCCAGCGCGATGCGCACGCCCAGCTGCTTGATGGCGTGCAGGTTCTCCAGCGCCACCGCAATGTCCTCCATCAGCAAAGACTCGGTGATTTCCACCTCCAGCTGCGAGGGCTTGAGCTCGTAGCGGTTCAGCAGCTGGCGCAGCTCGTTCACGAAGCCGGCGCGCTGCACCTGGGCGGCCGAGGCGTTCACGGCAATGCGCAGATCGGGCAGCAGATGGCGGGCATCGGAACAGGCCTTGGCCAGCACCCAGGCGCCGATGTTGTGGATCAGGCCGGTTTCCTCGGCCACGGGCACGAACTCGGACGGCGAAACCGAACCCAGCGTCGGGTGGTTCCAGCGCACCAGGGCCTCGGCGCTGCGGATCGTCCAGGTGCGCAGATCCACCTGGGGCTGGTAATGCACCACCAGTTCGTTGCGCGCCAGCGCCTCGCGCAGCTCGCGCTCGATGGTGATGCGGCGGCGCTGGCTGGCGCCCAGCTCGTCGGTGAAGCTCTCGACCCGCCCGCGGCCGCTGGCCTTGGCGGCATAGAGCGCCAGGTCGGCCGCCACCAGGGCCTCATCCACCGTCTGCGCGTGGTCGGGCAAGAAGGCCAGACCGATGCTGACGCCCCCCGCCACCACCACACCCTGAACTTCCACCGGCACGCGCATGGCCGCCACAAGGCGGTGCGCCAGGGCCAGGGCCTCGTCGTCGGAACGGATGTCGTCCAGCACCACGGCAAACTCGTCGCCCCCGAGGCGGCCACAGAGGTCAGATTTGCGCATGTGTGCACGCAAGCGCTGGGCTACCTCTTGCAGGACTGCATCCCCCAGGCTGTGACCATGGGTGTCGTTGATGGTCTTGAAGTTGTCCAGGTCCATGCACAGCAAGGCGCTGCGGCCGCCGCCGGCTTCCACGGCCTGGGCCAGGCGGTTGCGCAGGCTGACGCGATTGGCCAGGCCAGTCAGGGCATCGAAATGGGCCAGGTAGGCCAGGTGCTGGTGGGATTGGCGAGCCGCCGTCACATCGGCCAGCACGCCGCGCCAACCGCGCAGATGGCCATGCTCATCGGTCAGCGGCTTGGCCGTCACCGACCACCAGCGCGGCCCCTGCGCCAGCTGCACGCGCACCACCTGATCCCGGAAGGCCTCGCCGCGGTCAAACGCCTGCTGCAGACGGTCCACGCCGGCCGAGCCCTCCTGCTGCAGCGAACGCAGCACCTGCAGGAGGCCGATCTGACCGAGCTTGTCCAGCGGCCGCTCCAGCAGCTGAGCCAGGCGCTTGGAGGGGTGAGCAAAGCGGCCTTGGCGGTCGATCTCCCAGAGCACATCGGAGCTGCTTTCCTCGAAATCGCGCAGCAGCAGCCCCACCACCTCGCCCTGGCGCGTGGCCTCCTGCTCGGAGATCAGGCGCCGCGAATACAGATGCGCCGCCGAAGCCACGGCCACCGCCAGGATCAGGGCGTAAAGCAGGCACAGGAACTGCAGCGCGAGCGCCAAGTTCAGGTCCGAGCGCCCCAGAGCAATCAGCGAGCCCAGGGTGATCAGCACCAGGTACACCAGTGCCGCCGAAGGCAGCAAGGCCAGCGCCACGGCACCGCCGCACATCATGCCCGTCAGCACCACGGCCACCCAGAGCTGCAACTCATGGCCCAGGCCGGCAAACCAGAACACGCCCAGGCTGGCCCAACCCAGCGCGAGCAGCGCCGCGTGCGCCGTGGCGCGCTGCACCACCCGCGGGCCGCAGCGGCTCAGGCGGCGCGGCCGCGAACGCCACCAGCCGCTCAGGCCGGTCAGCGCAATGGCCGTCATCGTGGCGCCCCAGGCGGCCAGGCCCCAGGGGGCGACCGCGTTCCAAAGCAGCAGCACGGTGCACAGGGTGCCCAGGAGGGTGCCGCTCATCGTCCAGGGGGCCAACTGCAGCGTGGCTTCGACGTGGCGAGCGCGCGTGCGCGCCGTCTCATCGTCCGTAGCGGACCAGAGACGGCGCTGCTCATTCCACCAGCCCTCGAACAGCGCGCTTTCGCGCCGCCGGGCCCTCTGAACCGACACCATGCGTGCACTCTAGCGGCAGCCCGTCACGGCGCCGGAGCGCATGGAGGGCGTACAAACCCGGGCCGTTCCCGCAACTCGCCTACACTGCGCCCCGCTGCGGCCCCTCAGCCGTCTGGTACGCAGCCTGCATTCACGCATCCGCTGAACCCTGCACCGCCGTGACGGCGCCTGCCCTCCCCAGGGCTTGCGAACGGTGCGACGCCCGGCATCCCGGGCCCTCCAAAATCCCATGAGTTTTGCTGATCTCGGCCTGGCCGAGCCGATCCTGCGCGCCGTGCGCGAACAGGGTTACGAGACCCCGACCCCCATCCAACGTCAGGCCATCCCGATGGTGCTGAGCGGCGGCGACCTGATGGCCGGCGCCCAAACGGGCACCGGCAAGACCGCCGGCTTCACACTGCCCATGCTGCATCGCCTGATGCAGAGCCAGAAGCCCGGTGCGAAGCGCGTCGTGCGCGCCCTGGTGCTGACCCCCACCCGCGAACTCGCCGCCCAGGTGGAAGAGAACGTGCGCGCCTATGGCAAGCATCTGCCGCTGAAGTCCATGGTGATCTTCGGCGGCGTCGGCATGCACCCCCAGATCGACGGCCTGCGTCGTGGCGTCGACATCCTGGTGGCCACCCCCGGCCGCCTGCTGGACATCCACCAGCAGCGCCACCTCGACCTGAGCCAGGTCGAGATCCTGGTGCTGGACGAAGCCGACCGCATGCTCGACATGGGCTTCATCCATGACATCAAAAAGGTGCTGGCCCTGCTGCCCGCCAGCAAGCAGAGCCTGCTGTTCAGCGCCACCTTCAGCGACGACATCAAGGCCCTGGCCGACCGTCTGCTGAAGTCGCCCCAGCTGATCGAGGTGGCGCGCCGCAACGCCACCGCCGACACGGTCAGCCAGCGCGTCTACTGGACTGGTCGTGAGCGCAAGAAGGACCTGCTGGCCGAGCTGATCAGCAAGAACGACTGGCACCAGGTGCTGGTGTTCACGCGCATGAAGCATGGCGCCAACCGCCTGGCCGAGTTCCTGGACAAGCAGGGCATCACCGCCATGGCCATCCACGGCAACAAGAGCCAGGGCGCGCGCACCAAGGCCCTGGCCGAGTTCAAGGCCGGCACCCTGCAGGTGCTGGTGGCCACCGACATCGCGGCGCGCGGCATCGACATCGACGAGCTGCCCCATGTCGTCAACTTCGAGCTGCCGAACGTGCCCGAGGACTATGTGCACCGCATCGGCCGCACCGGCCGCGCCGGCTGCGAGGGCGAGGCGCTCTCCCTGGTCTGCCCGGACGAAGAGCTGTTCCTCAAGGACATCGAGCGCCTGATCAAGCGCAGCCTGCCGCGCGAAACCCTGCCGGGCTTCGAAGTGCCGAGCACCGAGCGCGCCGAACCGATCCAGATCGGTCGCCAGACCATCGGCGTGCGCGGCCCGGCCCGCAGCAGCGCCCCGCGCCCGAGCGGCCGCTCCGGCCAGGGCGCTCCGCGCCCGCAAGGCAGCACGCACGGCCACGGGGGTCAGCCCAAGCCGGCGCAAGGCCGTCCGGCCCAGCCCGGCCGCGGCCCGGCGCCGCAGGGTCAGCGCCCCGCGGCGGCCAAGCCCGCCCATGGGCAAGGGCAAGGCCAAGGTCGCCCGACACCGCGTCCGGACAACCGCCCGCGCTCCGGTGGTGGCGGCAAGCCCGCCGCCCTGCTCGGCGGGCGTCCGCCGCGCGGCGAGTAAGCAGCATCAAAGGCGCCCGCGGGCGCCTTTTTTCATTCCCCCACGGCAGCCCGGTAGGCATGCCAGCTGGCATGGCCGATCACCGGCGCCAGCACCGACAGGCCGGCAAACCAGGGCAGCAGGGCCAGGCCGATCAGCAGCGTCACCAGGGCGCCCCAGAGCAGCATCACGCCGGGCTGCGTGAGCACCAGGCGCAGGCTGGTCAGCGCGGCCGTGACGGCGTCCACCGGGCGATCCAGCAGCATCGGGATGGACACCACGCTGATGGCGTAGATCAGGCCGGCAAACACCGCGCCCACGCCCAGGTAGGCCACGATGAAACCCAGGTTCTCGGGGTTCACCAGGGCCAGCAGTGAACCCTTGAAGTCCGGCATGCCATCAAAGCTGACGGCAAACACCACCAGGGCGGCGCGGCCCCAGACCATCTCCAGCACCAGCAGCACCATACCGAACAGGGCCAGCGGGCCGATGCGGGTCTCGAAGGCCAGCAGCGCGTCGCCGAAGTCCGGCCGCTCGCCGCGCTCCAGGCATTGGCTGACGCGGTACAGGCCCAGGCAGAGCACCGGGCCCACCAGCAGGAAGCCCGCCGCCAGCGCCAGCACGTAGGCGGGCGCGTGCTCGTACACCTTCAGCAGCGCCCAGCCCATCACCATGAAGGCGCAGCCGAAAAAGAGGCCGATGAAGGGGGCGCGCAGGAAGTCGCGCAGGCCCAGGCGCAGCCATTGGAAGGGCGCGCCCCAGGCGAGCGGACGCAGGGTGACGCTGAAGGCGCCGGGCGGCGGGGCAGGCTCGGAAGGGGCTTGGGGGGTGGAATGGGGTTCAGACATGGTCGCGTCGCTCATGGCGCGCGAGGGTCTCCGCGCACGGCTTCCGGCGCATCGGGACAAACCACCAAAGGCAGGTCCAGGCGCTGCGCCAATTCACGCAACTCGGCCCGGGTCTTCCCCAGGCACCAGGCGGCCACGGCCTGATGCCGCTCGGGGCGCAGCCAGGCGGCGGCGGACGCCGGAGGCAGGCCGATCAGATCGGCCAGGCGCTGCGCGAAGTGCGGCTCCAGGGCAGCCAGCGCCACCCGGCCGTCCTGACAGGGCAGCACCTGGTAGAGCGCGTGGGCACCGCCGAGCAGGCCGCCGGGCGCCGTCAGGCCCCAGCGCAGCGGGGCGGCCAGGGCGCGGGCGGCGTCGGCCAGGCCCACCTCCAGGCGGCGCGGCCGGGCGCCCTGGGCGCGGCCCAGCGCCGCCTGCAGCACGGCCTGCACCGCCTGCTCGGCGCCGCCCATGTCGGCCAGCAGGGTGCGCGGTAGGCCGGCGGGGGGCAGCAGGCCCTCCTCGGCCTGGTAGGTCAGGTCGTGGCCGGCCTCCTCGGCACGACTGCCGCAGCCGCCCACGATGGCCACCTGCCAGAGCTGCGAGTGCTGGCGCTGCAGCGTGCGCCAGCCCAGCCCGAGGCGTTGCAAGGCGCTGGGGCGAAAGGAGCTGAGCAGCACATCGCTGCGCGCCAGCTCGCGCTGCAGCGCGGCCTGACCGGCAGACTGCTTCAGGTCCAGGCGCAGCACCTTCACGCCTTCATGCAGGGCCTGGTAGAGCGCCGGCGCGAAGGTGGCCACCGGGTCGCCGGCCGGCGGTTCGAGCTTGCGTGCCTGCGCGCCCAGGGCGCGGCAGGCCTGCAGGGCCACGGGGGCCGGCAGGTTCAGACCCAGGCTGAGGATGCGCAGGCCGCGCAGGGGGCGAAAGCGGGGGGAGGACATGCTCGGGGATGATAGGCAGATGCCCTCCCCCACCCCCAAGATCCCGCCGCCGCTGGAGCCGGCAGCACTGAACACCGAAGACCCCCGGCACTGGCGCTCCGAGCGCTTTCAGGACGGCTACGCCTCGCGTGCCGGCGCGCTGGCGCAGGCGCGCGAGGTCTTTCTGCAGGGCAATGGCCTGCCCGAAGCCTGGCGCGAGCGTGCGCAGTTCGTCATCCTGGAAACCGGCTTCGGCCTGGGCAACAACTTCCTCGCCACCTGGCAGGCCTGGCGGGCGGACCCGCAACGCCCGCGCCGCCTGTTCTTCCTGAGCCTGGAGCGCTACCCGCTGCAGCGGGCCGAGCTGGCCGCCGCCCATGCCGGCTCGGAGCTCGCGGAACTGGCCGGGCGCCTGGTGGCGGCCTGGCCGCCGCTGGCGCCGGGACTGCACCGGCTGGACTTCGAGAACGGCGCCGTGAGCCTCCTGCTCGCGCTGGGCGACATCAGCAGCACGCTGCCAGCCTTTCGCGCCGAGGTGGACGCCTTCTTCCTGGATGGCTTCGCGCCCGACCGCAACCCCGCCATGTGGGACGCCCGCACCCTGCAGACCCTGGGCCGGCTGGCGCGCCCGGGGGCAGGCGCCGCCACCTGGAGCGTGGCACGCGCCACCCGCAATGCCCTGACCCAGGCGGGCTTCGAGGTGCAGCGCGTGCCGGGCTTCGGCGGCAAGGCTCAGCGCCTCCAGGCCCGCTTCGCGCCGCGCTTCCAGCCGCCGCGCCCGGCCGCGCACACCGCCCTGGCGCCGCAGGCGCGCGAGGCCCTGGTGCTGGGCGCCGGCCTGGCCGGTGCGGCCTGCGCCGCCGCCCTGCGCGCCGAAGGCCTGGCGGTGACGGTGCTGGATGCCGCCGGCGCGCCCGCGCAGGGCGCCAGCGGCAACCCCGGCGGGCTGTTCCACGGCAGCGTGCATGCCGACGACGGCCCGCACGCGCGCTGGAATCGCGCCGCCGCGCTGCGTGCCGCGCAAGGGCTGCAGGGCCTGCCTTGGGTGCAGCATGGCCTGCTGCGCCTGGCTGGCGATGCGAACCCGGCCGCGCTGGCCGAACTGCTGGCCCGCCAGGCCCTGCCGGCCGACTACCTGCAGGCCCTGGACGCCCAGGCCGTGGCGGGCCTGAGCGCCCTGCCCCTGGCCCAGAGTGCCTGGCACTACCCCGGCGGCGGCGCGCTGTGCCCGGCCGACTGGGTGCGCAGCCGCCTGGCGGGCTGCACGCTGCGCCTGGGGGAGCACGCCCAGACCCTGCAGTGGCAGGCACCGCACTGGCGGGTGCTGGACGAGCAGGGCCGCGAGATCGCCCGCACCGAGCTGCTGGTGCTGGCCTGCGGCCACCGCCTGCCCGAACTGCTGCGGGGGCTGGACCCCGAGCTGGCCGGTTTGCTGCAGCCGCAGCGCGGCCAGGTGAGCTGGCTGGATGCCGGCGCGCCCGGCCCGCGCCCGCGCCTGCCGGTGGCGGGCGGCGGCTACGTGCTGGCGCTGCCGGACGGCCGCCTGGTGTGCGGCGCCACCAGCAGCCTGGACGACTCCGACCCGGCACTGCGGGAGGCCGACCACCAGCACAACCTGGCGGTCTGGCAGCGGCTTTGCGGCGTGGCGGATGCGGGCGAGCGGCCGCTGCAGGGCCGCGTGGGCTGGCGCCTGCTGGCACCGGACAAGCTGCCCCTCATCGGCGGCCTGCCCTGCGGCGCACCGCGCCACCGCGCCACCCAGGCCGCGCACTGGCCGCGCCACCCTGGGCTGGTGGTCTGCGGTGCGCTGGCCTCGCGCGGCATCACCTGGGCGCAGCTGGCGGGCGAACTGGCCGCCGCGCTGGCGCTGGGCCTGCCGGCCCCGGTGGAGCGCGGCCTCATCGATGCCGTGGATCCGGCGCGATTCGCCGTCCGAAAGGTGCGTCAGTCCTGAGCCAGACGCTGCAGCGCCGCCACGTCCAGCAGCTCGATTTCGCCATAGTGGCGGCGCAGCAGGCCCTGCGCCTCCAGCTCGCCCAGCGCCTTGTTCACGGACTGCCGGCTCACCCCGAGCATCAGCGCCAGGTGCTCCTGGGCCAGGCGCAGGCGGGGCTGCGCGCTGCGGCTGCCATAGGCCTGCGCCTGCAGCAGCAGGCGCTTGGCCAGCCGGGCGGCCAGGGGCAGCAGGGCGATGTCTTCCAGCGCCTCGAACATCAGGCGCAGCTTGACGCAGGCCAGCTGCGCCACCTCACGCCACAGCTGCGGCTGCGCATCCAGCGCCGGCACCAGGCGGGCGGCGGGCACGCGCCACACGCGCGCGGCCCCTTCCGCCACGGTATCGTGGGTGCGCGCCTGCCCGTCGATCAGGGCGATCTCGCCGAACCACTGCACCGGCTCCACGCGCGCCAGCAGGGCCTCGCGGCCATCGGCGCGCAGGCTGCCCACGCGCAGCGCGCCTTCGAGCACGCAGCACAGATCGGCCTCGGCATCGCCGCGCCGGAACAGCAGCTGCCCCGCGCCCAGGGCCAGCTCGTGGCCGTGCGCCACCAGCAACTGCTGCAGGGCCGGGCTGCAGCGTGCGAACCAGGCATCCCGGGCAAGGGTTTCAACCAGCGCCATTTGTCGGAATCCGGACAGTCAAGGGCAGGTGCGAAACCTAGCATGCAGACCTCTTGACCTGGAGCAAGACCATGGCCTCGCCCTTCCGCCCCGCGCTCGACCTGCTGGCGATGTACGCCGCGTACCACCGTGACCGCCGCAACATCGCCACCCACTTCATCGGCATCCCGCTGATCGTCTACGCCCTGGCCATCCTGCTGGCGCGGCCGGGCTTCGAGCTGGCGGGGCTGGCGCTCACGCCCATCCATCTGGTGTGGCTGTTCAGTGCGCTCTGGTACCTGACGCGCGGGGAGCTCGTGCTCGGCGCGGCCACCAGCCTCGTCAACCTGCTGCTCACGGCCCTGGCCCTGCCGGTGGCCACGCTGGCCACCCCGCAGTGGCTGGGCTGGGGCATCGGGCTCTTCGTCGTCGGCTGGGTGATCCAGTTCATCGGCCACAAGTACGAGGGCCGCAAGCCGGCCTTTGTGGACGATCTGGTCGGTTTGCTGGTCGGGCCGATGTTCGTGGTGGCGGAAGCGCTGTTCGCGCTGGGCTGGGGCAAGCCCCTTCTGGCCGCCATCGAGGCCCAAGTGGGCCCGACGCGCAGCGGGCCCGCCGCCGTGCAGGCGGGATGAACGCGCCCATCTGGGTGCTGGGCGCCGGGGCCATCGGCCTCTTCGTGGGGGGCCGCCTGACGGCCGCCGGTGCCAATGTGCACTTCATTGGCCGCGCCCGGCTGCGTGACGAGATCGCCCAGGCCGGCGGCCTGCTTCTCACCGATCTGGAAGGCCCCGAGCACCGGCTGGCCGCGCTGCAGTGGCATGAGGCGGCACCCCCCGGCGTGCCGGGACTGGTGCTGCTGTGCGTGAAGTCCGGCGCCACCGCCTCGGCCCTGGCGGACTTGGCGCTGCCGAGCGGCACGCCGGTGCTGTCGCTGCAGAACGGCGTGGACAACGCCCGGCTGGCGCAACAGGTGGCACCGCAGGCGCGCGTGCTGGCGGGCATGGTGCCCTTCAACGTGGCCCACGTCGGCCCCGGGCACTGGCACCGGGGCAGCAGCGGACAGCTGGCGGCGCAGGAAGCTCCTGCGCTTCAGCCCTGGCAGGCCCTGTTCGAGCGCGCCGCCCTGCCCTTGCAACTGCACCGCGACATGAGCGCCGTGCAGTGGGCCAAGCTGCTGCTGAATCTGAACAACCCCGTCAACGCCCTCTCCGGCCTGCCGCTGCGCGCGCAGCTGCTCGATGCCGACTGGCGCGCCTGTACCGCGGCACTGATGTCCGAGGCCTTGCAGGTGCTGCGCGCCGCGGGCATCCGCCCGGCCCGCCTGACGCCCCTGCCCCCGGGCTGGCTGCCGGCGCTGATGCGCCTGCCCACGCCCCTGTTCGAGCGCCTGGCCGCACGCATGCTGCGCATCGACGCCCAGGCACGCTCCAGCATGGCCGACGACCTCGCCGCCGGCCGCCCGACGGAGATCGATGCCCTGTGCGGCGCCGTGCTGCGCCTGGCCCAGGCCCAGGGCCTGCAGGCGCCACGCCAGCGCCTGATGGTGGAACTGCTCTCCGCTGCCCAGCCCCAGCCGCTCAGCGCCCAGGCCCTGCGCCAGCGCCTGGGGGCGTGACCGTCTTCACGCCGCGCGCCCCGAGTTTGTAAGCAGGCGTAAGAAGTCTGCCGGCACGCCGGGGCCCACCGGGGGCGCCGCCACAATCCGGCGCTTTTTCCACTGCTCAGGGAGAGGGTATGAACACCCCCGTGAAGGCCGCGATCGCCATGGCCGTGCTGGCCGGCCTGTGGGCCGGCGCCACCGCCTACAGCGGCGGCCGCGTCAAGACCGAAATGATCCTGCAGGCCGAGAGCCTGCGTGCCCACACCCAGTCGCCCATCCGCATCCGCAAGGTCGACTACCAGAAGGGCTTCATGAGCGCGACCCGCACGCTCGAACTGGAGTTCGGCTGCGGCCCCGAGCAAGGCGGCAAGGACAAGGTGCACACCATGGTCTGGCAAGACCAGATCCAGCATGGCCCGCTGCCCGGCTTTGGCGGCTTTGGCGCCGCCCGCATCGACAGCAAGCTGGTGCTCAGCGACGCCGACCGCGCCGAACTGAAGAAGATCGGCATGGACGAAGTGCCCGTGAGCCTGCGCACCAGCGTGGGCTTTGACGGCGCCAGCAACAGCCGCCTGCTGGTCTCAGCCTTCACGATCAAGCCCGACGCCGAGATGAGCCTGAAGTTCCAGGGCCTCGACGCCAATCTGCAGCTGAACAAGGACGGCAGCGCGCGCTACACCGGCAAGCTGCCGGGCTATGTGATCGAGTCCCCCACCAAGGGCTTCAAGGCCGTCATCGAAGGCGCCGAGTTCGAAGGCGAGGGCCTGGCCCCCACTTGGTGGGCGCTGAACGGCAAGGGCAAGGGCGTGATGAAGGCGATGCGCTTCGAAGCCCCCGGCCCGGACGGCCAGGCCCGCACCCTCTTTGCCTGGACTGATGTGGCCTATCAGCAAGATGGTCGCGTGGCCGATCAACTGTTCAGCGCCGAGTTCAATCTGCAGGGCAAGGCCGAGGTCGCCGGTGTCACGCTGGAGTCCATCGGCATGAAGGGGCGCATGCAGCGTCTGCAGGCCAAGGGCTGGACCGACTTCGTGCGCGGCGCTTGGAGCCAGGGCTGCCAGAGCAGCAAAAACCCGCAGGCCGAGGCCGAACGCCTGATGGCCCCGCTGCTGACCTTGCTGCCGCACAACCCCTCGATGAGCGTGGACGAGTTCAAGTTGACGATGGGCGGCCGCAGCGCCGAGTTCAGCTACTCGATCGGCACCCAGGGCGTGACGGCCGAGGACCTGAAGGCCCCGGCGCTGGCGCCCGTGCTGATGAAGAAGGCCCAGTTCAAGATGGCCGGCAAGCTGCCGCTGGGCTTCATCGAGCAGATGCTCAAGGCCAGCGGCAAGGACATGCCGCCGGAGGTGCTGAGCGCGCAGCTGGACCAGGCAGTGGAGCGCGGCTTCGTCCGCCGCGAGGGTGAGCTCATCAGCGCCGAGATGGAGATGAGCGGAGGCACGATGAAGGTCAATGGCAAGCCCATCCCCCTGCCGGGCATGGGCCCGCAGCCCGAACTGGCCCCGCCCCCGGCGGAACCGCAGGCTCAGTAAGCGTCTCTGACCTTTGGAAGGCGGCCTGCGGGCCGCCTTCTTTCTTTCAGAGCGACAACTGCGCCAGGCCGGGTTCGGGCTGCCAGCGCGCGCCCAGCCGCGCCGCCCGCCCGGCGCAGCGCTGCAGAAAGGCCGCCAGCCCCTGCGCCTGCACGGCCTGCAGCGTCCCGCCGGTGTGCGGCGCAAAGCCCCAGCCCAGCACGGCCCCGACATTGCCCTCGGCCACCGAGCCCAGCACACCCTCGTGCAGGCAGCGCAGGGCTTCGAGCATCTGCACGTCCAGCAAGCGCTGGGCCAGTTCGTCCAGATCCCAGCTGGCGGGCTTCGCATGCCGGGCCAAACCGGCCCAGAGCTTCTTGCCACCCTCGTAGTCGTAGAAGCCCTGCCCGGCCTTGCGGCCCACACGACCGGCGGCCACCAGCTCCTGCACCAGCGCCAGGCCAGGGTGCGGGGCCGGCGCGGCGGCGCCCAGGTCAGTGCGCGTCTGGGCGTCCACCGCCAGGGTCAGGCTCAGGCTCACCTCGTCGTGCAGGGCCAGCGGCGGCATCGGCATGCCGGCCTGGCGCCCGGCGGCTTCCACCACCGCAGCGGGCACGCCCTCCAGCACCATCGCGCAGGCCTCGAGCAGATAGGTGCCAAAGCAGCGGCTGGTGTAGAAACCGCGGCCGTCGTTCACCACGATGGCGGTCTTGCCCAGCTGACGCGTCAGGTCAAAGGCCAGGGCCAGCGCGGCATCGCCGGTGCGCGGGCCGCGGATGATCTCCACCAGCGGCATCTTTTCCACCGGCGAGAAGAAGTGGATGCCGACAAAGCGCTCGGGCGCGCTGCTGGCCTGGGCCAGCGAGCCGATCGGCAGCGTGGAGGTGTTGGAGCCGAACACGGTGTCGGCGTCCAGATGCGCCTCGGCCTTGTGGATCACCTCGGTCTTGACGCTGCGCTGTTCGAACACCGCCTCGATCACGAGGTCGCAGCCGCGCAGGGCGACGAAATTGGTCGTGGGCTCGATGCGCGCCAGCACCGCCTGGCGCTCCGCCTCGGGCAGGCGCTTCAGTTGCTGTTCCGCATGGGCCTTGCCGCGCTCGGCCAGGGCCTGCTGGCTGTCCAGCAGCACCACCTCGATACCGGCCTTGGCCGCCACATGGGCGATGCCCGCCCCCATCATGCCGGCGCCGATGACACCCAGTCGATGCACGCGGTGCACCGGCACGGCCGGGCGCGCCGCGCCGTGCTGCACCTCGCGCTGCTCCAGCCACAGGCCCAGCAGGGCGCGCGCCGGTGCGCTGGTGGCGCAGGCCGCGAAGTAGCGGCTTTCCAGCTCCAGCGCGGCGTCAATGCCCAGCAGGCCGCCCTCGAAGACGCAGGAGAGGATGTGGGTGAGATTGGGCAGCTGGGTGCCGCCCTTGTCGCTTGCCATTGAGGGCGCGATGGCCCAAAGCTCGCCCTGGCGGGCCGAGCCGCCGCCAGGGTAGCGCCAGCCTTTGCGGTCCCAGGGCTGTTCGGGCTGCGGGTGCGCCAGCGCCCAGGCACGGGCCAGGGCCAGCGCGTCCTCCGCGCTCGCGGCAACGGCCTCCAGCAGCCCCGATTCCTGGGCCTGCGCCGCGCGGATGCGCGTGCCTTCCAGCAACCAGGGCAAGGCCGTGGCCTGGCCCACCAGGCGCGGCAGGCGCTGCGTGCCACCGCCGGCCGGCAGCAGGCCCAGGCGCACCTCGGGCAGGGCCAGCACGGTGTCCACCAGGCCGATGCGGGCGTGGCAGGCCAGCGCGATCTCGAATCCCGCGCCCAGGGCTTGGCCGTTGACGATCGCGACCACCGGCTTGCCGCAGCGCTCCAGCCGGCGCAGCTCGGCCTTGAAGGCCATCGTGGCCTCGAAGGCCTTGGGCGCGCTGTCCAGGGTGCGCAGCAGCTCGATGTCGGCGCCGAGCAGGAAGTCCGGCTTGGCGCTGGCCAGGATCAGGCCGCGCACGCTCTCGGCGCCGCACACCCGCTCGACCAGCGCGGCGAAGGCCTCGCCCAGCGCCGCATCGAACACATTGGCCTTGCCCGGGTGGTCGAGCCGGGCCAGCAGCAGGCCGTCGTCCAAAAGTTCGGCGTGGATCATCAGACTCTCTCAATCACCGCGGCGATGCCCATGCCGCCGCCCACGCAGAGCGTGACGCAGGCGGTGGCGAGATGGCGGCGCTCCAGCTCGTCCAGCACCGTGCCCAGCAACATGCAGCCGGTGGCGCCGAGCGGGTGGCCGAGCGCGATGGCGCCGCCGTTGACGTTGACGCGCGCCGGGTCCAGCTCCAGGTCGCGCATGGTCTTGAGCGGCACGGCGGCGAAGGCCTCGTTGATCTCCCAGAGGTCGATGTCGGCTGCCCTCATGCCGGCCTGGGCCAGGGCCTTGTGGCAGGCCGGCGTGGGGCCCGTCAGCATGATGCTGGGCTCGGAGCCGATGACGGCCGCGGCGCGCACATGGGCGCGGGCGCGCAGCCCGGCACGGGCACCGCCGGCCTTGGAGCCCACCAGCATCAGCGCCGCGCCATCGACGATGCCGCTGCTGTTGCCGGCGTGGTGCACATGCTGAATGGCCTCGGCCTGCGGATAGCGGCGGCGCGCCGTGGCGTCAAAGCCCATCGCGCCCATGGCGGCAAAACTGGGCTTGAGCTTGGCCAGGCTCTCGACCGTGGTGTCCGGCCGCACGGTTTCGTCGCGGTCCAGCATCAAGAGGCCGGCGATGTCATGCACCGGCACGAGGCTGCGCTTGAAGTTGCCGGCTGCCTGCGCGGCGGCGGCACGCTGGTGCGAGCCGGCGGCGTAGGCATCGAGCTGCTCGCGCGTGAAGCCTTCCAGCGTGGCGATCAGGTCGGCGCTGATGCCCTGCGGAATGAAGCCGAGGGCCTGATTGACGCGCGGGTCCAGCACCCAGGCCCCGCCGTCGCTGCCCATCGGCACGCGGCTCATGCTCTCCACGCCGCCGGCCACCACCAGCTGCTCGAAGCCGCTGGCGACCTTGGCGGCCGCCAGGTTGATGGATTCGAGGCCGGAGGCACAGAAGCGGCTCTGCGTGACACCAGCCACCGTTTGCGCCCAGCCGGCGTCCAGCACCGCGGTGCGGGCGATGTCGGCACCCTGCTCGCCCAGCGGGGTCACGCAGCCCAGCACCAGGTCGTCCACCAGGGCGGTGTCCAGGTGGTTGCGCCGGGCCAGGGCCTGCAGCAGGCCGCGCAGCAGCCACACCGGGCTGGCCTGGTTCAGGCTGCCACCGGCCTTGCCGCGCCCGCGCGGGGTGCGAACGTGGTCGTAGAGGTAAGCGTCGAAGGCGGTCTTCATCACATGGACCTTGAAGCTAGCTCTTTCATGATCTCGTTCGTGCCGCCGTAGATGCGCGCGACGCGCGCGTCGGCCCAGAGCTCGGCGATCGGGTACTCCAGCATGTAGCCGTAGCCACCGTGCAGTTGCAGGCATTCGTCCAGCATCTGGCAGGCCAGGTCGGTGGTCCAAGCCTTGAGCAGGGCGGCGCGGGCCGCATCCAGTTCGCCCTTCAGGTGCGCCACCAGGGCCGCATCCACGGTGGCGCGCGCGGCAATCACCTGGGCCTGCACCTCGGCCAGCTTGAAACGCGTGTTTTGGAACTCCCAGATCGACTTGCCGAAGGCCTTGCGCTCCTTGGTGTAGGCGAGCGCCTCGGCCAAGCCGCGCTCCATCGCACCCACGGCCTGCAGGGCGATCAGCAGGCGCTCTTGCGGCAGTTCCTGCATCAGCTGGAAGAAGCCCTGCCCTTCGCGCTGGCCCAGCAGGTTGTCGGCGGGCACCCGCAGGTCGTCGAAGAACAGCTCCGAGGTGTCCTGCGCGTGCATGCCGATCTTGTCCAGATTGCGGCCGCGCTTGAAGCCGGGCACCGGGTTGCCGGCTTCGTCCTCGGTTTCCACCACCAGCAGCGAGACGCCCTTGGCGCCCTGGCTGGGGTCGGTCTTGCAGACCACGATGATCAGATTGGCGTTCTGGCCATTGGTGATGAAGGTCTTGGAGCCGTTCAGCACGTAGTGCTCGCCGTCGCGCCGGGCATGGGTCTTGACGCCCTGCAGGTCCGAGCCCGCGCCCGGCTCGGTCATGGCGATGGCGCCGATCAATTCGCCCTGCGCCATGCGCGGCAGCCAGCGGCGCTTCTGAGCTTCGGATCCATGGTGCAGCAAGTAGGGCGCCACGATGACCGAGTGCAGCGGCCCGCCAAAGCCGGAGATATTGGCCCGCGCCTGCTCCAGCGCCAGCACGGCCTCGTGGCCGATGTCACCGCCGCCGCCACCGTATTCCTCGGGCATGCCGGCACACAGAAAGCCCTGTGCACCGGCGTCACGCCAGGCGCTGCGCGGCATCAGGCCGGCGGCGCGCCACTCGGCCTGGTGGGGCACCCAGCGCTCGGCGAAGAAGCGCGCGGCGGCGTCGGCCAGGAGCTGGTGCTCCTCGCTCAGCCAGGGGGATGGGAAGAGCGGGAGCATCGCGGCGGTCTCCTGGAGGTCAGTCGAAGTTCAAGGTGCGCACGCCCTCGGGCGCACCGATCAGCGCCACCTTGGCGCGGTGGCGCGCAAAGATGCCCACGGTAACGACGCCCGGCCACTGGCTGACCTCGGCCTCCATGGCCAGCGGGTCGCTGATCTTCAGCCCGCGCACGTCCAGGATGTGCTGGCCGTTGTCGGTCACGCAGCCGGCGCGCAAGGCAGCCTGGCCGCCCAGGGCGGCAAAGCGGCGGATCAGCCGGGGCGCGGCCATCGGGATGATTTCCACCGGGAGCGGGAAGGCGCCCAGCACATCCACGCACTTGCTGGCGTCGGCGATGCAGACGAAGCGCCCGGCCAAGTCGGCGACGATCTTCTCGCGCGTCAGCGCGGCTCCGCCGCCCTTGATCATGTTCCCGCGCGGGTCGATTTCGTCGGCCCCGTCGATGTAGGTGGCGAGCGACTCGACCAGGCCGGCTTCCAGCACGGTGATGCCGGCCGCGGCCAGGGCCTTGGTGGAGCGCTCCGAGCTGGAGACCGCGCCGGCCAAGCGGATGCCGCTGGCAGCCAGGGCCTCGATGAACAGATCCACCGTCGAGCCGGTGCCCACGCCCAGCACGGAGCCGGGTTCCACATATGCCAGCGCGGCCTGAGCCACCTGGCGCTTGAGTGCGTTTTGGTCCATGGGCCGGGATTGTGGCCCGGCCCCTGCCCGGCTCAGCTGGGCACGAAGGCCCCGTGGAAACCCAGAGGCGCCCAATAGGGCAGCCACACGGTGGCGAGTGGGCCAGCGCTGAGCGCCTCGGCATCGAACACCGTGCAGAAGCTGCGCTGGCGCGCCACGTCAAAGCCCGTGCCCAGCAGCCAACCCTGGCCCTCGCGGCGGCTGCCGGGCTTGGGCACCAGCAGCTGCTCCTCGATCACCACCTCGCGCGGGAACACAAAGCGCTCCACGGCGCCGCGCTCCAGGTCCAGCCGCTGCACGGCGTTGAAGCCCCAGCCGGGCGCCAGACCATGCCGCGCGGGCGCATAGACGTAGCGGTAGCGGCGCGCCACCACGCGCGGGTCCACCTGCGGGAACTCGGTGGTCTCCTCGCGCTTGACCAAATCCAGGCGCTGGCGCGGCAGGTCGATGCGCAGCAGGCGCGGACCGCTCTCGCCAAAGGCCTCGGGGCGCTGGCCCTGGAGCATGGTGTTGAAGCGGCCGTCCAGGAACTCGTCGATGTCGGCATGCACGTAGTCCAGCCGGATCACGCCCTGACCATCGTCCCAGGCATTGCCGAAGTGAAAGACCAGCTCGGCCGGCATCTGCAGCTGGGCACGCACGCTCAGGTCCGCCTTGTCGATCACCAGCACCCGGTTGCCTTGCTCGGCCTGCCAACGCATGGCACCCACCATGGAGCGGCCGGCCCTGACGGCGGCGAGGTCCAGACTCAGCGGCGGCAGCAGGAAGACCAGGTAGCGCTCGGTGATAGCGAAGTCATGCAGCATGGCCGGCACGGCCATGTCCAGCAGCTTCCAGCGCTTCAGGCCGCCCGTGGCATCGATCTCGTAGATCACCAGCTTGCCGCCGAAGCTACCGAAGTTCCACAAGCGGCCGTCGGGCTCGCGTTTGGGGTGGGCGCTGAAGGGCATGCCCTGCAGTTCGGGCGCCCAGGTCTGCGGACCCCTGGTGTGCAGGGTTTGCGGGTCCAGCTCGGTGGCTGAGCCGCCCTCCCACAGCGCATACAGGCGCCCGCCCTGCAGCATCACGCTGGTGTTGGCGGTGTTGACGTCGTCGCTGCGCCGCAGGGGCCGCTTGGCCGGCACGGCGGTGCCGAAGGCCGGCAGCAGGAACTCGCCGGCCTCCTGCTCCGCCACGAACTTGGGCGTGCGCACGAAGCGCGCCTGGTGGCTGAAGCCCTGCGCACCCAGGTGCCAGGCCTGCACCAGGCCATCGCCATCGAACCAATGGCGGTAGCGCTGGCCGGCGCGCTCCATCAGACCCGGACCGTTGCGGTACAGGGTGCCGCGCAGTTCAGCGGGCCAGCGGCCCTGCAGGCGCAGGCCCTCGGCCAGGCGGTCCTGCCCATCCAGCCAGCCGCGCAGCGGCTGCAGCTCGGGGGCGCCGCCGAAGGACGTGCGGACCAGGCCATCGCCGGTGGCCCAGGCGGGCGCCAGGGCGGCCGCGGGCAGGGCCGCGGCGGCCTGCAGAAGTGAGCGACGCGTCAGCATGACCCGGCCTCAGTTCAGCTTGATCTGGTGCTTGGCGCTGCCGCTGAGCACGAACTTGGCGGCCTCGAAGCTGGGCGGGCCGAAATTGCCCGCGGCGTTGTTGCTGAAGCCGTAGGGCTCGGTGGGCATGCCGATGACGTTCATGTCCAGGCGCTTGTTGTCGTTCAGGTCGTGCACCACGCTGAGGGCCAGCACGGCACCCTCGGGCAGATCGTCCAGCTGCAGCGTGATCTCGGTGCCTTCGACCTTGGCGCGGGCGCTGCGCAAGGGCTTGCCCTTGAGCCAGAGCTCGGCCTGGTCGTACACCGCCACGAGCACATGGCCCTCGGTGCGGTTCAGGCCGGTGACGGTGAGTTCCAGGCTGGCGGCCTGGGCCAGGCCGGTGCTGGCCAGCAGAAGGGGAAGAACGAGGCGCTTGAACATGGGGGCTCCATCGGGGTTGGGTTGCGATGGCCGCCATGGTGCAAAAACGCCGCGCCGGCGCCCACCGGGCAGCGACCCAAGGGGCCCGCGCGGCGCCCACGGAGCCCAAAGCGCGGCCGCGGCGCAGCACTACCCAGAC